>JAZRLO010000033.1:0-9391 GCA_045646845.1 Bacteroidaceae bacterium
GCTATTATGCCGACCATACCGCCAATACCACTCGACATTATATTGCTCAAGCCACTGCCAAGCGATGAGAGACCACTACCTAACACCGAAGACAAAGAACCTCCCATTTTAGCAGCCATACCATCACCCAATGACGGCAGTATTGAGTCCAATGTTCCTTTCAAGGTGTCTATGTTACCTACGGCCGACTGAACTTCAGAGAAGCCGTCCAAGCCTTTCCAACCCTTGGCATTGTTCAACGCAGTCGTCAAACCCGAGGTAAAATTTGCAACCTCATCACTGACGATATTCAGACGATCTGCAAAGAACTCCATCGAGTCCCTGGCTGTTGCTGTTGCATTGCCAAAGCGTTCAGCTTCCTCCTCCAGGTGCCTGAACTCTTCTGCGCTTATCTCGCCGGAAGCGAGTTTCTGCCTACCAGCCTCACGAGCTGCAACAGCACTATCCTCCGCCTTCTTCGCGTTATCATAGGCTGCCACCGACTGTGTAAAATCCTTTATTGCCTGGTCAAGGTCTTTCCAGGTTACACTTTGGTCGGTACCGACATATTGGCGCAGTTCCTGTATAAGCGCAGTAACCTCCTGCTGGGTCTGTGCATCTGCTGCTGCATACTCATCGGTCTTCACATAAGCCTGTAACTGCTCCATCATAGGAGCAAGCATTTCCTGTGTAAGATTGCCTATGCCACTAAACAGGGCATTCCAATCTATACCTCGGCTTATATTCTCAAAAGAGAGGGACGCTTCTCTCTGCTTCTGTTCCTTGAGTAATTTTGCCTTTTGCCATTGTTTGGTACTCTCGCTTACAGCAGAGGCATCAACATCGGCAATAAGAGCTGCATACTCCTCGGCAATGGCAAGTTTCTGCTGTTGGAAAGAGCCATACTGCTTAAGGTACTCAATCATCGCAACCTTTTCCTCTTTTTGACTCTCACGCATAACATCGGCACCTGCTTCTATGCGGCTCTGTTCTGCCAACTCGCGTGCTTTATCCAATGCGGATTTCTGCTCTGGAGTCAATTTATCGCCAAGCCCTTTATTTTTATTAAAAGACCGAAATTCAGCCTCCAAACGCGCAATTTCCTCTTTTCGGGCATTGTAGTCGAATCTGATTTGTGCAAGTTTCTTTTCCGTTCCCTCTGATTGCAAAGCAATGTCGTCCTGTTGATTCTGTCTTTGTAGTTCAAGTAAAAGGCTGTTAATCTCCTTCTGTGATTTAACTCTTGCAGGATCATCAGGTCTATCGAACCCTCCGAGATTTGAGTTCTTCTTTATTTCTTCAATTTGTGCATATATATTTTCAGCCTCTTTTAACCAAGCAGCCTTATCCCTTTCAAGTTTTTTTATATCATGTGTTTCTGTTGAATATATATGCCCTTTTGTGTAATTTTCCAAACCTCCATAACGATCCCAAGAGGCGAAAAAAGGCAGTGCCAATGCATAGTCCCAGAATCCGGGACCCTCTGCTATCGTGGCTTTCTTGTCTTCTATCTTCGAATCCGCATCAATAGCTTTATCAACGAGTGCTTGCGCTTTTGCCTGAAGATATAAAGTTTGGACATAATCCGTTCCCTTTTCAATTAGCACATCATACCACTCCGCCAAAGAATTATAGTACCCAAAAGTTTCACCATATTTATCATTGAGTTCCGTGATTTTCTTTTTCTCATCGTCAATAGAACCTGCAAAATTCTTAATACTATTAATCGCGGTATTTATCTCTGCAGTTGTTCTTATCATCTCGGCACGTCCAGAACGTTCTATTTCAACCATTTCTTTATATGACAAGCCGAGTTCATTCACAGCTTTATTTGCGCCGACAAGAGAACTCACCCAATTACCAATCTCGTCAGCATACATAATTAGCAACATTATGGCCGTTGTCAAGGCGGTTTGCCAAGAGAATAAAGACGAGACTATTTGTTTCCAAACAGGAACGCCCTTTTGGCCTGTTTTTATAAGCTCATTGTATTCCTTTCTTGCTCTACTTAATTCGTCTGCAAAAATCGGAAGGTTATTGCTTATAGCCATAAAAAACATTTGAGGCCCCATTGCCAAAGATGGCATTTCGCGCGCCATCTGTTGGATACTATTGTGTAAACCGTTGAATTTACGTTGCGCAGGCTCCATACCCGGCGGAGTAACTTCGACCTGTTCAGCAACGACCTGCAACTCTTTCAGTTTCGTTTTCAGATCCTCAATCTGTCGTTCAAGCGCGTTTATATTGGCAATGTTTTCTGTTTGGTCTAAATCAGGCGAGGCCACCTCTCCCGCCAAGCGCAAATCCTCTAATTTTGACTCAAGCAAGGCGATATTACCACGCAGTTCCACCATACGTTTTTGTAGTGCTGCATATCCCGCCTCTGCTTCTTTTGCACTCTGTCCCATAGTCTTGGTCTTACGGTCCACTTTATCTACAGTGGGAGTAAGACTATCTTTTGCGATAAATTCTATTTCAACCGGTGTGCTCATTGTTTTAGGTTACTTTGGAAAAATCCTACAATATCATTTGCCTCATCTTCGGCAGTCCTATCATCATCTTCTTGTTGTTTCCTCTTTACGTATCGAGGAGCATCAGAAAGCATCATTATCAATGTCTGATAATTCACTTTATTTAGTATATAGCCAACACTCCAGCCTGTGGTTGAAGCGATTTGCCATATAAAACCGAAAGGGCTATGTGAACCTTCATATTGGGTTTTTAACTCCCCTTCTTTTCGTGGCTCAGACGCAGTTTCAGCGGATTCGCTATCTCTACGGATCTGATAATAGTCATAAAAGCCTTTGTGCCCATCAAGCGCGTAAAGCTACGGAATGCAAGCATTATAAAACGGTGTTCCACAAAGTGGCGAATGAACCAAGCTATAAGCCCAACAAAGAGAAACTGCGATACCGCATTAACACATATCGCATAAGCTATTATACGACTTACCGCAACGCCATGCTTCACAAGGAATGCCATCTCCTCCTCTTTTGTAAAATTATCCATCTCGGCCGCCGTTACCCCCATAGACAAATATGTCCGGGCAATTTTCATTTGCCCGGACATATAAGGTCGTTTCATTATTAGACGCAGCCGGACAGGTTTCTTCTTAAACGGCAAACGAAACTCCTTTATGGGAACCGAAATACCTGCATTCAACAAGGCATCGGCAGCCTCAATTTGTATTTGCCGACAAACCGTCTCATTCATAGCTTACCCCTCTTGAACATTTGTAAATACTTCGTCGGAAGGAATTACATAAGAAGAATGCCATTGGTCTGGAATTTCGGAGGTATCTATTACAGCATAGTCTTCTCCTTCATCAGCTGGTTGCAATTCTAATGCACAAGGTAGTTCTGCCGTCTCTTTTAGAGTTAATTTACCTCCAAGATTAGATAGCAATACCGCATTTGCTATAAGGATACTTTGACCGGAAACAAGGTCTATACGCCAAGGCCCCTCCAATTTCAATACTTGTTTCGGTGGTGTCCAGCCTATTGGTTTCTTTTTCTCCGTATCGGTCGGAGCATAGTGCAAGGTCCCTCCTAAAGCCTTATGCAAATTTGCATAATCCAATTGTATAAGTACAAAATTTGGGGCAATTGAACCATTTGATTGAGGAATCACAAGCGCTGCAGTTCCAGCAAGCTGTTCTGCATAAATTTTTGAAACTTCAGGTTTTACACCTCCCATATCAAAGGAGTCCCTTTTTATGTAGCCAACAACAAATTCTCTGAACAAAATTTGTCCAACTCCATACATAAATTTACTCATAATATCTTGATTTTAAGTTTTACAATTATTGTAAGTAATATGCCGATGACCACACCGACAAAGAATGATATGAACACCGTTTTAATGGGGTTCGAACGCTTTTCGCTCGTATCAATCTGCATACTGCGTAATTCATCGTACCCATTTTTGTACAGGTTGTATTTGCTTTCGTAATAGTCGCACATAATTTGCAAACTATCACAAGTAGCATCTATGTAAACGGTGTCATTTCTGATTTTTACAGTCGCACTCGCCTGACCGTTTTTCGCTCTATACTCCGCCTTGTCCGGAAGCTTAAGGAGGTTTTCCGTCGGAATCTCCATCTTCACCTCCGACATGGGTACCACTTCCACTGTTTTCTGTATTACTACGGATACAATGCTGTCCGCGGTGCCCTGCGAAAAGATCTCCTGTCTCGCAGCCTCCGTCTTTCGCGAGGTCGCGCAGCTTGTAAAGAACAGGGCAATTATCAGAGTGCTTGCAGCTATTAGCAACACTAAGGGCTTTGCGAAGTCGCGCCACTTCGCGTTGCACAGATTGAAGACTTTTAATCGTTGCATTTAGTTGTTCTGTTAATGGTTTGACAATATTCTCCATCAGGATGCGTGTGGCGTGTTCAACGTTATCTATTCGCAACGCCTCGGCCTCGGCCATAGCCTTTTCAGCCTTTGCATTTGCTTCCTGTACCGTTGCCCTGAGAGTGATTATGCTTATTATAGCCGTAATCAAACCGCCACCGAGTATCCAATTTAGTATAACGCTGAACTCCATAATCCACTCGCTTTATTGAATTACGCCAATTTCCTTAAGCCAAACCTGTACATCGAACGACGGGCAATCTTTGGCTGCGACCTCCCTATGTCCAATGATACGTACATTCGGGTGTCTTCTGTGGAACTCTTTTACATAAGCCTCCATCGCAGCCTTCTGCGCCTTGGTACGAGTGTCTTTCGCTGTTTTGCCGTCTGCAACCACACCGCCGACATACACAACGTGCCTGCTGATTGAATTGTAACCTTTGGCTCCATTGGTTATTTCCCAAGGATCGACATTCGCATCTTCGTTATTATCGACAAGGCGTTCCACCTCGCCATTCAGATGTATCAGGTCTGTATAGCCTACCTGGCTCCACCCACGGCCACCCTTACTCACCGGGTTAGTGTGCCATGCTCGTATGTCATCTGAAGATACTTCACGGCCTTCTGGCGTGGCGGTACAGTGTAGAACTAAAAACTTAAGTTTAGCCATTACTCTACGGTTTTAGCATATTCGACCAATCCGCGAGAAACAAGGTTCTCTGCGCGTTCAGCATCAAATTCAAGTTCCTGACCTACCTTGTAGTAGATGGTGGGAGTAAACTTGTCGCGGAAAAGTTGCTTTACAACAACCTTTACCAGCTCCTGAGTCTCCTCCACGATCTCTGGTGCTTCAGCCTCGGCTGCACCGTTTTCAGTGGCTGCGTTAGAAGCGGTTTCAACTGTTGCTACGGGAGCAGTTCCTTCAGTTGCCGCAGTGGCAACCTCTACTGTAGTCTCTTTGTCCTTTTTCATATCCTTCTTGTTTATTGGTTAGTGAAAAATACCTTAACCCGCAACAACAAATTTGGGGTTCTCGCGTGTATCAAGCACAATGAACTCCTCGCCAAATGCGATGTTGGTGTCAGCCTTCATCAACAACTTGAAGAAGTAAAGTTCACTCGCGTTAGACCACTTGTCGATTTGGATTACATCCTCGTCGTCCTGCAAGTTCACAGCAGCGAAAAGGTTGCCGTCTGCGCTGGGCGAACAGAGAGTTGCAACAATCACGCCCTCGGGCCAATCCGCGATGGTCTCAATAGGAATACCCTTATAACGCTTGCGGTTCACCTCTGTCTCCGAAGCATTCTTGCTCTCGCGCTCTGTAAGCTCATCGTCATACTTGTCAAAGTCTGCGATGCTCATAATGATGCACAAGTTAGGGTTGTTGCGTACTGCGTTAGGGATAGCCTTACGCACAGCCTTAAGTTTGCCAATCATTGTAGTTTCCTCACTCTGCACAACGATGCAGTCAGCGTCCTTGGCAGCCTGGGTAAGAATACCGTTCATAAGCTGCTCGTCGGTACCGTTCTTTACGAACTCACCATTCACATAGTGCCAGCCCAACTCGAACTGCACCTGCTTTGACAACTCGTCAAGCAAAGCGTTCTGACCTTCAGGGGGAAGCTCGGCAAACACAAGGTTACCCTTAGGCTGCCACTTGCGCCACACCTGCTCAAACGCACGGGGATTGAACAGGGTAAATGCCATAAAGTCCTCGGGATCGAGAGACTTCTCGTCATAGTTGAAGTCGCCCTTGCTGTCAGCCTTGACAGGATCCTCCTTACGCTTCTGCAACATCTTGCCGGTCTTGATACGCGGCAGACTGATCTTCTTTTCTACACCAGGGATGACCATAATCAATCCCTTATCCACGAGTTCGTTGCCTGTGGATGCGAGGGTCAAAATGCGCTCAAGAACCTCGCCATTGTAATTCGTGTTTTTAACTACTATTGCCATAATCTCACAATTTATTTACGTTTGTTTCTGTTCTCTCTGATTTCACGCTGACGCATCTCCCAAGGGCTCTCATTACCAGGAGTAACCTTAAGGTCGTTCAACACCTTGCGTTTGGGAGCAAGTGCCTTGAGTGCCTTCTTGCCATCCTCGGGATGCTCCTTCAGCATATTCTCATAGATGGGGCGTGTACCGGCATCGATACGGCCATCCTCCTCTGCCGCATCAAGAATCGCCTTGCGTTCATTGGCAGCGTCAGCCTCGGCCTTCTCCTTGTAAGCCTTAACCTCCTCTTTGAGCTGAGCATTCTCTTTCTCTAACCCGGTCACTTTGCCGGCTTCTGTTTCCAGATTACCGATTACCTTGTAGGCGTCATCATCGGTAGCGCAATCCTTGAAGCAGGGTCGCTTTTTCAATTCGTCTAAATTCATTTGATTAAAGTTTTGTGGCTTTTCAAGCCGGTTATTGAATATTGTATATATCTGTTCCGGGGTGCTGTCCATCGGAACAGGGTCCGCATCGTATATTGCATCAATGAATCCCAAGTTCAAAGCTTCATCGGCAGTCATCCAATGATCTTCGTTATCGAAGTACATAGCCTTCACCTCCTCCTTTGGCAGACCCAGCCTTGCCGAATACATTTGACTCAAGGTGTCCTCCAGGCTCTCAAGTTCGCTGATGCACCTCTGCATCTCCTTCTTGTTACCATAGCAACCTCCCGAGACACTGTGCAACATCAACCTGGCATACTTGCTCATCTCGACAGGCTTACCACAGAGAGCTATCACACTTGCCATACTTGCAGCGACACCGTCAATGTAGATATGTATGTCGGCTCTGCTATTCCTCAACAGATTGAAAATGGCTATACCGGAAAATACGTCACCGCCATTACTGTTAATGCGCACATCTATTCTTTCACAATTAGCCTCGGCCTCTGCGAGTTCTCGGGCGATATCACCGCTACGCACATCATAACAATCACCTATGTCCCCATACAGATAAATTGTACAGGAACGCCCGTCAAATTTCATATTAAAAAACTTACTCATTCCGTTAGTCATTTTTGCTGTTGTCAATGCAAAATTGAGGTCTTTTTTATTGCTGAACAAATCGCCATTTCATCATAAAACTTTACAGCGTTATGATGCCGTCTTAAAACGTTATGATGCGGAACTGCTTTTTTTATTACCATTTTTACAGCGAATTTTGCAATAAAAAAGGAGGTCAAAATGGCAGAATTAACCAATACCCAAAAGAAGGAATGGGCAAAGACGCTATTCCTGAAAGAAAACCTTACACAACAGGAAATCGCCGACAAGGTAGGAGTTTCACGCGTAACAGTGAACAAATGGATAAACGCTGGCAAATGGGAGGAGCACAAGGTTGGAATAACCCTTACTCGCGAGGAACAGGTGCGCAGCTTATACAGGCAGGTCGCAGAGATAAACCGCGCCATCGCAGAGAAGCCCGAGGGCGAACGATACCCGACAAGCAAGGAAGCCGACATCCTCGGCAAGCTTTCGGCAGCCATAAAGAATATGGAGACCGATGTCGGTATTGCAGATGTCATCAGCGTGCTTACACGCTTAATCGAATTCGTAAAGGCATACGACCTTGAGAAAGCAAAACAACTAACGACAACAGCAGACTCTTTCATCAAATCACTGCTATGAAACAAATAGACAAACAAGCCCTTAACGATTGGGAAAAATACAAAGAGGAGATTGCACGTTCGACGCCTGTCGATAAAAGTATGACACACGCCGAACGCGAGAAGCATCGCCTATGGCTCGAAGCTCATCCCATAGAGTGGATTAAGTTTTTCTATCCAGGATATGCCAAGTATGAGTTCGCACCATTCCAGAAAAGAGCCATTAAGCGCATCTTGGCAAACGATGAATGGTTCGAAGTTTTGTCCTGGTCGCGAGAGCTGGCAAAATCAACCATTACAATGTTCATCGTGTCATACCTTGTACTAACAGGCAGAAAGAAGAATATCATCATCACCTCCAACAGCAAGGACAATGCCGTTCGTCTATTGGACCCCTATCGTGTAAACTTCGAAGCGAACCAGCGCATAATTGCCTATTATGGCAAGCAACAATCTCTTGGCAATTGGACCGCCGACGAGTTCATAACCAAAGGAGGTGCAGCGTTCCGCGCCATCGGTGCCGGACAGTCTCCTCGTGGCTCCCGTAATGAGGCCATACGCCCCGACGTCTTGCTCGTCGATGACTTCGATACCGACGAGGATTGCAAGAACCCCGACATCATCAACAAGCGTTGGGAATGGTGGGAAAAGGCATTGTACCCTACACGTTCAGTTTCAGAGCCGACCCTTATCATCTTTTGCGGAAACCTTATAGCAAAGGATTGCTGTGTAAAACGCGCCGGCGAAATGGCCGACCATTGGGACATTGTGAACATCCGCGACAAGAACGGAGTATCGTCGTGGCCCGAAAAGAACAGCGAGGAGGACATAGACCGCACCCTCTCAAAAATCAGCAAAAAGACCGTACAGGGCGAGTATTACAACAACCCGATATCGGAGGGCGAGATATTCACGAACATTACATACGGCAAAGTCCCCTCTCTGTCAAAATTCAAATTCCTTGTAGCATACGGCGACCCCGCGCCAGGCGAAGGCAAAGGCAAAAAGGGAAAATCATTCAAGACAGTCAGCCTGCTCGGAAAACTGAACGGCAAACTATATGTAATAAAGACATTCCTGGATAAAGCGTTGAACTCCGAGTTCATAGATTGGTATGTCAAGCTACTCGATTTTGTAGGTGGAAAAACCAATGTCTACTGCTACATGGAGAACAACAAGCTGCAGGATCCTTTCTTCCAGCAGGTATTCAAACCTCTCGTAGCAAAGGTGCGCAAAGAGCGCAACATCTCACTCTACATTCGTGGCGACGAGGAAAAGAAAACCGAAAAGGCAACCCGTATCGAGGCCAACCTTGAACCGATGAACCGCGACGGCAACCTTATCCTCAACGAGGCCGAAAAGGATAACCCACATATGAAAGAGCTCGAGGATCAGTTCAAACTCTTTACCCTCACACTCAAATATCCGGCCGACGGTCCTGATGCCGTTG
>JAZRLO010000034.1:0-39398 GCA_045646845.1 Bacteroidaceae bacterium
CCGCACCACCCAAAAACAGAATGAAAGGATTTGTTGGCAAATAACAGCCAACCGAGGGATGTCGCTTGCGACTCGTGAGCAAAAGGCTGTTATGACTGATTTTGCCGGTGACGGAACCTTTTGGTTCTTTTCAGTTATGAAAAGAACGTATAGAAAGACATGAAGAAAATACAAGTGAACGATTAAGGTTGGAGGCTGCCATTGAATACAATGGCGAGCGAAAGCGAGGTTATCCCACTGCTTTTACAACTCTCAGCGTTCTGCTTGCAACCAATCTGGGTAGTCCACCCACTCTTTTGAAGTTATACTCTCTATTTCGTAACCCAGCTTAGTGTACCATTTCGCTACTTCTTCCATTGCTTTCAGACCATTCTCGGCACTTATGCTTTGCGGTGTGTTCAATAGCACAGCGGTGTAGTGGTAAAGTTCGCTGCCGGGGCTCTTTTCGCAGAAAGGCATTTGTGTGTATTCTTCCCCGATGATATATTTCGAGGACCTGAAAATCTCAACAACGCCTCCTGTGCCCGTGTGCAGGAATATTTCACGGGTAATCATTCGGTCTTCATCTCTTTTACTGCATCCGGGGACTGTGTGCAAAGACAAAATTGCCGGGAGTTTCAAATTTGCGGTGTACCTTTCCATAAATAGTAGATTAAAGATTAAACTATTGGCGGTACACGGATTGGTGTGGGTAAAAAGAGAGCGTGAAGCCCACAATACCCAAACTCCCAACCAGGCACTAGCAAAGCCCCGCAAACAGAATGAGTAATGCAGAGCCCCACGCTGATATTGTCAACACCCCTGTTTGGGAAAAGTTCCATTTGGGAATGGCAAATATCATCATAGGGCATCTACAAAACCTTGTTTCCGTTTCGCTCTTAAATTGCTAGTTTAGGTTGAGCGGATAACAAAGCGTGTAAACGCCTTCAATAAAATGTAAACCTTGTGGCAACAAATGCCACAGGAGTTGCAAATAGAGTGTCGATTGCCGAAGTGTGCAATGCGCTGTTTCTCTCTACAACTGCCGCAAATATACAACAATATGAAGCCCTTGTCAATAGCTTATGGGCAAAATTTTCAATCTTTGCAGGCAAATGCGACTGTCACAATACAATCGTTCGGGCAGAGCTCGCCCCTACTTTGCGGACAACGACAAAAAAACGCTCTTGCCATACGGCAAGAGCGTTTTTCATATATGTATGCTTTATAATTAAGCGAACCACTTAACATAAGCAAAGTCCATACGGTGTGGGAGCTCTGCGTGGTTAGGATACATACGGAATGCGAGCTTGAATGCACCTGCGTTTGTAGGAGCAATCTCAGCACCGAATGTAAATACGTTACCCTCGCGCTGTACAACCTCCAAAGGATAAGTTGCAAACACTGTCTCACGACCCTTAGCGTCTGGAGCCAATACAACGAGCTCGATAGCTACTGCATTGTCAAGACCCTTCTCGTCAACCTTAACAGTTACGTTGTACTTCTCACCTGCAGACATTGCACCGTTGAGGAATTCCTGAGGACCATCTACTGAGAGAACCTCAACAGCATTCCACTTGGCAGCAACCTCCTCTTTCCACTTGGCGAGCTCGCGAACAACCTTTGAGTCGTCGGCAACAAGGTGGTGATAACGCTTAGCCTGCTTGCAGTAGAACTTGCTGTAGTAGTCATCGAGCTGACGCTTCATTGTGAAGTGAGGAGCAACCTCGGCGATTGACTTCTTGATGCAAGCAACCCACTCGTCAGAGTAAGCCTTGCCACCACGGTTGTAGTACATTGGGAGAATCTCGTTCTCGAGCAATGTGTAGATTGTAGCAGCGTCGAGCTGATCCTGGAACTCCTGGTTCTGGTATGTACGCTCCTCTTTCAATGCCCAACCTGCACCTGGCTTGTAGCCCTCGCACCACCAACCATCGAGAACCGAGAAGTTGAGGACACCGTTCATGAGAGCCTTCTCACCTGATGTACCTGACGCCTCGAGAGGACGTGTAGGAGTATTCATCCAGATATCAACACCTGAAACGAGCAACTTAGCGAGGTCCATATCGTAGTTCTCGAGGAAGATGATCTTACCTACGAACTCAGGACGGCGTGAAACCTCGATAATCTTCTTGATCAAGCCCTGACCTGCACCATCGTGTGGGTGAGCCTTACCTGCGAAGAGGAACTGGATTGGACGCTCGGGGTTGTTGAGGAGCTTAGCAAGACGGTCGAGGTCTGTGAAGAGAAGGTGAGCACGCTTGTAAGTAGCGAAACGGCGTGCGAAACCGATAACGAGTGCATCGGGGTTAATCTTCTTCACAACGTCAACGATACGCATCGGGTCGCCCTGGTTCTTCAACCACTCCTCGCTGAACGCCTTCTTTATATAGTTGATAAGCATCTTCTTACGTGCAACACGAGTATTCCAGATAGTCTCATTTGGAATGTTCTCGATTGCGTGCCAGATGCTCTCGTTTGACTGGTCGCTGATAAAGCTCGGGTCGAAGTTCTTCTTGTAGAGCTCGTCCCACTCTGGAGCAACCCATGTAGGATAGTGAACACCGTTGGTTACATAACCTACGTGGTTCTCCTCGGGATAGTAACCCTTCCAGATCTCTGCGAACATTGACTTTGACACCTTACCATGGAGACGGCTCACACCGTTGATTTCCTGGCAAGTGTTGCAAGCGAATGTTGACATACAGAAACGCTCGTTCTTGTCACCGGCATTGATGCGGCCGAGGTTCATCAAGTCGTCCCATGTAATGTTGAGCTGGTTTGCATAGCCTCTCATGTACTTGCCGAAGAGAGCCTCGTCGAAGTAGTCGTGACCTGCAGGAACCGGAGTATGTACTGTATAAAGTGAGCTTGAACGTACGATCTCAAGAGCCTCCTCATATGTGTAACCGGTCTTGATGTACTGAGTCAGACGGTAGAGGTTGCAGAGAGCTGCATGACCCTCGTTGCAGTGATAGATATCCTTCTTAACACCCATCTTCTCAAGAGCGATCATACCACCGATACCGAGAAGAATCTCCTGCTTCAGACGGTTCTCCCAATCACCACCGTAAAGCTTGTGTGTGATAGGCTTGTCGAATTCGCTGTTCATGTCGAAGTCTGTATCGAGAAGATACAAAGGCACACGACCTACGTTCACTCTCCATACGTTAGCGTGTACATAGTAATCGATGTAAGGAACGTGGATAACCAGCGGAGTAATGCCGTCTTCCTCATAAACGCGCTCGATGGGGAGCTGGTTGAAATTCTGCGCATCGTAGTTGGCAATCTGTGAGCCGTCCATTGAAAGAGACTGGCTGAAGTAACCGTAACGATAGAGGAAACCTACAGCACACATATCAACGTTAGAGTCAGAAGCCTCCTTCAAGTAGTCACCGGCAAGGATACCGAGACCGCCTGAATAGATCTTCAGAACGCTTGTCAAACCATACTCCATACAGAAGTATGCTACAGAAGGACGCTCTGCATTGGGCTTAACGTCCATATATTTGCGGAAATCCGCATAGACATCAGCAAGCTTGTCAAGAACAGCCTTGTCCTTTGAAAGTTCATCGAGTTTCTCAACACCCAACTTCTCGAGAAGAAGCACGGGGTTGCCGCCACATGCCTTGTAAAGGTCGGCATCGAGCATACTGAAGAGAGCCTTTGCCTCCTCGTTCCATACCCACCAGAGGTTACGTGACAACTCCTCGAGCGGCTTAAGCGACTCGGGGATGTAAGATTTAACATTAACAGTTTTCCAACTTGGTTGGTTTGTGTTACTAATAGCAATCATATTTTTTTAATTAAATGAATATTTTCTTTTCAGATTCTCTTTGCCGCTGCTTCGAGTGCGAAGTCATAGGCCCTGAAATAGTTCTTTATAAAGTGTTTCCACAGAGCCTTTTCGGCAATCTTTGCAACCTTCTTGCGGCACTCTGAAACCTCTTTCTCAGAAAGTTTTGCAAAGGTACAAATTGTTTTTGTAATAACCTCGGCCGCATCGAAATAATTGCTGTCATTCCTGCATATAACCTCTACTCCATCAGCCAATTTGCCTTCACGGCCAAGCACTGAATTCACCCACAGTCCGAAGCCGGCAAGCCCGGTTGTTATTGTAGGAATGTGGAATGCGGCACTCTCGAGCGGAGTATAGCCCCATGGCTCATAGTATGACGGATATATGCTCAGGTCATTACCAATGAGTACATCGTAATAATCCATATTAAAGATGCCGTCATTGCCTTTAAGGTAGCACGGAACATAGATGACCTTCACACGGTTCTTTCCGCTGCGGTTATCAAGGAACATATTGCGCAAGGTGCAAGCTATTGCATCATCGTAGAAATTGTTCAGATTGTGTGTAAGATAAGGATTGGGCAGAGGTGAATCCCATGAATTCTCTTCGCTCTTCAAACGTTTCACAAGATCCTCTCGCGCATCGCCTGACCATGCAGGAACATCGATAAAGGCAACCACGTCACGCTCAAGCTCCCCGCATGAGTTCAGACGCGCCATTGACTCTATGAACATGTCGATACCCTTGTTGCGCATCTCCATGCGTCCGCCTATACCTATTATAATAGCATCATCGGAAATACTGTCGCCGGTCAGAGCCTGCGCCACACGCAGACGTGCAGCACGCGCAGCCTTTCTCTTGGCTGTAAAATCCTTACCGACAGGAACGAAATCCTTCTCGAAACCGTCCTCAAGAATCACGTCGCACTCACGGCCTACAAGCTGCTTGCACTCGCGTGCAGTAATCTCGCTCACTGTTGTAAAGCAGTCAACGTTAAGCGCAGTATTCTTCTCCACCGACTGCTTCGACTGCACGTTGAGTTCCTCGGCCATCTGGTCGCCGTTGTAACCGTCGAAATAGTCGTACAAAGGCTTGCCGTTAGATGCTATTGAACGGCCTATGCTTGTTGCATGGGTAGTGAAGATTGTTCCCACTGCAGGCAGGTTCTTCTTGAGGTACAACGCAGCACCACCACTCTGCCACTCATGAGCCTGAACAACCACATTGCTACCCTTCTTGATATTCGTATTGTAGAAACTCTCAATAGCCTTTCCTACCGCGTAACCGAAAATCATTGAATCGTCATAGTCTCCATAGCCATGCAGTGAATCGACACCGAAGTCATTCCATAGTTCACCATAAATAGCATCCTTGTCGGCCATATAACCGGTGTAATCGACAAGTACAACCTTGGGGCGGCCAGGGATTTCCCAATAACCGCAGCGTACAGTCATCTTATCATTGCTTGCCTTCTTGCGCCACGCGCTCCACAGGCGTTTGTCTTCTGTAAAGAGTGGATTTGTCTTTTCTTTCCACAAGTCGGGACCGATGTATATTGCGTTCAGCCCTTCAATCTCGGAGATGGTACGGGCCTTTGTTGATACCACTGTATAAATACCGCCCACCTTGTTACAAACTTCCCAACTAATTTCGAACAGATAATCGGGACGTAATAAGTCTTTTTTCATTGATTAATATTAAAAAGCTGTTTAAATTTCTTTCGAAAATTACATTACATTATGTGCCAGTTGTGCTTGCCTTTTTATGCACTTTTTTGTCTGTTGTACCTTTTTTTTGCAGTTACATAGCCCGCTATGTAACTTTAAGAAAAGAAAAAACATTCTAAAAAAGACCTATAAAAATTTCAAGTACATAAATTTAAACAACTTCCAAGAAGCTGTTTAAATTTCTCATATAAGCATTTCAAGGCATTCACTCTTGAACAACCTTATTATATATAACAACAAATAGGGAGAAGGAGTTCCCTCTCTCTATTCTTGTGCAAAATTAGTATTTTATTTTCTAATTTTAAAATTATGTTAAGAAAACAATGACATAAAATCACATATAAGCGCAAAATTGCCGAGAAACCGAACAAAATGCCACATTTTCATCAAGTCACCGATACATATCATTATTGTTCTGTTCATGCGAACTTTGTTAATCAGCAGGTATGGACATGAGCGTTTTCAGATGCGGAATTATTGTCGGGATTTGAAAAGCCTATACTCAATTACGGCGGATGAAGAACATCACCGTGACGAAAAACGAAGAATTAGGTCGAAAATGATTCTACTTCAGGGATAGTCACTATCCCTAATTTAAAACTCTATCAATATATATAAACATAACGCCAATATTAAGAAGCTCTGTGATTGAAACATAAAAAATCAAGGACAGACTATGAAAGTCCGTCCTTGATTCAACTTTTTAAAACTGAGTTTTACATTCTTACACAAGGAATGTAGCCACGAGCGCGAGAATCGCGTAGAACTCGGGCAGAGCTGCATAAATCATAGTATTAGTCTGCACATCGTGTCCCTGTGACACACCTACGATACCGTTTGCACACACCTGTCCCTGACGAATTGCAGAGAAAAGACATACAAGACCGACACCAATGCCGACACCAAACCAAAGAAGGCCATTCTCACCAGCCTTTGAAAAGTGGAGCAAGAATGCCAAGAAACCGTAAAGTCCCTGTGTGGCAGGAAGTGCAGAAAGAATCATATAACCCGAAGATTTTGAAGAATCCTTCTTCAACGCACCAACTGCTGCATTACCTGCGATTGTTGTACCATAGCAACTGCCGATACCTGCGAGTCCCAACATGAGACCCATTCCCAAATAACCTAATAATTCGTTCATAATGTTTAGTTTTAATTATTTATTGTTTTATTTTTCATTGTTATTGAACACGAATGTCCCTTCATTTGCCATTCTTGAAAGGTTTGTATTCTACACCCTTACCATCATACCCCGCATTCTTGAAATACTCCACAAAGGTAAGACGTAACGGATGCACAAAGGCACTCAGGCATGACATAGCAATATTAAGAACATGTCCTATCACTATTATAAGACCGAAGCCTATCCAACCCAACACAGCACCTACACCTTCCTGATCCTCAACGACCATCATCGCGAGGCTGTTGAATGTCTGTCCGAGCATACCACCGGCAAGGCCCAGAGCAAAGAGTCGTATATACGAGAGAATATCTCCCAAAAGACCCGAAGCCATGTTGTATGTATCCCAAAGACCTGCACCGATATTGGCAAATACGTTGCGGCGCAGATTGTTCAGCACATAGATACCCAAAGCACCAAGGCCTCCCACAGCAATAAGCACCCACTGTGATATGTCACTCGGGATTACGCTCAGGAATGTCAATGTACCAATAATGACACCACCCACAACAACAAGCCACCAGCCCCATACACTGAGCGACTCTTTAAACCCGAAAAAGACAGTGCTGTTTATGGCCTTCACCGTCATGGCTATCGATATATGCAGGATACCTATTCCCAGAGCCAGAATCATCTGCTTGTCGTACGAAGAGCCGAACAGTTCCACATCACCGGCAATGATGAAATTCTTCATGGCCTGCGGAATGTCGGAATCGAGAAGACTCATTCCGAAGAAAGTTCCGAGCAAGGCACCCATCACGGTTGTGAATATACCCAATGTGATTACCAGATTCATCATGCCGCGGAATTCGTCCTTCATCTTCTTCTTGAGTATGAAACCCAGGAGAATGAGGATAAGTCCGTAACCGGCATCGCCCATACAGAACGCAAAGAACAACGAGAAGAAAGGCGCGAGTATCGGTGTCGGGTCGAAATCAGTTTCGCTCGGCATACCGTACATCTTGGTCAACACCTCGTACATACGTGTGAATGCGTTGTTCTTCAGCTTGACAGGGAACTTGTCACCGCGGCGTGCCGCTCTCATCTCATAGAAGGCACCGCTGTTGTCAAGCATCCTCTTCAGTTCATCCACGCTGTCCTCGGGCACCCATCCTTCGAGCAGGACAAGCTTGTCGCCCGAGACCTTAGTACCGTCGAGAGAGACTTTAGTGAACTCGATATCGTGCATCAGATTTTCCTGCGCACACTTTATCGTATTTATGGAGCTCTCCGCCAAGAGTTTCAGTTCGGCATTGAAGTTATCTATACAATTCTTGGTCCTGTCGTACTCGCCCTTCAACTGCCCGAGTGATGCCGTTGGCAATTTTACCGCTTCTGCATCAATTTCAAATTCATATCCCGCATGGGTTACGGTAACGAAATATACGCGCGACTGCTTCTCGCATACGACAACTGCATTGTAGAGTTTTTCCCATTCACTGTCGTAGCTCTTCGCATTAGTCACGAAGAATTTCAGTTCATAACCGCAAGCCTGCAGTCTCTCAATGTTCGAATAATCGAAGTCACCCCATGGAGCAAGAGTCGCCATATCCTTTTCAAGAACCTGCATGAGAGTCCTGTGCTGCTCAATGTTGGCGAGCAGCGCATCCATCTTCTCCACTGCCGGCAAAGCCTCCTCCACTCTACCCGAAGGCTTGAGTTCAACGGGCGAACACATCTCAAGACGCTTGAGTGCGCGCGCATAGCTGTTAGCCAAGGCCAGTTTCTCCTCCAGTTCGGGAGTCGAAACAGAACCGCTCTCCCTCTCTGCAATGTGCACCACTCCCACTTCGCGCAGACGCTCAAGGAAAGATGCATACTCCTTGTGATACACAAGAAGCGTCAATTTATTCATTTTCGTTATCATGCGCCGGCCTCCTCTCTCTGTTCCAACAATGACTTGAGAATCTTCTGTGAAGACTTGGACAGATTCTCTTCGTCCTCCATGAATCGTTTAATCTTACGTATCGCATCCTGGTAACCGGGTATCTGCACCTTCTCGAAGAGGTTCACCTTCTGTGTCGTCTTCTTTCGTGCCACCTCCAGCAAGCGCAGTTTCCTCTCCAACAGCTCACGCCGTATCGCGGTCATTGCCATCTCCTTGAGGAACTCAATACCCTCGGCGAACCACTTGGGAGAATTGAAGAGGCTGAAACGCGAAACGATGAAAGAGGCATTCTCGAGTACCGGAACCTTCACTCCTGCCACCTTCTGCTGCCCTATCAGGAGTTCACCCGTCTTTACCAACGAAGCATCGAACTCGTTCCAGAGCGCGAAAAGGGCACGGTACTGTTCCAGTTGCTGCGCATACTCCTCATCGTGCCTCTCCATCTCGGCCTTGCATTTCTTCACTTCGATGCGCAGCGCACTCTCCTTGCTCTTTATGATAGGAAGAGTCCTCACACGCATCTTCAGTTGCTTTTCAAGATGCTGAAGCGATGTCTTGTTATATTGAAACGCAATCATTATGCTTTTCCGCTATATTTAATACAGTTCTTATTTTTTCCAGTAAGTATCCACAAGTTCCTGACGGATGTTGACCTCCTCGGGCTTGAAGAACTTAGAGAAGAGTCCCCATGTCACATCGAGCATCTCCGTTGTGTTGAGGTTGACATCGATAGCCAGCAACTTGTCGGAATATTCCTTCGCGAACGACAATGTTCGTTTGTCGTAGTCGGTAAGGTCGAAACCGTTCTCGAGTTTTGTCTTCGCGTTGGCAGCATCGGCATAGAGACGCACCGCCGCATTCATCACCTGCGGATGGTCCTTACGGGTCTTCTTGCCCGAAACAAGCTGTTTAAGACGCGACAAAGAACGGAAAGGATCGACAATTACCTTACCGATGTCGCTGTCGCGACGAAGGAAGAGCTGTCCCTCGGTAATGTAACCGGTATTGTCGGGCACTGCATGCGTGATGTCACCGCCGGAGAGCGTAGTCACCGCAATAATGGTGATTGAGCCGCCTGCCGGGAACTGAACCGCCTTCTCGTATATCTTCGCAAGGTCGGAATAGAGCGAACCCGGCATTGAATCCTTTGACGGAATCTGGTCCATGCGGTTAGAAACGATAGACAAGGCATCGGCATACATCGTCATGTCGGTAAGCAGTACCAGAACCTTCTGATTCTTCTCCACTGCGAAATACTCGGCAGCTGTCAATGCCATGTCGGGAATAAGAAGACGCTCTACGGCAGGGTCTTCGGTCGTGTTCATGAACGAGATGATACGGTCAAGTGCACCGGCGTTCGTAAAGAGGTTCTTGAAGTAAAGGTAATCGTCATTAGTCATACCCATACCGCCAAGAATAATCTTGTCGGTCTCGGCACGCATCGCCACGTTCGCCATCACCTGATTGTAAGGCTGGTCGGGGTCTGCGAAGAACGGAATCTTCTGTCCTGTCACCAGTGTATTGTTGAGGTCGATACCTGCAATACCTGTCGCGATAAGTTCGGAAGGCTGTTTGCGGCGGACAGGGTTTACCGAAGGACCGCCGATTTCCACCTCCTTGCCGTCAACGGCCGGACCGCCGTCAATGGGGTCGCCGTACGCGTTAAAGAAACGGCCGGCAAGCTGGTCACTCACCTTCAACGAGGGAGCCTTGCCCAAAAAGACAACCTCCGCATCTGTAGGGATACCTCCCGTACCCTCGAATACCTGAAGGGTAACTTCGTCTCCCATAATCTTCACCACCTGTGCCAACTTGCCGTCAACAGTGGCAAGTTCGTCATATCCGACACCTGTAGCCTTGAGCGAGCAGGTTGCCTTGGTGATAGAATTTATCTTTGTATATATTTTCTGGAATGCTTCTGTAGCCATAATTGTAATTGTTAGTCGTTAACCTGCTTTGTTGCAAGAAGTTTCTCGAGTTCGCTGCAGTAAGAGTTGTATCTCTCGCTGTGGAACTCAGAGTAGTTCATCTGCTTGCAAATGTTGATAGCTTTCTTGAAGAAGTCTGTCACCTGCTGGAAATCTTCGAAATCATATTCAGCACGGCATATCTCTGTAACGAGGTTCAGAATCTCCTGCTGACGTTCAAGAGGAGTAACGGCATCGACTTCGTCAAAGGCATCCTGTTGCAGAACCACAAAGTCAATGAGTTCCGACTTCCAGAATGTAACGTGATAGTCAACGGGTACACCGTCATCACCGAGAATGTTTATCTGTTCGGCAATCTCCTTTCCGCGCAACAGACGTGTCTTGGCCTCGTTTACCATTGATATCCACTCACCGCCCATAAGCGGAGAGATGTAATCGTTGAACTCGGGGTACTCTATATATTTAGAATAGGAGTCAATAGGATTGACCGCGGGATAACGCTTCTTGTCGGCGCGTTCCTGCTCCAGCGCGTAGAAGCAACGGGCAACTTTCTTCGTATTCTCGGTCACGGGTTCCTTGAGGTTACCGCCTGCCGGAGATACGGTTCCGATAAAGGTGATAGAACCGACCTCGCCGTTGTTCAGATAGACGTAGCCTGCACGGCTATAGAAGTTGGCGATGATAGACGAGATATCCATCGGGAAGGCATCGGGGCCGGGAAGTTCCTCCATGCGGTTCGACATCTCGCGCAACGCCTGTGCCCAACGCGATGTTGAATCGGCCATGAGGAGTACTCTCAATCCCATTGCACGGTAATACTCGGCCAAAGTCATGGCTGTATATACCGACGCCTCACGCGCTGCAACAGGCATGTTCGAGGTATTGGCGATGATGATTGTTCGCTCCATGGGCGTGCGGCCCGTGTGGGGGTCGATGAGTTCGGGAAACTCGGTAAAAATTTCCACGACCTCGTTCGCACGCTCGCCACAGGCGGCTATGATAACGATGTCTGCCTCGGCCTGCTTAGAGATAGCGTGCTGAAGCACTGTCTTTCCTGTACCGAACGGACCGGGAATGAAGCCTGTACCGCCTTCTACAATAGGATTCATAGTATCTATGGTACGCACACCAGTCTCAAGCATCTTGAACGGACGCGGCTTCTCTTTGTAGTCAGTCATGGCTACACGTACAGGCCACTTCTGAATCATATTAAGTTTCTTCTCCTCGCCTTCGTCATTCACAATGACAGCAACAGTGTCCGTAATCTTGTAGTCACCGGCCGCAACTATCGACTTAACAGTCCAATTTCCTTCAAGCCCGAACGGTGCCATAATCTTCAGCGGCTGGTGGTTCTCCTCCACACTACCCAACCATGCTGCTGCACCTACTGTGTCGCCGGCCTTTACCAACGGGTCAAAATGCCATATCTTCTCCTCGTCAAGAGGATTGGTGTAGTCACCTCTCTTCAGGAACACGCCCTCCATCTTGTCGAGGTCGTTCTGAAGACCGTCATAATTCTTTGAAAGCATACCCGGAGCCAGAGAAACCTCAAGCATATGACCGGTGAACTCGGCTTCTTCGCCAATTTTCAAACGGCGTGTACTCTCGAATACCTGAACATACACCTTGGCACCGTTTATCTTGATGACCTCCGCCATCAAGCGATCTCCACCGGTCTTTATATAGCAGATTTCATTCTGCGCCACAGGGCCGTCAACGGCCAAGAGCACCATGTTGGCTATAACGCCGGTTACTTTTCCTTTTGTCGCCATATCTATATATCAATTTATTTTATTACACCTCTAAAGAGAACGAATCCATTCCGCTTTTCAGCTGCGCTATCATCTCCTTGTACCGTTCCATGCCGCTATCGGCATCGAGTTCTCCCCAACGTTCCAGAATCGTCAGTTTCTGCAGGAACACAATAAGTCTCTCGACAGAGAAGTATTCGAATACGGAATTATCGTCGAGCCAATTCCAGCGCATTTCGTCGAGTTTGCGTTCACGCTCCTGGAGCTTGCCATTGTCACAAAGACGCAGGACATCGTCAACATACTCAAGAGTACCCGAAAGCCCGAAGTCACGTGCTCCTGAATTGCGGAGAGCTTCGGCTACCTCACCGTCACCGACAACAGCATCGGCAACGGAGTATTTGTACTTTCTTGCCGCTACGGCTACAAGAATATTGTTTACATTGAGATTGAACCCGTACCATGCCGCAACGAATCTGTTAGGGTATGTTGTGGCATACTCGTAATAATACGAAGCGAGCACATCATCCCAAATGATATTCTCCTTTGCCTGGTTTGCCACATAGTAGTCGAAGAAACGGTATATATATGCAGGAACCTTGCTGTCCCTCATGTCGCCGTCCATCGCCGATGCGATTATAGCGTCAAGTTCTTCACGGTTATAACAGCCCAAAGGATCAATGACCGCATTTTCGCCATCGCGCAGTATGTTTATGATATTGGCATTGTCGCGCGACAGGAAGAAGACATCCACGCAACGCGCATCCTTGGGCGACAGCATGGAATATATCTCCTCCTTGAATCGCTCTACGGAGAATGCCGGCTTGCTACCGTCGAAAGCCACATCGGGCATTCCCGCAACAATACAATGATAATTGCTCATAATCAAGAGAATAGCAGTTCTACCATCTGTGGACGCAAGAAGGCTTTGAAGAATGCTTCGAACTCACCTTCACCGAAGTTTACCTTATAAGAACCGTCGGCCGGAGCAATTGAGAAAGCAGTCTTGATACCGTTCACCTGCTTTATTTCAACGCCCTTGTCGAGAAGTGCCTTGGCATTCTTTGCAAAATATGCTTTCAGCTCTTCGGCCTCCTTTGTAGAGATGACAATCTGCTCGTTCGCACTCCAGCGTTCTGCAATTTTAACCAAAAGAGCCTTTACCGTATCACCGGCAAGAGCATCCTTGACAGCAGATTTCACAACAGCATTGGTAACAATGTCAGCAGTCTCGGTCTTGAGGGCTGCAACGGCCTGTGTTCCGTAAAGTTTTATCTCGGCACGGCTATTCGCTTCCAGTTCTGCGGCCTTTTTCTCGGCTGCGGCAACTATAGCCTCTGCTTCGGCCTTTGCCTTCTTTATTATTTCGGCAGCCTGTTCCTGAGCCTCACCGACAAGACGGTCGGCCTCTACCTTACCCTTCTCCACGCCCTCGGCATAGATTTTTTCGGTCAGTTCCTGAATTTTATTTTCCATATATATAATTATTTGTTACTTTCAACAACGCAAAATTAGTAATAACATGCCTAATAATATTGCCTTTTTCAAGACACGCTATAACATTTTACAAAGTTAGGATTTTATATTTGATATTCAAATTATAAAAAAGGGATAATTCAATCCGAATAATGAAATTTTTCCGTAATTATTGAAACACGACATTTTATTCGGCATAAATGACAAAAGAATTGAGTCATGACAGCACAAACGTGCATCTGACGACCAGGCAGAAGACAACCCCAATGGCTTATATGAATGAAACGGCATAAGTGCGCTTATGCCGTTTCATTCATTGCTGTCAAATCCGTAATCACTGCACGGTTAGCGTACCATCATCGGCTATACGAAGCGGAGAGTTGGGGAAATCCGTTGCAGAGAGTCGCTTGATAAGTTTTGCTGCAGCATTTGTAGCATCCTTGGTAGGACCACGACCTTGATGCTGAATCATAGAATGAATTTTGCCTGAAAGGAATTTTCCATCAGTGCCAATGGTTACTTCCGCTATTGGAGCATAGCCCGATACTCCTGATACACCCATTCGATAAGGTGTGCAGAAATTGCCCAAGCTATAAAATATGATGTGTCCATTATACAGCTCTGCTGCACGGGGCACATGAGGTCCATGTCCATAAACCACATCGGCACCGGCATCGATGGCAGCATGGGCAAATTCAGCTACATTACCACGCTTTTCGCCCACATATGTTTCCATCTTGAACGGTACATGCTGTTGTGACGCACCCTCAGCACCTCCATGGAATGCCACCACAACGACATCGGCAGTGTCACGCATGGCCTTTACTACTCTACGCAATTCATCAAGATCGGTAACATCCAGATTATTACCCCCATGACCAAACTGAGTCATGGCAACTTTTAGTCCTTGGCGTTCTATCACAGCTATCTCACAACGGCCTTTCAATCCTGCATGAGCCATATTGGCTTTGCTCAATGTAGCCATAGTAGAAGTTCGTCCCGGCTCGCCAAAGTCATTGACATGATTATTGGCCATACCCATAAAATCAAATCCGGCATCCGTGAGATTTGACACATATTTTGTAGGCATACGGAACACATAATAGGTTTTGGGGTTTCCCATTGGTCGGCGACGTCCCGGCCCATCAAGGAAGATTCCTTCCAGGTTTCCACATGCCACATCTACACGTGACAACACATCAGTAGCATTATCAAAAAGATTTTTTCCTGAGTTGGCCGGCAAATGGGTGCCATGAATTGAATCGGGGAATGTGGTTCCCATCATAATGTCTCCGACAAATGCCAACGACAATGTTTTAGCCTGTTTCCGCTCAACAGCGCAGAGACTGTCACCAACCGGTTTCGAATCAAAGACCTGTGGTGTTTTTGCCGGACTGTTGCCGGAACATGCCACAGCCGCAAACATTTGCAATGCAGCTACAATCAACCTAATGTTTATTTTCATAATGAATAGATTTTACTAAAAGGGTACTTCTTTTCAAAAAAGAAAATAACTTTTGCCAAAGCACACTTATAGCCACCCAAGCGGCATAACCTGCGGCTATGCAACGCTTGACCTTTTGCTGCGTGCTTTAGCTAAAGGGGTACTTCTTTTCAAAAAAGAAAAATAATTTTTGCCAAAGCACGCTTATAGCTACCCAAGCGGCATAACCTGCGGCTATGCAACGCTTGACCTTTTGCTGCGTGCTTTAGCTAAAGGGGTACTTCTTTTTCAAAAAAGAAGTACCCCTTTTCACAAAGAAGTACTTCCAACATTTACTAAACAACTAAGAAAAAACTATACTATCATTGCTCCCTTCAAGAGAGCAATGCAAATATATCCATATAAAATCATTATGCAAAGAAAAAATGACAAAAAAAACTGTTGGAGGCAAAAATTGGCAGATACGCGCCCGAATAGTTAAGGAATTTATGCTTCAAAATGGCTGATGGAATCACCTCAAACGGTGTCTTTCAAAATGCTTCGCCACATAGAACCTGAAATAGACCATCGCAGCAAGCACAAGTATAGCACCGAAAAAGAAACTCGCCGAATATCCGTTCAAGGACAACGCTCCGCCAAGAAGCATTCCGGAACCGATGCCGACATCCCAGCCTGTCAGGTATGTGGCATTGGCCGTAGCACGGCGCGAATTGGGTGCCATATTGATGAACAATGTATTGAACGCCGGGAAAATAGTGCCGAAACCGTATCCGACAAGGAATGCTGAAAAATAATATACGGCATATGCCGCAACACCGTTCCAACCTGCCACAACAGAGAGCAAGGCTTCACCAGCCACACCTGCAATAGCTATTGTTATGCCTTTGGAAATAGTTTGTGTAATATACCCTTTGTCAACCTGCTTTCCCGAGAGAAGACGTGAGACTATCAGCCCGGTAGCCTGCACCGTAAAGAAGAGACTTGCACCGGAAACAATACCCGACTCCTCGGCGTATATGGCAATATAGCTCGAAGTCATTCCGTAAGGTATGGCAAGCATAAAAAAAGCCAATGAGGCAGGAATGCCTTCGACAAGGAAAAAACGGTCAACAGAGAGCATGCTGCCTTTGCGTTCCACTTGTTGCCTTTTACGGACCTTGACCAGAAACGAGAAGAGAAGACCGGCAGCAGCAGCAAGCAATGCTATTATAAAGAGGAGCATGTAATCGAACCTGGATATCACGAAAAGACCGACCATAGGACCAAATGCCATGGCAAGATTGTTCGTAACGCCGAAATACCCCAACCCTTCGCCACGGCGCGAAGAGGGCATTATGTCAATCACAAGAGTGTTTCCTGTGGTGTTGAGTGCTCCGAACGCAAAGCCGTGCAGGATTCTGAGCAGCACAAAAAGATAGAGGCTTTCACCTATAAAAAGGTATCCCGCAAAACTGACCGTAAAGAATATGTACGAGATGACATACACCTTCTTGCGTTGGAACATGTCGGCAACAAAACCGGCAAAAGGACGAATCAGAAGGACGGCTATTACATAGCACGACAATACAAGCCCCACCACATCCGATGCAATTCCGAAGCTATCGGCAAGATAGAACGGCAATGTCGGTACGAGCAGGAAGAACGAAAATGCCGTCAGAAAGTTGGCAAGACACATGAATATATAACTGCGTGTAAACAGTTTATCCTTAACTGAAGTGTCCATAACTGAAACTGTTTTTTAATTCATCTCTACACAACCGTAAAGATATACAAAAGAATTCAAAACAGCCATTGACGACCATGTAATAATTTTAAAAAAGAGAGCATCCATACGCTTGTAGTTGCGGTTTTTCCGCAACTACAAGCCCTACAGTGCTGTCATCATCAATGGCACACCTTAAATATAAAATGTATATAAAATCACTTTCCGTAGAGGAAATACCACCAGTAGGTGCGACCGAATTGCTTACGGACGCTATTGCTGCGCACTAGTATATCGGCATGCTGGGATTCTATCTCCCTGAGCCTACGGAACTCCGCGTACAAGGTATCACTCTCCAGCATCGGGAGGGTGCAGCTATCGGTTGCAGAATAGAGAACAAGAGCCTCGCGGTAGTGTTTCGGCAAGCTGTCTGCCGGAACGTCTCCATACACGCGCTCGACCTCATTCCTGAAAAGATGCAGATGTCTGTCAAGCAGCAGTGAAGAGAGATAGAGGTCATTTATGGTTTGCGGAACAGTGTCGGAATGCGCTACCCTTTCGAGAAATTCAGAGACCGATTCACCGGCACCGGGCTTGGCACCGATAAAGGAGAATACCGTATCCGGGACAAGCGGCGATGTCTGTTCAAGGGCCGGAAGAAGACCTGCAGAGCCATAGAGCTGCGGATATTCGAACAGTTTCTCGCCCAGAAGCCCGTTCCCGACAAGGATGAACGAGCGGATGGCCGTAAGTTCCTGCGATGCGTCAAGCGATTTGTAACCCACCTCAAGCGCACCTTCACAATCACCCTCCTTGTAGAGGGAGACGGCAAGTGCCTCGCGCTTGAAATTCCCCTCACCGTTCGACAGCGTTCCTGCCAACACGAAAAGAAGCGTGAATATCAGCAGATTTCGCCACACGACACGGAACGGATTCTTTGCATATACGGAGCCTTTCACCATTCCGGGCAACTTACGCAAGAGAAAAGCCATACCCGAATAGACGGCAAAACCGCATAGAAGTACCCCGACCCACCCCCAACAGTTCCAACCGCCGACATATATCGAACGGTCAATATCCGTTAAGAATGCGAGCAACAATGTTGACGGCAGATAAGCCAGAGCAGCCCATTCTTTCCTGAATCTTGCATAGCGGTTAAGCCACAATGCCAACGAAAGAAGCAATGCTGTGACGAACAGTCCCATTACAAAAGGACTGTAATCGAGTTTTCCGGTCGATACATGGTCATAGAAAGCTTCCAGTAACGGTGACTGATATGACACCACAAAGAAAAAAGAGAATATAGCAAAGAGAGTGGCACAAGCATGCGCCACTACTCCTTGAGAATGTCTGTTCCGTTTATCGACCATATACTTATTCCTTATTTTTCTTCAGCACCAACGCGGTACGTGCCGGGAGATAAAGCATGAGCCATCCCTTCTTGCGACGAGCATGCAACCTGTCGTACTGAGTGAAATGAGTTTGTGTATCATCGACCAGAGCGTTGCCGCCAAAACGTGACGCATCGGTGTTCAAGACAATGTTGTATGAACCCTCGGGAACCAACAGACCATAATCGGTAAATGAGCGGTTATGGCTGAAGTTGAACACAAAGATAAGGTCCTTGCGCGAGAATGCGAGCACCTGGTCACCGTCGTTGTGCCATACTTCCTGAACGGGACGGTTCTGGAAATTGCGGACATCGCCGACAAGTTCAACCATTGCCTTGTCGAACTCTCCCAACAGGGTGTAATTGTAGTTCGGATTGTCAACAAGACTCCACTGGCGGCGCGCATACTTGTGACTCCAGCCATTGCCCTCACGCGGGAAATCAATCCATTCCGGATGACCGAACTCGTTGCCCATGAAGTTGAGGTAGCCGCCATTGATTGTCGCGATGGTCATGAGACGTATCATCTTGTGCAACGCGATACCGCGCGATACCATGTATGTCTCGTCGCCACGGTTGAAGTGCCAGTACATGTCGGAATCGATAAGACGGAATATTATCGTCTTGTCGCCTACAAGAGCCTGGTCGTGACTCTCGGCATACGAGATTGTCTTTTCGTCCTTGCGGCGGTTGGTGAGTTCCCAGAAAATCTCCGAAGGCTTCCAGTCCTCGTCCTTGCGTTCCTTGATTATCTTTATCCAGAAATCCGGGATATTCATGGCCATACGATAATCGAATCCATAACCGCCGTCCTCTATCGGAGCGGCAAGACCAGGCATGCCCGATACCTCCTCGGCTATTGTTATAGCTTTGGGATTCACCTGGTGTATAAGCCTGTTTGCAAGTGTGAGATAGCATATTGCATCACCGTTCTGACCGGCATTGTAGTAGTCGCCGTAATTGCAGAACGCCTCGCCCAATCCGTGGCTGTAGTAAATCATTGAGGTTACGCCGTCGAAACGGAAGCCGTCGAACTTGAACTCTTCGAGCCAATATTTGCAGTTGGAAAGCAGGAAATGCACAACCTCATTCTTTCCGTAGTCGAAACAGAGCGAATCCCATGCACTGTGGATGCGCTTGTCATCGCCATAGAAATACTGCGCCGGGTCACCGTCGAGCAATCCGAGTCCTTCGTTCTCGTTCTTTACAGCATGCGAGTGGACAAGGTCCATGATGACAGCTATGCCCATTCCGTGTGCTGCATCAATGAGTTCCTTCAATTCTTCGGGAGTACCGAAACGGGATGAAGCCGCAAAGAAATTCGATACATGATAGCCAAAGCTTCCATAATAGGGATGCTCCTGTATCGCCATTATCTGAATGCAGTTATAGCCGTCGGCTGCGATACGCGGAAGTATATTCTCACGGAACTCGCGGTATGTGCCTACCTTCTCCTCCTCCTGCGCCATACCTATGTGGCATTCATAGATGAGCAGCGGCGTGCGCTTCGCCGTGAACTTTTTGTTCTTGAAGACATACTCCTCCTCGGGTGCCCATACCTGTGCGCTGAATATCTTTGTAGCGTCATCCTGCACCACTCTTCGCACCCACGCCGGGATACGTTCTCCGCAGCCACCGTTCCAATAGACCTTCATTTTGTAGTGCTGACCATGAGCGAGGGCCTTCTTGGGCATACGCCTTTCCCAAACGCCGCCGGCAAGCGGTTTCAGTTCATATTCGGGACGCTCCTCCCAATTGGAGAAGTCTCCGATGAGCACAATCCTTGTCGCATTCGGTGCCCACTCACGGAAAATCCATCCGCTGGATGTCTTGTGAAGACCGAAATAGAGATAACCTGAAGCAAAATCCGACAATGTCTGCCGGCCGTTCTTTGTAAGTTCCCTCTCCCTTTGAAGGAAATAGCGGTGTCTGCCCTCTATGTCCAGGCTGTAAGGAGCCAAATAGCTGTCGCGTTCAACAAGTTTCAGCATTTTATAATATGTTTATGGTTAGTACAAGTCTTTAAATCACTTAACGGCCACCTTTATGACTATTTTCTTCATTGCGGCAGGGGTAATGGCCGGAGCATGCCCGTCCTGCGGGAAGAAGACAACGAATTCGTCGGTTTTCACATTGAAATATTCCCTTGCTGCCATTCCTGCCGGATACAGTGCTGCATCGGCCGCTTCGTCGTATTCCGGTTCAGGAAGCTCTGCCAAAGGAGAGTATCCCATAACCTCGGGTGCCGTTATCGGTATCTGTATGTCTATATATTTGCGGTGTACCTCTATCATCGCCTCATCTTTCGTCTTCGGCTTCACCTCCATCACGTTGGCAAAAACGGCATCGCCGCATATCTCGTTCCGGCCCAACGGCAGAGTGTCGAGATTAGAGTTCTGTATAAATTCTATCGCCTTGGCGAAATTGGGATTCAGCGAGGAATAATCCTTGATATTTTTCAATGAATCGAGAATCATAGTCTTTTAAATTATTTTTTAACATTACCGTTATGATATACACATTCTCTTACGACCCTTCCGAAAGAGTCCTTTACAATGAATTTCCCATGACGCTGCCCTTCCACGAACGTGCCTTCATAGCGCGTACCGTCTTTATCGACGGCAACTCCGGCTCCATGTTCTTTTCCTTTGACAAAGCCGCCGCGGTATTTTCTGCCGTCAGCCATACGCAAAACACCGTGTCCATGCATCATGTCGTTCCTCCACTCGCCCTCATATACATCGCCGTTCACCCATTCGTACTTGCCGTTGCCATGCTTCATGTCATCCTTCCAGTCGCCGTCATAGACAGCACCGTTGACAAAGGCCATACGTCCCTTTCCGTTACGCATATTGTCACTGAACTCACCGTCATAATACGAACCGTCGGAAAACGTATATCTGCCGTGTCCTTCTCTGGCACCGTTCTTGAACATGCCTACATATTTCTCGCCGTTGGGATATAAACAATTGACATTTCCTTCGAGGTAGTTCAAAACCCACTCGCCGCTGCATACGAGGCTGTCGGCCGAGATGTATGTTCCCTGGCCGTGACGGCGTCCGTTCTTCCACATGCCCTCATATGTGCTACCGTCAGGCCATACGTAAGTACCCATTCCGTTGTACTTGTCCTCCTTCCATTCTCCATTATAGGAAGCACCGCTTGCGAAGAAATAATGTCCTTTACCGGAACGCTGGTCCTCTATCCAGATACCTACGTAATAGTCACCGTTCGAATAGTCCATCCTGCCGTATCCATGCTTATAATCGCAATGCCAGGAACCTTTGTACTTCTCGCCGTCGGGATAATAATATGTTCCCTGACCGTCCTGGGAATCCTCTATGAACTCGCCCTCATACCATTCGGTCTCGCTGAACCGGTAGATGCCTTTTCCATGACGTAGTCCGTCAACGAACTCACCTTCATACGTATGTCCGGTAGAATATACAGCCTTTCCTTTTCCATGAGGTTTACGCCCCTTTACCTCTCCGGTATATTTATATTTAATACCGTCACTGTCCTCGAGTTTTAGTGTCACTTCGTCTTTTTTCTTTTCATCGTCGGCTGATGCTGAACCGGAATTACCGGAAATCAAGTCACTCAAAGGTTTGATACCATACTTGACAGCATCAACGAATGACTGCGCACTAAGATTCAACGACACGAGAGAAAGTATGAATAGAATTGAAAATATACGTTTTGTCATAATCTGCAGATATTTGTAATTGTAGGCAACGTTGAAAAAAACTGTCCAACACCACCTCCACAAATACAAAGATAATAACAAAGTTGATAAACTGCAACGATGGGCAGTTTATTTTAGAAGTTGTTTGAAATTCTTTCAAAAAAACAGGTTTGCATTATGCGCGGGTCATACTTGCCTTTTTATTTTTCATTTTGCCCGTACGCTCCTTTTTTGCAGTTGCATAGACACAGACAGAAATGGCGCGCATTCTTCGGATGCGCGCCACTGGCTATATATTCACACTACGGCAACTACGCCGCTACGAGCCCTATTTCACTGAACAGGAAGCGTGTCGGCCAGAACCGGCTCCGTCACGTTATCCGCGCCACTCTCCCCTGCCGATTCGCCCACAGAAGACGTATTGTTGTACTGTAGCACCATAAGGAAATCACTGCGGCGAAGACGGACTCTAAGCCATGCTTCCATCTTCTCAAGTTCCTCACTGTCGATTTCATTATCAAGAACCACATTCACAATATACACGGCACTGTCTTGAGCCATAGTTCCCGACCAGTAAGTATGCAGGCCTACACCCGTAGAGACCGAAGAGACCGCAGGGAACAGCGAAGAGAGCTCCGGCAACAGCAGACGTGATTGTTCGCCCGACTGGATGTAACGTCCCAGACTGTCACGTATAGCGGCAAGTTTATTTTCACTTTCAAGCAGTTTCCTTTGGGCAATGACGGCATTGTCCTTTTCGGTATGTATAAGACCGCGCACGCTCTCGATGTCCACATTCTTCGCGCCCTGAGCCACTTCGAGCTTTACGCCCTCCAGACCATACTCTGGAAGTCGGGATTCCATGTAGCCGATTTCAGTACTGTCAACCTCCTGACCTATAAAAACCAACCTTACAGTCTTGCTACTGTAATCAAAATCACTGGATATGAGACTCGCATCCTTTACGCTGACGGCCTTGCGGCAGAACTCCTGACAACGATCGATGAATACAGTCTCGCGGAAAATATTGAATGTTATGACAATGCTGGGAATTATGGTGACAACACTAATGAATGTAATGATGCGCTTCACACGTTTCTCATTATTCTTGTCAACAAACTCTTTCTTCGGGAACCGCATCACCACCGTTACACCGATGAACGTTGCCAAGGAGATGAATATAGTGTTTATCAGATATAGATAAAGTGCACCCAACGCAAACAGCCAGTTACCCGTACCAATACCGAAGCCCACAGTACACAATGGAGGCATCAAAGCCGTAGCAATAGCTACACCGGGGATAACATTGCCCATACGTTGGCTTCTGCTGCTCAGGGCAATGATACCTGCCAAGCCTCCGCACAATGCTATTCCAACATCATAGATTGTCGGCGACGTACGCGCCAGCAACTCCGACTGAACCTCATCGAAGGGAGATATCAAGAAATAGACGGTTGCCGTAGCCACACTGAACAGCGTTGCTATAATATAGTTCTTTGCAGCACGTTTGAACAGCGCAAAATCATTCGTTCCTATCCCCAATCCCATTCCGATGATAGGACCCATCAAGGGTGAAATCAGCATGGCTCCTATAATAACTGCAGCACTGTTTGTATTCAGACCCAAAGATGCAACGAAGACCGCAAGTACAAGAATCCACAATTTGGCTCCGCGGAACTCCACTCCGGCCTCTATGGCCGCCCTTGTCTCCATTACGGGAGCCATGTCACTTCCGAGACTGAGCCTTTCGCCAAGCCACGTCTTTATCTCTTGAAAAAAGACATCATTTCTGAAACCCATAATCTAAACCCGACAAATATAGTTTAAAAACGACTACACAGATGCAGCCCCTACGACAATCTCAATCAAATTTTCTGTGGCCAGATACCTCTTGGCCACAGCATGAAGTTCATCAGCCGTCACAGACTCCACGACTTTAATATATTCATTAACAGAATCAAAAGACTCTCCTGACAACCAGGCGTTTATAAACACCTCCGACTTCGCAGAAACACCTTCATATTCACGACACAACTCACCCATGATATAATTGCGGACAAGTTCGACCTCCTCGTCAGGAGCAGGCTTTTCAACCAGCCCGGCAATTTCACGATGAACCTCATTCAGGAGCGGTACCACATATTCGTTCGCAGCCTCGGAACTTATCATGAACGCATTATGGCAACCATAAGCGTCAACCTCTGCTGCAATGTGATACGTATATCCGTTCTCTTCCCTTATATTGCTCATAAGCCGGCTGCCGAAATAGCCGCCCAAAAGAACCGACAGAAAACGGAACTTGAAAAAGTCACTGTCACCTGCATCCATGGCCATGAACCCCAGTTTGACAGAGCTCTGCAGGGAACCATCCACATGAACGGTCTTTCTCCCATACGCCGGACACGGCTCCTGTACATAGAAGGGACGCACACGCGAGCACGTGCCCCACGGTTCGCTTCCGAAATGCTTTTCTATTGCAGCAAGCATCTCTTCATCCACACTACCCGCTACGAATATAGTACAATTGGCACTGCCATAAACCTCTCCGTAATATTCCAGCAGGTCATCGCGGGTTATCGCATCATAATCCTCCGGCACTACAATATGCCCCAAAGGATGTTCATCACCCCATAGGGAGTGCTCAAAATGACGCTGTGAGAGAATATCGACCTTGCGGGAGTTCACAACAAAGTACGACCTGTTGTTTTTTCTTACAGTTTCAAGATTCTCCTCGGGAAAGAGCGGAGACTTTACCATGCTTTCCAGAAGTTCGAGTAAAGGATGAAAATGCTTTGATAAAGAATGGAGAGTCAAATGATTACAGTTCTGGGAAGAGAACATATCAATCCAGGCGCCATAGTAGTCGAGGCGGTAAGAAATCTCATTCGCCGACAGACCTTCGCACCCTTCTCGCAGCATACGGTTGACGAACATTGCCTGAAGCGGCTTTGACTGCACGCCGTACCCGCCGTCGAAAAGAACGTCAAGTCTTACACTACCCTTGCCGTCACCCGGTATATGATAAAGCACGACACCGTTCGGCATCACCCTTTTCAAAGGCAACGCGAACGGTTCGAAGTTCATCGGTTTTATCCCTGGGGGCTGGTGCATAATCTCAGTCATTCCATGCGAATCCGACAGATGCCGCAAATTCTTTGGCACGTTCCAAATCTTCAGGAGTATCTATGCCGATAGTCTCGATATCCGTCACTCCGACCCTTATTCTATAACCGTTCTCCAACCAGCGCAGCTGCTCAAGAGACTCGGCCTTTTCCATTGGGGATTGCGGAAGTGCAGTTATCTCCTTGAGAAGAGAGGCACGGTAGGCATAAATGCCCAGATGTTTGTAGAACGTATGTCTTTCGAGCCACTCCTCCTTTTCAACGCCACGCAGATACGGTATTACGGAACGGCTGAAATATATAGCGAAACCATTCTCATCCATTACAACTTTGGGAGAATTCGGCGACTCCAAACGTTCAAGACCGTCTGCCGGTTCAAACGGCTTGACAAGAGTAGCTATATCGGTCTCTGGATTGTCGAAGCACTCCATAAGGGCCTTTATCTGCTTCTGCTGTATAAACGGTTCATCGCCCTGTATGTTCACAATGACATCACACTCGCAGCCAAGACGTTCATACGCATCAAGACACCGCTCCGTACCGTTGTTGCAACTCTCCGAAGTCATTACGACATTTCCGCCGAACGACAGTACGGCATCCTTTACCCTCTCATCATCGGTCGCTACGTAAAGTTCGTCAAAACACCCCTTCACCTGCTCATATACGCGCTGTATCACCGGTTTGCTACCCAACATGGCCAACGGCTTACCAGGGAAACGGGTAGAAGCATATCTTGCAGGGATTATTCCTATAAATTTCATAACTGATTATTTTTTATTGCACTCCACAAAGGGGAGACACATCATTCAAATTCGTCAAAACCGGCATCCGTACTCTCCTCTTCACCACCTGTTACTGCCGTAACAGTCTCTTCTTCATCAAAGATATTGTCAAAAATATCTCCGGCAGCCTCTTCTTCGGTGTAGTCACCATCTCCTTCATCGGAAAGGTTCTTCGGCTTGCTGTTGGTATCATATCCTTTGGAGACAACAAACTTCTCGTCCTCGGAATAGGGCAAGCTCTCATCGGCGTACAGTTTCTTCATATAAAGACCCCAGATAGGCAATGCCATTGAAGCACCCTGACCGTCTGCGGTCCTGTCGAAGTGTATATCGCGGTCTTCTCCTCCTACCCAGCATCCCGTTACGAGAGAAGGTGTATAGCCCATGAACCAACCGTCGGAGTTTCTCTGTGTTGTACCGGTCTTTCCGCCGATTGCAGCATGGATTCCGTATATACGTCTCAGACGCGAACCGGTACCTTCGTTTACCACGCCGCGCATCATGTCAATCATCTTGTATGAACTCTTTTCGCTTATCACCTCTCTTTTGCGCGGTGTGAATGTTGCGATGACATTCCCGGAATTGTCTTCAATGCGTGTCACGAAAAGAGGAGCGGTACGCATTCCCTTTCCTACAAATACGGTGTATGCGCTTACCATCTCAAGAACAGATGCGTCGCAGGTTCCGAGGCAGAGTGACGGTGTGGCATCAATGTCGATGCTTTCCAGACCGTACTGCTTGAGAAGATTCTTGAAAGAGTATGAGCCCATCATATCTATCAGGAATGCAGATATCCAGTTGTTTGACATGGTCAAACCCCATTTCAAGGTGACAAGTTCGCCGTATCGGCTGCGTGAGCCGTTCCTCGGTCTCCATATTCTGCCGTTGCCGGCATCGATTTCCTGTTCTACGTTGCGTACAAGGTCATGCGGAGAATATCCGTTCTCCATCACAAGGGAATAGAGATATGGCTTCACGGTTGAACCTACCTGACGGCGGCCGACACCTGCCATGTCGTATTTGAAATAATAGTAGTTGGTTCCTCCGGCATATGCCTTCACTTCACCGGTGACCGGGTCCATTGAAACAACGCCGGTACGCAGGAAGTATTTGTAATGCCTGATGGAATCCATGGGGGTCATTACGGTATCCTTTATTCCGTCGTATGTGAAGATATCCATCTCGCACGGAGTGTTGAATGCCTTTACGATTTCCTCTTCGCTATAGCCCTGGTTCTTCATTATACGGTAGCGATCACTCTGCTCCATGCTGCGTTCAAGCAGTTCCTGAACCTGTTTTACAGAAAGTCTTTCGGTGTAAGGAGCGGTTTTCTTGCCTTTCTTTGTCTTGTAGAAGTGGGGCTGCAGGTAATCGACCATATGTTCCTTGACTGCATCCTCAAGATGCTTCTGCATACGGGAGTCGATAGAGGTATAGACCTTAAGACCGTCGGTGTATATATTGTATTTTTCGCCATTGGGCTTAGTGTTCTTGTTGCACCAGCCATAAAGAGGGTCATCGGCCCAGTTGATGGAGTCGTCATGGAACTGCTGTTCCTGCCAGCCGCGATAGTTGGATCTCTCGGGTTTCTCAGCCGTCATGTAAAGACGAAGGAACTCACGGAAGTATGGAGCAATACCTGCCTTGTGGTCTGTAGAATGATAGTCGAGACCGAGAATTGCCTGATAGCAGGATGTTTTTTTCTTTTCATCGAGTCCCTCAATGAATTCATCCGTAAGCAGTTCGCCCTCCTTCAGGAAACTGTATTTTTGTACCATCTCTGCAGTAACCCTCTTCGGTGCGCATATCAAATCCTTTTCGGCGGCCGACAGATAGCCGAACTTCACCATCTGCCCTAACACCACGTTACGTCTCTTCAAGGTCGTCAAAGGGCGACGGCGCGGATTGTAAAGGGATGAGTTCTTGCACATGCCGACCAGCATGGCAGCCTCCTCGACAGTAAGTTGACTGGGCTGTTTGCCAAAATAGACATGCGCCGCACTCCTGATGCCTACGGCATTGTTACCGAAATCATATTTATTAAGGTAGAGAGTTATTATCTCCTTCTTCGTATATTGCTTCTCAATGCGGACCGCAATCACATGTTCCAAAGCCTTCTGTTTAACACGGCTCAAAGCATTTGCGGATACCTGTTCCGTAAAAAGAAGTTTTGCAAGCTGCTGGGTGATGGTACTGCCGCCTCCTGCGTTCTCCTGCCCCATGATACCGGTCTTGACAAGCGCTCTCAAGGTTGCCTTGAGGTCTATTCCCGGATGGTCATAGAAACGTATATCCTCCGTAGCGATAAGGGCGTTGATCATATTCGGCGAAATAGAGTCGTAATCCACGAAAACGCGGTTTTCCTGACGCATCGACCATGTACCCATCTCTTTTCCGTCGGATGTCATCACCTGTGTGGCAAATTTGTAATCAATGTTTTCAAGCTCGGTCATATCGGGGATGCGCCCCAAAAAACCATTTACCAGCAATATCAGAAATACGATTCCTGCTAAAAAGACAAACCCGAAGAAAGCCCAGAGTCCGATAATAAATTTCTTCATGACAATAACCCTATTTGATTTTCCGTCAATTATACCAATCACTTAGTATCAATTGTACAAAGATAACATAAATATTTCAATTCACTGCAACCTTTTCGTACAGTTATCTATTTTTAGATAAATGTGGCCTCCACATTTTGTTTTACCGCGCAAAAGGCCTATCTTTACAAAAATTAATCCAGTAAACATACAACAAATGAAAAGCAAGAGCTTCGTATCGATAAATGACCTGAGCCGCGAGAAGATTCTCTCATTGCTTGAAAGTGCAGCAAAATTCGAAGAGAACCCCAACAGTAACATTCTTGCAGACAAAGTCGTGGGTTCGCTCTTCTTTGAGCCATCGACAAGGACACGTCTGAGTTTTGAAACGGCAGCCAACCGTCTTGGTGCCAGAGTGATAGGTTTCAGTGACGCCGCGACAAGTTCGGCAAGTAAAGGAGAGACTCTGAAAGACACCATAATGATGGTATCGAGCTATGCCGATGTCATTGTAATGCGCCACAGGCTCGAGGGCGCAGCACGCTATGCAAGCGAAGTTTCGTCTGTACCTATCATAAATGCAGGAGACGGAGCGAACCAGCACCCGTCGCAGACAATGCTCGACCTCTACTCCATCAAAAAGACACAAGGCACGCTCGAAGGGCTCAAAATACACCTTGTAGGCGACCTCAAGTACGGACGCACGGTACATTCACTACTGCATGCAATGCGCCACTTCAACCCCACATTCCAGTTCATAGCACCCGAAGAGTTGCACATGCCCGAAGAGTACCGCCAGTTCTGCAGGGACAACAACATCCCATTCACCGAAACAACCGAATTCAACGAAGATGTCATTGCGGATGCCGACATCATATACATGACCCGTGTACAGCGCGAGCGTTTCAGCGACCTCATGGAGTATGAAAAGGTAAAGAACTGCTACCGCCTTACAAATTCGATGCTCGAAGGCACCAAGGAGAACCTCCGCATACTCCACCCGCTGCCGCGCGTGAACGAGATTGCCCACGATGTCGATGACAACCCGAAGGCTTACTACTTCCAGCAGGCACAGAACGGACTCTACGTTCGCGAGGCTATCATTTGCGATGTACTGGATATCAACATTTAAGAATGCAGATCATGGAAAAGAAGAACAAACTGGCACTGCAGGTTTCGGCACTCTGCAACGGAACAGTGATAGACCACATACCTGCCGACAAGCTATTCGCCGTAGTAAACCTGCTCGACATCCCGTCAATGGGCAACAACGTCACCATAGGCTACAACCTCGAGAGCAAGAAGCTCGGCAAGAAGGGACTCATAAAAATAGCGGACCGCTTCTTCACCGACGACGAAGTGAGCAAGATTTCAGTAGTTGCGCCCAACGTAGTGCTCAACACCATAAGGAATTATGAGGTTGTAGAAAAGCGCGAAGTAAAGATGCCCGACGAACTGCACAACATAATAAAATGCAACAACCTCAACTGCATCACCAACAATGAGCCTATGGCTACGCATTTCCATGTATCGAACAGGAGTGCGAACACCCTCAAATGCCGTTATTGCGAAAAAGAGGTAAACATCAACGATGCAAAATTGTTATAAGACAGCATGAAGATAGACTGGAAACCCGGAACAATGATTTACCCCTTGCCGGCAGTGCTGGTAAGTTGCGGAGACAGCCCCGAGAACTACAATATGCTGACGGTATCGTGGGTGGGAACCACATGCACGAACCCCGCAATGTGCTACATTTCGGTGCGTCCCGAAAGGCACTCCTACCCCATCATCAAGGAAAACGGAGAATTCGTAATTAACCTCACCACCGCAGAAATGGCGCACGCCACCGACTGGTGCGGGGTCCGCTCCGGCAAAGAGTATGACAAGGCAAAGGAGACCGGGTTGACATACGGTCCCTCAAAAGTCGTAAAAGCCCCGATTATAATGGAATCTCCACTTAGCATCGAATGCAGAGTAAAGCAGATTATTCCGCTCGGTTCACACGACATGTTTCTTGCCGAAGTCGTCAACGTGCAGGCCGATAACCGCTATCTGAACCCGGAAACCGGAGAATGGAACCTTGCCGAGGCCGACCCTCTGGTATATACACACGGAAAATACTTCCATCTGGGCGACATGATAGGAAAATTCGGCTGGAGCGTTAAAAAGAAATAGGAATGAACCTGCGTTGCATCATAGTTGCCGTACTGCTGGCTTTCACTGCACAGGAAAACATTGCACAGAAGACCGGCAACGACATCCACTTCAACTTCGGTGCGAAAGCGGGTGTCCAGGCCATAACGTACAATGACCCGGAATTCGACATCGAAGGATACGAGTTTGACCGCAGCAACATACAGAGCAACAAAATCGGCTTCACGTTCGCGCCTTTCATAAGACTGAGCAAAGGCAAGTTCTATCTGCAGACAGAGGCAACGATGGGCATCGCAAGGCATAGTTTCGAGTTCAAGGACATCTCCACGGCCGAGATAGAAAACACGGCTGCAGGTATCGCGGAATATGAGTTGAAGACCTATTGCATTCAGGTCCCGATACTCTTTGGATACAGCATTGTCCAACAGGGCAAATTCGGTATGAGCATCTTCACCGGCCCCAGGACCAAATTCACGTTCACGGCGCTCAGCGAACAGAACTTCAAGCATTTCAAACACAAAGGACTTGAGGAAGTTCTGAAGGACAAGACCTATTATTGGGAAATAGGACTCGGCGTGAACATACATAACGTTTTCTTCGATTTCGCATATGATGTCGGCATAACAAAAGCATCGGAACACATAATTTCGGACAAGGAAGGGGTCAGGTTCAGGTCGGACAGACGCGACAACATATTAAGCTTCTCGATAGGAATGATATTCTGACAATCAGTACCATAAAAACCGTAAGGGGCTTCAGCTGAAGCCCCTTACGGTTTTTATATTCTGTCACTGATATCCGCTGGGCCTTATATCAATATGCGAACAAAGGAAATTCCTCCATAGTGGCATTCACCTTCTGACGCACGGCCGCAATGACCTTCTCGTCCTCGGGCGCATTCAACACCGTCTCTATCATCTCCGCAATGAAAGGCATCATATCCTCCTTTACGCCACGTGTGGTTATGGCAGGAGTTCCCAGACGGATACCGGATGTCTGGAATGCGCTGCGGCTATCGAACGGAACCATATTCTTGTTGGCAGTAATGTCTGCCGCCACAAGTGCCTTCTCAGCCAATTTACCTGTAAGGTCAGGATATTTACCCCTGAGGTCAACCAGCATGGAGTGGTTGTCTGTACCGCCCGACACTATGCCGAAGCCACGGTCAACAAGCTCCTGCGCAAGAGTCGAAGCGTTGAGTTTGACCTGCGCCTGATACTCCTTGAATTCAGGCTGGAGAGCCTCGCCGAAAGCAACAGCCTTTGCGGCTATGACATGTTCAAGAGGACCGCCCTGTATTCCCGGGAACACGGCCGAATCGAGGAGCTGGGACATCATCTTGACCTCGCCTTTCGGCGTAGTCTTGCCCCATGGATTCGGAAAATCCTTTCCGAGTATTATGACACCTCCTCGCGGTCCGCGAAGTGTCTTGTGGGTCGTGGAGGTAACCACATGGGCATATTTAACGGGGTTGTCGAGCAAACCTGCCGCAATGAGACCCGCAGGATGAGCCATATCAACCATTAGTATTGCACCCACTTTGTCGGCAATTTCGCGCATGCGCTTGTAGTCCCATTCGCGTGAATAGGCAGAACCGCCTCCTATAATCATCTTGGGCTTTTCTCTCAGGGCAATCTCCTCCATCTGGTCATAATCGACACGTCCGGTCTCGGGATTGAGATTATACTCGCATGGCGTATATATCAGTCCGGAGGTGTTGACTGCCGAACCGTGCGAAAGATGTCCGCCATGGGCAAGATTCAGTCCCATAAACTTGTCTCCGGGATTGAGTACCGCAAGGAAGACTGCCGCGTTGGCTTGCGCTCCTGAATGCGGCTGAACATTCACCCATTCGGCATCATAAAGTTCCTTGAGCCTTTCACGGGCAATTTCTTCCACGATGTCAACCACTCCACAACCGCCATAGTAGCGTTTGCCGGGATACCCTTCAGCGTACTTGTTGGTAAGTACCGAACCCATTGCCTGCATAACCTCGTTGCTCACGAAATTCTCCGATGCTATGAGTTCAATACCCTTGAGCTGACGACGATATTCAGTCTCTATAAGTTGAAAAATATGTCTGTCACGTTTCATAATCTATAGTTTTGAATCATTGTTAGCAATCGCGAATATAGCAAAAAAAGAGAAAACGGATAACATAAGCTTACATTTTTTATCGGACGGCATCGGGAATATCGGCATCATAGGCTGAAAAGGAGTCCGGCATTGCAAAAAAGACAAAATTGCAAAAACATAGTTTAACCCGGAGGTGTTATTCTGCTGAATAACCCTAAAAAAGCTATTGGAATGAAAAAGTTTGTTTTATTCGCAGCTATGGCTGCAACCATGTTCTTTACCTCCTGCAACTCATGTGGAGAATGCAACAACAGTAATGGGTGCGTAATCGAGAGTGACAGCATCACTATGGTGAACGACTCTATCGTCAGCGATGTGCAGACATTCGTTTTCGAAGGCCAATCACCAATGGATGGAAATGCAGCCGCGAACGTACTGCTTGCAATAAGCACTATAAACCTGAACAGCGACGGCACTTACACCATCACTACCGACTACATTGACGAGGGCCTTGCGACCCAAAATGACAATGGTGACGCGCTCATAGTACTCGGCAACAGCAACGACAGTACAGCTACGGTCATTGAGCTTGTATCGGCGAACAATATGCCTGCGATGAATTTCATGATGACGGAGGACAGTTCGTTGGTCAAGATCGACAAGAACGGAAAACCGGCAAGCAATAACCCTGACCACAAATTGAAAATGAAGAAATAATGAACATCTAAACTTTCAAAGTATGAAAAAACTGCAAATCATTTCACTGACCGCGCTGATGGTGCTGTCAGTTTCGTGCCAGAAGGACCCTGACACCAACAGGCTCGACAATGACTACATCGTATATACGAACTATGATATCGGCACGGACTTCAAGAGTTTCGGGACTTTCCACGTCATTGACAGCATACTCATCATAGGCAATAGTGACAAGGCCGCCTATTGGAACAACGACAACTCGCGCAAGATTATCGATGCTTATGTCATTGAACTTGAAAATGCAGGATACACTCCTGTCGAAGAGTCGGAGGAGGCCGACATCATCCTACAGTTGAGCTACATCAGTAATACATATTACTTCACCTCATTCGGCCCGGGCCCGTGGTGGAACAGCTATCCCGGATACTGGAACTGGGGAGGTTGGGGATGGTATTACCCGTATAGCTTCACATACAGCTACAGCACTGGTTCAATCATTGGAGAACTTATCGACACCAATGCCCCCACCCCGCAGAACGACAAGCTCACTGTCGTATGGAACTCCTACATATGCGGACTGCTTGACGGCAACAACCTGAGCCTGTCACGCACTATGGCGGCTATAAACCAGGCGTTCAAGCAATCGCCTTATCTGACTAAATAGTTGCAATTAAAAAGTATCAAGTTATGAAAACTATTCAAAGATTATTCTATGCGGCACTCTTCGCAGCCGCAGCCATGATGCCGGGCAACAGCAAGGCTCAAATTTCACTTGACAGCTACTACAATATAGACTGGCAGTTCAATGTCCCGTTGGGGAACAAATTCTCCAATGTCGCGAGCGGCTGGGGTATGAACTTCGAGGGTGGCTATTATGTAACCAATGACATTGCTGTGGGAGGATTCATAAACTTCCACACCAACAACGAATATTTCTCGCGTAGGACCATACAGCTGACTGAAACATTGTCGGTAAACACCGACCAGCAGCACCAGATGTTCACGCTTCCGTTCGGTCTCCTCGCACGTTACCGTTTTATTGAGGCGGACTTCCAGCCCTATGTAGGAATGAAACTCGGTGCATGCTACTCGGAGTTCAACGATTATTACTACATATTCATGAGCGATGCAGACCGATGGGGTTTCTACATGTCGCCCGAAGTCGGTTTCAACTGGTACCCATGGCCGAACAGTCTGGGATTCCATATGGCCCTGTACTACAGTTTCGCAACGAACAAATGCGATGTCATGACATACTCCCAGAACTGCTTGAACAACTTCGGAGTGAGACTCGGTATTGCATTCTGAAAAGGCGCGCGCCTGCAAACATTACAGAAAAGAGGCTGAACTTAAAGCTCAGCCTCTTTTGTCTTGCATGAATATCATTTTACTCCGCCGGAGTCATACTCACCTCAATGAAATTACCCTGTTCAAGTATATACTTTGCAAGCAGGCGCACATGCTCACATGTAATGCTGTTTATAAGTTCCTCATAGCCAGTATAGTTGTCTATGCCTTCAAAATAGTAGCTGTACAGCCAGTTCATCCACGCACCGTTCTTTTTTTGGTTCTCCTCGAATGACTTGAGCATATAGCTGCGCACTTTCTCTACATGTTCTGCAGCAGGTCCCTCCGCAGCGATTTTTTCGAACTCGCGAACGATTATCGCAGCAAGTTCTTCACGGCGTTCAGGTGCCATTTTGAAGTTCACGAGCAACGAAAATTCACCTTCCGGCAGACGACTTATCGAGCCGCGTACACCAACACCGTATGTGCCACCTTCCTTCTCACGGACCTCCTCTGTATATACTATGTTGAGCACCTGGTTCAGATAACTCATAACGAGAATATTCTCTTGCGAAGGATCAATCTTTCCCGTATAGCAGATAGCCTCTGTTCCGGTCGGGTTCTCCATATTATGCTTGAAGTTGTTGCGATAGACACCTGTACGCGTCTCTACGGTTGTCTTCTCTATTTTCTCCACCCTGCCGTTGCAAGGCAATGCACCGATATAACGCTCTACCAGGGGCCTGATTGCGTCAAGGTCAACATTACCTACAATAAAGAACTGATAGCCCGTGGCATCGCTTGTACGCTCCTTATAAATCTCCAGAACACGGTCATAATCGACTTTATCGACATCTTCAGCAACAAACGGCTTGACACGCGGATGGTCTCCATACAGGGCTACGACCATCGTATCGCTGAATGCGGTATTGGGATTCAGGTTACGGTCCTTCAGGTTGTTTCGCACGCGTGTAATATATGATTGGAACGCCTGTTCGTCCTTACGTGGCGACATATACTTGAGATACATGAGCTGGAACATCTCTTCGGCATCCTTGGGTGAACAGCCGCAGTTGATTACGTCATAGAGAGCACTTGTGCCGACTTTGGCCGATGCCGTACTGCCGGACATCTTCTTGCCCAACTGCGACGCATCGAATGCACCGTAGCCACCTATTGAAGAGAGAGCCGACAACATACCGAGGTTAACCTTCTCGCTGTCGGGATAACGGTTCGTACCGCCGACTTTGTAGCCTGTCATGGAAATTGCATCGGCCTGGAAATCCGTAGGTTTCAGAACGACCTTGATACCATTGGATAAAGTCCACACTGTAGAGCCCCACATGCCCTCTTCGCTCTTCACCACCTTTCCGCCGGCTGGAATTTCTGCAAGCAAAGGAGCATCGACTGCATTGTCCTGATAGGGAGCGATTTCACGCGCATTCGCAACCATATCGAGAAGCATCTCTATATCATTTTTGCCCGGGTATCTCACCCCCTCACGCTCGGGAGCAAAAGAGACTGCCACACGGTTGTCTTCGCGGTGAAGCGAAGGGATGACAGCGTTGACCTCATCGAGTGTGATTGAGTTTATTATCTCCTTTGAGAGGTTATACTCGTCCTCGTCGGCCATCATGTCTGTTGCGTCGAGGAAGTGACGTACGCATTTCTCTACATAGTAGCTGCTTTCGCGCTTTCCACGCTCAGCGTACCACGATTCATTGCCTGCAAGCATACGTTCCTTAACACGTTGCAGTTCCGGTTCTGTAAAGCCATAGCGTCGTGCACGCTCAACTTCGGTGAAGACCATAGGGATTGCCTCGAAAACCTGCTCGGGCTTGCACTGTACCATTATTGTGAAAGCCTCCTTTGTCTGTGTGACGCCGAAGCCGCTGCAGCCTACACCGGCGCGCATGTATGGAGGGTTCTCCTTGGTCATGATTTCGGAGAAACGGCTGTTGAGCATGCTCATGGCAATTCCCTTCAAGGCTTCGTTGCGTATGTACTCCTTTGTGTTGCGCTGATTGCGGGGAGCAACATCGTGCTTATACATGAGCTGTAGCATATAATTCTGTTGCTCCTTGTCTATCTGCTGCGAGAATATCATCTCCTTGTTGTCATCAACCTGATAATAGACACGTTCCTGAGGATTCTTTGCCTTCTTTATTTTCTTGAAGATTTTCTTTACCTTCTTCTCGACTTCGTCAACATCAATGTCACCGACAATGACAATACCCTGAAGGTCGGGACGATACCATTTTTCATAATAGTCGCGAAGTGCCTCGTGCGGAAAGTTGTCAACAACCTCCATTATACCTATCGGCAGACGGTTGCCGTATCTGCTGCCCGGAAAAATGTCGGCAAGCATACGCTCCTGCATGCGCATCATGGCAGTATTGCGTCCACGCCACTCCTCGTGTATAACGCCACGCTCCTTTTCAATCTCCTCTCCTGCAAGAGTGAGGCCATCGGCCCAGTCGTGGAGAATCCAAAGACAGGAATCAATGGCACCTTCAACATTTACAGGGACATTGTCGATGTTATATACGGTCTCGTCAATTGCCGTGTAAGCGTTGAGATCGGCACCGAACTTCACACCGATGCTCTCAAGATAGTTTATAAGCGACTTTCCGGGAAAATGCTCCGTACCGTTGAAGCACATGTGTTCAAGAAAGTGCGCAAGACCGCGCTGATGTTCCTCTTCCTGAATAGAGCCCACTTTCTGTGCTATGTAGAAATTTGCGAGGTTCTCGGGTTTATCGTTGTGACGGATGTAATAGGTCAATCCGTTCTTCAACTTTCCAATCCTCACAGAAGGGTCCACTGGCAGTTCTTCATACTCCTTCCCTCTTGCCGGGTCGTTCTGCGCCATTGATGTGAATACCATGAAGACAGAAAGCATCAACAGCAGCAATAATCTGATTTTTCTCATACAGTCAATATTTATAATGTGTTGTTTCCATTAATGTAGCCGGACACAGAACCGGCGCACCGGATGCGATGCAGTTGCAAAAATAATGAAAAAGAGCCACTTTGCATGCCACAAGCAACCCTTTTTACACAAATCATTCAAGAAAAATGTCAAGGCGTGTTCCGGTCGTTTAACCGAAGAAGCGGCCGACACACCGCCTAGTATGACGTCTAAGATGGCTCTGATAATATCTCATATCCTCAATCACAAACAGAGCACTGTCCCCATGCATAGCCCTGAACTTGACTTCATCGACAATCTCCTTCTCGTCATCGTCGCCATAAACCGCCAGCTCATCGTAGAGGGATATACACTTAGAGAACATCCCTATTTCGCGGAACAGTTCAGCCTTTATGCTCAAAGGAACATCATGGCGTCCGTACTTCTGCATTTCAAGAACCACATCAACAAAACGCACGAACTCTTTGCGCGAGGGAAGCGGAGCATCGCTCTTCCTGCCGTACATGTCATTGTATGTATGCACCATCTCCCACAACAGCATGAGCCTTTTCTCGGGAGCAAGACTGTTCTCATCTTCGAACTGCCTGAAGGCATCATACAGTTCGTTGAAGTCCAGGCGTCTCAATGAAAAGAAATCCCCTGCCATGCTTTTGGTGTCATCGAATTCATCATACCACATGTACCTGCCGGTAAACTGACACCGCTGGACCAATGAGTATTGACGCTCATATGATGTCTCTATCTTTCCGTCGGACCATTCACAATCCGCATTCGGGAACCTGTCAGTTTTTCTATAGAACCCGGGAATGGGATCCTGAGTACGGTTTTCTTCCATATCATTCAGTATTTCAGATTATAAACTCCTTTGCTAATATAATACTTGAGAAAGCCGAAATGCAAGAGAGACAGACTTTTATTTTATTTAATTAACAAATTAAGGCCTTAAACCATCAAAGTGCGCGTACAAGTTCTTTATCTTGTTTTTTATGATTATCTTAGCGGAACAAATAATAAATGTATTTATGATAAGATTCGATTCCGATTATATCGAAGGGGCACACCCCGCCATTCTTGAGGCTCTTGCAAAGAGCAATCTTGAACAGCACATAGGTTACGGTTGCGACGATTATTGCGACCGTGCAAGAGACATTATCCGCGAGCACTGCAAGGACGAGACGCTCGGTGTGGAGTTTCTCGTAGGAGGCACACAAGCGAATGTAACTGTAATCGACGCGTTGCTACGCAGTTATCAGGGAGTGATATCGGCCGAGAGCGGACATATCAACGTGCATGAGACCGGTGCGCCCGAAGCCACCGGACACAAGGTCATAGCCCTCCCCTCGCCCGACGGACGCCTGTCATTGGAACAGATAGTGGAATGCTACCACAATCACTGGAACGACCATTCACACGAGCACACCGTGCAGCCGGGAATGGTATATCTCTCCTGCCCGGCAGAGAACGGACTCATTTACAGCAAAGCTGAGTTGACCGCAATATCAGAGTTCTGCCACGCGCACGGACTCTACCTGTTCGTTGACGGAGCACGGCTCGGATACGGCCTGCAATCAGAGGATTGCGACTTCACACTTGCCGACCTTGCACGCCTGTGCGACGTATTCTACATTGGTGGCACAAAGGTCGGCGCGATGTTCGGAGAAGCAGTGGTTATCTCCAATCCTGTGTTGGCTCAGGATTTCCGCTATATTATGAAGCAGCGGGGAGCCTTGCTGGCAAAGGGTTGGCTGCTTGGTCTTCAGTATGAAGCACTTATGGAAGATAATTTGTATTTGAAGATTGCTGCCCATGCAGACAAGATGGCGGACAAACTCCGTGCAGTTTTTGCTGAGTTGGGTT
>JAZRLO010000035.1:0-37926 GCA_045646845.1 Bacteroidaceae bacterium
TTGCCCACTGCTCTCTGTTTGCTGCAAAAGTCTTGAATGGTGCACCGTTGAGGTCAACGAGAGCCTTCTGGATAACAGGCTTCATCTCGCCGTGACGACGCTCCATGTTCATCATCATTGTGATGGGGATACCACCTGCAACCCACTCGGCAGCAGGAGCTGTTGTGTTGCGTACTGATGACATGTAACCGGTCTTGCCTGCAGCGATGAGCTGTGAGGCGTTGTAACCGAGTGCATAGCAGTAGTCAGCATCGTAGTTTGATGGAGCTGCGCAACGGCCCTCGTAACCGAAGAAGTGGTGCTGAGCGTTGAACTTGCCGTTGTACTTGCCCTCTGCCTTCCATGCAGCGAGCTTGTTCGCAACCATTTCCGAGAGCAACTTCTCTGTCTCGATGAGAGATACCTGAACGTTGCCGTGGGGGTCGCGGTCCATTGTCAACTGACGTGCAACACCTGCGGGGAGGCTTGCATAGACAGCTGCATTGTCGCTTGAGAGCTGGTCGATGATGTACTGACGCTGCTCCTCGGGAGCTACTGCGTTGTACTCCTCGCCCTTGTGTGCCAACAGGTCGTTAAGCTCAGCGATAAGAGCTTTCATTGCAGGAACGAACTCGATGAGACCCTCGGGGATGAGGACTGTTCCGAAGTTGTTGCCATTGGCAGCGCGGTCAGCGACAGCCTGAGCGATTGATGTAACGATGTTGTCGAGTGAAAGTGCCTTCTGCTCAACCTCCTCTGAGATGATGCAGTAGTTGGGCTGTGTCTGCAATGCGCACTCAAGAGCGATGTGTGAAGCCGAACGGCCCATCAGTTTAATGAAGTGCCAGTACTTCTGTGCTGAGTTACAGTCGCGCTGGATGTTACCGATAACCTCTGAATAAACCTTACATGCTGTGTCGAAACCGAAAGATGTCTCAATGTAAGCGTTCTTCAAGTCACCGTCGATAGTCTTTGGACAGCCGATAACCTGAACACCTGTGTTCTTTGCAGCATAGTACTCGGCGAGCACGCATGCGTTTGTGTTGGAGTCGTCACCACCGATGATTACGAGAGCCTTGATGTCGAGTTCCTTTATAATCTCGAGGCCCTTGTCGAACTGCTCTGTCTTCTCGAGTTTTGTGCGGCCTGAACCGATGATGTCGAAACCGCCAGTGTTGCGGTACTCATCCATAAGTTCTGCTGTGATTTCCATATACTTGTGGTCAACCAAACCGCCGGGACCCATGAGGAAACCATAGAGACGGCTGTTCGGGTTAAGCTTCTTGACACCGTCGAACAGACCTGCAATTACATTATGTCCGCCGGGAGCCTGTCCGCCAGATAGGATTACGCCGACATTGATTGCCGGGTACTCTTTCTCCTCGCCGCCCTTCTCGAATGTAACGATGGGCAGACCATAGGTGTTGGGGAACATGGCCTTGATGGCCTCCTGGTCAGCAACGGATTCTGTCGCTGCGCCTTCACACAATTTTACAGTACCTGTCAATGCCAGGGGAAGTTTGGGCTGGTATGCGGCCCTTGCTTTCTGCAATGCGCTGATTTTCATAAATTCAATATATATTAATAATTGGTTGATTCAAACTATTGGCAAATTTCGCTTTTTTTATTGGATTAAAAAAATGCTTTTCTCTATTTTTGTTCATATTTGTACCAATAATCCACATTTGCTCCTGTAGAGTTGTTTTTTTAAGATAAAATCCATATCTTTACGGAAATTATCTAATGATTGTTTAACCGCTAAACTTAACAGCAATGGCAAGCAGAAAAAATTTGAAGAAGGTGATAACTTTCGTGGTGGATGAGTTGGCAACAGAGGCTTTTCTTGTGTCTTATGACGCAAAGGGCGATACTGCTGCATGGGTTGATCTTTTCAACAGGATCTTCGCGCTCAACAACGATTATATAGCTCGCGTAAGCCATGTAGAACCCGGAATGCCCGCGAAGAAATATTTCGACGCGCTGTGCGATTCCTTCAACAAGGACGCCAAGGCCATCATGGCCGAAATCGCGGAGCTCTCCAAGGCTTGATGCCGGCTCTGCTGAATCTTATATGCCCTGTGGTGACGCAGGGCATATTTATATCTGCAAACCGTAACAGAATACCATAATGCGAAAAAAGATTATACTTCTCGCTTTGTCGGTCCTGTGTGCGCTTCCTCTGTATGCGCAGACTGTCGATAAAGGCACAGCTGACGACATATCACGCTATTTCAAGAAATACAAATCCTCAAGGAGCGAGGTTTATAATCCCGGGCTTGAAAAGCGCAAGAACAATATTGTCCTGGATAAGGATTCCAAAACGGTGACCCTCTATTGCAACGAGTCCTTTGCCGGGCAACCGTTCACGCAGGGTGTGGTGGATACCATATACAGTGATATAAAAAAAATGCTTCCGCGTGAATACCGCAAATACAAAATCAAGGTGATGTATAACGGTGTTTCCATAGATGAACGTGTCCCTAATATTTATCGAAAGAAAAATGTTGACAAAACTCGTCTTTGGGGAAGAGACGAATACAAAGGGGAACCGTGGACTGCTAACGCGTCACGCCCTTATAAGATAAATTCCGGTCTTTCAGGCCGTCATCTTGCGTTATGGCAGAGTCATGGACGCTACTACAAGAATGTGAAGGATGCCTGGGTGTGGCAACGTCCGGCCCTCTATTGTACAACGGAAGACCTTTTTACACAGTCAATTGTTGTTCCCTTCCTGGCTCCCATGCTGGAGAATGCCGGAGCTACGCTTTTTATGCCGCGCGAACGTGACTGGCAACCGAATTGTGTCATCGTTGACAACGATTTGAGGGTTGCCGGTGCCATATACTCCGAAAAGGGTTCCAAAAGTTATTCATGGAAGGCTCTCCAGCGCGGATATGCCCACAAGAAAGAGACGTACGTCGATGGGGAAAATCCCTTCACGATGGGTACTGCACGTTCCGTGAAGAGTTCCGATGGCAGCAAGCGCAAGTTGGCATCCGCGGTCTGGACTCCTGATATTCCGTCAGACGGAGATTATGCCGTGTATGTCTCCTACAAGACTTTGGAGAACTCCGTTCCCGATGCGCACTATACGGTCAACCATAGTGGCGGAAGCACTACATTTCTGGTGAACCAGCAGATGGGTGGCAGCACTTGGGTATATCTGGGGACATTCCATTTCAGGGCCGGTGATGGGCAGAATGTGACTTTGACGAACAAGAGTGCCCATAATGGTGTAGTCACTGCCGATGCCGTTCGCTTCGGTGGAGGAATGGGTAATGTGAAGCGCGGTCCTTCGGGCAAGAAGAGCGGCCTGCCGCGGTATCTTGAGGGTGCGAGGTACAGTATGCAACTCAGCGGTTTCCCGTATGAGGTATATGCCAGCCATAAGGGCGAGGATGACTACAAGGAAGATATTAATGCGCGTTCCAATGCCGTGAACTATCTCTCTGGAGGTTCTGTGTATAATCCTGACACTGTTGGTCTCAAGGTACCGTTGGAATTCTCTTTGGGTTTCCATTCCGATGCTGGTTATTTCGGTTCGGACAAGGTGTATGGTTCTCTCGGTATAGTTACTACAAAGAGAAACGACGGTAAGGTCCGTTCAGGAAAGTCGAGATATATGTCGCGTGACTTTATGTCGTTGGCACTCAATGAGATTCAGGAGGATCTTACGGTGCGTTATGGCGACCGTTGGCGTGTGCGCGGAATACTTGACCGCAACTATAGCGAAAGCCGTATGCCCGATATTCCGTCTGTCATAATCGAGTCGCTCTCGCATGAGAACTATTATGATATGGTATATGGTCACGATCCAGATTTCAAGTTTACGTTCGCGCGTGCGCTCTACAAGTCATATCTCAAGCATTTGAGCTATGTGCATGACGGAGAGTATGTCGTGCAGCCTTTGCCGGTAAGTTCACTCTCGCTGACTGTTTCCGAAGACGACAAGTCTGTAAGGCTGCGTTGGGTACCGGTCGATGATCCTCAGGAACCTACGGCAAAACCCGACCGCTTTGTGGTTTATACAAGAGTTAATGACGGCGGATATGACAATGGAACTGTTGTTGACAAGACATATTGCAATATAAAGATAGAAAAGGGAAATATCTACAGTTTTAAGGTCTGTGCGTTGAACGATGGCGGCCAGAGCCTTCCTTCCGAAGAGTTGTCCGTGGGGCTTGTGAAGAACGAGAAGGGACGGGTGCTTGTCGTCAACGGTTTCCATCGCCTGAGCGGTCCAAAGGCGTTCTCGAATTCTTCGGACCGCGGTTTTGATCTGGTTGCCGATCCGGGTGTTCCATATATGCATACCCCGGAATATTGCGGTGCCCAGCGTGAATTTGCCTACAAAGGGCTTCCCGAAGGCACCAGCCCCGGTGTCAGCGGCAGCGAATATGAGGGTATGCTCGCTGCCGGCAACACTTTTGATTACCCATATACACACGGCAAAGCTCTTGTCGCCAACGGCTACAGTTTTGTATCGTGCGGTACTGAGTCGGTGATGCGCGGCATGGTGGATATGACAAAATTCAGGCTTGTTGACCTTATTCTCGGTGTGGAAAAACAGGGCGGCGACGGTTCATATTTAGGCTATAAACATCCATACAAGACTTTCCCGGCGGAACTGCAGGAGAAAATACGAAAGTATTGCAAGTCGGGTGGCTGTATATTCGTGAGTGGTGCGCATATTGCCAGTGATATGAAAGACAACAAGGATGACCATAAATTCATTAAGGAGGTGCTGCATTATGACTTCAACGGTGTGGCCGATGAACTTTCGGGAAATTTGGTTACGGGTTCCGGCGCAAAAATGAGGTTTTCACGCGCTCTTAACGAGAAGTGCTATGCGGTTCCGTGTCCCGACGAACTTCTTCCTGTAGGTGATGCCTTCGTGTCGTTTGTCTTTGAAGATGACCGTAAGAGTGCCGGTATAGCATATAAAGGAAAATATAAAGTCATAGCCACAAGTATTCCTTTCGAGGCTGTGACCAGTGAAAGCCAGCGCGAGAAACTCATGGGTGCGGTCATGCGTTTCCTTGGAGGCAAATGATTCTGTATTAACGGCGTCTGAAATACCGTATTATGGCAGCCTGGGCAATTATGCACCAGGCTGCTGTCATTATCAGCCCGGCTACGGACAGTAAATATCCGGCAACCGATACGGTCAGTGCTGTTATTGTGACTGCCAGTGAACGCATGATTGCAGTTTCTGTATTCGTTGAAACGCAAATGCTTTCACATATGAGTATCCCTGTAATGTATGCCCACAGTGCGGCAAGCGATACGCCGTTTATGCCGAGGCTCTCCCCTGCAATTTCATGCAGGAGTTCCTTGCTCCCCAAAACAGCTCCGCCGAAGAATGTGAATTGCAGCATGGCGGTCGCGAAGTAGCGGTTGCTTTCGCTCTTCTGGCCGAACAGTCTCTTTTCGACGGTGTTGAACCATGCCAATATCGTTTCTGTAAGGGTCATATATTAAAGTTCCATTAAAAGGTGAGCATTCCTGTATATCAGTGCAAGTCCCTGTATTACAAGATACGATGCTATTGCTATCGCGGCCATGTATCTGTTGAACGGGGAATATGCAGCTTCTGTACCGGGCGTTGTCTCATGTGAGTTTCCGTATAGCTCCGAGTGGCACATTTTCCACATTGCAGTACCCCGTAGTATGTTCCAGAGAATCGCAAATAGCACGTAAAGAAAGGTGTGGTCGAGAAGCAGGGTGCCGTTGTTTTCCAATTGCGGAATATACCGTTGCCAGGTCATTGCATAAAAGGCGACGAAACTCATTGTGTACTGCATCGGTATGAATATCATCACCGCTTTTTCTTTCTTGTCAAGCTTCGGGTGTGAAAGAATCAGTGACCAGGCATAGCAGCATGCTATGGTGCTTATCAACAATATGGTGCTTCCTATGGCGTCCGATTCGGCTGAACGTCCCTCCGGTATTAAGAACATGTATCCATAGTAGGCCAGAGTGTAGAGTTCACATGAAAGCAGTATTCCTGTTGCCGTGCGTATGGCCCGGCCTGCGGAGTGTCTCAATAGTATGATGTATGCTGTTGCCGACAATCCTGCACCTATGATGATATTCATGAGTCTTGCGCGGAACTCCTGAACTTCATCCTCTCCAGGTATCAGTGAAGCTGCGCTCCCGGTAATCCATCCTCCTGCATCAAGAACGGAGAATGCTATGGGGAATATGAGAAAGAGCGCGGCCACTCTTCTGTAGTCGGCTCGTCCTGTATGTCTCTTTGCCTGTTCCTGTTCCATGGATAGGTGTTTTTTCTCTGCGTGCGAATCCTTGTGCCGGCCGCAAATATACGAAACAAAACAGATAAACGGTATGTTCTTATTTACTTAATTGTTTTTGTAATGCCGTAATCCGCTGTTTATGCTCCGAAAAAGAGGAAAGAAACGAAAATGGCATAAATTAAAGCCTCAAAACTTTGCCATTCTAAAAAAAAAGAGTAATTTTGCAAGCTGAATGGCAAAACTACGTATTTGACTAAAAACATATAAAAATATAAGACGATGAAAAGAACATTCCAACCCTCTAACAGAAAGAGAAAGAACAAGCACGGTTTCCGTGAGAGAATGGCTACAAAGAATGGCCGCCGCGTATTGGCAGCTCGTCGCGCTAAGGGACGTGCTAAGTTGACCGTTTCTGACGAGTACAACGGAAAGAAGAAGTAATTGCTTTTGCAACTACATAAACAAAGCCGAGTTTTCACTCGGCTTTGTTTGTTTTGTATTGTCATGCTCCGGCTTAGGGTCGGGAAGTGGCAAAGTCCGGGGACATAAATAACTCTCGCTTTCGCTCGACGTTGTATTCTATGGCTGTTCTCGACCTTTTTGTTTCCGCGGTTTCCTGCTTATGCTGTCGTTATGTATCTTTATTGCAAACACAATTATACTGCATGTACATGTGACCGCATTCGTTATCACCATGGACCATATGACGTTGGGCTGGTGTACCAGTCCCTGCAACACAAATGCGAAAGCTCCTATCCCCATCAACAGGAATGCCGGAACCGAAATCCCTTCGGTGTTGCGCGTGCGTATTGTGGTAATTGCCTGCGGCAGGAATCCCAATATAAGCCCAAGGCTTGCTACGTAGCCGCATATAGTGTAAATGACGTTCTGTTCCATCTCTTTTTTTATTATATTAATGTACGGAACGTGTGTTTTGTTGCCCGACTTGCGCTTTTTATTTCGTGTCGGCATGTGAACAAGGTGGCGACTGCGGTTGCTTGTAATGTCACTTGCCGCTCTTTCTTCTTATGAGATAGACATAAGTCAGCAGTATTACATTCATGAGCAATGCGTAAATTATTGCCGGCAGTGCCATCTCTCCACTGTTGAATATGAATGGTGACGATGCAATCGCTATAGCTTGTGCTGCATTCTGCATGGCTACTTCAATGACAATAGTTCGCCTCGTTGCAGCATCGTTGCCAGCCGTGCGTGATAATAGCGAACTGCCGCCCATCGCAAGCAGGATAAGAAGGGCTGTGGATGTGCCGAGTATCGCGATGTTTTCGTATATTTCGTTCGTGTATTGCAGGAAGAATACCAATGCCAATGTCATTAGTGCCGGAAATGCAATCTTTCCAAGTGCCTTGTTGACTTTTTTCGCGTTTTCAGGGCTTACCTTCCTTAGCGCAACTCCCAAAAGTATCGGTACGAAAAGCAGTACGATATTCTGGACTATAAGTTTGCCGACAGGCAGTACTATTGTCTCTCCGCTGTTTATTGACACGAACCGGGCCGTGAATGCCATTATCGCAGGTAGGGTGAACAGTGTTATGATGCTGCTTAGTGCGGTGAGTGTTACCGAAAGTGCAACATTGCCTTTTGCAAGCATGGAGAAGACATTTGAAGAACTGCCTCCCGGGCAGCATGCGACAAGTACAAGGCCCATGAAATATACGGCCGGCAGGTCAAGTGCCCAACCGATGGCGAATGCAATGGCCGGCAACAGCAAAATCTGTCCAGCCAATCCTGCCAGCACTGCTAATGGTGCTTTGACCACTCCAATGAATGCCTTGCGGTCAAGCTCGGTTCCAAGAAGGAACATGAGCACAACAAGTATGGGTATTACGATGAATATGCTGTTCATGTGTTAGTTCTGTTTCCTGTTTTATTCCTTCTCTATTATTCAAGAGGAGGGGCTCGCCGGTGCTGCGCTTGACCTGCCGCGAATGAACTACCGATAAAACCGCGGTTTTATCCCTTTACGAACCGCATCATTGCCCAGCGGTTATCCTCGGCATAGTCGAGGAACCTGAGACCATGCTTTGCGGCCTCTTCCTTCAGGATGTCCATGTCGTCGGTGTAGAATCCGCTGATGAATATCTGTGAGCCTGCGTGCATGCAATGCACATAGTTCACCATGTCCATGAGGAGTATGTTGCGGTTGATGTTGGCAATGACAAAATCGAAACAGTCCTCCTTCTTTATAGCCTCTGCACCTCCCAAGCGTACTTCTATGTCAGGCGTGCCGTTCAGTACCACATTCTCCTTTGCGTTTTCGTATGCGAATTCGTCAATGTCTATCGCAACGACCTCCGTTGCGCCGTGTTTTCGTGCGAGAATTGCCAGAAGTGCTGTGCCGCATCCCATGTCGAGCACACTTTTTCCGTTCATGTCGCTGGCAAGTATGGCGCGGAGCATATGGCAGGTTGTCTGGTGATATCCTGTTCCGAATGCCATTTTGGGGTCTATTAGGATGTCGTAGCGCGCTGCCGGAATATCCTTGTGGAATGTGCTGTGGATTACGCACTCATCGCCGAGTACGATTGGCTGGAAATAATTCTTCTCCCACTCGGCGTTCCAGTCTTCTCCCTCTATGAATTCGCTTCCGTATGTTATCCCGAATCCTTCCAACGGGAATGTCTCCACCACTGAGGAAATCGCATCGGCATCGTACAATGCCTGCGGAACATATGCTTCTACTCCCTCTTCTGTAGGTACAAAACTTTCGAATCCCACTTCGGCAAGCAGTGCCGCAAGTATGTCGGTCGCAACCTCCTCGTTGGGTGTGACCTTGAAGCTTACTTTTGTATAATCATTCATTGTTCTATTTCCCTGTCAAGTTTGTTGTTTATCTTTTTCAATGTCATTGAGATATTTACGAAAACCCTCATGGTCGCCCATGTTGCCAATGTTGAAATAAACGTTATCAAAGTCGGTATGAGTCCGCCTGCATTGAATTCCTTTTCAGCAATTTTTTCGTAATATCCTAAACGGTATTCGTAGTCCATTGTTTCTATGAAACAGCAATTGAAGAATACTATGATTGTCGTTGCTATTCCTGTTATAAGGAGCAGTACGGATATTGCATTCAGTGTCTCTTCGGCACCGTTGCTCTCTTTTGCCGTTTTACGCGGTTCTGTACAGGTGTGTTCTACGGTGCAGCCTTCGTAGGGGTTCCAATTGCATTTCTCGCATATATCCACCTCATCCTTGTTGATGTGGAAACATTTCTTACATTCCCAAGACATTGTCGTAATATTTATAAGTGATATAATTTTAAATAACTTCTTGGATAATTTCTGCGAAAGTACTCTTTTTTGCCGAACTGCGCAACATCCTTCACGCTCTTTCAAGCGTTACTCTGCTCTTGAACCTGAAGTAGAACATTACCCCAGCACTTGTCAGTCCGAACGGGAAAGACATCCACACTCCAGCCAGCCCCCAGTCAAGGACAAAACCTAACAGGTAACCTACGGGCAGGGATATTACGAAGTAGGCAATGAAGGCATATAGCATCACTGGCTTTACGTCGGCAATTCCTCGCAGGGCGTTCGAATAGTTGCATTGCAGTCCGTCTCCGAACTGGTAAAGAATGAACGGTAACGCAAGCTGCGATACAAGAACCACAACCTCGGCATTCTCCGTGAATATAGTACCGATTACGTTGCGCAGAATAAATATGGTTGCCGATGCCATCACCGCCATTATGAGAATCAGATGGAATCCTGCGCTTGCCGAGCGTTTTATGTTCTCCCTGTCACCGGCTCCGTTGTAGTTGCTTGTCTTTATTGCCACAGCTGCTGCCATGCCGTAGTAGAGCATGAATCCGAGTTGTCCCACAGTACACATTATCTGGTGTGCGGCAAGCGCGGTTGTGCCGAGCCAACCCACCATTATGGTCGCAAGGCTGAACGATGCCGTCTCCATACCCATCTGTGCCGCTACAGGCAATCCGAGCCTGTTTATCTCTTTCAATTCCTTTGAGTTTATGCGGCTTTGCCTGAATCCGTGGGTGTATATGCGGTAACGGCTGCTTCTGAAGAAAACAAGGAGCATTGCTGCGAGCATTGCCATACGTGACAGTAGAGTTGCTATTCCTGCGCCGAGCAATCCCAGTTCCGGCATCCCGAATTTGCCGTATATCAGAATGTAGTTGCCGATTATGTTCATGATATTGCCGCATATCATTATCCACATGGGAGTCTTTGTGTCCGTTATGCCGTCTGCAAGCTGTTTGAATGCGTTGAACAGCGTTATGAACGGCATTGTCAGCAGCAATACGAGAAAGTAGGGGCGCATTATCGGCAGCAGCTCTTCGGGTTGCCCCATCTTGTCTATGTTCAGATAAACAGCACCCATTGCAGCTACAAGCAACAGTGCTATCGACATGTTCGCGAACAATGCATTCTTCAGTGCGCTGCCTATACGGTGGTGCTTCCCTCCGCCGTAAAGTTTGCCGACAATAGGGGTGAATCCATATGAGAAGCCCGTGGCGAATATTATTGCGAGATTGAACAGGTTGTTCACGAAACCGGCTGCACCAAGGTCGTCAGTCCCGTACTGTCCCACCATTATGGTGTCGGCGAACGATACGAATATTATGCCTATCTGTCCTATTATGATAGGCAGTCCCAATCGGAACAGCTCCTTGTAGTGTAAGGTCAGTGGTTTCATCGTTTTTGCGCGTTCATGCTATTTTGTACGCATTTACATTATGGCTACCAGTTCCATTTCGAATATAAGGGTAGAGTATGCCGGGATATTCCCGTTTGCGCGGCTTCCATAGCCGACATCATGCGGAATATATACCATCCAGTGGTCGCCGATGTGCATCTGTGTGAGGGCTATCTGCCATCCCACGATGAGGTCGCTCAGACGGAACGCTTCGGGGTATCCTCGGTCGTAGCTGCTGTCGAATACCTTGCCGTTGATGAGGCTTCCTTTGTAGTTTACAGTTACTACGTTGCCTTGTCGCGGACAGCGGTCGCCTTCGCCGCTTTTCAATATTTTTACAAGTACGCCTTGAGAAATTTCAAAAAGTTCCTCTTCGCCGTCGCGAAGGGCCTGCATGAATGCTTCGTTTTTAAGCTTGTATTCAGGGTTCTTTATCTTTGCCATAGTTTTTATAAACTGAAAACTGAAATGTGAAAACTGAAAACTTGTGCCGCCTAAGTTCACTCCCTATAGGGAGGGTTAGGGTGGGGCTTTACTCCTCGCTCATCAGTTGCTCTATTGCGCGGCATAGCTGGTCGGGGCACGATGTGGGCTTGCCATTGCAGCTGATTCCTTTCAGGCGTGCTATGACATCCTCATACTTCATTCCCTTGACAAGGCTGCTTATGCCCTGCAGGTTGCCGTCGCAACCGCCGAAGAATTTTACATCGATGACAATGCCGTTGTCGCCTGTCACTTCAATGAATCGCGAACATGTACCGCGTGTCTGGTATGTTATTGTTTTCATGGTTTTTAAAATTAAGGCCTAAAGGCCTAAAGGTCTAAAAGGTTGTTTTTTTTGGCGGACACGGCCGCCGTGTCCCTACTAGTGGTGTGCTCGAACTCCCTCCGCTACGCTCGCCCCTCTTTCGCAAAGAGGGGCAGTTGTTTTGCTGTTTTTGGTGGCGGACATGGCGTGCCGTGTCCCTACAGTGGTGTGCTCGAACTCCCTCCGCTGCGCTCGCCCCTCTTTCACAAAGAGGGGCAGTTGTTCGTCGCGATTAAAACTCTCCCTCTTCGAAGAGGGAGTACCCGAAGGGGGTAGGAGTTGGAAAAACGGCGGTATCTTTTTTTTGCGTTTTTTGGGCGGGCTTGTGCCCGCCCAAAATAAGTTACTTTATAAATACCTTTTTGCCATCGATGATGTAGATGCCCTTGGTTGGGTTCTTAATCTTTCGGCCCTGAAGGTCGTATATACCTTTCACCTTTACGTTTTCCCCTTTCACCTCACCGATGCCAGTCTCGGCATTACTGTAGGTGAGGGTTATTTCAAGGTTCTTGCTCACGTATGCCAGTTCTTCATATACAGCATCGCTCTCCTTGAGTGTGTAGCCTTCGAATATTGGGGTGAGCATTGTAAACATGTCGCCTCCCTTAACGTAGCGTGTGTCGCTTCCAAGTTCGTTGCCATTCTCATCTACGCACTTGTATGTCACAGCAAAGTAGGGGTGTGGTTTGTATGTGTAGATGATGAATGGGTGACCGTCATCCCAGCCTGTAAAGGTGTTGTTGGCATTTCCGTTCCAGTAGTAGCTGTTGCTTGTGCCCTTTACGCTCCAGGTCGAGCCGTCGCTGTTGAGGGTGAATCTAAAGCGCTCGGGGGTGCTGCCGCCGGTTACCAACGAACCACGCAACAGCTGTGGAATGTAAACGCCATAGTTATTTACAACGGTGAATGTATTGCCCTCGCCGTCAAGGTTCCAGATGAAGCCCGGATTAGCATCGCTGATGTCGTTGGTAGTTGTTATGCCGTCGCCGACATTTGTTACGCTCAAGAAACCGCTGCGCGCAGTCTCGTTCTTTGCATTATATATAAGGTATGATGCACCGTTTTCAAGCTTTGTTACAACTTCGCCAATGCCGGTCGCACCCATAATGCCCTCGGTGGTGTAGATGGCCTCAATCATTGTGTCGCCTGTGGGGATGAAGCTCTCCTCGCCATCCCAATCAAGGCTCTTGAAATTGAAGAACTCCACAGCAGGGGCTGCAACGGTGTGTGCCTGGCCAATGGCGCAAGGCACTGTCACCTCCTTGATGAGGTAGCCGTCGGGGGTTACGCAACGGTATGTAACGCTGTTCGATACTCGCTTGTATGTTACAGTCAGGCTCTTGTTCTCGCTGATGTTCTCGAAGACGGGTGCGCTTTCGCTGTCGTCGTACTTCACAACCTCGTAGTTTGTGAACGCAGGTGCTGTGGCTGTTACGGTGCTGCCTGCAGCTACTGACTGTACAGCATCGCCAATGAGGTTGCCGTCCTGATCTTTGCATGTGTAGGCTATGATGCAAGCCTTCTCAAATACCCAACCTGTTCCCTGTGGATAGATGCCACCCTTGCCAAGTGTGTTAGGGTTGGTGGCAACAAGTTCAGATATAGGACGCAGGGCCTCCTCTCCTGCCATGATGCTGAAGTCGCCACTCCTTGTGTTATATACGTTGGTGAGTGTTACACCATTCTCGCCCAGTGCTATTGGGGCTGTAGTACTGCTTATGTAGCGACCTGTTGTGGCGTTCTGCAACTTGAATGTCTGTCCGGCAGCGGTTGTAGCACAGTCTGTGAGTACCCATACGTCGGCGCCATACTGCTGTTGCGCGGCTGTTACGTTATTGCCGCCATTGTCATACATAGTCCAGCCGTTGAAACGCTTGGTGTTATTGACAATACGGTAATAAGTCCCTTCGGCGGGGTATTCAATGTCAATGTTTGGCTCTTCGTTCACCAATGGACGGAACTCCCAGATACCGCCGTTGCCGTCGGCCGGGTCGCTCCACAGGTTGATTGAGTGGTTCTGGCCGGGGCCTGCATAGTTGAGGCACATGTTGCCGTTCGATACCTTCTGGCTGCGTATGCTGTAGTTGTAGTTGCCGTTGTTGTTCTTTGAATAGGCCTTGTCGCCAAGGATGAAGTCATAGTGACGTTTGCTCTCGTCGTAGTCCCAACGGCCTGTGTTGTTCTCGGCTGTTGGTGTGCCCTTTACAGAGCCGTTTGGCTTTGCCTTGTTCACCAGAGCCCAGCGCTGTGGGTTGGCAGGGTCCTGCATGAATGCCCAAAGCTGGTAGTCATATCCCGCGTTGTTCTCATCCTCAATAACCTCGCTGTTCCACAGGCGGCCTGCAGGCGCAGTGCCGGTCTTGTCGGCAATGTTCATGCCCTCGCGCAACATCTGTATGCAACGTCCTGCGCGTGCATCGGTAGCCGTTGTGACAATGCGGTACCATGTCTTCTCCTCATCGGTAGAAACCTTTGGCATCACCTTGTCATCGTTGCCGGCATTGGCGCTGAGTATGTAGTGGCGGCCATAGTCGTAGTTGTTGTAGTTGAGCAACAGTGTATCCTTAGTGATGCGCTGCTGAAAATCGGTAAAGTTCTTCTTTGATTCCGGTGTCCATCCGGTTTCTGCTATAGCTGTCAATCTTGGCAGTGCAAGATACTCAAGCAGGTCATTGTCCTGTACGTGTTCGGTCCAGAATGTTCCCTGTACACCGACATAGTATTTGTGTAGGTTTGCCGGTACGCTTGCAGGTATGGGAGCGTAGTCATATACCGCCTTTACGTTGTCTGTTCCGTAGCCGGCTACCTTTGGCTCGTCGGCATCTGTGCTCTGGCGGCGGTTGATGTAGTATGGAACCTGTGTGGTAATGATTGATTTCATACCGTATTTCGCGGCTTTGAGTGCACATGGCTGTGCATTGCCAATCTCCCAGCACATCATTGTGCCGCCAGTGCCCACGATAAGTTCTTCATCGGTACCACCGGCTGTGAGACTCTCGTTCCACATTATCACAGTGCGTTTTTTGTCGCCCTCTTTAGATGTAACGTAGTCAGACAACTTGCGCACGAAGTGCGATTGCAGTTGGCGCACGTTTGTGAGTCCAAGTTCCTGCATCATTGCTTGGCATTCGGCATTGTTCTGCCATGCGTTTGTGGGTGTCTCGTCGCCACCGATATGTATCTCGTTGTATGGGAATACCTCAATTACCTCATCGAGCACGTCCTTTGCAAACTGCAGTACCAGTGGGCTTGCAACGTTGAGCACGTCACTGAAGATACCTCCACTAATCTGCACGCTGTGTCCGGCATTGGGGTTGCAGCTGAGCTCGGGGTATGCAGCGTTCACGGCACACGAGTGGCCTGGAAACTCCACCTCGGGCACAACCTCGATGTGACGTTCGGCAGCGTATGCGACAATCTCGCGGCACTGCTCCTGGGTGTAGAAATAGGGTCCATAAGGCTCGCCTGTGTAGTAGCCTCCATAGTAGCGGTCGGTAATCCAGTTGTTGCTGCGTGTGGCACCAACTGTTGTAAGGCGTGGATATTTTTTCACCTCGAAGCGCCATCCCTGGTCGTCGGTAAGGTGCCAGTGGAAGCGGTTCATCTTGTAGTATGACATGACGTCTATAATGCGCTTGATTTCATCAAGCTCAAAGAAGTGGCGGCTTACGTCGAGCATGAAACCACGGTATTCGAATCGTGGAGCATCCACAATGTTCACTACCGGCAACGTATATTCAGTGATATTCTCATCCTTTACCTCTGCCATTACATTTGCAGGCAACATCTTCTTTATACTTTGGAAAGCATAGTAGAAACCGTTTGGGCTGTTTGCAGTGATTGCAATGCCGTTGGCAGTGATGTCAAGTGTGTAGCCTTCGAGACCCAACTCTTCGTTGCCGCTGTACATTGCCATTGTGACAAGTGCATCGGCACTCTCTTTTTTTACATTGACCGTGTAACCGGTAACATGGGTAAAGAGTGTTGCGAATTTTTGTGCTTCGGCGGCATTCTCTTCGCCAATCTCGCCTGTAGCAATGGTAAAGTTTTGAGGAATTGTCAACTCTCCCGTTCCTTTGGTCATCTTCATAGGTGCCGGTGTCAAGTTGATTTCGTTGTCGGCTTTGATTGCCAATGGGATGCAAAGCAATAACATTAGGAGTGATAGAGTAAATTTCTTCATATGGTTATGTTTAAAAGTTATATACTGTTTGTGTCCAGCAAATATATTCAACGTTTTTAATAAATGAAGTGCGCGTATGCGATATCAATCTTCAGGGTCATTCTCGGCTTTCAGGGTAGGTAGGCAGATGCTGTATTTTACCGCAAGTACTCGAGTCATGAACACGGACGCTCCGCATAGTGTCAGGGTCAGTTCTTCGGGGGCGTGCATCCAGTCGCTTATGCCGAATACGATTCCTCCTACTACACATGCCATAGCATAAATCTCTTTTCTGAATATCAACGGTTCCTCGTTGATGAGTACGTCTCGTATTACTCCTCCTGCTGCACCAGTCATGGTTCCCATTACTGTGGCGACCCAGATGGGCATTCCGCAGTCAAGCGTCTTCTGTATTCCTACGATAGTGAAGAGCGCGAGTCCGATGGCGTCAAAAATAAAAAAGGTATTGTGCATGTGCACAAGATTCCGTCTGAATATTATTACCCACAGCAATGCGAGTCCTGTACACACAAGGTATATACCGTCGTGCATCCAGAATACGGGGACGTCGAGCATCATGTCACGCAGTGTACCTCCACCGATTGCTGTAGCCGCGCCCACGACATACGCGCCGAACCAGTCGAACCTTTTTGCCGAGGCAAGGCGTATGCCGCTTATGGCGAATGCGAATGTTCCTATGAAGTCAATCACCTTAAGGAAGGTGATGCTGTCAAGAATCCCTGATATGTAGTTGAGAATCTCCATACTCTTCTTTTATATAAACCATGCGAAGATAGAAATAAAAAGGGGATTTTGACCTCTTTTGTGATATTTTGCATCAGGGATTTTGAAAATAAGGTAACATTGTATATATTTGCGATATCAAAATGATATCAAAATAGTTTAACGTAAAAATATATGACTATGGATGCTGTAAAGAGAAATGACGGAGTCAAAGGTAACGAGAAGTTTATACGTCCTGCAAATGGGTGGATAATGCTTTTTTTGACGTTGGTGGGTCTGGTGGCCGGTATCGCCGTTCCTGCCGCATTGCTGGCCAATGGCGCGCATGATGCGTGGGGTGTTTTGTTCCTGGTTCCGGTGACCAGTCTTGTGCTCATGTGCGGACTGTTTATAGTTAATCCGAATGAGAGTACAGTGATGACCTTCTTCGGAAAATATGTAGGTACGGTTGTAGAGAACGGCTTCTACTATATGAATCCTTTCATGACAAAGAGAAAGGTCTCTTTGCGTGCCCGTAACATCAATGGCGACCCAATCAAGGTGAACGACCTTATGGGTAACCCCATAATGATAGGCGTGGTGCTTGTGTGGAGAGTCAAGGATACGTTCAAGGCATCGTTCGAGGTTGATGACTATTCCCGTTTCGTGGATATCCAGAGTGAGGCGGCCATACGTAACCTTGCCGGCTCTTATCCTTATGACAATCTGGAGGACGAGGACGCAAGCATCACCCTGCGCAATGGCGGTGAAGAGGTCAATGACCTGCTCGAGAAGTCTCTATCCGAAAGGCTCGCGATTGCCGGAATAGAGGTTATGGAGGCCCGCATCAGTTATCTTGCCTATGCTCCTGAGATTGCAGGTGCCATGCTGCAGCGTCAGCAGGCTACGGCGATGGTAGCCGCACGCCACAAGATAGTCGAAGGTGCTGTGGGAATGGTGCAGATGGCACTCGAGCAGCTCTCCGAAAAGGAGATAATCGACCTGGACGAGGAAAAAAAGGCAGCAATGGTAAGCAATCTTATGGTGGTGCTTACAAGCGATAGGGCAGCGACTCCTGTCGTGAATACCGGAACCCTTTACCAGTAATGCACCTTTATGGCAAAAGAGAAGAAATCTTTTGTGCTTCGTATGAACTGCGAAACCATGTCGGCACTCGAGAAATGGGCTGCCGACGAGTTTCGCAGTGTCAACGGTCAGCTGGAATATATAATCACTGATGCCCTGCGCAAAGCTGGGCGCATCGGCAATAATGACGATGCCGCTAAACCTTGATTGAATCTATGGAACGTCTGTTGCTTATTTTGTTGTCGCTTGCCTTTGTGCTGTTGGCTGTAGTGATATACTTCGGCAAGGCTGACTGGATGCTGGTGAATTACAAACTGAAATTCAAAGACCGTAAGCCGGTCTTCGTAGCCAAGAAATACAATAAGGAACGCACGCGTCCGCTTCTTGCGCTCATGATGCTGATAGTCTCGCTGATGCTGCTCCTCAATTTGTTCTTCCCCTCTTGTGCCCGGTACATATCAGCCATTGTCGCTGTGGCAGTGCTGTTGCCGTTTGCTATCTTCGTTGAACTGCGGTGCAGGGAAAAAGAGGATGGAAAATAGTTTGTTTAAGTGATGTGTTCATTCTGTTTAAAATAAAATATATGGTACGTGTATTGTTAATTGCCGTCATGCTGCTGTCATTCCCGTATGCAGGGAGAGGGCAGTCACGTGAGGCTGTAGAGACATCGACGGACATTGCCATGTTCGCGCCGGCAGCCGTGGGCGTCGGCGTCGCTTTGTTCGAGGGCGATTATAAAGGGCTTCTGCAGTTGGGCGAGGCTTTGGCAACCTCTGTAGCTGTCAGTTACGCACTTAAATATACAGTAAAGAAGGAGCGCCCCGACGGCAGTGATTTCCATTCCTTCCCGTCGAACCATACCGGGTTCTCTTTCGCCGGTGCAACCTTCCTGCAGAAACGTTACGGATGGAAATGGGGTGTGCCTGCATATCTTGTGAGCGGCTATGTCGCATGGGGGCGTATATATTCAAAACGGCACGACATTTGGGATGTGCTTGCCGGTGCTGCAATAGGTGTCGGCAGCGGTTTCCTGTTCACGACATCTTTTGCGAAGGAGCACGATGTGGTGCTTGCCCCCACCGTGAACCATGAGGGCAACTGCGGTATCTATTTTTCAATGAAATTCTGAACGGAACCGTGCGTTATGCCCACAGTCTGCAAAAAAACCTTTTTTTGCTTTATAAATAATGCTTTTTTCTTATCTTCGCGCAGTGTTCATAAATTAAATGGATATGATTAAAGAGGAATGGATTGAGAAAGGTTACATCGATGAGGCTGTTTCTGCCGGTGTTGACCTGAAGGCGGAGATACGCCGTCTTTGTGAGGAGAAGAATGCCGTGGTACTTGCGCACTATTATACAGACGGTACGGTGCAGGACGTTGCCGATTTCGTTGGTGACAGTCTTGCTCTGGCGCAGATAGCAGAGAAGACTACAGCAGATATACTGGTGATGTGCGGTGTGCATTTTATGGCCGAGACGAATAAAATCCTTTCACCCGAAAAGAAGGTGCTTATACCGGACCTGAATGCCGGTTGTTCGCTTGCTGAGAGTTGCCCGGCCGAGGAACTTGCCAAGTTCAAGGCGCAGCACCCCGACCACAAGGTGGTGGCCTATGTGAACACGTCGGCGGCGGTGAAGGCGCTCACTGATATTGTGGTTACATCGACCAACGCGCGTGCCATTGTGGAGAGTTTTCCCAAGGATGAGAAGATTATATTTGCTCCCGACAAGAATCTGGGCGGCTATCTCAATGCCGTGACGAACCGCAAGATGCTGTTGTGGAACGGCGGGTGTCATGTGCATGAGCAGTTCTCTATTGAGAAGATTGTAGAGTTCAAGAGCCAGTATCCCGGCGCGAAGGTGCTTGCGCATCCCGAGTGCAAGAGCGGAGTGCTTGCTCTGGCCGATTTTGTGGGTTCTACTGCGGCAATTCTTTCGTATGCCGAAAAAAGCGAAGCAAAAGAATTCATTGTGGCAACCGAGAGCGGAATACTTCACGAGATGCAGAAACGTTGTCCGGGAAAGAGATTCATACCGGTGCCTCCTTCTACGGGGCCGTGTGCTTGCAACGAATGTGGGTATATGCGTCTCAACACTTTGGAGAAACTTTACAACACTCTTAAATACGAATGGCCCATTGTGGAACTTGATGAGGAACTGCGTGTGAAGGCCAAAGAACCGATAGTGAGAATGCTGGAACTCTCAAAGTGATATGATTATTGCCGCATCCTGTAAAGGGTGCGGTTTTTGTGTTGTGCGCAGCATGCAGAGTCTTGCTGTCACACGCGTACCGTGTCATTCTATATTTGCAATGTCATTGGCTCGTTCATTTCTTAGCGACCCGCACGGCATTATTTTCATCCATGCTTCGTGCGACCAACCGCTAATGAACTCGCCGATAACAAAACTTAAAGTTTTGTCATTCTGAGCGAAGCGAAGAATCGATGTATTACGCTGTTATTAGATCCTTCGTCGTTTGCAGGCAAGCTCTGCTAGGATGACAGCATGCATGGTCTTGCTTTATTAAACCTATCAACAAAAAGGACAACCCTGTTTGTTTTGGGTTGTCCTTTGGCTTTGAATGATATGGAATTTACTTTCCGAATCTTTCGCGCAGAGTCTTTATCATGTCCTGTGTCATGCTGTCGAGGTCGTAAGTCGGCTTCCAGTCCCACTCTGCACGTGCGCAGCTGTCATCAAGCTTGTTGGGCCATGAATCGGCAATGGCCTGACGTACGGGGTCAAATTCGTAGTGCATCTTGAAGTCTGGAATGTATTTCTGTATCGATGCCTTTATTATTTCCGGGTCGAAACTCATTGACGCCACATTGAAACCGTTGCGGTGGATAAGCCTTGACGGGTCGGCATTCATTATATCAACTGCCGCGTTCAGCGCGTCGGGCATGTACATCATGTCCATGAATGTCCCTGCTTGGATAGGACATGCGAAATCCTCACCCTTGACAGCTGCGTAGTAGATTTCCACAGCGTAGTCCGTAGTTCCTCCACCGGGGAGTGTGACATTTGAAATTAGGCCCGGGAATCGTACGGAACGTGTGTCAACTCCATATTTTATGTAATAGTAGTCGCTGAGAAGTTCAGTCGCTACCTTTGTAACACCGTACATTGTGCGTGGGCGCTGTATCGTGTCCTGAGGAGTGTTGTCGGCAGGAGTGTTCGGGCCGAACGAACCGATTGAGCTTGGTGTGAACACAGCGCAGTTCTTTTCGCGTGCAATCTCAAGGATGTTGATGAGTCCGTTCATCTGAATGTCCCATGCGAGCAACGGCTTGGCCTCTGCTACTGCGGACAGTAAAGCGGCAAGGTTGTATATGGTGTCAATGTCGTATTTCTCTACAATGTCAGCGAGCTGCTGGGCATTTTTTACGTTTGCCTCTTCGGCAGGTCCGCTTTCAAGCAGTATGCCTTTCGGTTCTGCACCTGGAATATAACCTGCAACGATATTGCCTTCCGGTATCAGTTTGCGGAGTTTCATGGTAAGTTCAGAACCAATTTGTCCTGTAGAACCTATTACAAGTACGTTCTTCATAAGCTGTATATGTTTGTTTTTTTAGTTTCTATTTTTTTTGCGCGTGTGTTCGCTTTTCAAAGTTACAAGTATTTTTGTAATACGCGTTCTTACGATATGTTTTTTTGCGTTAAATTTTATAATATTTTCTATTACCTTATTGATATTATTCAATAAATGGGTACATTTGTAAATAGATATGATGTTTGAATATCATAGATTCAATTATAAATACACATAGTATGTACGGTAAATTCCAACAACATTTGCAGAACGAACTGGTTGCGATAGACGAGGCCGGTTTGTACAAGAGAGAACGCAACATCGCATCGCAGCAGTTCGCAGAAATTACCCTCGAGGACGGCTCAAAGGCCTTGAACTTCTGTGCGAACAACTATCTTGGACTTTCTAACAATGCGCGCCTGATGAAGGCTGCCCAGGAGGCAATGGAGGAGCGTGGCTACGGTATGTCATCAGTCCGCTTCATCTGCGGTACGCAGGACTACCACAAGGTTCTTGAGAAGGCTATTGCCGATTACTTCAAGACCGAGGATACGATACTCTATGCAGCATGCTTTGATGCCAACGGCGGTCTCTTCGAACCTTTGTTTACGGCTGAGGATGCCATTATCTCCGACTCTTTGAACCATGCTTCTATCATCGACGGTGTTCGTCTTTGCAAAGCGCAGCGTTACCGTTATGCGAATGCTGATATGGCCGACTTGGAGCGTTGTCTGCAAGAGGCACAGGCGCAACGTTACCGTATAATCGTGACTGACGGTGTGTTCTCTATGGACGGAAATGTTGCTCCGATGGACAAAATTTGTGACCTTGCCGAAAAGTACGACGCGCTTGTAATGGTCGATGAATCGCACTCGGCCGGTGTGGTAGGCCCTACCGGTCATGGTGTTGCCGAGCAATTCGGTTGCTATGGACGCATCGATATCTTTACAGGTACATTGGGTAAGGCCTTTGGCGGTGCAGTGGGCGGTTTCACCACAGGTCGCAAAGAAATAATCGATATGTTGCGTCAGCGTTCACGTCCTTACCTCTTCTCGAATTCTCTTCCGCCTTCAGTGGTGGGTGCATCAATCGAAGTGTTCAAGATGCTTGCCGAGAGTGATGAACTCCACACCAAACTGCAGAACAACGTGAACTATTTCCGCGATAAGATGCTTGCCGCAGGTTTCGATATTAAACCTACTCAGTCGGCAATATGTGCGGTAATGCTCTATGACGCTCCGTTGTCGCAGGTGTTCGCACAGAAGATGGCTCAGGAGGGAATCTTCGTGACCGGTTTCTATTATCCTGTTGTACCTAAGGGCGAGGCACGTATCCGTGTGCAGCTCTCTGCGGCACATGAACAGGAGCATCTTGACAAGGCAATTGCAGCCTTCATAAAGGTGGGCAAGGAACTTGGGGTAATTAAATAAGGTGAAAACGGAAAACTGAAAACTGAAAACTGAAAGGTTTTATAACTTTTTCTATAACATTATGACAAAGACGAAGGCGCGCCTTCGTCTTTGTCATTTGAATATATGCGCATTGTCAAAAACTAATATGACACTTCGCATTTAACCACACTGCGCGTGCTTGAACCTGCTCATGCAACTTGCAAGTAAATTTGCGTTGCGCTCGCTTACTCGCAGTTTACCGTTTGCCGTTTTCCGTTTTCACCTCAATTTCAAACGTGCTTGCCGGGAGCCCTGCTTCGTTGACAAGGTTTGCATCGGTGTAGGGCTTCCAAGCATATCTTACACGGTAAACGTCATCAGCTTTAATTATAATCCTGTTGCCGTCTATAGTTATCTGCTCATCCTTTACTGGTATGAATGGACCGGCAGGGCCCGACACTTCAAGCCCGCGCAAAGGTTGGCTGTCGCTTGTCGTGATGTCTCGGGCATTGCTGAATTCAAGAACAATCTTTTTACCTTTTTGAGTGGCGCATTCTATTGTGGGGCCATGCATCGCTACATGTTGCATACCATATGTCTGGTTCAGTGCAAGGCGTGCAAGTCGTTCGCCAACGGGAGCCTTTTCCTTGGGATGAACATCGCTTGGGTGTCCCTTGTCGCTCGATACTGCAAAATCACAATTCGTGATTTCGGCAGCCAAGCGACGCTGTGAGTCACGGAAGTGTGGCCACGATGGGCGGTTGATGCTCGAGAGCTGTACAAAGTAGAAGGGCATCTCGGCATCGTTCCATGTTCTGCGCCAACTGTCGATGAGGGTCGGGAATATAATCTCGTGTAGTTCAACATTATGTGCATTCGACTCGCCCTGGTACCAGATAGCTCCTTTGATGGGGTAGTGCGCTATCGGCATAATGCCGTTCTCATAGAGGTAGCATGGCTCATAGGGGTGACGCTGTAACTTTACGCTGCTTTTTGCGATGTTCTTCTTGGCACGTCCACGGCACCAGTCCTGTATCATGTCGTTCTCTTTCCAGTTATAGAGTATGTCAACCAATACAGGGTGAAATTCCAGGGTCTTACGGTCTATGTAGGCCTCGGCAGGGGCTCCGCCAACAGCGTTGCATATAAGTCCTACCGGTACTCCAAGCGAGTCGGCAAGCATGGCACCGAAGTGGTATGCTACAGCCGAAAAGTTGTTTACGTTCTGTTCGTTCTGCATCTGCCAGCTTGTCGGCAGGTAGTAGTCGTGGCTGTTCAGTTTTGCAAGGTCAATGGAATCCCACTCGATGTTGTTGGTGAGCACACGTGGTTTCATGTCATAGATGCGGATATCCTTGCCCTTTACATTGGTAAGGCTCTGTTCAATGTGCGACGACTCCTTTACCATAAATGCCATGTTGGACTGTCCCGAGCACAACCAAACTTCACCTACAGCAATGTTCTTGTATGTTATCTTCTCTTTTCCGCTTTCTATGGTCATTGTTAGGCTCTTGCCGTCAGCTTTCATCGGTTCAAAGATTATACTCCATGTTCCGTCATCATTTGTAGTCGCCTTTTTTTTCTGTTTTCCAATCTTTGCGGTTACCTTCTCGCCGGCATTAGCCGTACCGTTGACAATAAAAGGTTTGTCGCGTTGGATTACCATGTTGTCGCTGTATATGGCCGGTAGTGACAGGCCGCCGAAGTCGTTAGTGATGGCTGAATAAACCTGTTTGGCCAGAATCGTAGCTCCCTCTTCGTTGGGGTGCAGTGCATCAGGCATCAAGTCTGGGCGGTTGTAAAGGTGACGGCTGAAATCTATGAGTTCTACATTTTTGTATTTTGCGATTTGTGTAATCTCCTCCTGAATTTGCCAATACCAATCACGTGTCCCGCTCTTGAAACGGCGGTGCCAGTGGAATATCGGCGACATGCGGCAAACGTAAATCTCTACCTTCGGGTTTATATCGCACAGAGTGTCCATTATGGCGGTGTAGTCGCTGTAGAACTCATCCCTGTAGTTCGGCCAGTTGCGTGGGTCGGTGTCGTTGAGTCCCAAATGTATGATTGCAATGTCGGGAGCGAAATCAAGTGCAGCCTTGTATTCCGGTAGGTTTATGTAAGGACGGTGTCCCTTGCTCAGGAGCGTTGCTCCCGAATGTCCGAAGTTGCGTACTTCGTATCCGTCTCCGAGCATCTTCTGCAGTTGGCTCGGGTATGAACTTTCGGCCGGGTTCTTGTGTGTCATGCCGAACGTTACGCTATTGCCTATGCAGGCAACTTTTTTCTTCTCCTGTGCTGCGGCAAGCAATGGCAGAGCCAACAGCAATGCAAGTATAACTCTTTTCATTATGGTGTTTTGATTATTGCTATGCGAATATAGTTTTTTATTCTGGAATAATTGCCTGGTGTATATAAAAAAAGGAGGCCGGGCAAAACATTTTGGCCCGGCCTCCTTGGGTGTTGTATAAGAACAGTCTTATCTTGCAATGAACTTTTTACCGTCCTTTATGTAGATACCTCCCTTGACCGGTGTAATGACCTTGCGGCCCTGGAGGTCGTAAATAGTTTTCACATTTCCGTTTTCACCTTTCACCTCCTCTATTGCGCTTGGGTTGGTCGACTTGATGGGGTAGAAAGGTGCCTCCTCGCTGAACTTGTATGTACCGTTGCTTGCCCAGTCGAGCGAGAAACGCACGAAACGCATTGTGTAGCCACCGAATACGCCGTTCTCCTCGTAATATACACCAAGTGTACCATCGGGGAGCACGACTGCTGCACTGTAAGCCGAACCTGTGGGGCATATGGTCTTTGGTGTGCCGAATGTCGCGCCTTCATCAGTTGAGAGTGCTATACTTACATTCTGGCGGCTACCGCTGTTCGGTAATGTCTGGAATGCAATATTCCAAGGGTTGCCCTCTACGGTTGAGCACCATACCATGTATTCGCCGTCGCATGCGTTGCCAGAGATACCGCTTGTGAAGCGTGTCTGTGAAGGCAAGTGCCATGTTTCGCCGTCGTTCGATGTGTAGTTGTAGTAGTTGTATCCGCTTGAGCGTACGCTGATGGCAAGGTCGCCATTGTTGCGCTCGAGTGTCTTTGGCTCATCTGCACCGCTTGTGCCGCTTGTACCGCTCACATACCAGCTCTGGCCACCGTCCTTGCTCATGAAGAAGTAGAAGTGCTGGCTGTTGTCGGCCTGGCGGTTGACGAAACTTGATACGAGGGTTCCGTCACGCTTCTGCAGTGCTGCACCCGAACCCGAGAATCCGCTCTTCCAGGTCTTTGTATTTGGGTTAGAACAGTTTGCACCAAAGAGGTCGTCGGTGTGGTCAACGGGTGCTTCCCATGTGAGTCCGCCGTCGCGGCTGGTAATGGTCTTCCAGCGTGGAGGCTCGGCTGCTGTTCCTGCAAAGAATCCGTGACCGTATGTACCGGCACTTGTCATGATACCCACAATTTCGCCGTTGTCGCGGTTGGTAACTATGGATGCATCACCGTGGCCATAGTCGCCACCTGTCTCTGGAGTTCCGGCAACAGTCACAGGGTCGCTCCATGTGCGGCCGTTATCCTCGGAGTATTGTGCAACAAGGTAACAGTGACTTGGGAGGTCGGCGTTATGGTTCTTGCGGTCGTCGGTAAGTGTTACAAGACGTTTGCCGTCTTTTGTTACAGTGATTGACGGAATACGGTAGTAGAGTGAACCCTTGTCCATTGGCATGAGTACTGCACCTTCGGAGAGGAATATCGTCACGCTATGTGCCGGGTTGCCGTTCTCCTCGGCAACTTGCTTGCCGTCTATTGTATATGCAGTGATGCTTGCATCAACTGTGTTGCCCTCCTTTGCGGTTTCTGCAATGTCGTATGTAATCCACAGATAGTGGTCGCCGGGAGCAAGTGTCTTTGTGCCAGTGATGGTGAATGTGCCATCTGCAGCAAGTGTAACGGCTTGGCCGAACTGCTCGCCGTTCTCCTCGCGCCAACTCATCTTCTTGTCGGAATCAACAAAGAGCTCGCGTGAGTTTGTGGCAAAATAAGCCTTTACATTTGTTATGTCATTCTTGTCTGTTCCGATGAACGCACCCTTCACGCCCTGGAACTCAACGCTGCCCTCAAGGCCGGCAATGCGTATTGTTGAACGCACGATTGGCTGGTCTGCGTTGCCGATACCTGTACTCACCTTACCCTGTACTACATTGGATGATGAGTACTCGGCAAGTGCATTGGTTACATCAACCTCGTCAAAACGCCAGAGTGATGCGCCACCGGCTTCGGCTCCCCAGCGTACGATTTTAGAACCGTCCTGCTGTGCATGCAGTTCGGTGCCTGTGTCCTTGATGATGAAAAAGCCGTACGCTTCTTGTATGTTGTATATGTAGTTAGGCGTATCTGTGACTCCAAATGCTGTTGAATTGCCAGTACCTGCACCCGGTGTTCCAAAATATTCACCATTATAGTTTTTTATGGCAAGCTTTCCGTTTTCACCTTCCCAGAAACTCCAGATGCGGTCTGCGCTGAATGTCTTATCGCCAAAACGCATTATGGCCTGGTCTTTGTCGTAGTACATTACCTTGCCATTGCAGTATGCCTTGTTCGATGCGTTGCTGGTGATGTAGTACCAATGCTCATCGCCCTGGGTGCTGATGGAAGGCAATTCAATCTTGTCCTCCTTTATTTTAACAGTGAAGTTTGTCAACACTACACCATTTCCGTTGCTGCCGGCAAGAGTGAACGAAACGCTGCTTGCTTTCTGCGCCTTCGCGCTTATGGTCTGCGCTGTTGTTGATGTCGTATAGACTTTGCCGTTGTCCATTGTCAAGGTAAGGCCTGTATTGTGCCCGTTGTTGGCAAATGTGAAGCTGTACTCTGTAATTACATATCCTGCCGGTGGGGTAATGGCGTATGTTGCACTACCGGCAGTACCGGTCATCATCTGTACATTGTTGTTTGCCCAGTTCATGTTGTTGACTGTTCCGCAACCGAACTGCAACTGTGGAGTAGCGTTGCTCTTCCAACAGCAGTTCCAGTTCTGGTTTGCTGCACCGTCCTTGTGGTAAAGGTTACCGTTGCTCTTGTCAACAGTATATACAATGCCGTCGGTGGCATCGGGCAATTCTGCTATTTCGCCTGCCTCAATAATTGAAAGCTGGCAACCGGTGTCGCCGCGGTCGCTACCCAATTTGTCGCTTGCACTCCAGTTGTAGAGCTTGAAGCTCTGTCCACTGCCGGTCTGGTTCAGCTGCACCTCGCCCGATGAGATTATGTAATATGCCGGTGTGTCGGCATAGCTTACCGTCCAACCCTTTGCAGGCTTGCTCTTTGTTGTTGTAATCTGTGTGTTGTAGTTCGCAACAGGGTTCAGGTATGAACCATACTGGCGGTTCACAATGTCGAATGTGTTGTCGCCACGGTCAACGAACTTCCACATTGAAACAGCCGATGCTGCAGTGTTCTCCTTGCCTATAACGCCTGTAGCTTCGCCCTCGGCGCTAATGAAGAGATTGGGGCTGCGTAGTGATGTAAACTGGTACCAGTGTTCATTGCTTTCAGAGCTTGCCTTTGGCATTGCGAGAGCCTCTTTGAGAACCTCGTTGAGCCTGCCGGCCATAGCCTGTACCTCGGCCTCGGTGATGCTCTCCTTTGCAAGCAGTGCGTATGCATTCTCCAGTTCTGTATCGAATGCCGCCATCTTCTCTGTGTCATACTGTCCCATTGACTCGCCGCGTTCCATTACAAGGCCGCGTGCAATTACCTGTGAAAGGGTGTTGCGCAGTGTGGCCTGTGCATAGCGTACCTCGGCATCGGCTTCGCTGATTACAGTATATGTGTCACTTGGGAAATCGGCCTTCAAGGCATCCTTCATGGCATTTGCCATTACAAAATATCGCAAACCGCCAAGGTAGTTGCTTGGGTAGAAATACTTTGTATTTGCAACGTTGCCGTTGAGTAGTGGGGTATATGTGTCCACGTAGCTGATGTTGCCTGTTGCAAGGCTCTGCATGTAGCTGTTCAACGCCGCAATGCGCGATGTGTTTGTTGTTGCATTGTTCGTGGGTGCAAGAGCCATCAGGTAAATCTTTGATGTGGGCGATTTCTGTGCTACCTTGTCAACAAGAGCCTTGTAATTGCTCTTTATAGTCTCGATGGCAGTGTTACCGTTGCAGTCGCCTGTACCAGTATATATGAAGATTGCTTTTGCATCCTTCTTCTCCACACCAGTGTTTGCATATGTCGCATCAATAATCTTGCTTGTAACAGCAATATCGCCGCCATATCCCCAGCCTGTACCGCGGTTCTTTACATTGCGGTTGCCCAGCAGCTCCTGCCACTCGCCGTTCTTGATGAACTCGTCACCGAACACCAGAACATCGTTGTTGCTGATTGGCAGCATGCTGAAGTATGTGGCACGCATGCCGTGTGCGCTGCCAAGGCCACCGTTCTGTTGTAATGTCGATGTATTGCTTGGGTAAACAGCCTCTACAGTGTAATCCTCGCCCTCCTGCAGGTATTGGCATATTGTCTCGCACCATACCTGGTAGGCTGCTGCTGTGAGGTGGAGGTTGTCGTAGCTCCACACGCCACCCTGGGCAACGCCTGCGAGTTTGTCATAGAGGTCAATGTATGTGAGCCAGTCTACATTCATTGTCTCTACATACTCCTTTACAATCTCGTTTGTGTGCAGCCATGTAGCCTCCACGCGGTTTCCGGGCTTGTTCTTGAGAATGCTGTAAAGATAAATCTTTGTCTGTGGTGAGCGTGCGTGTATGCGAGTGACAATGCTCTTTACGTATGCAAGAACCTGCTCGCCGCTGAAGTTGAGTCCGCCCGATATTGCAATGTCATTAGTACCAATCATCATGAACACCTTTTTGGGTTTACCGTTTATATATGACTCAAGGTTATTGCTCTGCTCTGTTGAATATGTACCCGAGTTACCACGGTTTACAATAGGCAGATATTCGCCGGTAGAGGTTTTGAAAGCCTCGGGCCAACAGTGCATGTCGGTAATGCTGTTGCCAATGAAGACAATACTCTCGTTGTTTGTCTCAAGCACTTTGAATGAATCGTACCTGTGATTGCGGAACGGCTCGTCTGCAAAGGCGGTTGCCATTGAAAGCAAACTGCAGATTAAAATCGCAAATAGTTTTTTCATGAGGTTAAATGGTTAGTTAATATTCTAATTTGTCTTTTGCATTTTTTATCACCTGCAAAAATAGGGACTTGAATTTATCAAGCCCCTATTATTTTCTTAATATTATTTAAAATATTATTGATTATTAAAATAATTTAATCCAAGACGTTTTTACCAGCCTACTTGTACACCGTCCTCGTAGAAGTGGCGGCCGAAGCTCCAGCCGAAAACACTGTAGTAGCGCGCAAGCTCTTTAGCACGTCCAATAAACTCCTCAACATCCTTTGTCTCTGGGTCTGGGTTGCTCCAACCAACCTCTGCGATAGCTCCAAGGCGTGGCAAAGTCTTGTACTGGAGCTGCATGGGGGTGGTTACATATTCTGTCCACATGTTGCCCTGTACACCCAGAATGTGTTTCTGCTCTTCTTTGGACAATTGGTCATAAGGGTTGAATGAGTAGGCTTTGCGCAAGGGTACATAGCTGCCGTTGCTCAAGAGCTCGTCCTTGCGGTCTGTTGTTTGGCAATAATCGAGGTAACAGTGGCTGCCCGGGGTCATTATCACGTTGTTTCCCTTCTTCGCAGCTGCTATGCCGCCCTCGGTTCCGCGCCATGACATGATGGTGGCTTCCTGGCTCACTCCACCTTCGAGAATCTCGTCCCAACCAATCATCTTGCGGCCGTGTGCGTTCAGGAATTTTTCAATGCGGTTGTTTACGTATGACTGCAGTTCGGCCTCGTTCTTCAGGTTGTTGTCTTTGATGCGTTTCTGGCAATCGGGGCACTCCTTCCACATGTCACGTGGGGCTTCATCGCCACCAATGTGTATGTATTCGCTTGGGAACAGGTCCATGACTTCCTTTAGCACATTCTCCCAGAACTCGAAAGTGGTTTCGCGGCCGGCGCAGGCAATCTGTTTTGATACTCCCCAGTAACTCCATGTCTTGTAGTTCCCCTTTTCTCCTTCGCAACCGAGCCAGGGATATGCGCTCAAGGCACCCAGTGAGTGCCCGGGAATCTCAATTTCCGGTATTATCGTTATGAAACGCTCTTGGGCATACTTTACAATCTCCTTTATCTCCTTCTGAGTATAGTATCCTCCATAAGGGATGCCGTCGAGACCTTCGTTTTTTCCGGTGGTTGTCTGTGTGCGGAGGCTGCCTATTTCGGTCAGTAATGGGTATTTCTTTATCTCAATGCGCCACCCCTGGTCCTCGGTCAGATGCCAATGGAAACGGTTCATCTTGTGCATTGCAAGAATGTCTATCATCTCCTTTATGGTCTCTACACTCCAGAAGTGACGGGAACAATCGAGCATATAGCCGCGGTGTACAAAGTGCGGCGCGTCTTTTATCTTGAATGTCGGCAATGCTACCTTTTCGAGGTCAAGGGGCGTTTCATAGGCCTGTACAGGAATGGACTGCTTGAGCGTTTGCATGGCATAGAAGAGTCCGGCACCGCTTTTGGATTGGATGATTATATTCTCTGGCGTTATGTCGAGCGTGTAAGCTTCATCGCCCAACGATGTGTTCTCTTTGATGATGATGTTGTTTGCTCCAGTTATTTTGGAACTTCTCTTCAGTTTTTTGCCGAATATTTCCATCGTGATGCGGTCCAGTTCATTCATCGCATACTTTACATCCTTACCATTGAGTTTGCATACAACTTTTGTGTTTGTGTTGAACTCAAAGCAACTGTTTTCGTTGCCCTTAACCAATGATGTCGGCTTGGGAATAATTCCGGGAACTTTATAGCCTTGCGCCAAAGATGTTGAAGCAATGACGGCAATGGCCGATACCAGTATCCAAAAACGTCTTGACATAATATATTCTTTACTTTAATTTTATATTTTATGCGAAGATAGGTAAACAATGGTAAAGAAAAAACTATAATTTAAAATTTTTGCAAATTTCCTTGTTCCTATAAGGAAACGTACGATTTTTTATATATATTCGCAGAATGGATAATGACTAACCTATATAATTATGAATGAAAAGTATGTAATTGGTATTGACCTAGGTGGAACAAACACTGTTATTGGTCTCGTGGATGCAAAGGGCCATATATTGGCAAAGGATGATTCTATCAAGACTCAGGCTCACCCTGATATCGAAGAATATACCGACTCTATTGCAAACGTAATAAAGAAACTTGCCGATGAGAATGGTTGCAGCGGCAAACTGGAAGGTGTTGGTGTGGGTGCTCCCATGGCTAATTATTACACCGGTGAAATTGTCAATGCTGCCAATCTGCCGTGGAAAGGTATAGTTCCTCTGGGCTGGCTTATCGAGAAGAAGACTGGTCTTGTGACAAAGGTTACAAATGATGCGAATGCAGCTGCCATCGGTGAAATGAAGTACGGTGTTGCGCAAGGAATGAAAGACTTCGTGTATATTACTCTTGGAACAGGTGTAGGTAGCGGTATCGTAGCAAACGGGCAGCTCATATATGGTCATGATGGTTTTGCCGGTGAGCTTGGTCATACGACATCTCCTGTACTCGAAGGCCGCAAGTGCGGTTGTGGACGTGTAGATTGTCTTGAAACATACACCTCGGCTACGGGTATTGTACGTACAGCAAAGAAATGGTTGGTTGAGCGTGATACTCCAAGCATGTTGCGCGACATCTGCATCAACGAGCTTACCTCCAAGATGCTTTTCGATGCAGCAATGCAAGGCGACCAGCTTGCGAACGAGATTTTTGAGTTTACAGGAAAGGTACTCGGCGATGCGTTCTGTAACTTCATCGCATTCTCTGCACCCGAGGCTATCATTCTCTTTGGTGGTCTTGCAAATGCCGGTGACCTCTTGCTCAACCCCATCCGCAAGCAGATGAACGAGAATGTGGTATTCTTGTGGAAAGATAAGGTGAAAGTCCTCAAGTCTTCACTACCCGGTGCCGACGCTGCAGTCCTCGGTGCTTCGGCTCTCGGCTGGAAGGATTAATATTTCCGCTTTTTCCGGTGACATCATGTTAAAGCAAAGTACAGACAGCGGCGCGCCGCTGTCTGTACTTTGCTTTATGCCGCATCAATGTTCTCCTTTTCGGCTCCCTTTTGTTTAAAAAATTATGGATAAAGACTAAAAAAGATTAATAATGTTAATTTTCGGATATTTTATTATATCTTCGCGTATGATGAACGTTCTGCCTGAAAACAGAAACAAAATATGGAATAAATGAACAAAATATTCGACAAGACAAAGACACTGATAAGTCTATCTATGGCTGGTTTCTCTACTCTCCCGGCATTTGCAAGCGACTGCGGTGATGATGACAAGAAACCTATGAATATCCTGTTTATCATGTGTGATGACCATTCGTACCAGACAATCAGTGCGTACGATACGACATTTATCCGCACTCCGAATATTGACCGTATCGCGGCCGATGGTCTGCGTTTTACCAATAGTTTCGTTGCCAACTCAATAAGTGGCCCATCACGCGCCTGCATGCTCACCGGCAAGCATAGCTTTACCAATGGATTTACCGACAATAGCTCTTCGTTCGACGGTAGTCAGCAGACTTTTCCCAAACTGCTCCAGAAGCAGGGATATGAGACTGCTGTAATCGGAAAGTGGCATCTTACATCCGACCCCACAGGCTTTAACCATTGGGATATTCTCATAGGGCAGGGCGATTACTACAATCCTACCTTCATCTGCAATGGCGAGAAGGTGCAGCGCGAGGGGTATGCAACGAATGTGACAACGGACTTGGCGCTTGATTGGCTCGAAAATGGACGTAATGCAGAAAAACCTTTCTGTCTTCTTCTGCACCACAAGGCACCGCATCGTACATGGATGCCGGACACATGTGACCTTGACCTGTTTTGTGACAGCAATTTCCCGCTCCCCGAGACTTTCTACGACAATTACGAAGGACGTCTTGCGGCAGCTGGGCAGAAGATGTCAATCAGCAAGGATATGGATATAGTGTATGACCTCAAAATGGCCGACAAGGACAGTACCATACACAGCCGTCCCGACCTCGAGAAGTGGGGACGCCGCATGTACAACAATATGAATCCTGAACAGAAGAAGGCATGGGATGCACACTATGACGTGGTGATAGAGAAATTCAAGAAGGCCGGTCTTACAGGCAAGGAACTCGATGCATGGAAATATCAGCAGTATATGCGCGATTATCTGCGCGTGATAACCTCTGTTGACCGCAATGTGGGCCGCGTGCTCGACTACCTCGAGGCTGAGGGGCTTATGGACAACACGCTTATAGTATATACTTCGGACCAGGGGTTCTACATGGGTGAACACGGTTGGTTCGACAAGCGCTGGATGTACGAGGAATCGTTCCGCACTCCATTGATCGTACGTCTTCCAGGCGGTGTAAAGGGCGAGTCCATGGCAATGGTGCAGAACATCGACTACGCACCTACATTCCTTGATGCGGCCGGTGTTGATATCCCGTCCGACATTCACGGCTGTTCATTCCTGCCGGTACTGAAAGGCAAGAAGTGGAAAGCCAACCGCGACGGTGTATATTACCACTATTACGAATATCCCGACGAGCATGCGGTTAAGCGTCATCTTGGTGTACGTACTGAGACTCACAAACTCATACATTTCTATGAGGATGGTGTTTGGGAACTCTATGATCTGAGCAACGACAAGCATGAACTCAACAATATTTACGGCGAACCGGGTACCGAGAAGATTACTGCAAAACTGAAGAAAAAACTAAAGAAACTTCAGAAACAGTATGGCGAGGAGCAGTTCATTGCAGAATAAGGAATGAAAAGCAACAAGAAGAACAATCTGCATCTGGCCGACGTTGCGAAGATGAGACGCGCGCCGGCATTCGGAACAATGGTGAAGCCTATCGGCTCTGCCTGTAATCTCGATTGTCACTATTGCTATTATCGTGACAAAAGCGAGATTTACAGCGGCTCGATGCCGAAAATGAGCGACGAATTGCTGGAGATATACATCAGGCAGTACATGGAGGGCGCATCGCAGCAGGTCATGAGCTTCTGTTGGCATGGAGGCGAACCCCTTATGGCAGGCTTGCCTTTCTTCCGCAAGGCGATGGAACTGCAAAGAAAATATGCCGGCGGCAAGGAGGTTGAGAACACCTTGCAGACGAACGGTGTTTTGCTTAATGAGGAATGGTGCAGTTTCTTCAAGGAGAACAATTTTCTTATCGGTCTTTCGCTCGATGGCCCCGAAGATATACACGATGCCTTCCGCCGCGATTGCGGAGGCGCACCTACCTTCTCGCGCGTGATGCGTGGTGTGGAACTTATGAAACAGCATGGAGTGGAGTTCAACATCCTCTCTACGGTGAATGCACGCAGTGAGGGACGCGGAGCCGAGGTTTACAAATTCCTCCGTTCGCTGAACCGGTACATGCAGTTCCTGCCAGTCGTGGAATATGTGAGAGAACGTCCCGGCAAGCGGCCGTTGATAGTTTCTCCCGATGAGGAGGATGCGGTTCCGGCACCATGGTCGGTTTCGGCAAAAGTGTATGGGCAGTTCATGTGCGATGTCTTTGACGAATGGGTAAAATATGACGTCGGGAACTGTTTCGTACAGCTCTTTGATGTCACATTGGGCAACTGGTGCGGTGTACAGCCCTCGCTGTGCGCTTTCGCCGAAGTCTGCGGCGATGGTCTTGTGGTAGAGCATAACGGGGATGTTTATTCTTGTGACCATTTTGTCTATCCCGAGTATCGTCTCGGCAACATAATGGACAAGGAACTTTCCGACATGTACCGCAGCGAGGAACAGCAACTCTTCGGGCGTGACAAGAGGGATGCCCTGCCTATGGAGTGCAAACGGTGCAACTATTATTTCCTGTGCCGTGGCGAGTGTCCCAAGCACAGGTTCGAGTATGCGGCAAACGGAGAACCTTACATGAACGCCCTGTGTGATGGATACAAAATGTTCTTCCGGCACACCGACCCTTATATGCGCCAGATGAAGACTCTTATAGAGAAGGGGTTGCCGGCGTCTGAGATTATGAATTGGAAAAGATAAACAATAAAGATAAACTTGACTAAACAACTTGATAATTAATTGAATTGAAAAGATTATGAATCCAAATTTTGTACTTCCAAAAATCGGTGAGATGCCGATATTGGCTTCAATAGAGAGTATCTGTAAATTCGAGAAGGTGCCTACAAGAATCTGCTCTTCCGAAAAGGAGGGGGCTGTAAGGGCTGCCGACTTAGTGGTGAATGCTATAAAGTCCCATAAGGGCGAGCGTCCTTTTGCTCTGGGACTATCTACTGGCCGCACACCCCTCGGTCTCTATAATGAACTCGTGAAACGATGCAAGGCCGGTGAGGTAAGCTTCGCGAACGTAAGGATGTATAGCCTCGACGAATTCTATCCCATGGCTCCCGATTCTCCGCAGAGCCGAAACCACAGGGTTTATGAGGATTTTCTCAAGTTTATAGACATAAAGCCCGAGAATGTGCATTTCCCGGACGGTACGGTCGCTAAGGAGAATATCAATGAGTATTGCAAGCAGTATGAGAATGAGGTGAACGGCAACATTGACCTCATGATTATGGGCGTTGGCGAGCTGGGTCAGATAGGCTTCAATGAGCCGGGAACTTATGCGCACTCTACGACCCGTCTTGTACAGTTGAGCTACAACACCCGCAAGAATCAGGACCAGTTTTTCTCAAACCCCAATGAAGTGCCCAAGATGGCAATCACAATGGGTCTCGAAACGATAATGAGCGCGAAGGAGATTGTGCTTATGATGTGGGGCGAGGATAAAGCCTGCATAGCACGTGACCTTATCGAAGGCGAGGTGAACGAGGAGTATCCCGCGACATCCCTCCAGGAACATGACAATATACAGGTCATTATAGATGAGGCTGCGGCACAGGAACTTACACGCGTGAAGGAGCCATGGCTCGTGGCACCTCCCCAGGAGTGGAGCGACAAGCTTGTACGCAAGGCGGTGATATGGCTGTGCCAGACGGTTGACAAGCCTATCCTGAAACTCACCCGTCAGGATTACATTAAGAATTCGCTTTCAGACCTTCTCGACCGTGTAGGTACATATGACCAGATAAACATACGTGTCTTCAACGAGATACAGCATATAATTTCGGGCTGGCCGGGCGGCAAACCCAATGCCGACGACTCTACGCGCCCGGTACCATCTACACCGTTCCCCAAACGCGTTATAATATTCTCGCCGCACCCCGATGATGATGTGATTTCTATGGGAGGTACCTTTAACCGTCTAATAGAGCAGGGTCACGATGTGCATGTAGCATACCAGACATCGGGTAACGTGGCTGTTTACGATGATGTTGTGTTGCAGAATATCGATACGGCGAAGGAGATGGGCTTCGGTGATGCGTTTGACGAGATTCGCGAGGTTATTGCGAACAAGAAGGTCGGTGAACCAGAGCCGCGCAAACTGCTCGACCTTAAAGGCGCGATACGCCGTGCCGAGGCACGTGCAGCCTGCCGTTCTATAGGCCTTGATGACCGTACTAACGCTCACTTCCTGAACCTGCCGTTCTATGAGACCGGAGGTATTAAGAAAGGCCAGTTGAGCGATGATGATATTGAGATTGTAAAAAAACTTATGCGTGAGGTGCAGCCACACCAGATATATGCAGCAGGTGACCTCACCGACCCTCATGGCACTCACCGTGTGTGTATCGAGGCTGTGCTCCGTGCTTTCGAGGAGGTTAAGGACGAGCCTTGGGCAAAGGAGTGCCATATATGGCTCTACCGCGGTGCTTGGCAGGAGTGGGATCTTGCTGTTGCCGATATGGCTGTGCCCCTCAGCCCCGAAGAACTCATACGCAAGCGCCACGCAATTTTCCGTCACCTCTCGCAGAAGGATATAGTTCCCTTCCCCGGTGAGGACGCACGCGAGTTCTGGCAGCGTGCCGAGGAGCGCACCCAGGGTACGGCTGCACTGTTCAACAAGATTGGCTTGCCCGAGTATCAGGCAATAGAACTTTTTGCAAAGTTGCTGTAATTGAATAGAACTATTATTGGGCTTGACTAAAAAGGTCTTTTGTCGTTAGGCTTGTCCTCAAAGCCTTCGGCACTCCTTCTATATAACAAAATCCTAAACCGCTGTGCCATAAAGTTTTTCATTTAGGATATTCAAAGTTCTTTGCGCTCGTTCTATCTTTCTTCTGAGTAGTTCCTCTTCACTTAATCCGACTTTGTTTTCATTGTA
>JAZRLO010000036.1:0-41852 GCA_045646845.1 Bacteroidaceae bacterium
TAGATACACTGCCTACGGCGATTTTGCAAACACTCGTTGTAAAAACTTCAAGTAAACTTGGTTTTAACTCGTTTAGTTGCAAAATTCGCTTTGCTCAGTATGACAAACAATATTTGGGTCAACTGCTATATTATTGCCAAAAAAAGATTTGCATTACTCTTCACCGGAAAAGTTGTCGGGGATCTGTTTTGTAGAGGTGAGCAATCCCTGTTCCTTAAGTTCTGTCAGGCGGCGGGTTATGTTGCCTTTGCCTGTCTTCAGTTGCTTGAAGGCTTCGCGGTACGCCTCGTGTGCCTTCTCTATTGCAGTCTCTATCTTTCCGAAGTTATCGGCAAAGTTCACGAACTTGTCATAAACGGCATTGGCCGTATCGACAATTCTCTGTACATCGCGCTGCTGACGTTCGCGCGTCCAGAGGGAGTTCACCACGAAGAGCGTTGAAATGAGGTTCGAGGGGGAGATAAGCACTATATTCTTTTTGTATGCATAGTTCCAAAGGGTATTGTCGGCCTCCATTGCAACAAAGTAAGAGGGTTCGTTGGGTACGAACAGCATTACATAATCAAGCGAATTTACATTATACTTGTCGTAACGTTTGCCGGCAAGCTCATCAATGTGTCGGCGGACGCTTGAGACATGTTCTTTCAGATGAACGGCACGCAAAGCCTCATCCTCGGCCGAGAGGTATGCCATATAAGCTTTCAGCGATACCTTGGAGTCTATTATTATGTCACGCTGGCCGGGGAAATGGACTATGACATCGGGGCGCATTGTACGGTGCGTTTCATCATTGAGCACGGCACACCCTTTTCCGTCACGGAGAGTCGTCTGGTACTCCCACTGCACCCCCTCCTTAAGGCCCGAATTCTCGAGTATCTGTTCGAGTATAGTCTCGCCCCAGTCACCCTGGAACTTATTGTTGTTAGTACCGGCAATGGCATTCGTCAGATTGACCGCATCGCGGCTTATACGTTGGTTGGCCTCGACAAGACTTTTTATATTCTCCTGAAGAGAGAAGCGTTGACGACTCTCCTCACCATAATAATTTTCGACCTTCTCGCGGAACTGTTTCAAGTCATTGTTGAATGGCTTGAGCATTGCTTCGAGACGCTCCTGAGACTGGCGGTTAAAGAGTTCGTTGCTGCGCTCAAGTTCGGCCGAAGCCATAGCCTTGAATTCGTTGCGCATCTGCTCGAGCGACATCCGGAACTGCTCTTTCTGTGCTTCGACGCGTTCGAGAAGCACCCTGTTCTCACTTTCAAGGGAGGCAATGCGCGTGAACTGACTCTCACGGACAGAGTGGCTGTTCTTGAGTTCACTGTCGAGCATGGCAATATCGTCACCGAGCTGTATATTGCGTGCGTCGAGCATGGAGTTCTCCTTTTCGAGCGATGAGCACTTGCCGTAAAGGCGCACGTAAAGAACTGTCACCGCAACGGTGGCAAGCAACAAAAGGGACAGGAATATCCATAGAATTGTCGTCATATCTTGTGTCTGTAAAAACCAGGGCCTGCCCGCTATAGACGGAATCCCTTGAAAAGCCTGTAGAGATCCACCAATGGCGATATTGCCTGCATAAGTTCCTGCAGCATTGACTTGGGCGAAAGCGAGTCGAGCACTGCGCAAATTTCCTTTTCAATATTTCTCCGCACGGCACGCACTTCCGCCCTGTTGTGCCTACGGATTTCGCGGAGCTGCCTGTAGCTCCTTATACTGCTGTATTCATCCATTTTCATCACCCTCCTCGAAAAAGAGCCGCACAAGCACTCTCACTACCCTGTCGGTAAAAAGGGATGCACGGCAAAGATAAACTATTATTGCAACTATTGCAAGCAACACTACCGCCAAAAACAAAGCCGGAAAGAGACCAATGGCAGGAGTTGCAAAAAGCACCAATGCAAAAAGAAGGATAAGGAGTATGCCAAAAAGAAGCACGCACAATATGCAACCGCACATAAGCCCACCGGCAAGATGTGAGAGGTTGTCGATAAGGCGGAGTTTGCAGCCGTCGGCACTCTTTCTGACATACTCCTTCAGTTCCTTGGAGAGAGCATCTATATTCTCACCTAAAGCCATAGACTACTCCTCAATACTTACATCTACCTTTTCATCACAGGAACCGCCATTGCAGGCAGCCTGATTTCCCATATGCTCCTTCATCTTTCTCTTTATATCCATACGCAGCTCCTCACCCTTCTTTGGCGCGAACAACAGAGCGATGGCTCCACCAGCCAACATACCTCCTGCAAAGGCAATCAAATGACACATTCTCATAACTCAAATCTTTAAAGGTTAATAATACTACCCCGGGCTATCACATCAAACATTCTGCATAAAGAAGCTTTTTGAAGCCCGGCAAATTCAGAACAAAAGAAACATGGAAAAGTATCGTACATTTATATTTTATTCAACATTTATCGGAATCGTGACTGAATTAGCAGCGAGCCGGAGTTCTCCTCGGTCATCAACAGGAGAAACGCGGAGACTGCTGCGGAGTAATCACAGAAACGGTTCTTCAAAAAATTGAGTTTGGCTTTTTGGTATTTTGTTCCAAAAGCTTTATCTTTGGTATCAATATTAACACATCAAACCTTACGATATGAAAAAGAGACATTTGATTATAATGTCGCTGGCAATAATGGTATTCACAGCCTGCGGCGACAAGAAAAACACGACAGACAACAGGAGTACCGCAACAGAGACAAAAAGCGAATCCATAGTCCCCGAGAAGCCCGAATTGTTCGAAGTGAACGAGACGCACGCGATGGACAATGGAAACCCGAAATCGCCGACACTGACAATAGAGATATCACTGCCGCTTGCAAAAGGCAAGAATGCCGACGCAACAAAAAGAATGGAGCGCGCCGTAACAAAGGCAGTCTATTACGACAGTTACGACAGCAACAACCTTAAAGAAGCGACAAAACTTTTCGTGAAAGAGGCCAAGGAGCAGTTCTATTCCATGAAGGAGTATTACGAGGAGGACAACGAAGCCCCGTTCCTGAACAATAGCTATGAGATAAAAGGAACATCCGGAACAGGATACGGCGGATACATCAACTACGTGATATGGAACTCTTCATATACAGGAGGAGCTCACCCCATGTCAACTACCACGGCTCTGTGTTTCGACCCGGAGAGCGGCCATGAGATTACCATAAACGACCTGTTCAAGAACGAAGCTATGCGTGAGCTCAAGAACTACATCAAAGATGGTATAGCAAAACATTTCGAGGTATCAACATTCCAGGAAGTGGTGGACAACGGCTATCTTTTCGACAACAGCATCCATGTATCCAACAACTTCATCCTCGGCATCGACAAAATCACGTTCATCTACAACCCGTATGAAATTGCGCCGTATGCAGCAGGAGAAATCATCGTAGAGGTTCCTATAAGCGAAATCAAGCACCTGATAAAATAATAAAAAGTGTGGAAGCAGAAATTTCTTATAATAAGATAAAGAAATTCTTGAAATAGCGTATATAATTTAACAGGTATCAACGATCATAAGCATAAATGCATAGAAAAACAATGGACAGCATACTCAAATATTTCCCGAACATCAGCGAAAGGCAGAAAGAGCAGTTTGCAGCACTTTACGACCTTTATTACGACTGGAACAGCAAAATAAACGTGATTTCGCGCAAGGACATAGAGAACTTGTACGAGCACCACGTGCTGCACTCTCTTGCAATAGCGAAGTACATCACATTCAAGCCAGGCACAACCATAATGGACATGGGCTGCGGAGGCGGTTTCCCGGGAATACCGCTTGCCATAATGTTCCCCGAAGTAGAGTTTCACCTTGTTGACAGTATAGGAAAGAAGGTACGCGTTGCGGCAGAAATAGCCAGCGCGATAGGGCTCACGAACGTACGAACAAGCCACAGCCGCGCCGAAGAGATAAAGGAGAAGTACTCGTTCATCGTAAGCCGCGCGGTGATGCAACTCCCCGACCTTGTAAAAATTTGCCGCAAGAACATTTCAAAGGAACAGGAAAATGTACTCCCCAACGGTATCATATGCCTGAAGGGAGGCGACATGACGGCTGAAACACACCCCTTCAGGAGCAGTTGTGAGATTGTTGAGGTGAGCAACTTCTTTGCCGAAGAGTATTTCAAAGACAAGAAGGTCGTTTATGTACAGATATAACGAGCTATGGAACTGAAGATTTTTGTAGTGAACCCAGTGCAGGTAAACTGTTACCTGATCTGGGATGAGACCAAGGAGGCTGTGCTCATCGATTGCGGAGCTTGGTCAAATACCGAGAGAAAGTCAATAAAATACTTCATCGAAAAGAACGGACTTACGGTAAAGCACCACCTGAACACCCACCTCCACTTCGACCACGTGTTCGGCAACGCATTCGTTGAGGAGACATTCGGAGTAAAGACGGAGGCGAATGATGCCGACTGGCATTGGGCCGAAAAGATAAAGGAGCGCGTGGCAATGTTCGGAATGAAGTATGACGAGACGGTTCCGCCACTCGGTCGCGTACTTAACGACGGAGATGAGATTCTGTTCGGCAACCAGCGCATTGTGGCAATAGCCGTACCCGGGCACTCTCCGGGCAGCCTTGCATACTACATTGAGGAGCACAAGATGCTTTTCAGCGGAGACACGCTGTTCCGCGGCAGCATAGGACGCACGGACTTCCCCGACAGCGACCACTACCGGTTCATCACCGGAATACGCCAGAAACTGCTGACACTACCCGAGGATACAGTCGTTTACCCCGGGCACGAAAGCAAAACCACAATAGGTTTCGAAAAGAGCTACAATATGTTTCTGAAATAAAAAATGGTGACCTGCGGGTCACCATTTTTGCAAGTGAAAATCTGTACCACGAATTTACAGAACATACAATTCACCAGGCATTATTCCCATACTCTCAATACACGGCTGTCAACAGCAGACCGACAGCTATGGCAACCGACGTCGCCACAAGTCCCGGCATCATGAACGAATGGTTAAGCACCCATTTGCCAATTCTTGTCGTACCCGTACTGTCGAAGTTTATCGCAGCCACTATTGTCGGATAGTTGGGAATGAAGAAATATCCGTTCACCGCAGGGAACAGAGCAATAAGCATCATCGGTGACAAGCCCAGGGTGATTCCCAGAGGCATTATGGCGCGCACCGTAGCGGCCTGACTGTAGAGAAGTACCGACATCACGAACAGCGCGATACCGAAAAGCCAAGGCATATCGCTAACCACACCCTCAATGGAGCCTTGCAGAACCGCGATATTGCCGGATATGAACGTGTCACCCATCCATGCGATACCGAATATTGCCACAACCGCCTGCATTCCGGCAGCAAACACCGACCCTTGCGCAGCCTTCGCTCCGCTCGTACGGGTGAAGAGAAGAATGAGCGCGGCAGCCGACAGCATAATCATCTCAATCATCAGCGGCATTCCCATCACCTCGCCGCCGAAGCTCGGACGCAAAGTCTCCAGAGAGCCGAAAAGAACTATAAGCGCGGTAGCCAGAATAAATATCAGCACCGAAGCCACAGCATTGAAGCGGTTGGAAACATCAGCCGTCTTTATATGCGACAAGTCCAGTTCACCGCTCTTCAGGCGACGCTGGTATTCCGGATCCTCCATAAGCGGTTTTCCCACCCCCATCGAGAAGAAAGCACCGACAAGCACACCTATCAGCGTTGCCGGTATAGTAATCTTAAGAATGTCGAACATACTGATGTCAAAACCGGCAAGAAGACCCAAAAGAGCAACTGTTGCCGCCGAAATTGGCGATGCGGTAATTGCCTGCTGTGAAGCGATTACTGCAATTCCCAAAGGACGTTCGGGACGTATCTTCGTCTCCCTCGCCACCTCGGCAATCACCGGCAACACGGAATAGGCCACATGTCCGGTTCCGGCAAGGAACGTGAACGTGTAGGTGACAAGCGGAGCCAGAATAGTCACATACTGCGGATGCTTGCGCAATATCTTTTCGGCCAGTTTCACAAGCAGGTCGAGCCCGCCGGCAGCCTGCATGCTCGCTGCGGCAGATATTACCGCGGCAATCATCAGCATCACGTCGATGGGCAGTTCTCCCGGTTCCAGGCCGAACACAAGCACAAGCAACAGGGTGCCCAGACCACCGAAGACGCCAAGTCCTATACCACCCTTTCTTGCACCTATTATTATACAGGCAAAAACAAGACAAAGCTGCAGCAACAGCACTACAACGGAGGTCTCGCCGCCCCCGGTCACCGTCTCCGACTGGGGGAAAGCGGAAAAGGGAAGAAGCACGAGCAAAAGAATCAGAACATATTTAACCAAACGCATAGACTCTTATTCAAATTTATCATTTTCCGGCAGAATGGAACCGTGCCGTCAAGCGGCCACAGTCCCATCCGTTCCTACATATCAGTCCGTCACCGGATGTCCGTCAGAACATCGGCAACTGGTAGATGAATCCCAGAGAAAGACGCTGGGTACTATAGTCTTTCTGTCCAATAGCCTTGGCTCTTTCTGTAAAGAAATTGCTCTGCCCGATGAATGCCAGATAGAAATGCATATTGCTCTGCATGGGATAGAACTCTACACCGGCAATGTAACCGAGCGAAGTACGGTAGTTTCCCTTTGCCACACCAGGCTGCTCCTTATACACGGCGGCAGACTCGAGCATACCCTTCGCAAAGAGGTTCCATTTGGGTTTCACGCGGAAGTTCACCTTCGTCACAAGCGAGTTGTACATCGTATTGTACATGTTGTGACCGCCGAAAGTACCACGGCCGCCGAACATGTTTGTCATGATTCCCTTGCGGTCGAGCTGCTCGGTCGAGCTCATGATATCGACATACATGTTGCATTTGGGCGAGAAGTTGAACTGGTTACCCAAAGCAAAGTAGTACATATAATTGCCGTGAGTCTCCTCCATGATTGAAGCCGACCAACGTGTCTGCCACTTCTTGCCGAACATATTGGCATTCCATGCTAAAGAATAGACCAGCGGCAGACGGCTCTCCTCGAGTCCGGTTCCGTAAGTCTCGTCCTGCGAATTGTTTCGGCTGTCGAGAATCTGGAACTGGAACTGCTGGTCAGGAGTCATGTTGTAATCGAGCGTTACACCGGTCATGAAGTTGCTCATATTGTTTATTATCTCGCTGTACTGGTATATCTCTATCGGGTTAAGGTCATACTCGAAACCGCCGTAGGCCGCAGCCTGCTTACCTGCAAATAGCGAGAAGTTGTCATTGAACTTTATTCCTATTCCCGCATAGTCTATCGAGTTGGGAAGGTTGTCAATCATACCGCCGCCCTCGTTTCCGCGGTTCAATCTCTGACGCCAGCGGTACGACAGCCAGTCGGTAACATTTCCCTTCGCCTCTATGCGGAGCTGTCGCATATTGAACGCTCCCTGGTTGAAGCCTCCCTCTCCGTTCTGGTTGAAATTGGCATCGAATGCGCCATGCATGTTCAAGTAAAGATTGCACTTGTCGCTTTCCTTCTCGATTTTGGCCACACGTTCCAGCAACGTCTTCTCACCGTCAGGCGTCTGCGCGTTGTGCGATGTAACCTGTCCCTGTACATAGCCTGCCGCAAACATTAACAGTAGTAATGCCGTGTTTCTGATTTTCATGATAAAAAACATTAATAGTTATTGAAATATTCCTGAATCTTTTTCCAGTCATGAGTCTCTGTAAGAGCCAGCATGAGCAATATGCGCGCCTTCTGTGGATTCAGACCCCAAGATGCCACGAACTCATACTTGTTGTCGTCAACCTCGGCATCGAGCGTTGTCGCGCCTGTAGGTACACGGCTCGAACGTACCACAATAATACCATCCTTGCGTGCCTTCTCGAGTTCCGGGAAAACATTCTTGTGGATGTTGCCGTTTCCTACGCCTGCATATACAATGCCTTTATAACCCTTTTCAATCATCATATCTACCACATCGCCCTGCACATTCGAATAGCCGTAAGCGATACCGACCTTGGGCAACGATTTAAGGCCATCTACATTGAAATGGCAGCATTTGCACTCCTCCGTGCACTTGCCGGCAGGGTAATAATAATGTACGGCACCATTATGGATATATCCCAACGGACCTGAATTCGGCGACTGGAAAGTCTCCACGCTTGTAGTATTCGTCTTTGTCACGCCGTCCGCGCCGAACACCTTGCCGTTCATGCACACGAGCACTCCACGCTCCTTCGATGCAGGAGATGCCGCTGTCACCACCGCATTGTACAGGTTGGCCGGCCCGTCCGCGCTTATCGCCGTTGAAGGTCTCATGGCTCCAACAAGCACTACAGGCTTCTTGCTCTTAACTACCAGACTCAGGAAGAAGGCGGTCTCCTCCATCGTATCGGTTCCGTGAGTTATGACAATGCCATCCACGTCGGTACGTGCAAGCAGTTCGTTGATTCTCTTTGCAAGCACAAGCCATACATCATCGCTCATGTCCTGAGAACCGATGTTTACAACCTGCTCTCCCTTCACGTCGGCAATATCCTTTATTTCAGGTACGGCATCGAGCAGAGTCCCTATCGCCACCTGACCGGCCGAATAGTTGCTCTCGGTTGCAGAGCCTCCGGCTCCGGCAATGGTTCCTCCGGTAGCAAGAATATACACTTTGGGCAGTTCACGCGCAAAAGCAGTCGTCACAGCCACCATGAACAACAGAAGAACAGACAATCTTTTCAAATTTGACATAACATATTAAATTTTTAATTACACATTATCTCTATTCATAACATACAAGCCCACAATTTGTTCCGGCCGGGACACTCATCAAAAGATGGACTCCTCCGTCTCTGTCGTCAACAGTTCAAGAGCCTTCATTCCCATCACGGAATTCCCTTTGCCGTTCAATCTTGGACTCCACACCGCAACGGAATAGCGCAACGGATATATTGCGGCAATACCTCCTCCCACGCCACTCTTTCCCGGTAGCCCGACAAGGTATGAGAATTCCCCTGCCTCATCATAGAAACCGCACGTCTGCATTATTGCGTTCATACGCTTCACCTGAGACGACGTCAAGACTATACCCGAATAAGAAAAACTGCTGTTATGATTGGCAAAAGCAAGAAAAGCCTTTGCCAACTCACGGCAGTTCAACTCAAGAGAACACATTTTAAAGTAAAAATCGAGTACCCTGTCCACTCCGCATTCTATGGCACCATGATATTTTAGCAGGTTCGCTATTGCAGCATTAAGATAGCCGGTTTCTCTCTCCGACTGTGCCACCTCCATATTGTAACCGATGTCGGCTGAGCCGCACAGTGTACGCACAAAAGCAATGAAATCCTCTTCAGGGTCCGCGAATGAAGTCAGCATCACGTCGGCAAGCACCAGAGCCCCGGCATTCATGAACGGGTTGCGCGGTATTCCCTTCTCCGCCTCAAGCTGCACGAGCGAGTTGAAGGCAGTTCCCGAAGGCTCTTTGCCCACACGTTGCCAAAGCCCCTCGCCCTTTGCCGAGAGACACATTGCAAGTGCAAACACTTTCGAAATGCTCTGAATGGAAAAACGCACATCGGCTCCTTCAATGGAATAGGAACCGCCATCGACGGTACACAGGCACATGCCGAACTGGTCGGGATTCACCTTTGCGAGAGCTGGGATATAAGAAGCCGGCTCTCCTGTTCTGGAAAAAGGAAGGATTTTTCTGTAGATATCCTCCAAAATCTTCTGGTAATTCATCATCGCACCGTCTGTATGCTGAATGAAGAGTTATACATACAGCGCGAAGATATAAAAATTTCCTAAAAGTTGTTTGAATTTAGAAGCTGTTTAAATTTATGTCCTTGAAATTTTTATAGAACTTTTTTAGAGTGTTTTTTCATTTTTAAAAGGCACATAGCGGGCTATGTAACTGCGAAAAAGGGAAAAACAGACAAAAAAGGGCATAAAAAGACAAGCACTTCTTGCGGATAATGTAAATAATATTTTTGAAAGAAATTTAAACAACTTCTTGGTTGCCAAGTTTTTCACAGAGCAAAAAAATGCGGAATGTGCGGCGGCTTGAACCATCAGCCACCTTTGAGCGCGCTCCCGACAGACCCGAAGGAGCTTAGCGGCCACGCGACGGCAACCCGCGCTGTTGCAGGAATGAACAAAAACCGTTACCTTTACGGAATCTTAACATACAACAAATACTGAATATGAGAGCAGCAATATACGGAGCAGGCTCGCTTGGGACAATCCTGGGAGCATACATCACAAAGAACGGCGGAGAAGTAGAACTCATCAACCGCAACAAAGCGCACATTGACGCCCTGCGCACAAATGGTGCCACAGTAACAGGAACGGTAAACTTCACACAGGCAGTAACCGCATACACCCCCGATGAGATGTCCGGCAAGTACGACATCATTTTCCTCATGACCAAGCAACAGCAGAATGCCGAGGTCGTGAAGTTCCTCAAGCAGTACCTTGCCGATGACGGCGTCATAGTAACCCTACAGAACGGAATTCCCGAACTGCAGATAGGCGAAATAGTCGGTGAAGAGCGTGTACTGGGCTGTACCGTAGCATGGGGTGCAACCATGAAGGAACCGGGTGTGTGCGAACTCACCAGCGCGCCCGACTCGCTCACCTTCTCGCTCGGTTCGCTCCAAGCGCGGCCCAACCCAATTATCGGTAAAGTAAAATCCCTTCTCGAACTTATGGGCCCGGTAGAGATTGACGCCAACTTCATAGGTTCCCGATGGAGCAAGCTCCTCATAAACTCAGCCTTTTCGGGAATGAGCGCAGTGCTCGGAAGCACATTCGGCGAGGCCGCACGCGACAAGGCATCACGCAGAATAGTACAGAAACTCATAAAGGAGAGCATCGACGTATGCGCAACCGCAGGCATACGCATAGAACCCGTACAGGGCAAGGACATCGTCAAACTTCTCGACTACAAGGGACGCATCAAGAAGGCATTCTCCTTCTTCATCATCCCCATAGCCATACGCAAGCACGCCCTTCTCAGAGCAAGCATGTTACAGGACCTTGAGAAAGGCAAGAAGACCGAGGTCGATGCCATCAACGGAGTAGTATGCGCATTCGGCCGCAAGGTCGGTGTCCCCACCCCCATGAATGACAAAGTCGTTGACATAATACATAGGATAGAGAACGGAGAGCTCACACCATCGTTCAGCAACCTTGCACTCTTCAAATAAGCCACAACAGAATGCCCATCATTGAGATAACCTCACTCACCCACCCCGGTGTAGAGACATTCAGCACACTTACCGAAGCACAGCTGCGCAAAGAACACGAAAAGGAACAGGGAATCTTCATAGCCGAAAGCCCCAAAGTGATAAATGTAGCCCTCAACGCAGGCTACACTCCATTGGCACTTCTGTGTGAAAGAAGACACATCGACGGCGATGCTGCGGCAATCATTGAGCGCTGCGGCGACATTCCTGTATATACCGGTAGCCGCGAACTCCTTGCGAGCCTCACAGGATACACACTCACGCGCGGAGTCCTCTGCGCCATGCAACGCCCCGACGAGCCAAGCGTTGAAACCGTATGCCGCAATGCACATCGTATAGTAGTAATAGACGGTGTTGTCGATACTACAAATATCGGAGCCATCTTCCGCAGCGCCGCAGCACTCGGCATAGACGCAGTACTGCTCACACGTAACTCCTGCGACCCCCTCAACCGCCGTGCAATAAGAGTATCAATGGGTAGCATATTCCTTGTCCCCTGGACATGGCTCGACGGTGGATATGAAGAGCTGCAACGCATAGGATTCACCACTGCGGCAATGGCACTTACCGACAACTCAATATCCATTGCCGACCCGTTGCTGACAACCATTCCGCGCCTGGCCATTATAATGGGCACCGAAGGCGAAGGACTCCCCGAAGAGACCATTGCAGCTGCCGACCATGTCGTACGCATCCCCATGTCGCACAATGTCGATTCTCTCAACGTCGCAGCCGCCGCTGCCGTAGCATTCTGGGAACTCCGCAGAAGAGAATAAACAACAAAAGAGCCACTCCAGACCGTGTGGTACCGCCATGGGAAGCATACAACAAACCCGATAAGAGTGCTTTTTCGAATTGCCGCTATAAAAACATGAGCAAGAATTTCCCATTCCGTTCGTTTGTTACTATATTCGCAAGGAACAATAAACAGAACATTATGTCAAAGAACTTTTTATTTCCGGCAATAACAGCCATCCTTCTTTTATCGGCCGCATGTTCAAACCGGCCCGACAGCCATAACCGACAGCCGGGAAACGAACAGGTGAAAGAGAGTGATAAAAAAGAACTTCCGGCAGGAGCCATCGGAATAAAATACAACCGCCACATCTATTGCGAGGTGATGTTACATGATTCAATTCCGGCAAGAATGATTTTCGACACCGGATGTTCGACCCTGGTGCTCGATTCCACATTCTATGCAGACACCTTTGGAAAAGAGAGAAAGTTGCAAAGGGCCATGCTTGGAGGTGCAGGGGACGGATATGAACAGGCATACATTGACAGGAGCTGTTGGAAATACAGCCTCGGCAAAGAGTCCATGACAGAGGAGATGGCAACAGTTCTGAACCTTCGCAAAATCGTAGGAGACAATGCTGACGGAATGTTCGGAATGATGTTTATGCAAGGAAAGCGAGTTGAGATAAACTATGCAGACAACTACATGTGCTTCCTCACTGCAGAAGAAGAGATTGGAGAAGATTTCACCCGCATACCCTTTACCTTGGACGGTATGCGTATTGTACTGCCGCTCGCTATTACGATGAATGACGGTAATGTTTTTAATGGTAAATTTCTTATGGATACCGGCATGCCCGGTACATTGTCACTAAACAGCACGACTTCAGACCGTCTGATGATGGACAAACATCTTGCCGATGCCCGTTGCATGTCATATTCTGTTGGTGGAATCGGAGGTGACAGCCAAGAATTCATGTTCAAGACACCGCAGATTACTGTAGGAGGTCATGCTATTAAAGATTTGATGATAACCTGGTCGAGCAACAAAGAGGGAGCATTGGCTAATGCCGCTTATGATGGTTTGATAGGAAATGAACTCTTTGACCGTTTCAATGTCATTTTGGATTTCGTTGACAATGCTGTATATCTGCGCCCAAACAAGAATTTTGACAGGCCGGAACCGAACTTCTTAGGTGTTGCCCTCACACCTATGAAAGACCATTGGATAGTGAACGGAATACTGGAAGGCGGCAATGCAGAGAAAGCCGGACTGCGACGTGGGGACCGCATTGAGACAATCAACGGCATAAAGGCAAATGAAAGCAACGCAGAAAGCCTCTACCCTCTCCCCGACAAGCTTACCCTTACGGTAAGGAGAGAAGATGGAATAAAAGAGATTTTCGTATATAAAGAATAGTTCAGGTGAATCATTCTCTATGTTTTTTTCTGTCGAAAAAGAGTTTGAAAGCAGTCATAAGCAGTGTGAACACACATGCACCGAAAAGATAGGCCCACAACGGTGTTTCACTTATGTCACGCCCCGATACCCAATCGACAAAAATCTGAAGCGGTATGCTGTAAACGAATGCCGCTACAGCATAGACCGCAATTTCTTTTTTGTTCATTTTTACAGCAAAATTTATAGTTCTTAATAAGGTAAGACTGCACAGAGGGCGAACAAAAGCTCAATTACTAATTGTTTCGAGGATTCATCACTGCGTGTAGGAATGACAAGACACGTCGGGTTAACTACTATATTATTTCTTTAATACATTCGTTTTCTTTTCGAGTTCCTTGGCCAAATATGGTGCCGTATGCCCCACCCCTCTGGATACAATCTCTTCCGGTGTTCCGGCAGCCATCACCATTCCACCGTCACGGCCTCCTTCAGGGCCCATGTCAATGATATGATCGGCCATCTTTATGACGTCAAGGTTGTGCTCTATTATCACCACCGTATTGCCCTTATCGACAAGACGGTTTATTACATTCATCAGCACGCGGATATCCTCGAAATGAAGGCCGGTCGTAGGCTCGTCAAGCAGATATAGCGTCTTGCCCGTATCGCGTTTCGACAATTCCGTCGCCAACTTGACACGCTGGCTCTCGCCACCCGACAGAGTAGTCGAAGGCTGTCCGAGCTTTATGTATCCAAGACCAACATCCTGCAACACCTTTATCTTGTTGAGTATGGAGGGGACATTCTCGAAAAACTCAACCGCCATGTTTATTGTCATGTCAAGGACATCGGCAATGGACTTTCCTTTGTAGCGCACCTCAAGCGTCTCGCGGTTATATCTTTTGCCATGACAGACTTCGCAGGGAACCATCACATCGGGAAGGAAGTTCATCTCAAGCGTCCTGTAACCGTTTCCGCCGCATGCCTCGCAACGGCCGCCGGTGACATTGAAGGAGAAACGTCCTGGCTTGTAGCCGCGTATCTTGGCTTCGGGGAGATTGACGAAGAGGTTGCGTATATCGGAGAAGACACCAGTGTATGTTGCAGGGTTGGAACGCGGAGTACGTCCCAATGGAGACTGGTCAACATCGACAATCTTGTCTATGTGTTCAATGCCCTCTATTCTGTCAAACGGCAGCGGTTCGCGCAGGGCATGATAGAAATGCCTTGCGAGTATCGGTTGCAGCGTTTCGTTCACCAAAGTTGACTTTCCGCCACCCGATACACCTGTAACACAAATTAGTTTCCCGAGCGGAAATTCGACATCGACATTCTTAAGATTGTTTCCGCACGCGCCGAATATTTTTATGGACTTGCCGTTACCGGGACGGCGCGATGCCGGCACCTCAATTTTCTCCTCACCATTGAGGAAACGGGCTGTCATGGTATCGCCTTGGAGCATCTCTGCAGGCGTTCCGGCAAACACCACATTACCACCCTTTCGGCCCGCTTTTGGCCCAAGATCAATGAGATAATCGGCCGAAAGCATTATATCACGGTCGTGTTCCACCACTATCACTGTATTGCCGAGGTCGCGCAATGACTTGAGCGAAGCTATGAGCCTGTCATTGTCACGCGGATGCAGGCCGATGCTCGGTTCATCGAGGATATAGAATACATTGACCAGTTGCGAGCCTACCTGCGTGGCAAGACGTATGCGCTGACCCTCACCGCCCGACAGCGATGCCGACGAACGGTTGAGCGACAGATAACCCAGACCTACATCGAGCAGGAAGCCTATTCGCGCCTGTACCTCCTTGACAATTTCACCGGCAATGGTGCGCTGCTTTTCGGTAAGCTGGGCGTCAAGACCTTTGAGCCATTCATGAAGTTGCACAAGATCCATTGAAGCAAGTTCGTGGATATTCTTTCCTGCAAGACGGTAATGGAGTGCCTCCTTGTTGAGCCTGGCTCCGCCGCACTCGGGACACTCCTGCATTGCAGAGAACTGCTCGGCCCAACGCAGTTCCTTGGCCGACACGCTCGTATCCTTCTGCTGCTGGATATATTTGACAAGGCCGTCGTATGTCGAAACAGTGTCGTAGAACATTTCGGAGGAGCCGTTCACCTTCAACGGAACCGGCGAGCCGTACATTATTTCATCTATGGCCTCGTCAGGGAGCTCTTCAACAGGGGTTTTCAATTCGGCACCGTAGCGGGCAAGCACCATCTCTATCTGCTGGAATATCGACGAACGCCTGTACTTTCCGAGCGGTGCAAGCGCACCGTCATAAACGGAGAGGGAACGGTCGGGGACAACCTTGTCAACATCGACACGGCTTACAACTCCCAGACCCTTGCACTTTGGGCAGAAGCCCTGTGGAGAGTTGAAGGAGAAATTGTGCGGTGCCGGCTCCTTGTACGAGAGACCTGTAACCGGACACATGAGACGCTTGCTGTAATGGCGCACGGTTCCGCCCGGCATCTCCATAATCATAACCAGTCCGTCACCTTGAGCCAGTGTAGTGGCAAGACTCTGTCTGATGCGCGCTGCATCCTTCGCGTCAACAGCCATCTTGTCAACAACAACCTCAATATCGTGGTTCTTGTAGCGTTCGAGCATCATACCGCGCGACATCTCGCACAATTCACCGTCAATGCGCACGTTCAGGTACCCCTTGCGCATCAACTGCTCGAAGAGTTCCTTATAATGTCCCTTACGTGCCTTCACAAGCGGAGCAAGCATATATATGCGCTTGCCCTCGTAGTCACGGAGGAGCATGTCGAGTATCATCTCCTCGGTATATTTCACCATCTTCTCACCCGAGAGATAGGAGTAGGCATCGGCCGCACGGGAGAAGAGAAGACGCAGATAATCGTATATCTCGGTTGTTGTACCTACCGTGGAACGGGGATTCTTGTTCGTTGTCTTCTGTTCTATCGATATTACGGGACTGAGACCTGTTATCTTGTCAACATCGGGACGTTCAAGACCACCGAGAAAGTTACGCGCATAGGCAGAGAAGGTCTCTATGTAGCGGCGTTGGCCCTCGGCAAATATGGTATCGAACGCCAACGAAGACTTGCCGCTTCCGCTCAGACCGGTAATTACGGTAAGCGAATCGTGCGGTATGGTCACATCTATGTTCTTTAGGTTATGGACGCGTGCGCCATAAACCTCAATATATCCCTTTTCCTCTTCAGCAGCCTTCATCGTAACTATAAGCAGATATTCTGTTAAACATTTTTATGGAGCGACAGTCTCCTCGGTGTATCCGCGGAGCAGGTTCACGTCCCTTGTGAATTCATACTCTATCCCGTCGGCTCCCTTTGCCTTTATTACGGCATAATAGACCCCGGCCTTCACAGGCTTACCCTTGTATGTACCGTCCCAACCGCACTCCTCGCAATTCATTTTATCTATTCCCCAGGAATAGAGCTGCTGGCCCCAACGGTTATATATGGCGGCACTGAAGGATATTATGGACTTTACATTAAAGACGTTGAAATAGTCGTTTATGCCGTCACCGTTGGGTGAAAAGGCATTCGGGACTTCAATGCCCGATTCGGACAGGACTATGCTGAACGGTTCTAAGTCGGAGGGGCCGAACTCATAGAATATTTCGCTGTCCGCCAAGCTTGTATATACGACATAGGGCTGCAGAAGGGTCGTTCCGCTCTCGCGAAGATCATATTCGACCTCCTGGTCGTAACGGACAAGGAAAGGCTCTTGCTCACCTTCCCTGAAGAATTCCCAGTAACAGTTCAACGAGTAGCCGTCAACCTCCACTGCACCTGACGAAAGCAGAAGTTTCACGGGTGCCTCGCCACTGTATGAATCGCCGGGTGTAAGGTCTGTCTGCTCGCCCTTTGAATCGACAACCTGCACCGTCGGGGACGGTGAGGATATATCCTGTCCGTTGACCCCTGATGCAAGGAGCAAAGAAAATAAAAATATAATGTACTCTTTCATTATGTTCCGTTTATTGGTATATAACGCAAAAAAGGCCCGGATAGTACAGGCATACCATTCCACAATTCAAAAATTCCCGAAACTGTGATTAAAAATTCAAAGTTTGGTATCACGGCAACTTTTAGGAGCCGTTCTTAAAAACAAAAATAATAAATCGGAACGGAATATCCGCAATTTCAAATGTTATTTTGAAAATTAAGGCATCCGTTGATTACAAATAACGCATTTTTCCGGATAACTCTTTATAATTCGAGTATATTTGACTAACTTCGCAAGGAATTATATTTATTTGAGAAAAGAGCAACAATCTTTATATGAAACAGACAAGACACATACTTTTTACAGCACTCTTCATTCTTGCAGCAACTGTTGCGTTCGCACAGACCGGAAGTTTCTTCACGCATACCGTAAAGAAAGGCGACACGCTCTATTCGCTGTCCAACACATACGGAGTAACCATTGACGAGATTGTCAAGAACAACCCCGGCAGCGACAAGAAACTGATAGAGGGGCAGAAGCTCAGGATACCGCAAAAATCGCAGAACGGCGACAGCGGAAACAATGGCGGCAAAGGGATGCAATACCATACAGTACAGCAAGGAGAGACACTTTACAGGCTCGGAAAGAAATACGGAATTACGGTTCAGGCAATATGCGATGCGAACCCTGGACTATCGTTCAACAACTTCAAGGCAGGAGAGGTCATTCTCATACCAACCGGGCAGAAAGCCAATGAAAACATACAGGAGCCCAAGCCAGAAAAGAAGGTCGTAAAGAGGGACAAGAAAGTCTATACCGTAAAGAAAGGCGACTCGGTTTACAAAATATGCAACAAATTCAACATATCGGAAGAACAGCTCATTAAAGCCAACCCGGAACTGAAGAGCAAGAAGTTGAAGGAGGACATGGCACTGGTCATTCCCGAATCGACCAAAGAGATAACCGTTGCGGCAAAAGAGCAGAGCAACCAGGAATCATTCATATTGTATGAACAATACAAGGATTCCATCAAGCAGAGCATTGCCAATGAAGAGGAGAACGAAGGCCTCACGAAAGTGGGTATTGTCCTGTCATTCCTCCTCGACAGCTATGCGCCGAAGGAGCAGAACAGAATCATAGAATATTATCAGGGATTCCTGCTTGCAGTAAACAGACTGAAACAGGAGGGATACTCTTTTGAAATAAACGCATACGATGCGGGCAAGAAGGATGAAAGCATTGACTCATTGTTGAGTTCGGGTATGCTTGATGACATGGACCTGATTATAGGTGCCACATACACAAAGCACAACAAGCAACTTGCCGATTTCGCAAAGAAGAAAAAAATACCGCTTGTGATACCTTTCACCAGCAAAGACAAGAACCTGTACCAGAACCCGATGGTTTACATGGTCAACAGTAACCAGTCCTACATAATACCCGATGTCGCATTGCAGTTCGTAAAGACATTCCCGAAGGCTAACGTTGTATTTGTCGAGGATACCATCGCCGGGGACAAGAAGGAGTTCATCGAAGAGTTGACGGAGGTACTTGACAAGAAAAAGATACCGCACACCACAATATCCATGGCAAACCTTACCAACCCGAGAGATGCCATAACGACATTGAGAAGTTTGAAGGTTGCAGGGAAGGACAATATAATAGTCCCGACGAACTCTTCGTCAAAGACACTCAAGACATTGCTTCCGCTGCTCATACACACAAAGCACATAGACTCCACCGACGTTTCGCAATACAAACTGTTCGGATACCCCGAATGGCAGATACACGCAAAGGAGACCAAAGGCCAGATGTATGAAATTGACACATACTTCTACGCACCGTTCTTCAGCCACCACACCCTTCCGCAGGTGAGCGAGTTCAACAACGAGTTTACCCAATGGTATGACAAAGAGATACTTGACATATATCCAAGATATGGTCTGCTGGGCTATGACACAGGATACTATTTCCTGCTTGCAGCAGCTCTGCACGGTGATGACATGGCTGAAAGAATCAACAGCATTGACTACCAGCCGTTACAGAGAGGATTCAAGTTCGACAGAGTCAACAACTGGGGAGGTATGGTGAACAAGAAATTCTATTTCATCCACTTTACTCCTGAATTCCATATTTTACGAATCGACTACGACAAATGAGGAAAGCTATACTGACTATTGCCGCACTGCTCTTCTCCATTGCCACGCAAGCACAGATTGAAGAACCGAAGAACATTCTTGAAATAGGTGTCGGCGGCGGTGCCAATATAAACAGCATGGAGATGCAACCATCCATAAGGCAGGGGATGCTTTGGGGTGGAAACGGCGGTATCAGCATAAGATACACTAGCGAAAAATACTTCAGCATGATATGCTCTGCACAGATGGAGCTAAACTTTTCTCAAAGAGGACTGAAGGAGGATTTTGACGACGGCACGACCAACTTCTACAGCCGCACGTCGAACTACCTTGAGATACCGCTGTTCGCGCACCTGGCATGGGGCAAGGAAAAACGAGGATTACAGTTCTACGTTAACCTGGGACCACAATTCGGTTTTCTGCTTGGAGAAAGCGAAAGATACCATGGGGACTGGGAAACATCATCACGCCCGGAATCATTAAGACCAATATACGGAAAGAAGGCTGACAACATTTTCGATTATGGAATCGCAGGCGGCCTTGGAGTGGAGTTAAGATCAGGAATAGGCAATTTCTTTATAGAGGGGCGTTACTACTATGCCTTGGCGGACATTTTCAAGAACTCCAAAACAGAAGACTTCGGACGTTCGGCAAACAAGACCATTTATATAAGGGCCGGCTACTCTTTCACAATATTCGACAAGTGACAGAACTACAAAGAGAATAAACAGAGAAGCACAAAAGACAATAGTTCAGGGCAACCGGTTGGTTGCCCTGAACTATTTCTAATGGTTGGATTGAGAGTTCCTACAGAGGCTATCATGTAATCAAGAACATGTGACAATGTCACCTGTTCTTGTACATATCATCGTAATACTTCTCGTACTCGCCGCTCGTGATATTGTCCATCCACTCCTGGTTGTCGAGGTACCAGCGCACTGTTTTTTCAATACCCTCCTCGAACTGCAGGCTCGGTTCCCAACCGAGTTCCTTCTGCAATTTGGTTGAATCAATCGCATAACGCAAATCGTGGCCGGCACGGTCGGTAACGTATGTGATAAGGTCGAGCGACGCACCCTCGGGGTTGCCCAACAGACGGTCAACAGTCTTTATTATGACCTTGATGATGTCGATATTCTTCCACTCGTTGAAACCACCGATGTTGTATGTATCGGCAATCTTACCGTTGTGGAAGATTACATCTATTGCACGTGCATGGTCAACAACGTAGAGCCAGTCGCGCACATTCTCGCCCTTGCCATATACGGGCAGCGGCTTGCGCTGACGGATGTTATTAACAAAAAGAGGTATCAGCTTCTCCGGGAACTGGTAGGGACCATAGTTGTTGGAGCAGTTGGTCACAATCGTAGGCATACCGTATGTGTCGTGATATGCGCGTACAAAATGGTCACTGCTTGCCTTTGAAGCCGAATATGGGCTGTGAGGGTTGTACTTTGTTGTCTCATAGAAGAAGTCCTCACCGTATGCAAGATGATGCTCGCCAGATGATGCGGTTGTGGTGAACGGAGGCTCTATTCCCTCGGGGTGGCTCAGTTCGAGCGCACCATAGACCTCATCTGTTGAGATGTGGTAGAAACGCTTGCCTTCGTACTTTTCGGGTAATGATTCCCAATAGAGCTTTGCCGCCTGCAAAAGTGACAACGTACCCATCACATTAGTACGTGCGAAAGTGAACGGATCCTTGATTGAACGGTCAACGTGACTCTCGGCTGCAAGATGAATTACGCCATCTACATTGTTGTCAATCATCAGTTTGTACATAGTATCGAAGTCGCAGATGTCGGCCTTCACGAACGTGTAGTTGGGCTTATCCTCTATGTCCTTGAGGTTGGCAAGGTTGCCTGCGTAGGTGAGTTTATCGACATTGATGATGTTGTACTCGGGGTACTTGTTCACGAAAAGACGTACCACGTGGCTACCTATAAATCCGGCACCACCGGTGATTATTATGCTACGTTTCATATATTGTTCCTTTTTATTTGTTGTTCGCTTTTATTCTCTTAATGCAATACTCCATTGACTCTCTCCAATGCGGTATATCAATGTCGAATACATCTTTTATCTTGGTCTTGTCGAGCACAGAATATGGCGGTCGTGTGACGGGCGATGGAAACTCACTGCTGTGGCATGGATTGATGCGGCAGTTTGTGTTGCCTGCTACGGCTGCAATCTCAACGGCGAAGTCGTACCATGAGCAGACGCCTTCATTGGAGAAGTGGTAAATGCCTTCGTTGCCCTCATATACACCGGCTTCTATGATTGAGAAGATTGCAAGCGCAAGGTCGCCGGCGTATGTGGGAGTACCTACCTGGTCAAAGACGACATTGAGCTGCTCACGCTCGGCGGTGAGGCGCATCATGGTCTTGAGGAAGTTGTTGCCGAACTCGCTGTAGAGCCATGCGGTACGGAAGATGAGTGCCTTGCAGCCGCTATCCAGAATGGACTGCTCGCCATGCAGTTTCGTGCGACCATACACACCCAATGGATTTAGTGGCATATCCTCGGTGCGCGGTGTGTTGCCCTCGCTACCGAAGACGTAGTCAGTAGAGACATGGAAGAGTGTTCCGCCAACCTCTTTCATAGCACGTGCAAGGTTGCCCACTGCCGTTGCGTTTATGAGTTCTGCTGTTGCTTCATCGCTCTCGGCCTTATCGACATTGGTATATGCGGCACAATTGACGATGGCCTCAATGCCACACTCCTTTACGACGGAAAGAACCGCATCGGCATTGGTTATGTCCAGTTCCGCGACATCTGTAAATATGTAGTTGTTGGGGGATACCGCACCCAGACGGCGCATCTCGCAACCCAACTGCCCGTTAGCTCCTGTTACAAGTATGTTCATATTATAATTTCTTAATACAATTTTTCGTTATAGTCAAACAGATAATCGGCATCGGCGATGTTCTTGCTGAGTTTGTCCTTTTCGGAGAGCAGCACCTTGTCGGCAGGTATTCTCCAATCTATCGCAAGTTGCGGGTCGTTCCATGCAACAGAACCTTCGCTCTCCTTGCAGTAGAAGTTGTCGCACTTGTACTGGAACACGGCCTCTTCGCTCAGAACGGCAAAGCCGTGTGCAAAGCCACGCGGTACGAAGAACTGGCGATGGTTCTCCTCGGTCAGTTCCACGACAACGTACTTGCCGAATGTGGGCGAGCCTTGGCGTATATCCACGGCAACATCGAGTACCGCGCCTTTGATGCATCGGACAAGCTTGCTCTGGCAATATGGCGGTTTCTGGAAATGCAGGCCGCGCAACACACCGTACGATGACTTTGACTGGTTGTCCTGCACGAATGTGGTGCGGCACACCTTTTCCTCGAACTCGCGCTGCGAGAACGATTCGTAGAAATAGCCTCTATCGTCCTTGAATATGCGTGGTTCTATTATTACTACCCCTTCAATCTCTGTCTTTATAACTTCCATATGTCGCTGTTCATTTAGAGCGTTCAACCTCGTCTATCACTTTAAGGAGATACTTTCCGTACTGGTTCTTTATCATTGGCTGAGCCAACTGCTGCATTTTCTCCTTGTCTATCCATCCATTGCGGTATGCGATGCCCTCGAGACAGGCAATCTTCAAGCCCTGGCGTTTCTCGATTACCTCAACGAAAATCGATGCTTCGGCAAGCGAGTCGTGCGTACCGGTGTCGAGCCATGCAAAGCCACGTTCGAGGGTCTGTACCTTCAATTCGCCGTCAGCAAGGAAATGCTGGTTCACAGTGGTAATCTCGAGTTCTCCTCGTGCCGATGGTTTTATATTCTTTGCAACCTCTACAACCTTGTTGGGGTAGAAATAGAGACCTACAACAGCATAGTTTGATTTGGGATGTTCCGGCTTCTCTTCAATAGAGAGGCAGTTGCCCTCTTTGTCGAATTCCGCTACACCATAACGCTCGGGATCGTCAACCCAATAGCCGAACACTGTAGCCTTGGCATCCTCTTCGGCTGCACGTACAGCATCGGCAAGCATCCTTGAGAAGCCGTTGCCATGGAATATGTTATCACCCAGAACAAGACATGCGGAATCGTTGCCTATGAATTCCTCGCCGATGATGAACGCCTGTGCAAGGCCGTCGGGAGAGGGCTGCTCGGCATACTCGAATGTCACACCATAGTCGCTACCATCGCCAAGAAGACGTTTGAAACCGGGCAGGTCCTGTGGAGTGGATATGATAAGTATTTCCCTTATTCCGGCAAGCATCAGTACCGAAATAGGATAGTATATCATAGGTTTGTCATAAATGGGAAGCATCTGTTTGCTCACTCCCTTAGTGATGGGATAAAGACGTGTTCCCGAACCGCCTGCCAAAACAATTCCTTTCATGATAAAAACTTTTTAAATATTTTTCATTTACGATTATCTTTCTGTTTGCAATGCTTCTTCACCTGGCAATATACCACTGTTCCGTGCAACAGGGAGAACAGTAATATAAAGATGAGAGCACAAAGCCATATTCCGCCCAACGATGCCGGAACGAATTCCGTTGACGACTCCTGCATCATAGCGGAGAATGCCGGGTAAACCATTGTCGTTATAACAGCGGCAACCAGCCACACCGCCGCATCAATCAACAGTACCGTCAATTGATAGACCTTGGCGATATTCCTGATGGAATAACCCATTGAGAAGAGATTTACTATTTTCTCCTTGTTCTTCTCTATAAGCAGAAGTATGCTTACTACCAGAAGGAAGAATGCCATAGCCGAGAAGATGAACCCGACCGCAATGATGACTGCCAATATGCCGTATATGAGCGACTGCAGGCGCACATGAGACGAATCACCTTCAATGATATATTCCTTTTCTTTAATATACTCGAAAAATGAATCCTCGAACTCGCCGGCGTCGGTCGTAAGAATAAGCCGAGACGGGCGGCAGTCACTACCGGGAGCATATACTGAATTGACCTCCTGGATGAAGTTCCAGGGAACGAGTATAGTGTTTATCTTGTTGGTGAGTCCGCAGACCACAGCGCGGTACTCACGTCTTCCGTTTTCAGTCTTGAAATATATCTTCAACGGGAATGTTCCCAGAAGATCATCCGTTATCTGCGGCAGCCCGTTCGCTGCCGCAAATCCATAATTATATAGATTGAGGAAGTTTCTCGGAATAACCACAGGCAACACCTCGGAAGCAAGGTCGGCACTCCATTCGCGCTCTACCCTACCTACAGAGCTGTAATTGTCCTTTATGAATTCATCCGGAACAGCCTCAAGAAATATGTCCGATGCAATTCTGGCCTGGCCCAGTTCAAAAGAGGCCTTCACCTCTATCTGCGAAGAGATGAACTCGCCCACAGACGATACCGAAGAGAGCTTTTCCAGGTCCTTTATCTCTTCGTCACTAAAAACAGGACGTTCAGCAATAAGGCTCTCTACAGGCTTTGTTATTACAAGATAACCCGATGACATTATGCAGTCACCCGATGTCGAGAATGATTTGAAATCCTTATAGCCCTGTATTCCGGAAAGCACTATAAGGCCACCGAGCAGATTGACAAGCACGAAACCGGCTATCTGCCCTATACTTATGTTCTGACGTAAAAGTTTAAACAACAGTCTCATCATACATCAAAAATAGATTGGTTGTACTACAAATAAAGAATCTCGTCATATTCATAGGGCAACCTATAACCGATGGAGGTCACAATTATACCCACACCATCCTTTTCCTGCCTCTCGCGCAACATTTCGGCCATGATGCGGGCATTTCCCCCGTCAAGATGGCTGACAGGTTCGTCGAGCAGAATAAAATCGAAAGGCTGACACAAAGCGCGCACGAACGCCACGCGCTGCTGCTGACCGAAAGACATCTTGCCGCATGGCCTGTCAAGATGCTCTTCCAGGCCGAGACGCACGAGCATTGAACGAATCTCGGACTCGGTAGCGAAACCGGTGATCTGGTTCTTCAGCATCACATTGTCAACCGATGAAAATTCGGGGAACAACCTGTGTTCCTGAAACATCATTGCAAGTATTTTCTGACGACGCGACAACATGTCGGAATAACCGCCGGGCAGTCTGTTGCCCTTATCGTCGAACAGTGCGATGTCACCCACGTAATCATCGCGCAACCCGCACAGGAAAGAGCAGAAAGAGCTTTTACCCCTACCGGATGTAGCCTCAACAAGATAAGACTTTCCTTTTTTGAAGGTAACCGATGAGTTCCACACGTTGGACACGGGGCCTTCGGGCGGATTCTCGACAAAAAGCTTCAGATTAACGTTGTCAAATACAATACTTTCAATCATATATTACTAAAATTGGCAAATCTTTTGTTTCTCAAGATTGCTGCATTTGAAAAAATTACATGATTTTCACCTGCGCGGCAGCCGCGCAGGTGAAAATTTGTCAGAAAGAGGGAATTAAAGAGATTGAAGCGTCAACAACCTGCTTCAGGAAGTTCTCGCTGTCATTCTTCAGATTCAACTGAAGCCTTCCCTTGGTCATCTCCTCGGAATTGAAGAGAGCGTAATCAACAAGATTAAAGATGGCATTCATATCATCTGGCATTTCGTCAGAAGCTTCGAGTGCAGACTGCAGATTGGCGAAATCAACCACCATACCGTTTGAAATTTTACCGGCAAGCCTGTTGTCTGCAAAATTGGCTGCAGCGGCAGAGATACCGTCACCTGACTTCAATGTACTGTAAAGATTCTCCGGCATCACAAAGATTGTATTGTTCTTGTACATCAGATAGTGATCGTAGCCGTCATTGTATGTCGTATAGCCGCTATAGTAGCTGTAGTTGCTTTTTTTGTTTGCATGGAGAGCATATACGTCATTATCGACATTTGTAAATTCACGGCCCATCTGAGATATTATCAGGTCGAAAACCTTGCGGTCTGCACAATCTATGGCAACGAAGAACTGAGGAGTTTTGCTTTTTGATGTGAGATCGACAGGAAGGACAGCAAACGTATAGTCACCGCTCAAGCTCTTGAACACTGATGAATCGAGACCAACTGCAGAAAGGAGAGCATCTACATCAAGACCGGCAAGAAGTTTGCTTACACCCTCAAGATTCATTGCCGCTGTTGAAACAAGAATAGCGTCAGCAGGCACATACTTCAAGTGCTTCTTTGAAGACTCCTTCCAGAATTCCCTCAAAGTATTCAAATAATCGTTGTTGCCGATAATCTCAAACTCTGCTGCAACCTCACCCTTCTCGAAGTTCAGATCGAGCTGGAGGCAGATATCCTTCAACATCTCGGCATACACAGCCATCATGGAGTCATCGAGGCGCATCATTCTCATCTCCTCGGCAACTGCCATAATTCCGTCAATGTCAAACAGCATGGCGAAGTCATCGTCTTCGTTGAAGAATGCATCGTAGTTCGTATTGTCAATGGCTCTGGGACCTTCATAGTTGAAATACTGCATCAAATCCATTTTTGAGACATCTTTACTGTCTGCAAGCAGAATCATCATGTCATTGTCGAATGCAAGACAGAACTCGTCCTCTCCGGTTTCAATGAATGTGATTCCATCTATTTCAGCCGTTCTGATACCGGCTATGGCAAAAAGGTCAAGATTCTCCTTGAACTTGCCGGCATTCTCCATAGCAGCAGTAAGCATGAAACGGTGCTCGTTTACCATTGCAAAAACTACAGGTTCATCGAAATTGACACCACTATTGTTCGGGTTAGCCATTACATCTTCGAACAGTTCCTTGTACATTTCAGGGAGTTGGCCGGAAACGAGCTGCGACATGCTCTTCACATAATCGTTGTTCAGGATGTCGGAATCGTCAATGAGATTGCCGGCATCCACCTTCATCAAACATGCAGGGTTATCAGGAATTACAGTAAGATGCTTGCTTGTTCCTGTAAACACAAAAGCGGCAACTGCAACTGCAACAACTGCAACTGCCACCAATGGTAAAATAAGTTTTGTTTTCATAATAAAATAATTTAGATATAACATTCATGCAGGGCAGAATGGCATGATGCCATTCTGCCAGTTAATACAGTTTATTCCTTTATCAGTTCGAATTCCGCTCCGGAGCCGAAGTCCTGACCGTTCTGTGAGCTTGTAGCTGTGAAGCGTACGAAGCGCGCTTTCACAGGAGCCTTGAAGAGAACTGTCTGCTTGTCGGCATTTGCAGGGAACTCACCCTCAACGATTGTCTCGCTCCAGTTCTTTCCGTCAGCGCTTATCTGAATCCTGTAACCCTTCACGTTACCGTTGTTGCCGCCATCCTGGCGAGGCATGTACTTGAAGCCCTTGATTGTAACCTCCTCGTTAGCATCGAAGTCAATCCAGTGAGGATAGTTGGCAACCGTTACGGAGTACATTGTATGCCATATTGTAGAGGGGTCGCCGTCGAGCATCTTATCGGCACCACTGCCCGGCTCAAGGCTAGAACAGAATGCTACGGTAATGGGGATTGATGTAATTTCGTCATACTTGTATGTAGCCGCAAGTTTGGGTGTAGCCTTCTCCCATACAGTGATTTCACCGCCCTTGCTCATGTTCACAGGCTCGGTGTAGCGAGTTGTCTTGCCGCGCTTGCCAACCTTGTAGTAGATTTCCGCGCCATCCTTTGCACAGTCCATTGTCACGATACCGCGAAGGTCGCGCTTCAGAACAACGGGGATAGCACCGGCAGGAGCGACATTGGCCAAAGCCGTATAGCTGTCGCCGGACTTTACAGGACGCATGATGAAACTTACTGTATTGTCGCCAGACTTCACAAGGTCGTGCTCCAACGGGCCACCCTGGCCACAACTGTTACCGCCAAGACCATTCACCTTTGCATCGAGGTGCAACCATGTGCCCGATGATGCGGGAAGCTGATAGGGATGTGCAGCCTCTGTGAGTTCAACATCGTTCCAGGGAAGGGCTGTTGTAGAGAGAGCGCCTGTTGAAACGAAGAGAACACCGTTGCCGCTCTTGTTTGTCAAAGCAGCCCAACGTACCTCCTCACGGTTTGCCATATCCTGCGGCTTGGGGAAGTGAACGAACTGGTCGGCTACTGTGCTTGAATACTGCTGTATGAACGCACCTGTACGGCGGTCATTGTAGTTGTTCCATGGGCCGCGGCCATAATATGTGTACTGGTCGAGCGACTTAGGCAACTGCAACAGATAACCAACGCGTGCAAGCGCAACGGCAGCATCACTGCCGGTAACAGAGCTGTTGAGCTCTACAGAGCCGTCGGGATATATGGTCCATATTCTGTTAGAAACGAAATGGAACTCGTTTTCACCCATCTCACGGGCATCGTCCTGAACAGTAAAGCTGTTGTCCTCGTTCTTTACGCGACGGGCAGGATGCTTTGCCTGAGAGCGTACAATATACTGAAGCACGACCGTACCGTCGGCATTCTTCTGTGAAACAAAAGATGTAACCTCATCCTCAAGATTGTGGAGTCCAAGGGCGAACCAACGGTTCCATGCCCATATGTCGTTGTCAACAGGAGCGCGGTAGCCGCTGAGCGTCATTGACGACCCCTTCTCGAACACGGTCTCGGCACCGTATGTCACGCTCTCGAACACACCCTTTACATTGTCGAACACTATCGTAAAGCCGTCGCCCGAAACGGTAGTAGTTGCACTCTTCTTGTCCTCGGCAACCTTAATCTTGGTCCCGTTGTTTGCTGCATCGGAAAGCAATACTGCCTTTTCAGCAGCCTGCAGGAGCATCTGCTCCTCCATCTGTACATAACCCTTCTTTGCCCAAGGCATATCCTTCTTCAAAAGAAGCTGAACCTTCACGAAGTACTCCTTGTCGGCAGCGAACTTGGCACTATTGAACTTCAATTTGAAGCTCTTGGCTGTACGCGGAGCAATCTCCATTCCCGGCATAAAGTAAGAATCAATCTGCTTGCCATCCTCCCAAAGTGACACTTTCACGTCAAGGTCGCACAGGCAGTTGAAGTAACGCTTGTTGAAGATTTCAACCTCACCGTTACCAAGCAACTTGATGCCGGCATTCTGATATACCTTCTTCACCTCGAAGTACTGAGGCTTCGGAGAGTGGTCGGGGAACATTATACCGTTCATACAGAAAGTATGGTCATTGGGGCGGTCACCGAAATCGCCGCCATAACCCATGTATCTGTCACCGGTTTTGGGATCAACATTCCAGAAAGCCTGGTCGGTCCAGTCCCATATTGCACCGCCGATGAAGAAGTTGGTGCTTTCCATGGCCTCCCAATAGTCGATGAGGTTACCGGCCGCATTACCCATAGAGTGGGCATATTCTGAGATGTGGAACGGATAAACGATGTTCATCTTTCCCTTCACGGCCTCGCGTGTCCAGCCGATTGAAGGATACTGGTTAGAACCCATATCCACAATATTGTTGTTGCGCTCATACTGTACAGGACGTGAAGCGTCGAAAGCCTTCAATGCCTTGTAAGCCTTAACGAAGTTCTCACCCGGGCCGGCCTCGTTACCGAGCGACCAGATGCAGACTGCAGGGCTGTTTATCGTAGCGTGAGCCATTTCCATTACACGTGCAACGTGAGCGTCGGTAAATTCAGGAACGTGAGAGAGTGATTCCTTGTCATAGTAATACTCGTGGCTCTCGATATTGGCCTCGTCCTCGAGGTAGATACCGTACTTGTCACAGAGATAGTACCAATAGGGAGCATCGGGATAGTGGGCATTGCGTACATGGTTGATGTTGCCCTGAAGCATGAGCATAACCTCCTTTGTCATCTGCTCGCGTGTAACGGCATGGCCGTTCTCAAGGCTGCTCTCATGACGGTTCACACCCTTCATCTTGATAGGCTTGCCGTTGAGATAGTAGTAACGGCCAGCCAAACCGAATTCATCGTCCTCGGCCTTTGTGTCTCGTATTTCAACCTCGCGGAAACCGAAATATGAAGATGCAGTCTCGACTGTTTTTCCCTTCTTGTCGAGCAGGCTCACAACCAAAGTATAGCGGTTAGGTTCCTCGGCACTCCACTTTGCAGGGTTAGCGACAGGAATGTCAAGTTTAAGGGTCTTGGTATCACCGGCAAGCAGCTGGTCGAGGGCAACAGTAGCAGTTGCACCCTCTACAATCTCATTTTCGTCGCTGTAAAGAGCGTTCTTGTAGAGCTGTGCCTTCACCTGATACTTCTTGGCCTTTTTGGCCGTGAGATTACGCACGTCAACCTCAATATTTGCAACAGCATCCTTGTACTGGGCATCAAGGTCCGTACGCACGCGAATGTCGCGCAGCTCCACGGGGTTAGTAGATGTCAATGAAACAGTACGGAAGATACCCGGAAGGCGGAACATATCCTGTGCCTCGAGGAACGACGCATCACTGTTGCGATAGACCTCAACTGCCACAACATTCTCACCCTCAACAAGATACTTGGTAATATTAAATGCAGCAAGGTTGCGTGAGTTCTTAGAGAAACCGACATACTTGCCGTTTATCCAAAGGTAGAAGAACGAATCGACACCGTCGAAATTGATATACACCTGACGGCCGTCCCAATTCTCGGGCACGGTGAATGTGCGGCGATATGAACCAACCTCGTTGCGGAACTTGTATGTCGTATGGTGCTGTGCAGGCTCACGCATAACACCACCCTTCCAGTCACCCACAGCAACCTGATGCTTGAAGATGACAGGCTGGTTGACATAGATGGGAGTACCGTACTTCTGCGAGCCGTCACTCTGGAGTCCATAAACATTCCAGTTCATTGGAACCTGCACCTTATCCCAAGCCGAAACGTCATAGCCGGTCTTGAAGAAATCAACAGGACGTTCCCACGGATTCGCCACCCAGTTGAAGCTCCATGTACCATCGAGCGACATGTAGTATTCGCTGTTCTCAGGAAGCACCTTGCGAGCACTCTCCTCACTTGCAAAATTAAAGAACCACGCCTTGGGTTGTTCTTTATTGAGTGCAAGCTCCGAAGGAGATTCCCACTCGACAAGCCCAGCCGCCTGTCCTTTCTCATAGCTATAGCCTCGCGGTGCTTCCACATCGCCATAGACAAAGCCTTTCAAGTTCTGCGCATTACCGTTCGCTGCAAACGAACATGCCGCCAGAACCGCTAAAAATAAGTGTTTTCTCATAAATGGTTATAGTTAAATAAAAAAAATGTTTGTTTAAAACATACGCATACGCGCGTAAAACTTTGTAAAATTAGCACTAATTTTCCTTATTTTAAAATTTTTCAGCAAATAAGAAGTTGTTTAAATTCATATCGCAATGAAACAACGCGAAGAAAGACGCCGAACAGCTGTAGATACGCCGGTAGATACACCAGTAAACAATCATTACAAATATATCACAAACCACAAGCGAAGAAGAACTAGTGCCGACATTGACAGAAAAAAAACACCGGGATAAGAAAGAAACAAGAAACAAATTTCGCTCCACTAAAAGAAGCAAAGGAGAAAACCACATACAGAATGCACGGAAAACTGCCCATAACACCCACAACTCCCAAAAGCCACAACAACAGGAACAAAAAAAATGGATACTACATGTAGCACCCATTTTTATTGCCAAAGCCGAAGCTGTATTACTTAGCGGCCTGAACAGAAACCTTGCGGAATTCCTTGATAGCCTCACCAAGCTCCATAGAAGCCTTGCGTGCGCGCAAACCTGCTGCCTTGTTACCCTTCTCAGCCTGAGCCTTTGCATCAGCTATAAAAGCTGCATAAGTCTCCTCAATTTTTGCAATAAGTTCGTTCATAATATTTTCAGTTATTAAAGTTAGTGATGCACAAAGATAACAAAAATCACAATATCAAGACATTTTTATCGTTTTTTTTACACAAAAAATCAAAAAAAACGGAATCCAGGCCTGAAAACAGCACTAAATTCCGCTACCTGAAGGCCAGAAACAGCCTTTTAAAGCACTTGCAAGGCATAATTAAAGATGATTATAACGAAAACTAAAAGAGACCGGCAGAGACATCGGGCGAAAGGGGAAACTGTAAGATAAAACATCTGAAACAAAGTTAAGACATAACAACCTGCTAGAAGACAAGACCACAGCACTACTCATGATAAATTTTATTTACAAACACCAAACAACCAACCGACATCACAACAGAAAAGCCACCACAACAAACAGGCAACACCGGACACCAGGCAGAAAGACCCGAACACAAAAAACGGCATAAAATAGATGCAATTAAGGAAGAAAACATAAATCTTTCACCCTACAACTGTTGTTATAATTAAAAAGTTGGTGTAACTTTGCGTGGATATTATAATGAGGAGACCTCAAGAAGTTCACATGGAAAGATCTGGCAAAGAAAAACAACAGCATAAATCCACGCCTTACAATTTCAGCGAAATACTATATATATGCCTTTCCAAATGGCATTGGTTTGTGATATCGCTGATTATCACAATCGGATATACCGTACATAAGAATCTCACAACCCAACCGGTATATACAAGGCATGCCGAGGTACTTATAAAATCGAACGGAAGCAGCAATAGCCTTAGCGACCAGATGGAGAACTTCGCCAACATGGGAGCATACAAGCCTAACACGAATGCATACAACGAAATATACACGTTCAGGACTCCCGAAATAATGGAGGAGACCGTAAAAAGGCTCAAACTGCATGTCGAATACAGCAGCGAAGGGACATTCTACCGGAATACGCTTTACGGAGAGAGCCTCCCTGCCATGGCACATATATGTGATATTGACATAGACGAAGAGGCCGCTTTCGACATCGAAATCACACCGGAAAAAAAATTCAGACTATACAATTTCAGAGGCAAAACCGTCAATGACCTTAAAGAGATTTCCGGAAATTTCGAAAACGACACCATAGTCCTTGTCAGTTCCCCTATCGGCGACGTGATTCTGGAGTTGAATACGGATTTCCGTTTCGTGGGCACTGAAAGATACACGGCGCACCATATTGGTCTGCAGAATGCCATTTCAAAATATAGCGGCAGACTCTCGTTCAACCTCAACGATGAAAAAAGCGAGATAATAACGATAACCGCCAACGACCATTCGATAGAGCGCGCAGACGACGTTCTTGAAACAGTCATTCAGGTTTATAACGAGAACTGGGTAACAGACAAGAACAAGGAGGCCGAAGAGACGATGAGATTCATCGACGAAAGGCTTTCGGACATCAGCAGCGAACTGGACAGCATTGACAGCAACATATCATCATTCAAGAGCGACAACCTGTTGCCCGACATCGCGTCACAGTCCGACATAAACATCTCCATAGAGAAAAACATCGAAGACAACATCGATATCATAAGAAACGAGCTTGCATCGGCAGAAAGTTTCCTTAAAGAGGTAAGAAGCAGATCCGAAGGAAACACCCTGCTGCCTATCGACGTCGGCATAAGCAACACCGGCATCAACTCGCAGATATCGTCATACAACACGACTATGCTCGAAAGGAACAACCTTGCCAGCAAGAGTAGCGATGACAGCCATGCAGTAAAGAACCTGGACCTTACCCTCGCGACACAGCGCGCGACAATAATATCGTTGCTCGACTCGCACATCCGAGGTCTGAAGGCACAGCTGTCATCTCTTAACAAGAAAGGAGCACACATAAAGAACGAGATAGCCAAGACTCCCGAACAGTCCACATTCCTTTCAAGTGCCGAAAGAGAACAGGGCATTAAGGAGAAGATATACCTGTTCCTCCTCCAAAAGCGAGAAGAGAACCAGCTTTCGCAGACATTCTCGGCGTACAAGACAAGAATCATAACGCCGCCGTCGGGAAGTCTTGAGCCGACGGCTCCCGAGACGCGGAGGTCCCTTATGACTGCCATCGCGCTCGGTCTTCTTATCCCCGCCCTGTTCATCACCATCAGGGAGGTCTCGAACACAAAGGTACGCGGCAAGAAAGACCTTGAACAGTTGAATGTACCGATAGCCGGAGAAATACCGCTTTATGCGAGCAAAAAGCAAGTTCCGGCAAAAGGAAAAAGCAGAAAGGGAGAAAAGGCCTATGCTGTTGTCGAGAGCGACAGCAGAAACATAATAAACGAGGCATTCCGCGTACTCAGGACCAACATCGAATTCATGACACGCGGTTCCGGTGAGCGCGTGTTCATATACACATCGTTCAACCCCAGCAGCGGAAAGACATTCTGCATACTGAACACAGCTATCAGCCTCGCCATCAAAGGAAACAAGGTCCTGTTGATCGATGGCGACCTCCGCCGCGCATCATTGTCCAGCTACACCGACACAACAGTACCGGGACTTACAGATTACCTGTCGAGCAGCAGCTACACGGTAGAGGACATTACAAGAGCTGATAAGAAATTCCCTAACCTTGAAATAATACCTGCAGGTACAACACCGCCTAACCCGACAGAACTTCTGGAATCGGAAGCATTCGGCAAACTTATAGAGGAATTCAAAAGCAAATACGACTACATAATGATAGACTGTCCTCCGATAGACATCGTTGCCGACACACACATCATTGAAAAATATGCAAGCCACAGTTTCTTCCTGATACGCGCAGGACTTCTGGAACGTTCACTGTTGCCTGAAGTAGAAAAAATCTACAACGAGAAGAAACTGAAGAACCTCTCCGTGATAATAAACGGTGCGGAGACAAAGGGAAGCAGATACGGCTACAGATATGGCTATAACTATGGTTATGGCTATGGAAGCTATAATTACGGAGAGAAAAAGAATAAGAGGAAAAAGAACAAATAACCACACATAAATATATGAAAGCTTGTTTTATGGGCCTTGGATATATAGGCCTGCCGACTGCGATAATTGCCGCCAAGCACGGAATTGACATTGTAGGAGTTGACATCAACGAAAAAGTGGTGGAGACAACCAACCAGGGCCGTCTCCACATCATAGAGCCGGGAATGGAAGAGATGCTTCAGGAGGTCATTGCCGCAGGCAACTTCAAGGCTTACACGAAGCCGCAGGAATGCGATGCGTACTTCATGGTAGTGCCGACACCATTCAAGGGCGACCATGAGCCGGACGTATCATACGTTGAAGCAGCAACACGCGCCGTAATTCCTTTGCTTAAGGAGGGTGACCTTTATATAATAGAATCGACATCCCCCATAGGCACAACGGAGATGATGGCAGACATCATATTCAGCGAAAGACCCGAGTTGAAAGACAGGATATACATAGCGTACTGCCCGGAGCGCGTACTGCCCGGAAACGTAATCTACGAACTCATACACAACGACAGGGTAATAGGCGGACTCACGCCCGAATCAACAGAAAAAGCCATTGAATTCTACTCAAAATTCGTGCAGGGACAGTTGCACAAGACAAACTGCAGAACAGCAGAGATGTGCAAGCTCACCGAAAACAGCAGCCGCGACGTACAGATAGCCTTCGCCAACGAGCTTTCACTCATATGCGACAAAGCAGGAATCAATGTATGGGAACTCATTGCATTGGCCAACAAACACCCGAGAGTAAACATACTGCAGCCGGGGTGCGGCGTAGGCGGACACTGCATTGCGGTTGATCCCTATTTCATAACCGCGGACTACCCCACCGAAGCAAAGATAATTGCCACAGCAAGAGAAATCAACAATTACAAAAGCCTGTGGTGTGCCGAAAAAATTAAGAGCACAATCCTTGAATTCGAACTGAAGAACAACCGTAAGCCTACGGTAGCGATGATGGGACTGGCATTCAAACCCAACATCGATGACCTGCGCGAGTCACCATCGGGAACAATCGTCAAGAGAGTTACCGAGATGTGCAATGATGCGGAACTTCTCATCGTAGAGCCGAACATAACGGAACACAAAACGTACGAACTTGCTGATTATAGAACAGCATACGAAAAAGCAGACATCATTGTAATGCTAACGGCGCATGACCAGTTCAAAGGACTGCCATATGACGAGAGCAAGACAATACTCGATTTCTGCGGAATATACAAAAGGTAAACACACCACATTGATTATAACCATGAGGGTGCCCCACTTCACTTTTGGGGCACCCTCATGTTGTTGAGGTTTGAATAAAAAGAGTTATTTAGTCAACCTCTTTTCATATTTACAAAAGTGTACCGGGCATGAAAAAAGGGCGAATGTGAAAACATTCGCCCTTATGGGTGGGTAAGCTACCTACATCGCGCCGCTACAACCAACTACCTTTGCTGCGGTCAAGCCCTGGAGGATTCGTCAGGAGCTGGCCGTATAGGACTTACCCATATACTTTCGTTTCAAAAACTTGTCAAACATTTGCCAGGGTCACATCCCTAAAGCAGTGCAAAGATACTCTTTTTTTTCAAGAAACCAACTATTTGGACAATATTATTTTCAATGCATTCTGTATTCAATGTAAGCGAACTGCGTTCCTGTTGCGCATATTAACAATAAATAACATTATATCATTTCCAATCTATAGTCAACAATCTATATTTGCATTCGAGAAATAAAGAATTATGCGGCCTATGGAGAAAAAGTCCCGGCTCCACATTCCGCCATACAGAAACTTACGGGAAATCACGTACTATGAAAGAATTCACATCAAGAGTAAGGAATTTTACATTCCTGTTATTATTTGTCGCAGCAAGCAGTACGGCATTTGCACAAAACACAAAATCGGTTTTCGGTGAATGGAGCCTTTACAAGGATGATGGAAGCAGCATCGAATACAACCTGTGCAAAACCGCCAAAAAAGGCAATTTCATTTACCTTGACAAAAAAGTATCATACGGAGGAATTGCCGTCACTAACGAATATTATGAATATATCGCTTACTACACCTTTGAATCGTTCGAGAAACAGAAAGACAATAGCGTAAAAATCAAATACAAGAAAGAGGACCAGTTCACCAAAAAAGTCACAACCGGTGTAGTGAACGTCACATACAAGAACGGAACTATAATTTTGAGCGGCAACGACAAGCTCCTGAACGGAATGAAGCTCGTACCTTCCGGGACATACTGACAAACATAAAAACCCAGCACCGGCACATCCGGCATATGGCAGGCATGGCACACGCCATGCCTGCACATCTTTATATGGATGCACAAAATCCATTCATACCGAATAAACTAAAAAAACAGCCTTATTTTTATATTGCGACAAACCCAAATACATTTTTTTTATATATTTTTGCATAAATAAAAGAATCATTAATTATTAACTATAAAACCATTTATTTATGAAGAAATTTTTACTTTCAATTTTCTATCTGTTCTGCGTCATGAGCTACGCAGTCGCAGACGAGGTGAAGTTCGACTTCACCAAACCATCGGGATTGACACCATCAATCACTGACGACATGTTCAGCGATGCTGGAAGCGGTGCTTTTGCATTCGGAACAACAGGTACAACATTCACAAACAACGGTGTCAAACTGAACACCACAGACGGTTCAACAATCTCACGTATCTGGAAGGCAGCCAAAGGCACTTATGACCTCCGCGTGTACAAGACCGCCACAATAACAATTGAAGCACCCGAAGGCGCAGCAATCACATCTATTGCCTTTACAGGAGGTACCGTTAGCAGTTTCTCTGCCAACACTGGTACTGTCGATGGCAAAAATTGGGCAGGAGAAGCCACAAAAGTGGTTTTCACTTGGGCCGATAATGCCAGCACACAGAAAATCAATGACATCACTGTAACATTCTCTACCGACGGCGGTTCAACTCCCGACCCAGAGGAACCAGAAGGTGGCGAAGGTGAAGGCGAAGATGGTGATGACAACGAGACCACATTCTCAACTATTGCCGAAGTTCTTGCTGCCGGCGCAGGTGAGGCAGCAACACAGGGTACTGTTGTTGCAACATACGCACGCGGCTTCCTCATGAACGACGGCACAGGCTCAATCCTTGTATTCCAGGGCAACTCACCTGCTGTAACAACAGCTGAAGGCGATGTTGTAACAGTAACAGGTACTACAAGCATATACGGCGGTCTTTTGCAGTTCGGCAACACCGCTGTTGTTGAAAAGACTGGAACAGCGACCTACACCCACCCTACAGCAACAATTATGGACGGTGCAGCTATGGACACATACCTTGCAGAGCCCTCAATCAAATACGTTGAATACACCGGTACACTTACAATCAACGGCAACTACTACAACGTAGCCATCGAAGGCGCATCAACTGCTATCGGCAGCATCCAGTATCCAAAGGATGGTGTTGTAACAGCCACAAGCGGTGCAAAAATAAAGGTTACAGGTTACCTTATTGGCATAAGCAGCAACAAGTATGTAAACACAATGGCTGTCAAGGTAGAGGTTGTTGAAGATGGTGAAGAGCCCGAGGAACCAGAGACTCCATCTGAAGTAAAAGAATACACTGTTACAGAAGCCCTTGCTGCATACGTTGATGGTCAGAAGATTCCAGGAATTGTAAAAGGCTATATCGTAGGTGCGATGAACAGCAAAGGCTACGTTCCTGAGTTCGGTGAAACAACAGTAAATACAAATATCCTGCTTTCTGACGATCCCGATGAGGATGCTATCGAGAACTGCATCATCGTTCAGTTGCCTTCGGGAAGCATTCGTAACGAGTTGAACCTTGTTGACCACCCGGAGTATTTCCAGAAGGAGATAAAGATTACCGGAAGTATTGAGAAATATTTCCAGCAGGCAGGCCTCAAGAGCCCTACAGCATACGAATTCACAGGCACAACCGGAATCAATGAAGTGAAGGGTGAAAACGGAGAAGTGAAAACTATCTACGACCTTACAGGCCGCCGCGTTGAAAACATCACCGCTCCCGGCATATACATTGTAAACGGCAAAAAGGTTTTGGTAAAGTAACTTTACTGCATGGTGAGTTCTTTAGCGATTTACCATGCCACGCATGATAAAAAGCGAACCTTTAATTATAAAAAACTCGTGCGAATCGCACGAGTTTTTTATTCCACGAATCAACGTACATCACATTTACAATATACAAATAACCAAATACTTGCACAAACTGTGTAAGTGAAACAGCAATGGTTCAATAATCAAAAAAAACAATTTTAAAGATATTACATTTTTTTGGAAAATATTTTCCTACCTTTGTAAGTTGGAAGAGACTTTTACTAAAGTAAACAAAGAGCAAGAAGAAGGTAAAAACGCCTTATTTGTTTACAGAATGACACGAACATTATTTATATTAACTTTATTTATTAACCAAAACCAACATTTATGAAAAAGTTTACATTTTTCTTAATGTTTGTGTTTGCATTCTTGACAGCAAGCGCGCAAGAAGTTACAGTCACAAGCTTGGAACAACTGAGCAACGACAAGACTTACTTCATTGAGAGCGCACGTTGTTTCTTGATGTACAACACAACAGCAAATGCCGGTGGTGTCTCCACCAGCACTGCAAAGAACCTTGGTACATCTGCAGTCGCAAAGGACTGGACAGATGCGAACCAACAGTTCAAGATTGAGAACATTGACGGCAGCTACTACCTTTATAGTGTAGGTGCAGGCAAGTATGTGGCAAAGGACGGTTCATGGTCCGACACCGCGGTTGATGCATTGGAGCTCACTCCATCATCAAACAGCACATACAACTGGAAGCTGTGTATCGCAGGCAATGGCATGAACTCTCAAGAGCCAAACCAGATGGATGCCGGTATCGTTGTCAACAGCTGGACAACAGAGGACCCCGGAAACTGTTACAAGATTATCGACACCGAGGCTTCAACTATCGTAGTTGTAGATTATCCAAATGACCTCACAGAGTTCAATCAGAACAAATGCTACACAGTATCTACTACAAGCCGTGGCGGTTGGGCTGTTGCAAATGATGCATTCTGCTCTACAAGTGATGCAGGCTTGACATCGGACCCGACTGATGCAAACCAACAGTTTGCAGTCTTGAGCAACGATGGCGAGAACTACTATCTTTACAGCGTAGGCGCAAAGAAGTTCGTAAATTCGGACAAGTCGCTCATTGCTGGCAGGGGTGAAGCCATTGAACTTGCCGACGCATCTTCAATTGGTGAATGCCGTGTACGTGTAAACTTCAAGGGATATAACAACAAATATATTAACCTCGGAGGTAGCAATCAAATGATTATTGATAGCTGGGGCACCATTGACGCAGGTAATGCTGTTGCATTCATTGAGGCTGGTGAGTTTGACCCGACTGAAGCTCTTGCGATGCTCAGCAATATCGCTACCATAACATACCAGTTCCAGTATGAGGGCAATATTGTTGCAACACAGGAAGTTATTGCTGTTCCTGGTGAGGCATACCCTGACTATACGCTCTCTGCTCCTTACGGTGTAACCGGTGCCACAAAGCCCGAGGGTACAGTAAGTGGTGACGAGACAGTTACCATTGAACTCACTATCACTAAGGCCCTTCCTTTCGAAGCTGTAGCAAGCGGCACACCTACTAAATGGTACTATGCACAGATTCATGGAAACAACCTCTCATACATGACGAACCCAGGTGTCGGTACAGAAATACCCTGGAAGGTTAATGGCGAACTTATTACAGCCATTGATGAAGCAAATGCAGACAGCTATACATGGGGCTTTGTAGGCGACCTTTGGACCGGTTTCAAGATGGTAAGCAAGGCAGGTGGTGCAATCAAGTCAACAGGAAGCGGCAACGTTACAATCGTTGAGAACCTTGATGAGGCTACAACATTCATAGCAATGGCTCCAAGCACAGATAACAATGCTGCAGGTGAGACAGGATTCTGTCTGCTCAATGCAGAGGCTGGCCAGTACATCAACGCACAGAACATTGGCATCAACCATTGGACAGCTAACGATGCCGGTTCAACAATTGTTGTTACAGAACGTGAAATAACAGTTGAGCCCGAGCCTGTTGCATTTGCTGTTGCAGCAGTTACTCCTTCTGAAGCAGTAGAGTCACTCAGCTCTATCACAATAGAGTTCACAAAGGATATTGTTGTTGACTGGGGTACATCTAATACAGGAACCGGTACAGGTACAGGCACCGGTACAGGTACTGGCACTGGAACAGGCACTGGAACAGGTACTGGTACAGGTACTGGTACAGACAGCGCAGTCGAGTATATCAAGATTTACGATGCTAATGGAGGTGCTGTTTCCACTGTATGGACAAGTACAGCTATCGTTTCGGGCAATAGCATTACATTCAATTTCAATGCTATAACAAAGAGCGGTACATACACATTCGCACTCCCTGCTGGTTGCATTGAGAGCGTTGACGGTGAGAAGTATGCTGGTGAGACATTCACATTCACTGTAGATGCAGCTCCTGCATTGACAAGCAAGACAACTGTTAATGTAAACAACACACTTTCTGTTATCACTGCTGAGTTTGACACTGAGATAGATTTTGCAGCAGAAAGCGACGTAACTGTTCTGAACGTATATGTACAGAACACCGAGACTGTTGCCGGTACAATCACTGTTGCCAATAATGCAACTATCGAAGCAAATGTACTTACTTTGACACTCGACGAGACTATCGCTCCTGAAGGTACTACAAAATATACCGTAGAGATTCCTGCAGGTTGGATTGTAAAGAAGGGTTCTGACAAGGCTTTTGCCGGAAAGAAG
>JAZRLO010000037.1:0-11323 GCA_045646845.1 Bacteroidaceae bacterium
AAAAGGGCTAAAAGGTAAAGTCTTTTTGCTAAACATAGTGCGCTGTTCCGCAGAAATTAGGGCGACAAGGGCTAAAAGGTAAATTAGCCGGGAGGGAGTTTGTATGCTTTGCCTGACTAACTGCTGCATGCTTTCCGCGGAACAGCATTTCTTGTTTCTTTAAGAAATAAATGCATATTTTTGTAATGTTTTCTTTTTTTCAACGTCATATAATTAGAAACGATATTCAAATAAGATATGATTGGAAAATATTTTTTGCAGGTTCTGTCGTTCACTGTCTCTGTTTTCGGGTTTGTCTGTCCGTTGTCGGCGCAGACCGTGAATGATGGTTACAACAGCTATTCGGAGCAGTTGAAAGAGAAATTGGGCGTAGTCATCTCTGTCCCTGAAAAGAAAGTGAAGTTCTATGATAGTATGAATGACGCTGTAATAAGGTTCGGAGAGTATGACTCCATCGGTGGGGCTCCGATATTTTATGCCGATGCTCCTATAGTGAAACTTTCGAAGCATTGTTCTGTCGTGTTGATGGATATGAACAATTTCCGTAAGCCACGTCCTGAGCAACGTAATACGGAACGCGACTACAATTGGCCCGTTGTCACTTCATATATGCTCAATAATTGCGGCACTCCTTGGGCCTATTGGTATATTATGGGTATTTACGGAGTCAGAATGGATGATGATTCAGGAAAGTTGTCTGCTTCCCAATTGGCTGAGTTGCAGAAAAAGGTATCGGCATTGCGGGCCGAACACGAACTGTGCTACGTGAATGGCGACCTTACGGAAAAGGTGAATTGTGACCGTGTTTTCATTGTTAGAATTCCGAATATCGGAAAAATCGCTCGGTGGAGGTTTGAGGAGGAGTCTTCGTCCGGTGATGTAGTTGAAGAGCTAAAGTCCGGTGCTACTGAGTGCTATGCAGTGGAGTTCTACAAGAAATCCTCAATAGACGCGTTGCAGATGCTGTTCTTTATCAATGGTGACAAGATTTCCATTGATGAATGTGTGGCCGATATGGCAGAATATATTAACTTTGAATAAATGAAATAATGGCTATGAAAAGGATTTACAAGGTTTTCCTGTTGGCTTTTTGTCTGTTGCCTTGTTGCGCAACTGCACACGACTTTATGGCCGATAGCATCTGTTACAATATAACCTCGGAAAAGTATATGACTTGCGAGGTTACCTTCTGCAGTGATTATAAGCCCGAGAATGTGTATAACAGGTTCTACAAGAACGTTGTGTTTGTTCCCGAAAAGGTAAACTATAATGGTAAGGAATACACTGTAACGGCAGTCGGCAATGACGCTTTCAGCAGGAGCGACTTGCTGTTGTCTGTGGTTCTGCCGAATACAATAGTAAGTATCGGACACGGTGCGTTCAGTTCCTGCCCGAACTTCAAGAGCTTTACATTGCCTGCAAGTGTGCGTGTTTTTGACAGTTGGGCCTTTTCCCTTATGCCGTCGCTCGAATATCTTGCTGTCGAGCTGGGTAATGAACTGTATGACAGCCGTGAGGGGTGCAATGCCATTATCAAGACCGATTCAAATGTGTTGGTTACGGGTTGCAGGACAACAATAATCCCCGATGGTGTAAAGGTCATTGCCAACAGTGCTTTCATTAGCTGTTTTGGTCATAGCGGTTCCAATATTGAACCTGTCGCTATGGTCATTCCAAAGAGTGTCGAGGTGATAGAGCCTCAGGCCTTCACCGGTTTCTCCTCGTTGACATCGGTCTCTTTTTCAGAGGGCCTGAAGAAAATAGAGAATAGGGCTTTTGCCGGTACCGGTATAAAGAGCCTGCTTATACCGGCTTCGGTTGAGGAGATTTGCCCGGAGGCATTTCATGGGTGCGATTCATTGCAGGAAATAAAGGTGAAAAAGGGTAACAAGGTCTATGACAGCCGCAAGGGGTGCAATGCAATCATTGAGAGCATGACCGACAAGTTGCTGCTGGGTTGTTCTGTGACAGATATTCCCAATGGCGTGAAGATAATAGGCGAGCATGCATTTGCCAAAAGTCGAATAGAAAAACTCGAAATTCCGTCCTCTGTTGAAGAAATAGAGACACAAGCCTTCTTTAATTGCAAAAATCTGAAAGAGATTGTAATTCCCGGTAATGTAAAGAAAATAGGTCATGACGCTTTCCGTGCAAGCGCATTGGAGCGTGTCGTTGTTCAGGAGGGAGTTGAATCCATCGGTTCAAGTGCATTCGGCAGCTGTAGGGAGTTGAGGAGTGTCTCTCTTCCTGCATCGGTCAGGACTCTTGGTAGTGAATACAGCGGTATCTTTACCCAAAGCCGTCTTCTCGAAAGAGTTACCATGGGAAAAGGCAACGAACGCTATTATTGCTCTGCTTATGTTCTTATTGACAAGGAGAATGGTACCATCATTGATGGTTGGGGTACTATGGGCGAATGTTATATCGGAAACAGTTTTGCACGTTCAATAGTCAAAAAGATTGGGCGACACGCCTTCTATGGGCACGATTTGCTTGCCATTGTCGTTATTCCCGAAAATGTAGAGGAGATTGAGTACAAGGCATTCAGTGGTTGCAAAGGCTTGCGTGTCATTGAGTGCGAGGCAAAAGTCCCTCCAGTGCTTGGAACCGATGTGTTCAAGTTGAACTATAGCCGTATTGACCGTTCTCTGCCATTGCAGGAGCGTGTTGTGCTTGTCGTTCCTGCCGGCTCTCTCGAAGCCTATCGTAATGCTCCAGGGTGGAAGGATTTTAGGCACATGGTCGAGAATTAATTTGATAACGTATAGATATTAACCAATAACGATGACTGCCGAACAGTTCAAGGAACGTTTTGTAAAGTTGTATCCCAAACTTTTCGCTGTTGCCATGGCAAATACCGGCAGCAGGGACGATGCCAAGGATGCGATGCAGTCGTTGTACATGAAATTATGGGAGAAGCGTGATGAACTGGGCACTGTAGGGAATGATATCGGTTTTTGCAGGGTCATGCTTGTGAATATCTGCCGTGACAGGTGGCGGCACGCTTTGAATCAGAGTGAACGTATCACGGTTGATTCCGATGTCGGGTATGAGAACCATTCGGCTTTTGAATATAAGGATTTGAAGGAGAAAATTGAATGCTTCGTGTCAACCCTGCCTGATAGGCAAAGAAGAATAATGACGATGCGTATGCAGGGAGCGACGACCGAGGAGATTATTGAAGCGACGGGCCTCAGCGTCGAGAATGTACGTACAATTCTTTCGCGTACAAGACAACTGGTAAGAGAATTCTATAACAAAATAAACAAATAGCGTAATGGACTACAATGAACTTATAGATAAATACTTTTCGGGCACAACAAGCCGCGAGGATGAAGACGTACTCCGTCGCTATTTGATGCGCGACGACTTGCCGGCGGAAATAATGGAGCAGAAGGAACTTCTCCTTGCAATGCTGCAACCGGCAGAGATTGACTGCACCGAGGCTATGGCCGAGCTCTCTGCGATGATAGAGACTCTTGCTGCCAAAGAGTCTGCAGCAGCACACAGAACTTCTGTGCACAGGGTGGTGCTGCGCTATATTTCACCAGCGCTTGCCGTTGCTGCAATCCTGCTACTTATGTTCCTTATTGTCCCTTCCAACGATAAGCCAGTACATGCCCCGGTGGCGGAGTATATTGCCGAGGTTGAAGGTTACGATACTGTTACGGTGAAACAACAGGACGTTGTTGACGGTGATGCTGTGGCTGTGCTTCCTGAAGCTTCTGAACCACTCACTGGGGCTATTGATAAAAATGAAGGCAATGTATCCCCTCGCAAGGAACTTCTGGCGAGTGCAGCCGATGATATGGTCACTATTGAGTGTGCCGAACTCCCAGAGGAGCAGACCACCGATGTCCACCGCTCCGGAGCTATTGATTCCGATATCTATATCGGTTCACTTGCCACCAAAGACAATCATTCGCTTTCAAGGTACGAGAATGTGTTTGTTCTGAGCGAGCCACCCTTGAGACTGTCGTACACGCAACCCGGCCAAGACACTTACAGTGACCCCGAGGATGTTGTCAACCACTTCGATGCACTGCTCATTATCTTCTCCGATGCAGCGTCCGATGGAATAAAAGAACAGGAGATGCACCTGAAACGGCTTGCGGTGCTGAACGGTGAATAGAACAATGTAGAAGATTAAAATTTACAATATGAGAACCAAGCTTTTGACAATACTCCTTCTCTGTATGCCATTCTTTGTGTCGGCAGGCAATTCCGGCGACAACGGCTACGACGATATAGACGGGTTCTTCGGATATTGCAGCTCGTTGAGGTCGCCCGGTGTGCGTTACACCTATATATCCAAGCTGATGATGAAGAGGGTTGCAAATCTATCGGTCGGTGATTCCGACCTCAAGCCAATTGGCGAAAAGATAGATTTTATACAGAGTGTCTATGTGACCGACGGAGTCTGCGATACACGGGAGTGCGCCCATAAAGTCGAGGAACTGCCACAGAAAGCCCGCGAGAACGGTTTTGAGTGTGTGATGTCTATAAACAAGGACGGCTCCTGCACCAATATATATATGAAAAAGGGTGAGGGCGGTCTCAACTCCCTGCTGATGACCAATGTCTGCTATGTAGATGGTGAGATAGATTTTGCCGTTGCCGCACTTATAGGTGGAGTATTTACCTACGAAGAGATACTCTCGTTGATGAAGTTCTGAATTGTCAAGTAGTATATATGCACGATTATGAGAAAGTTTTTTATATCAATACTGTTGATACTGCCATCTGTTCTTTTAGCGCAACAGTTCAATGAATATGACCGCAAGGTATTCAACGAGGGGCAGGTGCTGACGAACCGCGAACTGCAGTTCGCGGCAAAAGGCACACCATGGAGTGCCAACACTCCCAGGAGAATATACAGCATACACGATGAGGGTGACGAAACAATTGTAACATTCTCCTATTCCATTTATTTCGATTCCCAATGGGTCTCCTTCAGCAAAGGCATATACCTGGTAGATGAGGGTAATGGCGATATATACAAGGTACGTGGTTATGCCGGTGGTCTCTCAATGGACCGTCTGCTCATCATCAAGGGTTGCAAAAGCGAGAATGTGCTCATCTCCCTGCGCTTTCCCAAGCTCAGGAAAAGGACAAAGACCATAAGTATATACAATCCCGGGCACCCCGATGACATAAAGCCCTCCAACAGGAGTGATGACAGTGGAGGAGTGCTTGCCTCAAAGGTTAGTGTAAAGAAACTGCGCAAGGTATATAAGGAGCAGAAAGTGAATGTTTTTGAATAGCAAAGAGGAAGGGCATGCCCTTCCTCTTTGCTGTCATTGTATGCCGCTTCTCACAGCGATATCTCTCCGGCAAAACTTATTCCCATTCTGCGCCGTACCTCTTCGGTAGGCAGGTTCTTGCCGAGCAGGTACATCAGCTTAGTGAGTGCCGCTTCCACGGTGGAGTCGTGTCCGCTTATCACTCCGGCCTCCTGCAGTTGCAGGCCCGTTTCATAACGTTCCATGTGTACGCTGCCGCCTGCGCACTGGGTTATGTTGATAATTATCTTTCCCTCGGCCGTGGCTTTCTTCAGTGCGTCGATAAGCCATTTTTTCTGTGGAGCGTTTCCTGCACCGAAGGTGCGGAATATTATGCCTTTCAGTTCTTTTGCTGCAAGCATCTTTTCTACCACTTCTTGCTGTATTCCGGGGAAAAGTGAGAAGATAATGATGTTGCTGTTGTATTCGTGGTGTGCTTTAAGTTTCAGCCCCGGAACGTACTTCTTTATGTTACGGTTGTAGAACTGTATGTCTGTCCCGGCCATTGCCAGCAACGGGTAGTTGTTGGAACCGAATGCACCGAAACTCTCAGAGTTTACTTTGGTGGTGCGGTTACCACGCATCAGCTTCTCGTGGAAAAATACGCATACCTCGGGAACGACCGGTGTTCCGTCGGGTTTCTTGGCTGCAGCAATCTCAATGGCGGTTATTATGTTCTCTTTGCCGTCTGTCCGTAAAGCACCTATGGGCAGCTGGCTGCCGGTGAGTATCACTGGCTTCATGAGGTCTTCGAGCATGAAACTGAGGGCCGATGCGGTGAACGACATCGTGTCCGTGCCGTGCAGAATCACAAAGCCGTCATAACGGTCGTAGTTTCCGTCTATGATGGTCACTATGCGGCTCCATAACTCCGGCTCCATGTCCGACGAGTCAATAGGCGGGTCAAATGCAATTGTGTCGATATTAATGTTCAACTGTTTAAGCTCGGGCATGTGGTTCAGGAGGTGGTCGAAGTTGAAACTCTCCAATGCACCGGTATCGGCATTGTGTATCATGCCTATGGTGCCTCCTGTGTATATGATAAGTATATGTGCCCTATTGTTTTCGCTCATGGCCGTCGTTTTTATAAAATCTCCTTTATCTGTAACAGATGCGCCACCTCGTATGTTGGAGTGAACGCATGTCCCTCTTTTCCCTTAGGGTTGTAGTATATCTGGTCCATGCCTATGTTTCCGGCTCCAACGATGTCCGTGTCGAACATGTCACCGATCATGATGCTCTCCCCGATTCTGGAACCGGTGCTTTGCAGTGCGTGTTCATACAGCGCACGGCCCGGTTTGTTCACGCCGATGTCCTCTGACAGTATCAGTGCGTCAAAGTATCCGTCAATACCGGCTGTCCGCATCTTGTGCGACTGCAGCTCCTTGAAACCGTTGGAGAGGATGAACATCCTGTACTTCGGGCGCAGGTATTCAAGAATTTCCAAGGCTCCCGGCATCAGCGGCCCTTTTGTGGGTATGCGCCCCAATGCTTCGCGGCAGAACGTGTCGGCAAGTTCCTGGTCTTCAACTCCCACCATTTTCAACGGGTAGCTGTAACGTTGCCTGTTCAGTTCCTCCTTTGTTATTTTCCCTTCGCCGTATATGCGCCACAGCTCAAGGTTGTGCGGTTCGTATATCGACAGATAGTGTTCGAACGAGTCGAAGTAACGGCCGTAATCAAGCAGCTCGTATGTCTCGCGGAACGACTCTTTCGATGCGGTGGAGAAATCATACACCGTGTCGTCAAGGTCAATGAACAGGTTTCTGTATTTTTGCATCGGGTGTTATTTGTTTTCCTCTTCGAGTTTGCGCATGGCCTCGTAGTAGCATTCGCGGCACAGCGGCTCATATTCCATCTTCTCACCCAGCAGCACCTGCTTGTCGCCGCTCACAAGACGGTGCGACACGTACGCGAGTCCGCCGCACTTCACGCATATCGCGTGTACCTTGGTCACTTCATCGGCAACGGCCATCAGCGCAGGCATAGGACCGAACGGCTGGCATCGGAAGTCCATGTCGAGCCCTGCTACGATTACGCGTGTGCCGCGTCGTGCAAGCTCGTTGCATACCTCAACCAGCTCATTGTCGAAGAACTGTGCCTCGTCAATACCCACGACATCGCAGTCGGTGGCGAGCAGCAGTATGCTTGCCGATGACTCTATGGGCGTAGAGATTATATGGTTGCTGTCGTGCGACACGACCTCTACATCGGAGTATCTAGTGTCGAGTGCAGGCTTGAAAATCTCCACTTTCTGGCGGGCGAACTTCGCTCTCTTGAGACGTCGTATAAGCTCTTCGGTCTTTCCCGAGAACATGGAGCCGCATACTACTTCGATGCGTCCCCTGCGCGACGTTTCGTTGAATTCTGAAAATCTGTTCATTGGTGTATATCTGTTTTTCTTTTTCCGTTTCCGCAAAGATAGCAAAAGCCTTCAAAAATAGAACCCTTATTCGCTACAAGTTATCAACATCTTGCAAGGAGTTTTCCAACTCTTCTTTGTGGCGTTTTTGGTATATATGCTCGGATACGAGTGAAGCGATGTTAAAAATAACCGCCATGTTTCGTTATCTTTATTTATTTGTATTTATTTTGCAGAACAATTGTCATAAGAATCGTTTCAGCAATGGGAATGTTATATATAGTGCCTACTCCGGTGGGAAATCTTGAGGATATCACCCTTCGTGCAATACGCATATTGCGCGAGGCCGATTTCGTGCTTGCCGAGGATACCCGAACTTCGGCCAAACTGATGAAGCACCTCGAAATTCAGGTGCCCATGTACTCTTACCACAAATTCAACGAACACAAGGCTGTAGCTTCGCTTGTAGAGCGCATACAGAACTGTGAACGCCATGTCGCGCTTATCTCCGATGCCGGAACTCCCGGTATCTCCGACCCGGGTTTCCTCCTGGTGCGCGAGTCGGTGAAGGAAGGGGTCGATGTGCAGTGCCTCCCGGGTGCAACGGCCTTTGTTCCGGCTCTTGTCAGTTCGGCATTGCCTTGTGACAAGTTCGTCTTCGAAGGCTTCCTGCCGCAGAAGAAGGGCCGCCAGACACGTCTGAAATTCCTCAAGGACGAGGAGCGTACCATTGTGTTCTATGAATCCCCTTATCGTGTCCTCAAGACTCTGACGCAGTTCGTCGAGGTGTTCGGCCCCGATCGTCAGGGTGCCGCAGTGCGCGAAATTTCCAAGTTGCACGAAGAGTGCGTGCGCGGAACGCTCGCCGAACTTGTGGAGCACTTCACGAAGAGCGAACCGCGCGGCGAGTTCGTACTGCTCGTAGGCAGTGCTGTGGAACCGGCTCCAGTTGAAGAATAATAAGAACATGCCGTTATGAAACAGAATGAAATAACTCTGGGACGTTTTCTGCGCATCCTGTTGATTGTCGTGGCCGTCGTCGTTTCGTATGTAGTGCTGAACAGCCTCAGTGGAGTGCTTCTGCCTTTCGCCATTGCGTGGCTTCTGGCCTATCTTCTGCATCCGCTCGTGAATTTCATGCAGAAAAGGGCACGTCTCAAGTACCGTTGGCTTGCTATAGCAGCCACGTTTATTTTTATGGCCGGCGTGCTGTACGGTGTCGTGATGCTTATTTTCCCGATGGTATTCGGCGAACTGTGTGTGCTCAAGGAGATAACCTCGGGCTTTCTGCATGAAAGCCTTATGAACAGCTCCATTCCGGCCCCTGTTCTCGAATCGTTGAAGGATTTTGCCGACAGCAAAGGCCTGACCGAACTGTTGGATGGCCCTGGCGACACGGCATTGGCTTCAATAGTCGTTGACCGTGTACAGATGCTCTTTCTGGGTACTCTGAATGTAGTAAAACAGGTCTTTACGCTCTTTGTAGTCCTTCTGTACCTTTTCTTTATACTTCTCGACTTCGACCGCATTTCCCGTGCCTGGAAACCATACGTGCCCAAGAAGTGGCGTGGGGTAGTGTCAAAGCTCTGGAACGACCTCGTATATGGCATGAACCAGTATTTCCGTGGTCAGGCAATTGTAGCCCTGTGCGTGGGGATACTCTTCTCCATCGGTTTCGTAATAATAGATTTTCCGGCACCTGTCGCGTTCGGAATGTTCATCGGTGTGCTGAACCTTGTGCCGTACCTGCAGATAATATCGCTTGCACCTATGGCACTCCTTGCAATGCTAAAAGCCTCGAATACTGGCGGCGACTTCTGGTTGATAATGCTTTCGGCATTGATTGTGCTTTGTGTCGTGCAGGCCATACAGGACCTCTTCCTTGTGCCGCGTATAATGGGTAAGCGGCTGAATCTTCACCCGGCAATAATTCTGCTCTCCCTGTCAATATGGGGGCAGCTGCTGGGCATGCTCGGTGTCATAGTCGCGCTTCCCCTCACGACTCTTATTCTTGCTTACATAAAGCGTTATCACGAGATTGCTGAAATGTCCGGTGCCTCCGAAGAGTATATCCTTAAAGAGGCCATAGATACGGCTTCAATCAAGGATAGACATTCGCAGACACCCTCCACTGACAATGCCGAGAGTGCCGGAACCGGTGAAAAATGACCCGTTTGATGCTTTCTGTCATCGTATTTGGAAATAAAATTCCTAAAAAGTTTGTCATTACGGAAAAAATGTCTATCTTTGCACTCGCTTAACGGCAATTAGGTAGACTCGCTAGCTCAGCAGGTAGAGCACATCCCTTTTAAGGATGGGGTCTTGGGTTCGAGCCCCAACCGGGTCACAGAGTGAGTCCAGGTGAATCACGAAAATCGATAGGGGAAAGTTCAAAAGACTTTTCCCTATTTTGCTTAAAATAAGCGTTATACAGGGAGTATCAATCATTTACGGTTTTTTCGATGTGAAGTTGTTGAGTTACTAACAACGCAACAGAGAACAACACAGAAAAACAGAAAACAACACATTATGCGTACTTGACAACATTATCAAGTACGCATCCCAAAAATCAAGTACGCATAATTGCGGTTAAACCTGATGCTTGGGTAGTGAAAATGTAAGTTTTAAGTTTTTTAAAGATTTGACGTTGCAAAAATCAGTTTAACAACAATGAAACGAAAAGCTGTAACAGTCGTGTTTGACAGACTTAAACAAGTCAATGAAACGGGAGTGGGTAAAGTGGAATTTGTAATTCGCCTCTCCCGAACAGCCAAGAAGAACATTCTGTTTGCAACAATGACGGAGCGAGAATGGGCAAAGGAAAAAAGCAAGCCCTACATCGCTGCCGAGATTGCGCGTTACCAGAAAATAGTTGACGCAATGGAAGTCTTTGGCGAGGAGATGACGGTAGTCAATTTCAATGCCCATATAGGTATCGAGGGTAACGATAACCGTTGGAAAGGTGAGAAGAAGAAAAATGAAAAGCCGAAAGAGGAGGAAATGAGCTTCCTTGACTTTATGCGTGATAACATCGCTACAGCCAAGATGCGAGAAACAACGCGAAGGCAGAAATTGGTAACATACAATGCACTTTTGGATTTTGGCAAGATACAGACTTTTGCCGACCTCACCGCCAGGAATTTGCGTGCGTTCAATGATTGGCTACATGCTGACGGAACTCGCAGTGATGTGAGTGTACACAACTATCACAAGAATTTGCATATTCAGACCCGCAAGGCATATCAAGAAGGGCTTATAGAAAAAGACCCTTATGACCTTGTGAAATTCCCACGTGGCAAGTGTAAAGAACGCAGACCTCTGTCCGAAATTGAGTTGAAGAAGATTAGAGAGGCAGAGCTTCCACCCAAAGAGTCCCGTGTCCGCGACCTCTTCATCTTTGCAGCTTATACTGGTTTGGCATACTGCGATGTTCAAGAGTTCAACTTCAAGATGATGACGGAACTAATGGGTGATTTGTACTACATAGACGGTTCTCGCCTAAAGACCGGCTCAAACTTCTTCACCCCGATATTGCCACCGGCAATGGAGGTGCTCAAGAGGTACAACTACAAATTGCCGAAGATAAGCAACCAAAAAGCGAATGACTATCTTCACAACATAGAAAGTAGGCTCTGCATCAATAAGCCGATAACCTTTCACGTTGCCCGACACTCATTTG
>JAZRLO010000038.1:0-19672 GCA_045646845.1 Bacteroidaceae bacterium
CTCTTTTCATTCTCAAAGCTCCCCATCGACCTGATGCCGGATATTGAGACAAACACCATCATGGTGTTTACATATTACAACGGTGCGAGTGCCGCGGATATCGAGAACAACGTATCACGCCCGTTGGAGAACACACTCAACTCTGTTGAGCACCTCAAGCATATTACCAGCAACTCACGTGAGAACGTTTCGGTAATTACATTGGAGTTCGAGTTCGGTTATGACATCGACGACCTTACCAACGACGTACGTGACAAGCTTGACATGGTGGCGTCGGCACTCCCCGATGACGCGAACAACCCAATCATCTTCAAGTTCTCTACCGACATGATTCCTATCATGATGCTTTCGGTAAAGGCCGAGGAGAGCCAGGCTGCACTGTACAAGATACTTGATGACAACGTGGTGAACCCACTTGCACGTATCGACGGTGTAGGTACCGTGTCTATCTCAGGTGCTCCAAAGCGCGAGATTAACATCTACATGGACCCCGCCAAGATGGAGGCATACAACATCACAGTGGAGGCTGTAAGTTCAGCTATCGGAGCGGAGAACAGAAACATCCCCGGAGGTAACTTCGACATTGGTAACAACACATACGCATTGCGCGTAGAGGGTGAATTCAAAAGCCCTAAAGAGATGTTGGACATTGTCGTAGGCTCATACAATGGTGCAAACGTATATCTCAAAGACATTGCCCGTCTTGTTGACGGCACAGAAGAGCGCGCTCAGAAGACCTTCACAGACGGACAGAACGGTGCCATGATAATCATCCAGAAGCAGACAGGAGGAAACTCTGTAGAAATCATCAATTCTATATACGAAAAGTTGCCCGAATTGCAGAAACGTCTGCCTTCCGACGTTAAGATAGGTGTCATCATGGACTCTTCGGAGAACATCATGATGACCGTAAAGGCACTTGGCGAAACAATTGCATACGCGTTGATATTCGTAATGTTGGTGGTATTCATCTTCCTCGGACGATGGAGAGCTACAGTGATTATCGGTATAACAATCCCATTCTCACTTATAGCATCATTCATCTACCTGCTTATATCGGACGGTTCACTCAACATCATTTCACTTTCATGTTTGAGCATCGCCATCGGTAACGTTGTGGATGACGCCATAGTAGTACTCGAGAACATCACCACCCACATCGAACGCGGTTCAAGCCCCAAAAGTGCTGCTGCACACGGAACAAACGAGGTTGCTATTTCCGTAGTAGCCTCAACACTCACCATGCTTGCCGTATTCTTCCCGTTGACAATGATTAACGGTATGGCAGGAGTGCTGTTCAAGCAGTTGGGTTGGATGATGTGTACCATCATGATTGTCTCAACCGTTGCTGCGTTGTCACTTATCCCGATGATGTGTTCACAGATGCTTAAGTTGCAGAAGAAACAGAGCAAGTTCTTCAAGATATTCTATACACCTATCGGTCGTGGACTCGACAAACTTGACAACTGGTATGCCAAGAGAATCAACTGGGCTGTACGCCACCGTTGGACTGTGCTTATTGCCAGCTTCTCGATATTCATTGCCAGCCTGTTCACATTCCCAAGCATCAAGAGCGAGTTCTTCCCGGCACAGGATAGCGCCCGCGCATCTGCAACATTGGAGTTGCCAATCGGAACACGTGTTGAGAGAGCCGAAGAGATTGGACTCAAGCTCACCAACCTGTGGATGGAACGCTACGGTGATGACATTAAAGCCTGCAACTTCACAGTAGGACAAGCCGATGAAGAAAACACCTTCGCATCAATGAGCGATAACGGTTCACACATAATCAAGTTCAACATATCATTCGTTCCATTGACAGAACGTCCATTGGGACTTACCGTAATCTGCGATCAGATGCGTGCCGACATAAAGAACAATTTCCCCGAAATTGTACGCAGCAACATACAGTCCGGTCAAGGCGGTATGGGCGGACAAGTAAGTGCTTCGTTCGAGATTTACGGTTACGATTTTGCCGTAACAGACAGCCTTTCAAAGAACCTTGCCCGCAACTTGGAGAAATCACCTCTTATTTCACAGGTAAACATCAGCCGTAGCGACTACCAGCCCGAGTATCAGGTTGACTTCGACCGCGAGAAACTTGCAATGCACGGTCTTAACCTCAGCACTGCCGCTACATATCTGCGCAACAGATACAACGGTGCCCTCGCAACATACTTCCGCGAGGATGGTGACGAATACGACGTAAAGGTACGTTTCGAGCCTGAAAGCCGTACAAGCATCGCAAATATCGAGAATGTGGTTCTGTATTCAAACAACGGAACAAAAGTACGTGTAAAGGATGTAGGTAAGGTTGTTCAGCGCGAGTTGCCCCCGACAATCGAGCGCAAGGACCGCGAGCGTATCGTAAAGGTTGATGCCGTAATGGCTGCAGGAGCAGCACTCAGCGACGGTGTAGCATACGGAATGGAAGTTGTCAACGAGATGGCAATCCCGAGCGGCTACTCGATACAGATTGCCGGTTCTTATGAGGACCAGATGGAATCAAATGCCGAAATGGGAGTACTTGCATTGCTCATAATCGTGTTGGTATTCATTGTAATGGCAGCGCAGTTCGAGTCGCTCACCTATCCGTTCATCATCATGTTCTCTGTTCCATTTGCATTGAGCGGTGTATTGATAGCACTCTTCATCACAGGAACAACAATGAACATCATGTCAATACTTGGTGCCATCATGCTTATCGGTATCGTAGTAAAGAACGGTATCGTACTCATCGACTACACCATGCTGCTGCGTGAACGCGGTCTTGGTATCATACCGGCAACAGTGCGTGCCGCACGAAGCCGTCTGCGTCCTATTCTGATGACCACATTAACCACTATCCTTGGTATGGTTCCATTGGCAACAAGTCAGGGTGTAGGAGCTGAGATGTGGCGTCCGCTGGGTGTTGCCGTAATCGGTGGTCTTACAATATCTACAATCATGACATTGGTTTACACACCTGTAATGTATTGTATATTCGGCAGCAACGGTATCAAGCGCAACCGCAAGAAGCTGAAAGCAAAACGTGACCTTGAGCAGTACTGGAAAGAGCACAAGAGCGAGGAAATGCTTATCAACGCCAAGAAGTAATATTTAAAACAATATCCCGGGTGGAAAAACCACCCGGGTATTAAAGAAGAACATATATGAAAGGAATATTTATAGCTTTTGACCAGGCACACAAGGATGCTGTCATAGGCGCACTTGATAAACTCAACTGCCGTGGCTTCTCATTCATAGAACAGTTGCAGGGACGTGGCAGCAAGACAGGTGAGCCTCACTACGGAACACACGCGTGGGCCTCAATGAACTCCGGCATCATAACGATTGTAGAGGACACTATCGTTGACAAACTGCTTGCGTCACTTAAAGAAATTGACGAGAATGCTCAGATGCTCGGTCTCCGCGCATTTGTATGGAACATAGAGCAGTGCTATTGAAAGGCTGCCGAACACTATAAAAACTTCAGGGGCGATGGTCATGACCATCGCCCCTGAAGTTTCATATAAACAAATCCGCCAATGTGCCACCTGGAACCGCCCAGCGGCAGCGCGCATCTTCAATATATTCTGAGCACATTGTCATTGGGACGCCTTATGCGCAGTATGCGTGCCATTTCAGCAACAAGCACGTTAGCAGGAGTCATCTCATCCACGACCTTATGCTCCACTCCACCGCCATATATGATTATAGGGAACATCACAGGTGTGCGATACACCTCCTTGTCGGTAATGAACTCCGATTCGGAAATCCTCCAGCCAGGCAAGAGGCGCATCCAGATGTCGCCGGACCCTACCGGGTTATAGCCGTTCTTCACCTGCTGCATCTCGTCGCTGAGCGCACCTCCGAGACTATAAATAGTAAATACATCCTCTATACCGTCAACAGTCTTAAGAAACTCTATTGAGCGTGAAACCACATCAAGTTTATCAAGTTTCTTCTTCTCTATAAGTTTGTTGTCAAGATAAAGTTGAGTTCCGTATGCCCCCTCCACATAATCGGCCTGACCGAAAATGGCCCCGAGATACATGTTGAGCAAGGCCTGTATCCTGTCGGCAAAAATAGTACCCGAGGGAAGACGGTACAGATTCCCCGTAGCCCCATTCTCCAGTACATAACCCGTTGAAGCTATGGAAACAACGACATTCTCGAACCCGAAGCGTTTGTCGAGTTCATTGAGAAGAGAGGCTATACAACGGTCGAGACGGACATAGATATCCTGAATCTCGAGAGGGCGGTCCTCCATTGGAGCACCGTCGTAGTTGCCGGCATAGTATGTCAAAGCAAGAAAATCCGTAATGTTGTCCTTTCCCATCTCACTTCCGTCAAGGTAGGTAAGCACCATCTCGTTTATCTCATCGTTCATGTTTGCCGTTGTCTTGTAGAGTGCAACCTTGTCCTTGCCGTTGAAAGAGTAGCTGAAGGTTTCCGGTTTTTCACCGAAGTTATTGTACTCATCGACATCAAGAAGCGGCTTCCAGACGCTGGGACGACCCTTTATATTGTTATTCATGACATCTCCGCAGTCGGGATATACACCGTAATAGGTGGAACTGCACCAATAACCGGCCATATTGTTCTTCCAGAGAACGACATCTGCCGCATGGCCGCCGGCAAGAACTGCCGCATCACCGTCGGGGGCTATTGAACAGACAATCGCATTGCCTCTTGACGAACGCTTCATCTCATCGGCAAGAGTTATGGCCTTTAGCCTCGCCGGGGAGAAATTGTCGAATGAAGAATGCCCCTTGCAGTTCTTATCCTCGACACAGTTCACAAGACGCAGTGTCTTTCTGTCGAGCCATTTCTCACCGACAATTCCGTGTACATAAGGGTTGGTACCGGTGGTTAGGGTTGCCATGGCCGTAGCACGGTCGATGTTCTCGAACGCAAAGTAACTGTTCTCATAGACCTTGCCGCCTGACATGAGACGCTTGAAACCGCCCTCACCGTACAGGTTGGAAAACTCATGCAAAAAATCTGTGCGTAACTGGTCTATCGTAATATTGAGATAAAGTTTCGGGGCAGCCTCTGCAACTTGCACAAACGAGAGTGCTACCAAAGAAATCGACATCAGAAGATATTTAATTCGCATATATTATTCTTATAAAGGTGAAACATGGAACGGAAAAGTATCGCAGCGGCAAAGAAATATACCGGTGCGGGATATGTCTGAATGCCTACAACAGCCGAAAGCAGAAATAATGCCACAAATGCTACCTGCAACCATACAATCTTCACGGACTTTTTCTTTATTATACGGTAAACAAGTAGAGGCATCAGCACTAAAGCCAACGGATTGAGCAACAGGATAAGGTAGTTTGAGTCAACTGCCGGATGCTCCGAAAACAACGCCATAAACAGGAGTAATGAACCTGATAGCCCCTGTAACAGCATAAGCATAACATCCACCCCCCAATATGTCTTATGCTTACGCAATTCGCACAGCATTGTAACGAATGTTGCAAGCAACAGGAGCAACGAAACATTGAAAGGTGTCAGGTTGTTGCGCGCCACAGCTTTCTCCCGGGGCGCAAGAAGCACGTTATTCTCGCAAACAAGTTTTCTCTCTGCCCCATCAGCCGAAACAACATAGGCACTCTCAAGGTCATTCATGAATTTATTCGGCAAGAATTGTCCTTCAGAATGCGTAATCACCTTGTCCACATCGGCACCCAACAACAAATTTATGCCGAAGGCATACCACGGATTCTCATCGGCTGGTGCATTGAGGGCATCACGATAGGTCTCCCCTTGCAAAGAGTCGTTCTTATACACGACTTCTCCACTTTTCGAAAGGACCTCAAGCAGTTTGTCCCGCACTTTGGTAGTACAGTTGTTGTCGAGGTAGCGGTAACGATATACGCGATTTTCAGGTTCAAGATTCAGCAAGAGAGTCCCAAAAAGCGACACAGCCTCTTCGTCACTCAAGTCAAGCACCTGCTCCACAACCCCCGAGCCGCGCATCGAATATTCCGGCAAGAAGTTGATATAATCGGTACACCCCACCATATAATCGGTCTCACCAAGCACAAAACGCCAGCCGAAATTGGGAGTACTGAAATCGAAAAGACCATAATTGAAAACTACGTCAATATCCCTTGAAGTATCACGATAACGCAGGGCCGTATGGCCGTAAAGAGCATACACCTCATCGCCGGGTGAGCAGGTAAGCACACTGACCTGCACCCCATTGCCTGCGAACGAAGCCTGAAAAAGCAGACAAAGAATCTGCAATAGAAAGAATTTTCTCACAGTCAAAAGATTTAGATATATTCCCGGAACCTTGCATGGGAGCCATGCTGTCCGATAATTTCGGCAAATATACAACTATCTGACGAAACTGATGCCCCTTTTGGCATAAAATCAGGGAAACAGGACGGTCTCTGTTTGCAGATGCCAGAATAACGGCAGAACGGGCAGTCCGTTGACATTATTTTATGCAATTGTTTAAAATTGTGGAAATTTTGAAGTATCTTCGCGACATATTACAAAATATAGCAATTTTGAACCTGATAGTTGACATAGGGAACAACAGCACGAAATTCTACCTTTTTCAAGGCGCGCAGATGATACTCCACACAAGGAGGAACGACGAAGATTACAGAATCATTGAAGAGTGGAAAGCTACATATACCATTGAAAAAGCCATAATTTCGTCCGTAATAGACCTGAATGAAGAGCTGAAGAGCAGTTTTGAAAACCTTGGATGCCCTGTGGTATCGTTCAGCAGCTGCACACCGACACCCTTGGAGATAAAGTACAGGACACCCGGTACGCTTGGTAGCGACAGGCTTGCCGCCGCTGTAGGGGCATGGTACGAGGCAAAAGGACACAACATCCTGATAATCGATGCCGGAAGCGCGATAACCGCAGACTTTGTGGATTCCAGAGGCAACTATCACGGAGGAAATATCGCACCCGGAATAAAAATGCGCTTGAGGGCACTGCATGAATATACCGGCCGCTTGCCCATGGTTGACAAGGACGGCGATACTCCAGCAGTCGGTTACGACACCGAAACTGCTATAAGAAGTGGAGTTGTCACAGGAATATGCCACGAAATAGAGGGGTACATAAGCTATTTTAAGGAAAAATATGGCGACCTTTTTGTTTTTTTAACGGGCGGAGACGAAAATTCTTTGAAAAATCGCATAAAAAGTCGCATCTTTGCAGATAAATATCTTGTTGCAAAAGGATTGAACAGAATTTTACAGGATTATGAAATTGAATAAGAAGATAGCAGTTGTATTGCTGGCAATGTTCACCGTTGCGGCAGTTTATGCCGACAATGGCGTGAATTCGCCATATTCACGATATGGTGTCGGGCTTCTGTCCAACCAGAGCCTCGGCGTCAACCGCCAGATGGGCGGTCTCGGATACGGTTTGCGCAGCAACAGCTACATAAACATACTGAACCCGGCGTCATTTGCACAGGCAGACACGCTGACCATGCTCTTCGAGACCGGATTCTCGCTGCAGAACATCAACTTCAAGGAGGGAAGCAGGCAGATAAACGCAAAGAATGCCAGTTTCGACTACATAGCCATACAGTTCAGGGTCTGCAAGAACCTTGGCCTGTCAGCAGGTTTCCTCCCCTACTCCAACGTCGGCTACTCGTTCAGCAACACCTCATCGGAGGGCATGAATGAATCGAGCACCAACACATACAGCGGAACAGGTGGAATATACCAGCCCTACATCGGTCTCGGATGGAAACCGTTCAAATGGCTGTCAATTGGAGCTATGGGCTCATACATATACGGCGACATAAGCCACGAAGTAGGAATAGACTTCGCGAACAGCACGGACCGCGCAAGAACATACAGCCTCTCCATGAAGAGCTACAAGGTCGATTTCGGTATGCAGCTGTCGGCAAAGTTCGCAAAGAGACACGAAATAGTCCTTGGAGGAACATATTCGCTGGGACACGACATGAATGCTGATGCGAAAGTCACGGAATCGACAGCATCATCGACAAGCACGACAGAGATAAAAGGCGGATTCCAGTTGCCGCATACATACGGAGCCGGTTTGGTTTACGGGTACAATGACAAACTGAAGATAGGAGCAGACTACACGTTCCAGCAGTGGAGCAGTTCGTCATTCTTCGGCACCGACAAGGGACTCGACAGAAGCAAGATATCAGTGGGTGCAGAATACTCACCAAACGAGTTGTCGAAGAACCTCTTCAAGATGATGAGCTACAGGGTCGGAGCATACTATGCACAGCCCTATGCGGAGATAAACGGCAAGAAAGGATGCGATGAATATGGCGTCAGTGCCGGAATTTCCATTCCCTTCTTGAACAGGAACAACAAGAACAGCTTCGCCACACTGCACGTGTCGGGAGAATACGTAAGACTGGAACCGGGTAATTCAGGTATGATTGCAGAGAATTGCCTTAGACTGAACATCGGAATCACATTCAACGAGAACTGGTTCATGAAACTGAAAGTAAGATAAAATAAAAGGAGAATAAAACATGAAAAGATTATTATTGGCATTATTCGTATTTGCATCAGCAGGTACCTATGCCCAGAACGGTATAACCAACAGTTTCCGTTTCGGCCCCACAGAGGAAGACAGTATCAGATGTATCGAGGCTATCAGCATCGCCCAGGTAAATATCAAGACCAAGGACTACGCTGTTGCATACCCTAACTGGAAGACTGTATTCACAGAATTCCCGGTTGCACGTGTTGACACATACACAAATGGTATAAAGCTGCTTACAGAGATGATAAAGGTCGAGAGCGACCCTCAGAAGAAAGCAGATTACATCAAGGAGCTCTTGTCTGTTTATGACCAGCAGTTGAAATACATCGACAAGCTCCAGGAGATTACTAAGACCAAGCTTTCCGCAGGACAGATTCTCGGCCGCAAGGGACTCGAGTATGAGAAATACTACAAGGACGCATCGATTGACACTCTATATGCAATCTTCGCAAAATCAGTAGAGCTTGAGAAGGGTATGTCAGAGTACACCGTTACAGAGCGTTTCATGAAGTACTCTTCACTAAAGTACAAGAAGGACAAGAACCACGGTGAACAGATTATTGACGATTATCTGTCAGCATCGGTTTACATCGTTGACGTTCTCGACAAGTACCATGACAACATCGAGCGCTGCGAGCAGAAGTACAAGGAAGAGGGTGACCCCAAGGACAGCATCAACGCTACAAAGTACAGCAAGATGATTGACGCTTCACGTATAGCAAAGAGCAACATCGACGCATACTTCATAAACAGCGGTGCAGCGACCTGCGAGGACCTTGACAAGATTTATGCGCCGACAATCGAGGCAAACAAGGACAATATCGAGTACCTCAACAAGGTCATTTCTGTCATGAGTATGGTAAAATGTACCGACAATGATGCGTACCTTACAGCTTCTGAATACGCTTTGGCAATTGAGCCCACAGCAAAGGCTGCAATGGGTTGTGGTTACCGTTACTTCAAGAGAGGCGAGACCGCAAAGGCCATGGAATTCTTTGACCAGGCCATTGAGCTCGAGACTTCAATCACCACCAAGGCAGAACTCTGCTACAAGGTCGGTGCGGTATATTTCAGCCTCGGCAACCACGGCAAGGCACGTACATATGCAAACAAAGCCCTCCAGTACAACTCAAAGTATGGTCAGCCGCATATCCTGATTGCGCAGATTTATGCCAGCCACCCCAACTGGAGCGATGACGGCTTGCTCAACGCCTGCACATTCTACGTTTGCGTTGACAGACTACAGCGCGCAAAGTCAGTTGACCCCTCTGTAAAGAGAGAAGCCGACAGACTCATCGGAAAATACAGCGCATACTTCCCCAAGAAGGAGGACCTCTTCATGAGAGGCTATTCTACCGGTTCATCTGTAACAGTCGGCGGTTGGATTAATGAGACAACAAGAATCCGTTAAAAAGAACTGGTTTCAATACGGTACAACAACCGCTGTTTCGGTGGTTGTTGTACTGATTTTTCTTTTTTCGTGCACCGACGGCACAAAAAAGGGAAAATCGGACATAATTGTTTCCGATTCCACCGCAGTCATGGCCACAACCGGAGTGACTACGCTAATAAGCGACTCTGGAAGAATCACTTACCGCATCGAGGCAGAAGAGTGGCTCATTTTCGACAAACGCATCCCACCCCACTGGTCTTTCGAAAAAGGACTTTATCTTGAAAAATATGACAAGAAGATGGCAATAGAGGCCACAGTCGAGTGCGACACGGCTTACTATTACAACGAATTGAAACTGTGGAAGTTGCTCGGCAACATCACCATAAAGAACCTCAATAACGAAAAGTTCCAGACAGACACCCTTTATTGGGACCAGGAGAATGAGCTCATATATTCCGATGCTTATATAAGGATTGAGCAGGAAGACCAGGTCACAGAAGGATACGGGTTCTCATCGAACCAGGAGTTCACCGTATGGGAAATAAGGAACACCAAGGGCATATTTGCCGTTGAGGAGAAAAAGAGCGAAGAAGAGAAGCCGGAGGAGACAGAAGAGGCTGTTGAACAGAAAAAGGAACAGGAAACTACAACAAAGAAACCCGAAGAAGAAGAAGAAAAACCCAAGGTTATAATAGGGAAGCCGGGAAAACTCAAAGGTCCACAACAACTGAAGATTTCCACGGATAACGACATTGCATTATGACGACATTAATATTGCTGCTGACAATTGTAATACTATTCTCCGCGCTTTTTTCGGGCATGGAGATAGCCTTCGTTTCATCAAACAGACTGTTGCTGGGCATTGACAGTCATGAAAACTCCATGACATCACACGTAATAAACAAGTACTATGCAAACAGCAACAACTTCGTATCGAGCCTGCTTGTCGGCAACAACATAGTACTGGTCATTTACGGTATGCTGATGGCAAGGCTCCTTCAGGCACCGCTTGACGCTATTCTTGACGGTTCGACTTCAATGCACCTGCTGTTGGAAACAATAATTTCAACAATCATCATAATATTTACAGGAGAATTTATCCCCAAGGCTGTTTTCAGGATGAACCCCAACCGTTCCCTGAAACGTTTCGCCCTGTTCACCTACCCGATATACATAATACTCTACCCCCTTGCAAGGTTCACCACCCTCTGCGCATGCTTCATACTGCGTATATTCAAAGTACGCATCAAGGACGAGACCCGCGATACCACATTTTCGAAGACTGAGCTCAACGACCTTATACAGACCTCGATAGAGGATGCCGATGAGAAGCAGCAGATAGACAAGGATGTCCTCATATTCCAGAATGCTCTCGACTTTTCCGATATAAAGGTTAGGGACTGTTTTGTTCCGCGAACAGAAATAGAAGCAGTAGAGGTAAACACTTCGCTCGAAGACCTGAAGTCGGTGTTCATTGAGTCGGGACACTCGAAGATTGTCGTATTCAAGGAGAATATAGACAATATCATAGGCTACATCCACTCATCGGAACTGTTCCGCATAGGGAAGAAATGGCAACAGAAGATATGCAAGATGCCGTTCGTTCCGGAAACACTGTCGGCACAGAAACTTATGCGCACCCTCATGCAACAGAAAAAATCCCTTGCTGTAGTTGTAGATGAGTTCGGGGGAACATCGGGCATCATCTCGCTTGAGGACCTTGTAGAGGAAATCATCGGTGAGATAGAGGATGAGCACGACAACCAGAACCTTGTGGCGAAGGCACTTGACAACAATGAGTACATTCTGTCGGGACGCCTTGAGATAGAACGCATAAACGAAATGTTCGACCTTGACTTGCCGGAATCGGACGAATACCAGACATTAGGAGGATTCATCCTTGCGCACCACCAGCGTTTCCCGCAGCTTAACGAAACCATAAGCATAGGCAAGTTCAAGATACGCACTATCAAGCAGAGAAGTACAAAAATAGAGCTCGTGAAACTAATCGCAAAAGCGAAGTAACAGGAGTTACCGTACCAACAGAAGTGCCAATATTAACAGTCATGCGGCAATAATGGGCAAAATGTTGTTATTTTTACAGCATTTTGCCCATTTATCTTGCAACTTTTTCATACAATCATTACAATAAATCAAAAGCATTTTGCTAACTTTGCAAAGTTTTATGCGAAATATAAAAATTTAAAAATAAAATCATAGACTATGGCTACACTACAAAATTTGCGCAACAGAGGTCCGCTGCTCGTAGGATTCGTTGGCATCGCCCTGTTCGCATTTATTTTAAGCGACTTATTCAAGTCAAACGGAAGCAATGCTGAAGAACAGACTGTAGGTACTCTGAACGAAGAGAGACTTTCCGCTTACGAGTTCGAGCAGATGAGAGGATTGTTCGAGAGCGTGGCTTCTTACAGCAACGGTGCGAAATCAAACATTTCAGAGCTTGCGACAATCGATGCATGGGAGACACTCCGTGATTCAAAGATTGCACAGCAGCAGGCAGAACTTCTTGGCATCAAGGTAACTCAGCAGGATATCGACATGTGGCTGACAAAGCTTACTCCGTACCAGCTCGACCTCATTCTCAAGAACAACACAAGAGAGAAAGAGATGTACCTGAGCACATACTGCCCCGAGGAGCTTCAAGGCATCACACGCGTTCCCGTAGAGTTCATCACCGCCAACGCAGAGACAGGTGCGAGCGCAATCGCCCTCGACTCTATCAGCAAGTATAGGACTATGGCCGAGACCGGCACCGCAGCGAACAAGCACGAAAGCCTTCTCTGCAACATCAGCCGTCTCATCGACATCAAGCTGACAACACTTGCCATCAATGCAAAGCAGCAGAGCATTCTCGACAACGCTTCAATCATCAACCACGCTGTGGCAAAGAGAAACTTTGACAAGAACAACAGCACACGCGAAATCGAATACATCGTTTATCCTTACAACAAGGTTACTAACGAAGCAGCTGCAATAACAGATGCCGATGTAGAAAAGTTCTACAACGACAACAAGGAAATCCGTTACAAGAACAACTACGATGCACGTGACGTTCAGGTTGTAGCAGTAAAACTCGTTCCCAGCGACAATGACAAGATGGCAGTCAGAGAGGAGATGAACGAATACCTCGCTACACTCCAGAATGACAGCACCGCAAACTACTATGAGTTGTCACTTATTTCTCAGAGCGAGCTCAAATACGACGAGTACTACTGGACACCGAACTCTATCGAGTATGACATTCAGAACAACAAGACAAAGCAGCACTTCACAGAAAGCGTGAAGAACACCATCGCAACAGCAGAACAGGGCGTTCCTGTAGGTCCATACGTTGATCCGTCGGACATGACAGACAACATCTTTGTAAATGTAGATAAGATGGATATCGCCGATGAGTACACATTGCGTTTCGCTGTAATCGCAAGCACATCTGCCGATTCTGTAAAGATTGCTGCAGACAGCTTACTTACAGCACTCAACGGCGGCGTACAGTTCAGCGAAATCACAAAAAGTTACTTTGGTCTCGATTCATTGAAATTCAAGGCTGACGAATTTGCAGCCCTCAACGCACAGCTCGCATATTCTACAGGTTTCGTTTTCACACCCGAGATACAGAAGGCCATATACAACGGTACAACAGGTGTTTACAACACTATCGAATACGGCCCCAATGCAACAGTTATCTACCAGGTACTTGACAAGACAGGTAACAACGTAGCATACAAGACATTCGGCATCAAGCGCACCATCATGGTAAGCCCGGAGACAAGAGACCTCGCATACAACGAATTGAGCCGTTTCATCACAGAGTGCGACAGCATCGGCGAGTTTGCCACACACATCAACGCATTCCCCGTATATGACGTAAACGATGACAACATCACATTGTCAAATATCAGCGGAACAAGAGAGATTCTCGCTTGGATAATGAACGACAATATCCAGAAGGGCAAGATTTCAAACATCTTCGACAATGGCGACAACCTTCTCATTGCAGTAGGTATCAATAATGTATATAACAAGGGACACCACCCTCTCGACCGCGAAGTACAGCCCAATGTAGCTCTTGCTGACATGATCAAGATGGATTTGACCAACAACAAGAAAGCTGAGGTTATCATGGCTGAACTCGAAGGCAAGAACTTTGACGCCATCAGAAACATTGCCAATGTAACTGTTGACAGCGCAGCCTTTGTAGAATACGCTTCACCAGTATCAGTTATGTCACTCGGATCAAGCGAACCCGTTATCAGCGCAGTAGCAGCGAACCTCGAAGCAGGTGCAACCAGCAAGCCTGTAAAGGGCAACGCCGGAGTATATGTAGTAAAGGTACTCGCAAAGACCGACAAGAAAGACGGTAAGTTCGACATCAAGGCCCAGAACGACCAGGCAACAATGCTTTACGGTAACTCTGGCTACTTCTTGGATGCAGCATTGAACGAGTTGTACAACGTTGACAACCAGATCAACACACTGTATGGCGGTGCCAATGAAGAAGAAGTAAAGTAAGAAACAAAGATATAACATAACAAACCAGGTTTGAAGTGAACCCCAAAGTTTAGACGTCTAAACTTTGGGGTTCACTTCACTTTTGCGGGTTAGCATAAATATCGGCTGCCCCCCAACATCGGCTCACCTGCTAACTATAGTGGCAAAAAACTCGCTTTCGCTCGTCACAGGGGATGTTCATTCATCCCCTGTGACGGGTAACACATGCTACAGCATTTTCCAACTCCTACCCGGCTACGCCGTACTCCCTCTTGCTCAAGAGGGAGAATGATTCCACAGCATCCAAAACTGTCCCTCTTATTGAAGAGGGACGAGCGTAGCGGAGGGAGTTTCCATAACACATGCTACAGCATTTTCTCGTTCCAGTGGATTTCCTAATCAGCTGGCTGTGAGTGTAAGCATCTCCAGATGCGAGAAATAAGAATTCTTCTTTTTTCGGGATTAGGAAATCCCTATACTCTATTACAGGAGATAAATGAACATTCCCTGTGACGGGATTTCCGTTTTAATCTTTCACCTTTTACCACACCTTCTGCGCCCTCCCCTCAGTCAGCAAGCTGACAGCTCCCCTCCACAGGAGTGGAGCTGCTAAGCAAAAACCATTCCAAACAGCTCCGCCACTCGCTTGCGAGGGGAGGTGGTCGAAGACCGGAGGGGAGAGATAATTAACCTAAAGGTAACGACATCGGCAACCCCCAACATCCGCGGTTACGGAATACACAAGAAAGGCGAGAAATGAAAATTTCTCGCCTTTGCTCTTCAGGTAGGACTTGAACCTACGACCCCCTGATTAACAGTCAGGTGCTCTAACCGACTGAGCTACTGAAGAATAAAAATGGAACTCATTAAAAAGCGAGGTTCCTCTCGCTGGCTCTTCAGGTAGGACTTGAACCTACGACCCCCTGATTAACAGTCAGGTGCTCTAACCGACTGAGCTACTGAAGAATAAAATGGAACTCATTAAAAAAGCGAGGTTCCTCTCGCTGGCTCTTCAGGTAGGACTTGAACCTACGACCCCCTGATTAACAGTCAGGTGCTCTAACCGACTGAGCTACTGAAGAATTTGCCACCCTTTCGTTTGACGATGCAAAAGTACTACATCTTTTTATTTCGTGCAAGTTTTTTACGTTTTTTTCTACAAGGTGATTAAAAAAACTGCATCAACCAATACACTCGCTCCTTTTTGACAAAAAAATGATAAAAAACAAACTCAAAGGGCTGTAATGAAAAAGTAAAAGTGTATCTTCGCCAAGAATTTCATTATCGTACCCATTTATGAAGAAAATACAAAGAACACTGATACTTTTGCTTCTCTTGGCCTTTATACCGACAATCACCACAAAAGCCGACGACAAGCACAAGTTACAGCTGTCACGCCAGTTGTCAGTATTCAACGCAATATTGAAGGAACTGAACCTTTTTTACGTTGACAGCATCATGCCTGAGAAAATGATGAAGAAGACCATCGATGCCATGCTCAGGAACTTAGACCCATACACAGTCTATTACCCGAAGAATGAAAGTGACGAGCTGAAGATGATGACAACGGGAAAATATGCCGGAATTGGTTCCATAATACGCTACAACGAAAAGAAGAACTACACAGTCATTTCGGAACCTTACGAAGGGATGCCGGCAATGCGTGCCGGATTGAAAGCCGGCGACATAATCCTGTCCATAGATGGAGTAAACACACTGGGAATGAGTTCGGACAGCGTAAGCGACATGCTGCGAGGAGAGCCCGGCACGAAACTCACTATTGAGATAGAACGACCCGGAACAAAAAAGAAACTGACCTTCAGAATAGAGCGCGAGAGCATAGCTCTACCCCCGGTAACATATTATGGAGTACAGAACGGAAATGTAGGTTTCCTGCAACTTGAGAGTTTTACAGAAGGATGTGCCAAAGAGATTCGCCGCGCAATAATAGATATGAAACAGCAGGGTGCGGAATCATTCATCATAGACTTGAGAAGCAATGGAGGAGGGCTCCTTGACGAAGCCATAGAAATCGTTAACCTGTTCGTGCCGAAAGGCAAAACTATTGTAACCACTAAAGGCAAGACAAAGCAGGCAAACGACATATACAAGACACGGAAAGAACCGTTGGACACCATATCACCAATGGTGATATTGGTTGACGGACAGACCGCATCGGCATCGGAAATAGTCGCAGGCTCCCTTCAAGACCTTGACAGAGCCGTAATTGTAGGTTCAAAGACATTCGGAAAAGGACTCGTACAATCGACACGACCGGTAACAGGAGGTGGATACCTGAAACTAACCACAGCCAAATACTACATACCAAGCGGACGTTGTGTACAGGCGCGTGACTACTCACACATCATAGATGGAGGACAGACATCCATAACTCCAGACAGCCTCACGAACATTTTCTACACACAGGCCGGACGCGAGGTCCGTGATGGTGGCGGAATCCGCCCTGATGTAGAACCTACACCCGAAGAGATTTCCACCTTCCTATACTACCTTGTACAGGACATGTCAGTATTCGACTTCGCCACAGAATTCTGCCTGAAGAACGAATCGATTGCACCCGCCGAAAAATTCACTATCAGTGATGAAGTTTACGAAGAGCTGAAGGAGTATATAATTTCGAGCGGATTCAGCTACAATCTCTCAAGTGCAAAGATTCTGGCGGAACTGAAGAAGATGGTCAAAATCGAAGGCTTCGAAGAGATTGCAAAAGAGGAAATCGAATCACTGGAAAAGAAACTCAGAGCAAATCTCGAACATGAATTCACGCATTTCAGCAAACACGTAAAAGACCTCCTTGCCAGCGAGATTGTTACACGTTATTACGGACAGAAAGGAAACATAATCTACAGCCTGAGAGAGGACATAGACCTGAAAGAGGCATACAGCATACTCAGCAGTACAAAAAGATACAGGGAAATACTTTCACCCAAGAATAATGACAAGAAATAACTAAAGAGGGTGGCCCAAAATGACATGAACCCCGAAAGTTAGACAAAAAACTTTCGGGGTTCATGTCACTTTTTAGTCAACAACTTGTTCTTGCCACGCAGTATATGGCGAGACGGACGGAGCCCTGCTCCACCCCGTTCCCCGCATCCGTTACCGTTCCACCGAGAGACAGTCACCTACAAATGAGATTCGGAAAGCGACTCCGTCACCGACCGTCTCTACAACGGTATCTTTTCCCGGCAACTCTACCCTTAGGATTGACGAAGGCCCGAAGCGCTCTACCTTCCGTTTCTTACCGTATTCGTCCAACTCCATAGCACTACGGTCAACATGTATAACAGAATCAACTGTTGCAGGTGCAGCATACACCACAAAACCATCAAGTGAAACCACACAGGAGTCTGCCACAAAATCCTTAGAGAAAGAGACGGTATAAACGTCTGCAGCCTTATTCTCGCTCGCATACTTGACCGTAAAGTAAGTAAACAGCATAACCACAAAGATTATTACTGCGAAAAAAACGACAGCTCCGAACAGGAACCTCATATTGACATTTGAACTTTTCTTAACACGCATGAGAAAAATATTTTCCGCTAAGATAACATTTTGCAACCACACTGCAAAATCTGCGCGGTAATGTCGTAAATAGCTTAAACTACCTGCTTTAATTTGCGTTAGCCGTTGGTTAACCTTTAACCCTCTCTATGCACAACCCCTCTTCAACAAATCAATCACCTGCTGCAGAGTATATGCCCTGTAGTATGATTTTGCATTGTCATAGCGCGTATTTATTTGCATGAATGAACGCCAATATTCACTGAACGGTGTGAGTTTAACCTTTTCACTTTTGCCATCTTCGCGTATGGCCGAGCAGCCGTTCATGCCACTGAGCGGACTCCCGGCAAGGTAATATACAAGACTCCTCACCCCATCGTCACCCCTGCGCAATGCCCCCTTGCAGTTCATCCACCACTCTATATATACACCCAGCGTAGGGTTGCGAAAGCCCGATTTGCCGGTGTAGGCAAGACCGCTCTCCACAGCTACAGGAGAAAGGAACATGCGGCTGTCGGAGAGTATCTGCTCGCGATGCTCATAGAGAAAGAAAGCATTCTCAATGAAGAGGCTGCGCTGTGCCACCGCAGCCTCTTTTGCAGCAGCGTCCACCGCCAACTCGTCATCAGGGGAAAAGTCATCCAAGAACTCTTCAATTGCCGGCACTCTCCTGTCGGCCATTGAAGGCTCCTTCCACGCGCGGGGATAGGCAATGAGTTCCCGCCCATCAAGCAGCACTATCTTGTCAGTGGGAGATGGAGTGACATTCGGCATCATTTCTCAACAACATTTTTTTAAATATCATACCCACTTGTCTCACTCTCCTCGCCCGCAACCTCGAGCCATTTGTTGGTGAGGCTTGCAAGCTTCAGAATCTTGTTCTGCAGTTCTTTGGAGTATTCAGTCTCGCACTGCGCATTGAGCACCTTCATGTAATCATCAAGGGTTTTGATGGTCTTTTCAACCATAGCATAATCCATCTTTCTACGCTTGAGTTTCTCGTTATCTTCGTCGTAGAAGAATGTCTCACTGATGAGGTAACGTGTCACCTCCTCCCAATCGGGGTAACGCTCCGAACCGAACTGCACCCACTCGCCGGGGAACTCGCTTGCACCATTCTTGGCCCTGTCATCAACAAGAAAGTCGCCATCGCACAAGTTCTTGCAGTGAGTAAGTATCACACGTTTCTTGAACGTATCGCCAAAATGCTTGGTAAGCCACACAATCTTGTCGCTCCAGGCCGAAGGATTATTCCATGGAGCTGTTGAAAGGATGTAGATATCATAGTACTCGCTCAGCACCTGCACCGCCTCAACCGCATGGGGCATAGGGTCCATGAGGGAGAAAATCCCCGGCACCTCATCCAGGCGACCCTCATACTCACGCTTTGTCTCCTCGCTCAACTTGTCAATTCCACTCTGGAAATTCACCAACACACCGTCCATGTCAAAAAACAACTTTCTCATAAGATATATTTATTTTAGATTATTATTTCTGTAACCATCACAAGAGGAAACCAACAGACTAAACAACACGGGATAATTTATCTCGAGATACTCCCTTGCCGCAAGTATTTGCATAGCATTGTTGACATTCTTCACATAAAGAAAAAGAGTCATCTTCTTGGCATCATATCTGGAATCGACATCGAAATTCGTCTTTATATACTCACAAGCCTCGGTCACATGTTTTTCAAGGTTCACAATCATATCGACAAAACATCGTTCATTCTCAGTCATA
>JAZRLO010000039.1:0-45137 GCA_045646845.1 Bacteroidaceae bacterium
TTCCTTACTTTACACTTTATCAATAACAAAAAAATGTCATTGACGTTGTACTGCTTGTCTGTATGGAATGTTTTCAAGGATCATCTCGCTTAAACAAGAACCGCACCGTGGTGTTCGTTCCCGAAAGCGAGTGCAAAGGTAAGGCGATTTTTTGAATTACAAAACTTTTAGAGAAGAAAAATTGAATTATTTTTTAAACATTTTTAAACCTCATTAATTTTCAACGATTTACAAAATGTTAAAAAAACAGACTCTTTTTTGAGTAAGACAAGAGAATCAAACCACGAATCAAAAAAACTACAATTCATCTCAAAAAAAACGATTATACCAGAAAATCGCGACCATATATTAAAACATCTTAATAAATAAGGTAGAGAAGTTTTTTTTGAGTAATTTTGCCGAACTTTTGCAAAAAGAGCAATATTGCGTATCAGAAACAAAAAAAGATGAAAGAAAGAAGTATCTACATATTTCTGTTCATTGCATTTACACTACTGCCCCTCCCCCTGCTTTCACAGGAGGAGAAGAGGATACGCATACACGGCAAAGTAACTGATGCCGCCACGAAAGAGCCTTTACCATATGCATCCATAAGAATAAGGAACACCAGCAACGGCAGCAGCAGCGACAACCACGGAAGTTTCTCGTTCTACACTAACGCACTCCGTGACACTCTCATCATCTCCAGCGTGGGATATGAAGACGAACGAATCCCTCTCTCGTCAAGAACCAGGATGCCGCTGAAGATTTTACTCAAACCTACAGATTATGACCTGGAAGAGGTTGTAGTAAAGCCAAAGAAGGAGAAATACAGCAAAAAGGACAACCCTGCGGTAATTCTGGCGAGAGAAATTATAGAGAGACGCGATGATAATGCGCCCGAGAACAAGGCATTCTACAGCCGCAACCGACACGAGAAGCTCAACATAGCACTGAACAATTTCAGCACCGACGAAGGAAGCCGCTTCGGAAAGCAATTCAATTTCCTGGAACAGTACATAGACACATCACTCATTTCGGGCAAGCCGATACTTCACATATCGGCCAGAGAGATTATTGCAACCGACTACTACCAGAAAGAGCCGACAAGAAAACGCCAGCATGTAAAGGCAAGAAAGCGCAATGGTATAGACGACATGTTCTCCACCGGTGAGATTGAAGCCCTATACGAAGAGACATTCAAGGATGTCAACATATTCGAGGACAACATATCGCTGTTCGGGAGCAAATTTGTCAGCCCTCTTTCAAAACTTGGCCCCACATTCTACAAATACTACATAATGGACACCATAGACGTAGCCGGAGAAAAATGCATCGACCTGGCTTTTGTTCCGTTTAATGCCGAATCCTTCGGATTTACCGGACACGTCTTCGTGACCTGCGACTCGACATTCTTCATAAAATCGGTACAGATGAACGTTCCGCACGACATAAACATGAACTTCATCGAGTACATGAACATAAGCCAGGACTTCAGCCGCCTGCCCGACAACACGAGATTGCTCGACAAAGAGACGCTCGTGGCCGAATTCAAGATACTGGATGCAGTAAACGGTTTCTACGCGCAACGCGAGGTGGCATACCGCGACTATACATTCGAGAGCAACGATTTTGCCCAAAGCATCATCAATAGCCCATCGGCCGTGGTAGAAGATGACAATTCGACGAAGAAAAGCGACGAATACTGGAGCGCGAACCGCCTGACCGAAGTCACAGAAAAGGAGAGTTCCGTAAGCAGAATGATGAAGGAACTGCGCGCGAACCCCGTATATTACTGGGTCGAAAAGGGCGTATCGTTCCTCTTCACAGGATGGATTCCGCTGAAGAAACATGAGCCTCCCGTATTCTATGGTCCTGTCAACACCACGATAAGCCACAACGAGCTCGAAGGATGGAGGCTTCGTACGGGAGCCATGACGTCGGCATACCTGAACCCCCATCTGTTCGCCAACTTCTTCGTTGCATACGGGTTCAGGGACCAAGAACTAAAATACAAAGGCGAGATAGAATACTCATTCAAGAAGAAGAAGGAACACCCCAACGAGTTCCCGATACACTCCCTTCGTCTGAAGTACGAGAACGACATTTACCAGTACGGACAGAATTATCTTTATACAAACAAGGACAACATATTCCTGAGCCTAAAACGCAAGAGCGACAACAAAATCGGTTATTTCAAGAATGCAGAACTCACATATACGCGCGAGTTCTACAACAACTTCTCGTACAGAATAACCCTACGCAACAGAATTGACGTAGCGACACACTTGGTGCCGTTCGAGCAGACAAGGACCATAGACGGCGTAACCGAAACCACACAAGTAAAGGATCTCACTCAGTCAGAGATAGAGATAAAACTGCGCTATGCGCCCAATGAGAAGTACATACAGAGCAAGTGGAACCGCCATTCGATACTGCCCGAACACCCGGTATTCACACTCTCCCACCGGATTGGCATCAAAGGCATACTTGGCAGCGATTTCAACTACCACCACACAGAGGCAAGTTTCCAGAAACGGTTCTGGTTCTCGGCTTTCGGTTACACCGACTGCATCATAAAGGCAGGAAAAGTATGGAACAAGGTACCGTTTCCGCTCCTCATAATGCCGAACGCGAACCTTTCGTACACCATACAGAACGAATCATACGCTCTGATGAACGCCATGGAGTTCTTCAACGACGAATACGCATCGTGGGACCTCACATACTACATGAACGGCCTCATATTCAACCGTCTGCCGCTCATACGCAAGCTCAACTGGAGGGAAGTCATTTCGTTCAGAGGCATGTTCGGTCACTTGAGCGACAAGAACCGCCCCGACCCTCTAAACACAGGCGAACTATACAAGTTCCCGTACGAGAACGATGAATACCACTACCTCGGGAGAATGCCTTACATGGAACTGGGAATAGGAATCGAGAATATCTTCAAGGTGCTCAGGATAGATTATATAAGGAGACTTACATACACCGACCTCCCGGGCATTGACAAATGGGGAATCAGAATAAAGTTCCACATACAGTTCTGACAAAGAAAAAAACAACTGGCAAGAAATTACCACCCGGCACTGCTCCACCCTGCAGCATCGTACCATTCTGTTGTTCTGAAAGACTCGTTAAAATCCTGCAACAGGAAGCTGTTCTGAGGCATATACATCGACATCCCGCACCCCTCAAAGATATTGTACCCCAAAGTTCTTCCACATACTGCGGAATACCACCTGGGCGATGAAGCCGAAAACACTACAACAGAATCCAAAGCCTTGCGCCATTGAGCATACTCATCGGCCGTAAGATATTTGAGCATTACGGAATTCATGTCAAAATATGAGGGATACGGCTTGGAAGCACTGTATTTTCCACCAGGCAAATAAGCGAAGACATCGTCATACTCCCTATTCTTGCCCGAGTTGAAATATTTCTCCACATAGTAGGCCGTAGCATCGGCCAGTTGCACCGATGCAGCAGGACGTACAGCGGAGAGCACAGCCCCGGCAAATTCAGTTTCATACCCCTTCAAATAGAGATCTATTATATCCATGGGGCCGTCCGACAAAAAAAACGCCTGCAAAACCGTAGCATATCCGGCACCGTGGCCAGGAATCTCGGCAGGAGACGCAACAATCCATTCCACCGCATCACGCAAAGCATACACGACTTCCACGCACTGCATGAAGCACGCGTCGAACATCAACCTGTCAACCTTCACCGGCAAACGTTCAAGCAATGCAGCAAGTTCCTCCATCTCAATAGCTTTCGTTGCATTATTGCTGTATGAATTTTTGCCATTGTCAATCCCGACAGAACGTTGCGGTGCAGCGCTCTCCGGCCCTCTGAGCCAACCATCACCATGCGACCACAGGACGAGATCAAGTTTTCTGGTAGGATAATTTTCAAGAATATAATCCAGTAACGAACCGAGCGCAGCCGTATCGCTCGAACATACATCCTTCGAAAATGGATGAAAGGTAAGATTTCCGGCAGAGCCATCGGTACACCTGAAATATTGGTGCATTATAGGAAAAGAGTTGTCGTCAACATATACAAAAAGACGACAGTCGCGCGGAACATCGACAGAAGCCTCGACAATTTCTGCAATATCATAGGCCGCATAATTGTGCAGACTATTCTCAGCAACCATATATATAAGGAGAGTCCGGTATGCAGTATCCCCCTTTTCAACTACATCGGGCTTTACAACCCTGCCCGACAGCCCGTCGCTGCACGAAAACGACAGACAAAGAAACAGGAAAGACAAGAACGGTATCCACAGTCTTTCCGTCATATTCAAGGCTTAGTGAATTTAAACTTGTCACCAAGGTAGCGCACCGTCTTGCCGTTCTTTTTGACAAGACGCTGCTTAATCTTATCCACACGTTTTTCAAGAGTCTGTTTCTTTTTTGAGAACAGAACCACCGATGTACGTCCGGGCATATCCTCCTTGAAACTCATATAGTCCTTCAACTCATAAGAGTAGAACTGGCGGTTAGGAAGAAAATCGGTGCCCTCCTCCAGCGCAACACCGTCCAGCTGCTGTATTTCGCTAAAATACACAACAGTATCATTAAAGCACAGCGATGCGCCCCAAATATAAACAGGCTCATCCTTCTCATTCTGCGCCATAATAGAAAGGGCCGGAAACAATGCAAAAAACAGAACCAAAGATATTTTTTTCATAATATACAAAATCAAGCGGACCATCTTTGAATGAATGCACCAAAGAGGGCAAAAAACCATTATTCTGCAAATTTATAAAAATATAGCCACCCGGGAAACAATATCATATTTTTTAACAAAGCACAAACACAACAAAAAAGCAAAACATTCGGCCACGACAGTAGAAGCCCGAACCCAAGCATCATACAAAAGAACGGGCCGCACTATAGTGCAGCCCGCATATATAAAAAAGATAAAATTATCCCAAATAGGGTTTCAGCAACTTACTGCGCTGACTCTGTTTCAGACGTCTGATAGCCTTTTCCTTAATCTGACGTACACGTTCACGGGTAAGACCGAAACGGTCACCAATCTCTTCAAGGGTCATCTCCTGCATACCTATTCCGAAGAACATCTGAATAATCTCCTTCTCCCTGTCGGTAAGAGTAGAGAGCGCACGGTCAATCTCACGCGAAAGAGACTCGTGGACAAGCAGATTGTCCGCCATAGGCGAATCATCATTAACCAACACATCAAGCAGACTATTGTCCTCACCATCAACAAAAGGAGCATCAACAGATATGTGTCTTCCCGAAACCTTAAGCGAATCGACCACCTTGTCAACCGGCAAGTCAAGCTGATCCGCAAGTTCCTCCGCCGACGGACGACGCTCATTTTCCTGTTCGAATTTTGAGAATGCCTTGCTTATCTTGTTGAGTGAACCGACCTGGTTCAACGGAAGTCGTACAATTCTCGCCTGCTCTGCAAGAGCCTGAAGAATTGACTGTCTGATCCACCAAACGGCATAACTGATGAACTTGAAGCCACGTGTTTCATCAAATTTTTCTGCAGCCTTTATCAAACCCAAATTACCCTCGTTGATGAGGTCAGGCAAACTCAAGCCCTGATTCTGATACTGTTTTGCTACAGAAACCACGAAGCGAAGATTTGCTCTTGTCAACTTTTCAAGTGCACGGCGGTCTCCCTTTCTGATTCTTTGTGCCAACTCCACCTCTTCTTCAACGGTGATGAGTTCCTCTCGACCAATTTCCTGCAAATACTTGTCCAGTGACGCGCTTTCGCGGTTTGTAATACTTTTTGTAATTTTTAATTGTCTCATTTTCCTTCTGCTACAATTTCAATTTGCAAAATTATAATTATTTGAATAGAAAAACAACTCCATCGAGTTAAAAGTTATGAATAAAAATTCAAAAGCCGGTCCCAACATGCCAATTTGCTCAAACCGTATGCCATCGGAGTTACCATATTGCGAAAATCCACCACAAATAACACGGGAAAGCAGGAAGTACCGTGCTCCGCAATATTTACAACAGATACAAGACGAACAAAAAAAAGCATAAAAACGCCTTGCGACCCGGCAGACGGGATTGGCAAACAACACATTAAGGACCGGCAAAAGCAGATAAATCCGCTACACTTATATAGAGCAAACGAGCAGCGAAATATCACAGTTTCAAATGTTAAAATATATTAACATCATATTTCGCTGAGAATAAGTGAATGCCATAAAGGATTCTTCACTTCATATTTTAGGAAAAAACTACTATCTTTGCACTGCATTTACCAATGAAGATACATGCAAAGAATATACAGCCAAACGGTCTGTCGCCGTTGCCTCACGGCAAAGGAGGAAAGTCCGGGCAGTTCAGAGCACTCCACTTCCTAACAGAAAGCTGCTTGCGAAGGCAGAGTAATGCAGAAGAAAATAACCGCCCTCAGGGGGTAAGGGTGAGAAGGTGAGGTAAGAGCTCACCAGCTGTGCAGCGATGTACAGGCTGTGCATCTTGGAGACTGCAAGTTCATGTAAACCGGCGTTTGAGGGCTGCTCGTCCGAGCCGGAGGGTAGAACGCTTTAGCATTGTGGCGACACATTGCATAGATGAATGACAGACACCCCGCAAGGGGTACAGAACCCGGCTTATAGATTGGCTGTTACTTTAAGGGCTACTGACCGTAGCCCTTAATTCTTATAATACTTTTACACAGGCAACCATTTTACCAGGTTGCAGAGCAATGAATATCAGGACAACCTCGCCGGAAAGCCCAGGTTTGCACCCATTTCTGTTTTTTTTGAATTATTCTTTAAAAACCTGTAATGTTTTCTTATTTTCGACGTCATATCATTAGAAAACATATTCAAACAAACCATTATGAAAAGATTTATTTTCCGGATTGCATTATTCACTATTTCTGTTTTAGGTTTCTCCTCCGTAGCCGGTGCTCAAAGCAGACTTGTCCCTACAGGCAGGATTGCAACTCCCTATCCCGAGGACGCTTTGAACGATTATGCTGTAAAGAAAGACAGTCTGCTGTTGCCGGATTATGGTAAAACAAGTTTTGCATTCACCGTAAATCCATCTTGGGGCGGCGAGTCCAGTTGTTGTTATTATGGCTCGACATCGGAATTTGTATTGAGGGTCGCCGAGGAGAGTATATGGTTCTACTACCTCGATGCTCACTCACAGTATAAGCAAGACACCACTCCCGATGTCAAGGTAAACGAGTACCGTTGCGTGATTTCCCCAAAAACGGCAAAGAGTTTGTACGATCTTTTCTATGCGGCGGTATTCTCATCATCGTACACGGCACGGGTAAATGGTCTGGACGGTGTGACTTACGAACTGCTGTTCGACATGGGACTTTTTACAGCTGAGTTCTGGTCGCCAAAGCAAGGTACAAACTGCCATAAACTTGAGGAGATTCTTGAAAAATTATGCGATGCCGTGAAGAACAACAACCCAGCTGCCGTAGATGCTTTAGAGCCTGACGCCATTGAATTAACGGCGGCTTTTAAGGAACTATTCCCAAAGGATATAGAAAACCATTGGAAACCGTCATTATGACCGACATATAATATCCGAGACCGGTTCTTGCTGATGCAAAGACCGGTCTCGTTTTTTTAGAAAGGATATAGCAGTTGAACTTGAACTATATGCAGAACACATCGGTACATCCCGGCATTCGCAAGTTATTTAAGCCCAGCCATCATCATTCAGAATGAAACATCTTACGAAAGACTTTTTGAGGAGGAGCAACCCTCAATATTATGCAACATGTTCTTCATCAACCTCAGAACTTGCAATCGTCAGGAGAAAATCACCGCCCTGCAACTCCATATCACCATTAGGCACAAGATACCTGCCGTCACGTTTCACAAACACCACAAGCACACCACGCGGAAAGCCAAGAGCAGCAATTGTACGCCCCTTCTCCTCGAGCATCTCCTCTGTTACTTCAACCTCAACCTGTTCACCGGCCTCCTCAGGCAGTTCAACATCAAACTGCTTCTTTGGAACATCAGGCAGCAGAAGTCCGAGCCTTTTTGCCGACTTCACTATAGTTCCGCCCTGAATGACAAGCGAAAGCAATGTTATGAAGAAAACCACATTGAAAATAACATCACTGCCCGGGACATGCGAAACTACAGGGTATATGGCAAAAATGATAGGCACAGCACCTCTAAGGCCAACCCAAGAGATAAAGAATCTCGACGGCCATGCGATATTCTTGAACGGCAGCAACGACAGAAGCACGCTCGCAGGACGGGCAACGAACATCATGAAAAGACCTATAAGAGTAGCCGCAAGAGCAGACTTCCACATCTCGCTCGGATTGACAAGCAATCCTAGAAGCAGGAACATTCCTATCTGCACAATCCATGTCATGCCGTCGAAAAACGCCACTACCTGCTTGCGGTCCTTCATCTTGTTATTTCCCACCACTATACCCGTGATATACACTGCAAGATAACCGTTTCCCCCAAGCATGTCGGTCACGGCAAAGGTAAAGAACACTATACTCATGAGCATTATTGAATAAAGGGGTATATTGTTCAGGTTCACCTTCTTCATCACCCACACCGTTGCGAAACCTGCACCGGCTCCAATCATCGCACCAGCCGCGAACTGCTGCACAAGCACCTTGAGCGAATCGACGACCATCCCTTTTACACCCATCGCAGCCACACTGCCGTCTCCCAAGGAGAGCGAGAGCTCAATGAGTACAATAGTAAGAATATATGCCATCGGGTCATTGCTTCCGCTCTCCAATTCAAGCGTTGGCTGCAAATCCCCCTTCAAGTTTATATTCTTTCCGCGCAATATATTGAACACAGTAGCCGAATCGGTCGAAGACATCGTCGCAGCCAACAGGAAACAGGTCACAAGAGGAAGCTCAATGGGCACGGCATCCCAGCACGACATAAGATATATGAAAAGTCCCGTAAAAAGAGTCATCAACAGAACCCCGACGGTTGATAAAGTCAAGCCTGGCCCCAACACAGGTTTAATGTCCGACAGTTTTGTTTCTACTCCACCCGTGAACAAAATCACACATAAGGCAACCATACCCACGAACTGCGCCTGACCGACATTATCGAATTGGATACCCAGTCCATCGCAGCCGAAAAGCATTCCGGCAAGAAGAAAAAGCAAAAGGGTCGGCATACCGAACTTACCCCCGGCCTTGGTTATTAGAGTGCTGCAAAATATAAGGACAGAACCCACAAGAATAAGATTCTCAGACGTAAAGAAAGTCATTTCAATATAATTTTACCATTTATTTGCAAAGATAGCAAAAGGCGAGAGGAGAATAATCAAGTTCACTTGAAATTATTATCCCGAGCCGATAATTTATCTTAAACTATACTTGAAACATCATGGGCAAGTACTTTAAAGCACTTGCCCATGATGTTTATGCAGACCTACTCACATTCCCTTCCGACAAATGGTTTGATTGATGTGAAATCATAATACATATAAGCAAAATGTAAAGAGACCTTGTCCTCGAAAATATAATCCTGTTCAACACCGAATGAAGCCGTAATACCGATTGTTTCCCTGCCAAGCAAAGCCTCCATTACATGAAACTCAACATTCGATATATAATTGCCTTCAAACGTGTAATACTCATCATCTTTAAGTTGCGGAACTATAGAATCGGGTACGACACCAATCACGTCGAAACACACCTTGTATATACCATGACGATAATCGAACCCGTTCGGGTTTATCCACGACTGGAATTGCGCCACATATGTCCCGTCCTTTATCTTGTTAACAGTCTGCAACTTCACAGGCACCCCTTCGAAGATGTTACATTTATCTATCGTATCCTTAACAGCCACGACAAATGCATCAAAAGCCTCTTGTCTCGTAGCATCGTTCGCGTTATAGTTGGGATAATCCTTAATAAAGTCCTTATAGAACGCCTCAATTGGAAGATCCTTCTCGACCTGCCCGTTTGACTTGGACACACGGACACAGCCCATTAATACACAGGCTACCAGAACAACAAGAAAGAAAGTACTCTTTTTCATATTCCTGAACCCCAATTACCTCTTCACCTTCATACTCGCTACTATCAGATAGATAATCAGCAATGAATAGAGCACCAATGAAAGCAGTTCGCTCCACGAACTTGCCAACCAAGCCTCATTCACGAGGTTGATGCCGGCAAAGCGCATGCCTGCACTGACAACACCCATAAGCGCGCCTCCGGCAATGAATCCCGATGCAAGCAAGGTACATTTCTCGCCACGCTCAGCGTTGATGGCAGCATCCTTGCTGCGTGAAGTAACATACCAATTGATGAGACCTCCCACAAGCAGGGGAAGATTGAGTTCCAAAGGAATGAACATACCGAGCGCGAACGCGAGTGCCGGAACCTTGAAGTATGTAAGCACCAGCGCCAAAGCAGCTCCGATGCCATAGAGCAACCATGGAGCACCAACACCATTCATGAGCGGATCTATGACCGCCGCCATAGCATTGGCCTGAGGAGCAGCAAGTTCACCGCTGGTAAAACCGTATGTCTTGTTCAGGACAATTATCACACCGGCCACGGTAGCCGCAGAGACCAGAGTTCCAAGGAACTTCCATGTCTGCTGCTTTGCAGGAGTGCTGCCCAACCAGTAACCTATTTTCAGGTCAGTTATGAAACCGCCGGCCATCGAAAGTGCCGTACACACCACTCCACCCATAATCAGAGCCGCAACCATACCCGATGAACCTTTCAGACCGACCGCCACCATCACTACAGAAGCGAGAATCAATGTCATAAGAGTCATACCCGACACAGGGTTGGAGCCTACGATTGCAATTGCATTGGCCGCAACGGTCGTAAAGAGGAACGATATTACCGCAACAAGCAGAAGAGCCACCACGCTATGCAGGATGTTTCCGCCCATCACGTCGAACACAAAGAACGCCAGCACAGAGAGAAGCGTGAAGGTTGAAGCGAAAAGGATGAACTTCATTGAAAGGTCCTTGTCTGTACGCTTCACCGCCGCACCGCTCTTTTTGCCGCCCAACTCGCGTGATGCGAGCCCAACGGCACCTTTTATTATACCCCAAGACTTGAAAATACCTATAATACCGGCCATGGCAATACCACCGATACCAATACTCTTCGCATACTCCTTGAAAATCAATTCGGGGGACATGCTTGATATGGTATCCGTTATTTCGGGATTCCACATATTGAGCACCTGGTCACCGAAGAAGATGTTCATTCCGGGAATGATGATAAGCCATACAGCCAAAGAGCCCGCACATATTATCAGCGCGTACTTAAGACCGATGATACAGCCAAGACCCAACACAGCCGCACCTGTATTTATTTTGAGCACCAATTTCGCCTTTTCTGCAATTGTCTCACCCCAAAGACATATACGGGTCGTAACATTCTCGCTCCACCATCCGAAAGTGGCAACGGCGAAATCATACAGTCCGCCAATGAGACCTGCTATGAGCAAAGGCTTTGCCTGACTGCCGCCCTTCTCGCCCGAAACCAGCACCTGAGTACTTGCGGTAGCCTCGGGGAACGGATATTCACCATGCTTGTCCTTAACGAAATACTTGCGGAACGGAATGAGGAACAGAATACCCAGAATACCTCCCAACAACGAACTGAGGAACATCTGCATGAAGTTAACCGTCATTTCGGGGTATTTGCTCTGCAGAATATAAAGAGCCGGCAAAGTAAAGATTGCACCGGCAACGATTACGCCCGAGCATGCACCTATTGACTGGATTATCACATTCTCACCGAGCGCACCTTTACGCTTTGTAAGGCTTGAGACGCCCACGGCTATGATTGCAATGGGAATTGCAGCCTCGAAGACCTGCCCGACCTTCAGACCGAGATATGCCGATGCAGCCGAGAAAAGCACCGCCATTGCTATACCCCATGAAACCGACCAGAGATTCACCTCCGGATAGTTCTTGTCGGGTGACATTACAGGCTTATAGACCTCACCCTCCTTCAACGGGCGGAACGCACTCTCGTCCAGCCCAGTCTGTTTTTCATTCTCTTTGTACATTATTCTTTGTTTTGAAATTATTCATAATTGTGGCAAAAATAACAAAAAACCAGAGCAAATACAAGCAACTGGCAAACAAAACATCAATAACAGCAACAAAATGAAAACAAACAACACTCACACAAAGCCAATTGGTATTCATATTTTGCCGAAGAGTTCAGTCGAACTCTCCGGCAAAATACAACTGCAGTATAACCGTTATATCTATCTACGGAGTGGCTGGACAATAGTCTTCACGCCCTTTATTTTCTCCCCTTCCACAGCCTTCAGCACTGCGCGCATGCGGTTGAGTTTTACGGCAACGTAAGAGTAATCATGAAATACCAGGATGGAACCGACCTCATCGGGAGAAAGAGCGCCCTTTTTGATGAAGAAACCGGCAAGGTCACCACGGCTGATTTTTTCACGCTTGCCTTTTCCTACATAGAGAATCGCCCAAGATGGAGAAGGCGGCAGGACATCACGTTTGGGAAGCGTGAACTCAACAAGTCCAGCTGGTGCAAAATCGGGGAGTTCCTTGTTCTCGAAGGTAAACATATAGACAGAGCCTTCCGCTTCCCAACGCGCCGTACGACCATTACGGTGAGTGAATGTTTCGGCGGTAAGAGCACGTTGATAATGAATCACATGCTTTACATCCTTGATGTCAAGACCACGGGCCGCAAGGTCGGTGCTGACAAGAATATTGGAATTGCCGCACTTGAAGCGGAAAAGTGCGAGTTCACGCTCTTTCTGCTCCATAGAACCATTGTACGCCACACAATTGAGAGACCTTTTATTCAGGAATTTATGGACCTCATCTACAGTATCGCGGAAGTTGCAGAAGACAATGGCCGGTTCACCGCCAAACGAACATAAAAGAGAAAAGAGTTTATCGAGCCGTTTGTCGGGCGTGGTAGTTATAGTATAGAACGATGTACGTACGACAGGTTGGCCGCCACCGTCACGGAAATCGAGTTTCTCAATGTCGGCAGCACCGGCAAAGAGAGGAATCTCGGCAGAATCGGTCGCGGAAAGAAGGAAACGCGACTTCACGTACGGCAGTTTCTCCACAAGTTTTGACATCTCTTCATGGAAACCCATTTCGAGACATTTGTCAAACTCATCTATAACAAGAAGGTTACAGTTGTCAACAGAGAACGACGAACGGTTCATATGGTCGAGCAAGCGGCCGGGAGTACCTACAATTACAGAAGTAGAAGCACCGCTCAGCGATGCAATCTCCTGCTCGAGCGGACGGCCTCCATAGAGAGCTGTCATCTGGAACGGCGTTGCCATGGCACGCCACACCTCGAACACCTGACGGGCAAGCTCACGTGATGGAAGCACTATAACAGCTTGAACTCCAGCACATGTAATATCAAGACGTTCAAGCAATGGTAGAAGAAATGCCAAGGTCTTTCCCGTCCCCGTGGGAGAAAGAAGCACCATATTGTCACTCTCGCGGCAATGTTTAATAGCCGTCTGCTGCATTGCATTAAGCTCTCCTATATTGATTTTATGCAACGCATTGCACTGTATTTCATTCAGCATTCTTTTCATTGAAATTCAATAAAGTATTTTCTGTTATTACGTATCCCTTCCAGCAAGTTCTTCAACGCATTCAAAATAGTCGGGTTTTCATCAGCAAGATTATTGGTCTCATCAAAATCGCCATTCACCATTTTAAAAAGCTGCGGTTCCTTTGAATAGCCGGTCTCTATCTTGGGACCCCACGACACCATTGCCGGGCCACCTTTCGGCTCAATGTATTTCCAATTGAAATATATGAGCGAGAGGGTATGGTTGGCGGCCATTTCCACCGCAAACGGGCGGCTGCAACCCTCCTCGCCAAGCCACGCTTTCACCTGTTCACAATCACCATCGGAAGAAAAAGAGCGCACTCCCGGTTCACCCTGCTTGCCTACGATTCTTGCCATTACATCAAGGAAGTCAATCTGTGATACCAGCCCGTCCCTTACAGCAGCCTCCTTTATCATTGCGGGCCAATGTACAATGAACGGCACACGTGTTCCACCCTCGAACGTGCTGTACTTTCCGCCACGCAAGCCGCCGGTGGGAGAATGTTCGCCTACCAGTTCCTCGGCTTGGTCAACATAGCCGTCATCCAATACCGGACCGTTGTCACTTGTAAGTATTATCAGCGTGTTGTCGAGAATGCCCTGCTCGTCAAGCGCACGGACAATCTCCCCTACCGACCAGTCGAACTGCGCAATAGCGTCGCCACGCAACCCCATACCGCTCGCTCCACGGAAACGCTGATGCGGAAAACGCTGAACATGTACATCATTGGTAGCAAAGTATATAAAGAATGGTCGTTCACTATTTGCTTTAATAAAATCCACGGCATGCGAAGTGATACTGTCAGCAATATTCTCATCCTTCCACAATGCCTTGCCGCCGCCTTTCATATAGCCGATGCGGCCTATTCCGTTGACAATAGACATGTCATGCCCATGCGAATGTCTGAGATTATACAGCAGTTCAGGATTGTCACGACCAGTGGGTTCCCCCTCAAAATTTCTCCTGTAACTTACATATATCGGGGCAGAGAGGTCATAATCAGCAACTTTGCCATTCTCAATGAAAACGCATGGCACCCTGTCGGCCGTAGCTGCCATGACATAGGAATAGTCGAAGCCTATGTCTGCCAAAGCCGGCGAAATAGGCGCGTTCCAATCCTGTTTTCCGCTTTCGGCACCAAGTCCAAGATGCCACTTTCCGAAAGCAGCCGTAGTATAACCGGCCTCCTTGAAAACGTCGGCAACCGTATATTGGTCTGGCGATATTATCATTGCCGCATCACCGGCAGCCACGTCGGTTCCAGGTTTGCGCCAAGGGTACTCTCCTGTCAGTAAGGAATAGCGCGAAGGGGTGCTTGTCGAAGCAACAGAATGGGCATTCGTAAAGAGCAAACCATTTGCAGACAACTTATTCACATTCGGTGTTTTAACACCTGTTGCACCATAGCATTCAAGGTCACCGAATCCCAAATCATCGGCATATATCATAACGACGTTAGGACGCTGCGGAAAAAGCGCGGAAATGGTGTCGTTTTCACACTCGCTTGCCTGCATTGCAAGCGGTGCAACGAGAGCAAGCGGCAGAAGTGTCCTGTCGAATCTATCCATAGGAATTTTGAATTATTCGGCGAAGATAACCAATATGTGCCAAAAAGAGAAACCACGAGTGCCCAAAATGCAAAATCTGCCAAATTGACACCAAATGTCACACAAAATAGAGTATCTTTGCAGGGTTTTATGCCAAAAACTCCATTGGCACAATATTTGTTATTATCAAAATAGAAAATTCACGAACCATGAGCGAAAAAGATAAGGAAATTTTGGAAGATGCAGTTAACAGCACTGCAAACGAGAATGTAGAGGAGACAGTTTCCTGTAACGATGCCGACCAGGAAGCCGAGGTTGAGTTGACAGCGGAAGAGAAGATGCAGAAGGAACTTGACGAGGCGAATGAAAAAATCGCCTCACTTGAGGACAAATATCTGCGTCAGGTAGCGGAATTCGACAACTACCGCAAACGTACTATGAAGGAGAAGGCCGAACTGATAAAGAATGGCGGAGAACGCGCCATAGAGTCGGTACTGCCGGTTCTCGATGATTTCGAGCGCGCATTGAGCAACCTTGCAAAGGATGAGAATGCAGCAGAAATAATGACAGGTATCGAACTGATATACAACAAATTCGTGGGAATCCTAAAACAGAACGGCCTGCAGAAGATAGAGACCGAAGGAGCCGACTTCAACACCGACTACCACGAGGCAATAGCCATGATACCGGCTCCTTCAGTGGAACTCAAAGGAAAGGTACTCGACTGTGTTCAAGCAGGTTATACACTCAACGATAAAGTAATACGTCACGCAAAGGTAGCTGTAGGCGAATAATATGTAAATATGGCAAAGAGAGATTACTATGAAGTGCTTGGCGTGAGCAAAGACGCGTCGGCAAATGACATAAAAAAGGCATACCGCAAGTTGGCCATCCAGTACCATCCCGACAAGAACCCGGGCAACAAGGAGGCTGAAGAGAAGTTCAAGGAGGCAGCCGAGGCGTACAGCGTCCTCAGCGACCCTGACAAGAAAGCACGATACGACCAGTTCGGACACGAAGGACTGAGCGGCGGCGCAGGAGGCGGAGGCTTCAACGGCGCCGGAATGGACCTGAACGATATTTTCTCAATGTTCGGAGACATTTTCGGTGGACGCGGCGGATTCGGCGGATTCAGCGGATTCGGCGGTGGAGGCGGACCGCAGAAATATCGCGGCAGCGACCTTAGAGTAAAGGTAAAGCTTACACTGGAGGAGATATCCACCGGCGTGACCAAGAAATTCAAGCTCAAGAAGAACGTAGCCTGCCCTCATTGCGGCGGAAGCGGAGCCGAAGGCAATGCCACAGAGACCTGCCCCGACTGCAAAGGTACGGGTCGCGTAGTACGCACACAGCAGAGTTTCTTCGGTATGATGCGTTCCGAAGTGGCCTGCCCACGATGCAACGGACAGGGAAAAATAATAAAGAACAAATGTCCGCACTGTAACGGCGAAGGCATAATAACGGGCGAAGAGGTCGTAGAGGTACAGATACCGGCAGGCGTTTATGAAGGCATGCAGCTCTCCATGCGCGGAAAAGGAAATGCCGGCAAGCTGAACGGTGTGAACGGAGACCTCATAATCTTCATTGAGGAAGAGAAACACCCCACCCTTGTACGCGACGAGAATGACCTGATATACAGTCTGTTGCTCGACATACCGACAGCCGCACTCGGCGGTTCCGTAGAGATACCCACAATCGACGGAAAGGTAAAAGTCACAATAGACTCAGGAACACAGCCGGGCAAAGTTCTTCGTCTGCGCGGAAAAGGCTTGCCGAGCCTGAACGGATACGGCAAGGGAGACATCGTCATAAACGTGAGCGTATATATTCCCGAAACCTTGTCAAAGGAGGAGAAGAAGACTATAGAACGTTTTAGGGAATCGGACAACTTCAGGCCGAGCGAAAGCATTAAGGACAAGATTTTCCGCAGGTTCAAGAGTTTCTTCGATTAAACGCCAAACGAACAATAAAACTTTTTATCAAAGCAAAAGATATGACATACGACGAAACTGTCACATATCTCTTCAACTGCGCACCGCCCTTCCAGCAAGTAGGCGGTGCTGCATATAAGGAGGGGCTTGCGACAACAGTTGCATTCGACGACCATTTGGGCAACCCTCACAGAAAATTCAGGACAATACACGTTGCCGGAACAAACGGCAAAGGCTCCACGTCGCACACCATTGCGGCCATACTTCAGGAGAGCGGCTACAAGGTAGGGCTTTATACATCGCCCCACCTGATTGATTTCCGCGAAAGAATAAGGGTCAACGGCACCCCGGCAAGCAAAGAATACGTGGTCGGGTTCGTTGAAAAGCACAGAGCGTTCTTTGAACCGCTCAGCCCATCGTTCTTTGAACTGACCACAGCCATGGCATTCAACTATTTTGCGGAACAGAATGTCGATGTGGCGGTCATCGAAGTAGGTTTGGGCGGCCGCTTGGACTGTACCAACATTATAACCCCCGAACTCTGCATAATAACGAACATAAGCCCGGACCACACACAGTTCCTGGGCAACACACTGGAAGAGATTGCCGCAGAGAAAGCCGGGATAATCAAGCATGGGATTCCGGCAGTCATAGGCGAGACCACCCCCGCGACAAAAGCCGTATTCGAATCAAAGGCCCACGAATGCGGCGCGCCTCTGATATTCGCCGAAGAAAAAAAGGAGATTCTGGCAGCAGAGCCCACTGATAGCGGATACCGTTATACGACAGCCAGTTACGGAACCATAGAAGGCGAGCTTGGCGGATATTGTCAAGAAAAGAACGCGAACACCATCCTCACGGCGACAGGAGAACTGAAACGCAACGGCTTCACAATAACCGATGATGCAGTGCGAAAAGGTTTTACAGATGTCTGCTCGCTTACCGGACTTATGGGACGTTGGCAGAAGATACAGGAAAGCCCACGCATAGTCTGCGACGCAGGGCACAACATAGGCGGCATAAAGTACATTGCCGGACAGCTGTCCGCACAGAAGTGCGACACACTGCGCATCGTGTTCGGGATGGTAAGCGACAAGGATATTTCGGCCGTACTTGCCGCAATGCCAAGGAATGCGAGCTACTATTTTACCCAGGCAAGCATAAAGCGCGCCATGCCGGCAGATGAATTAAAGGCGAAAGCCGAGGAGTATGGCCTCCAAGGCAAATGCTACCCCAGCGTAACGCAGGCACTCGACGCGGCAAAAGGCGAAAGCACCCCCAGTGATTTCATATTCGTAGGCGGCAGTTGTTTCATTGTAGCAGACCTCCTACAAGGAATATGCTGAAAGTCATTTTAGGGGGAAACTGAAATACAGGATGGCACGCCACCCTGACCAAAAGATGGATAAAAAGTGAAATCCAAAGGCAAGCGAAGCCGTAAAACCGCAGTTTACAGAATGTAAATGAGGTTTTCAACGGCAAGCACAATTCGGGAGTTCACCTTTCATCCATCTTCTTTTTTTTGCACAAAAACGGCACATGTATGCAAAAAAATCAGACATATTCATTGACCTGACAACGCCAGAAAGAATTCCTATTCATTTTTTATATCGATTTCCTTTGTCATAAGGCATTTTTTTATTTTATTTGCGAGGAAATAGCTATTTAACCATAATACACAGATATGAGCTGTACAGAAAATCTCTCACAATTGAACGCCGCCGACTTCAAAAAAGTCATCGACGGCAAAGAAACCGCTCTTTTCATCCTCAAGAACAAGAAAGGAAGCGAAGTCGCAATCACAAACTACGGAGGCGCAATCTGCACCATAATGGTTCCTGACAAGAACGGCAACTATGCGAACGTAATTCAGGGCCACGACAGCATCGACAACCTCCTTAACAGCCCGGAACCATTCCTCAGCACACTTGTAGGCCGTTACGGCAACCGCATATGCAAGGGCAAGTTCACAATCGACGGCAAGGAGTACAACCTCGCAATCAACAATGGCCCCAACCACCTGCACGGTGGCCCTACCGGCTTCCACGCACGCGTTTGGGATGCAGAGCAGGTTGACGGACAGACCTTGAAATTACACTATCTTTCTGCTGACATGGAAGAGGGCTTCCCCGGCAATCTCGACGTGACTGTAGTATATACATTCACAGACGAGGACGAACTCAAGATAGACTACACAGCCACAACAGACAAAAAGACAATCGTAAACCTCACAAGCCACGGTTTCTTCTCACTCTCGGGCATTACAAACCCAACAGCAACTATCGACAACCTCATTTGCGAAATCAACGCCGATTTCTTTGTGCCCATTGATGACACATCGGTACCCTACGGTTGCATAGCACCTGTGAAGGGTACAGCATTCGACTTCACCACCCCAACTGAGGTTGGTGCACGCATCGATGCCGACGAGGAGCAGATTAAGCATGGTGCAGGATATGACCACTGCTATGTACTCAACAAGAAAGAGGTAGGTGAATTGAGCTTTGCCGCAAAGGTTACAGAGCCTGTAAGCGGCCGCACAATGGAGGTTTACACAACAGAGCCCGGTGTTCAGGTATATACATCGAACTGGCACAGCGGTTTTGCAGGCGCACACGGAGCAACATTCCCCAAGCGCAGCGCAATATGCTTCGAGGCACAGCACTTCCCCGACAGCCCCAACCGCCAGCACTTCCCCAGCGTGGTGCTCTGCCCGGGCGAGACATACAAGCAGGTTACTGTATATAAATTCGGAGTTGAAAAATAATGAACATTATATAAAAATCTAAAACATTATTAATTATGAGTAATCAAAAGAAACAATGGGGAGCAATCATTGTAATGATCGCGCTCTTCGCAATGATTGCCTTCGTGACAAACCTCTGTACACCTATGGCAACCATCATCAAGAACCAGGGTCCTATCTCTAACGTCCTTGCACAGATCGGTAACTACGGTAACTTCATCGCTTACCTTGTAATGGGTATTCCCGCAGGTATGCTCATCGCGAAGTTCGGTTACAAGAAGACAGCACTCATAGGCCTTGCTGTAGGTGCAACAGGTATTCTTATTCAGTGGGCTAGCGGTATGCTCGATGCAAAGGAGAACATCGGCCTTGTATTTACAGTTTACCTTATCGGTGCATTCATCGCAGGTCTCTGCATGTGTATCCTCAACTGTGTTGTAAACCCGATGCTCAACCTCCTCGGTGGTGGCGGTAACAAGGGTAACCAGCTCATCCAGATCGGTGGCGTATTCAACTCTTCCGCAGCAGTTGCTTGTTACATCCTTATGGGTGCCCTCATCTCAGACGCAACAAAAGCCAAGATTGCAGATGCTACTCCCGCGCTTATGATAGCACTTGCAATTTTTGTGATTGCATTCATCGTAATCCTCTTCACAAAGATTGAAGAGCCCGAACAGGCTCCCGTTCAGCTGAGCCTCGTAAAGGGTGCTTTGAAATACCGTCACTTCGCACTCGGTGCTTTGGCAATATTCCTTTACATGGGTATTGAGGTAGGTGTACCCAACGCAGTACAGCAGATGCTTACATCGGCACCTTACTCTATCCCTGCAGGTACCGTAGGTATGATTGTTGCCGTTTACTGGTTCATGATGCTTATCGGCCGTTTCGTAGGTGCAAGTATCGGGAGCAAGGTATCAAGCCGCGCAATGGTTACAACAGTTTCTGTAGCCACATTGGCACTTGTACTCTTCGGTATGTATGCTCCATCAGACGTACTCGTAAGTTTCCCGGGTGTTGACTGGGGTAATCTCACACTTATCTGGCAGGATATCCCTGTAGGTATCTTCTCATTCCTATTGGTAGGTCTCTGCACATCAGTAATGTGGGGTGCAATCTTCAACATGGCTGTTGAGGGTCTCGGCAAATATACAGCCGTTGCATCAGGTATCTTCATGACAATGGTATTCGGTTGCGCTGTCATGATGGGTATCCAGGGTTACGTAGCTGACATCGCAGGCCACATGCAGAGTTTCTGGGTAGTTGTATTCTGTGCAGCATACCTCCTGTTCTACGCTTTGATAGGTTCAAAACCTGCTAAGAAGTAACAAAAACATAATATAGAATTTGTTTAACTACTAAATATTTTACAACTATGGATATAGAATTCGTAAGAAGTCGTATCATCAAGCATTTCGATGGTACAACAGGAAGCATCTATGCTTCTCCGGGCCGCATCAACCTCATCGGTGAGCACACCGACTACAACAATGGTTTCGTATTCCCCGGTGCAGTAAACAAGGGTATCATGGCTGAAATCAAGCCTAACGGTACAGACAAGGTTTGCGCTTACTCTATCGACGAGAAGGACTATGTTGAGTTCGGTTTGAAAGAGGAAGATGCTCCACGCGCTTCTTGGGCAAAGTACATCTTCGGTGTATGCCGTGAAATGATCAAGCGTGGTGTTGACGTAAAGGGTTTCAACACTGCATTTGCAGGTGACGTGCCCCTCGGTGCAGGTATGTCTTCTTCAGCAGCTTTGGAGAGCACATACACATATGCTTTGAACGACATGTTCGGTGCCAACAAGGTTGACAAGTTCGAGCTTGCAAAGGTAGGCCAGGCTACTGAGCACAACTACGTTGGCGTTAACTGCGGTATCATGGACCAGTTCGCAAGCGTATTCGGCAAGGCAGGCAGCCTCATCCGTCTCGACTGCCGTTCACTTGAGTACCAGTACTTCCCATTCAAGCCACAGGGTTACAAACTCGTTCTCTTGAACACATGCGTTAAGCACGAGCTCGTAGGTTCACCCTACAACGAGCGTCGTTTGAGCTGCGAGCGCGTAGCTGAAGTAATCAAGGCTAAGCACCCCGAGGTTGAGTCATTGCGCGACGCAAGCTTCGAGATGCTCGAGGAGGTTAAGGCAGAATTGAAGCCCGAGGATTACAACCGTGCAAAATATGTTATCGGCGAGGTTGTACGCGTTCTCGATGTATGTAACGCACTTGAGGCCGGCGACTACGAGACTGTAGGTAAGAAGATGTACGAGACACACTTCGGACTCAGCAAGGACTATGAAGTAAGCTGCGAAGAGCTCGACTTCCTTGTTGACGTTGCTATCGACTGCGGCGTTACCGGTTCACGCATGATGGGCGGTGGCTTCGGTGGCTGTACAATCAACCTCGTTAAGGAGGAGCTCTACAGCGTATTCATCGAAGAGGCTGAGAAGCGTTACCAGGAGAAGTACGGCAAGGCACCTAAGGTTTATGACGTAGTTATCGGCGACGGTTCACGCAAGATCTGCTAATCAATAGCGATATCTTAATTTTGAAATGGCGCATCCGTAAGGTTGCGCCATTTTTTTGTTGACGCACTTTTACAATTCATTTTATAATATTCTAAAATAAATATTGTACTTTAGCAATATATAATAAAATATGTATTATGGAAAATTTGAACATCGGTATGCTTGCTTTGGCAACGCTGCCGTGTGCTTTGGTTGCCCAAGAGAGTGCGAACCTTGAACCTTATGTAAAATCACGCCCTAACGTGGTAATGATTTATGCAGACGACTTGGGATTCGGCGACCTGGAGTGCTATGGTGCAATAGGAGTCAAGACACCAAACGTCAACAGATTGTCAGAAAACGGTCTCTGCTTCACGAATGCCCATGCTGTGGCATCAACAAGTACACCGTCACGTTATTCATTGCTTACAGGACAATATCCTTGGCGCAAATCAGGAACCGACGTGGCAGCCGGTGACGCTGCAATGATTGTATCGCCCGAACAATACACGGTTGCAGATGTATTCAAGGAGGCTGGTTATACGACTGCTGCCTTCGGAAAATGGCACTTGGGACTGGGCAGCCAGACAGGAAAACAAAATTGGAACGCTCCCATCTCACCGGCTCTGCCCGACATCGGATTCGACTACTCCTACATAATGGCGGCAACTGCCGACAGAGTACCGTGCGTATTCATAGAGAACAGCGAAGTCGCCAACTACGACCCCTCCGCTCCGATATATGTCAATTACAACAAAAATTTCGATGGAGAGCCGACCGGTGCAAACAACCCCGAACTGCTTTACAACCTCAAAAGTTCCCACGGACACGACAACTCCATTGTCAACGGAATAGGCCGCATCGGCTACATGAAAGGCGGTGGCAAGGCATTGTGGAAGGACGAGAACATTGCCGACAGCATAACCACACATGCTGTCAATTTCATAAAGAAGAACAGCGACAAGCCATTCTTCATCTATTTCGCGACGAATGACGTACACGTTCCACGCTTCCCGCACCCACGCTTCCGTGGCCAGAGCGAAATGGGTTTGAGAGGCGATGCAATAGTACAGTTCGATTGGAGTGTCGGCGAAATCATCAACGTGCTCGAGCAGCAGGGCATTCTTGACAACACCCTGATAATCCTTACAAGCGACAACGGCCCGGTATTGGACGACGGCTATGTTGACCAGGCCGAAGAACTTGTCGGCGAGCACTCCCCTACAGGAGGACTTCGTGGCGGCAAGTACAGTGCTTATGAAGGCGGAACACGCGTGCCGTTCATAGTACATTGGCCAGCCATGATAAAGGAGGCTGCTGTAAAGAACGGACTTGTATCACAGATTGACTTCCTCGATGTAATGGCAACTGTTGCAGGCGTTGGCAACGGCGAGTCACTCTCGCCCGACGGTTATGCAGGAGAAGCTGCTACGTGGTTCGGGAAAGAGGAGACAGGCCGCCCGTTTGCAATGGGAATGGCACAGAACCACACACTCACAATACGCACTGCCGGCTGGAAATACATTGAGCCAAAGGGCGGTGCTGCCATGATTCCTTGGGGACCCAAGATTGAGACCGGATACTCCACCACCCCGCAACTGTTCGGTTTTGTCAACGGAGAATATGACGAGACAACCAACAAGGCATCGGGTAACCAGGCTGTAGTGAACAACCTGCGCGACGAGTTGGAAAAGATACGCAACAGAAGCTACGACGGTACCACCATAATAGCCGAAGCAGGAGAGAGTATCGACCTTACTGCATACTTCGGCAACCTTGACGGCGCCATACTCAGCGGTGACTTCTTTGACGTGGAGGTAACTGATTTCAGTAAGGTGCCCATAAGGAAAGACGCCTCAAAAGGCTCCCACACAGGCATCATTGCAATGGCCGACGGCACCATACACACATTCTCTGTGGTAATAGCCCCCGGATACCACGGTGCATTCCACATAAACTACAACGGGAAACCGCTTTTCATCGGATACAACACGACACACGACAACAGCGGAAGCGAGGGATATAAACTCATTTCCCCTGACCATTACTCCACCTCAGCTGCCGGAGACGAGATATTCATCGTAAAGCCATCGGGCAGCGGATACACCCTCTCCATGCAGGGCAAATACCTGCAAGAACCTAAGCTCGTCAAATGGGGACACATCATGTTCTCGGACGACAAGTCTAATGCGGGAATATACCTTTTTGAAGAGACTTCTACTGACGGCATCTACAAAATACGCAGCACCAGTGACGGTATAAACTATGTGAACATATACAAGGAGCATGGCGTTGCCGGCAACGACAAAGCCGCAAAAGCCGGACTTGCCACATACACGATTAACGAGGTAGAAACGTTCCCTATTACACTTCCTTCAGAGGGAACGGCAACTGTCTGCCTGCCGTTCAATGTAGTGATACCGGAAGGAATATACGCATATGATGCAACAGATGCAGACATAACACTCATCAACGACGGATACACATGCACCATGGAGGCAATAGCCGGTTCCGGTGAAACTCTCAAGGGCGGTACGCCTGTAATAATAAAGGGAGAAGCAGGGGAATATCACTTCCCCATCACCATGTCCGACAGCGATGCGAAAGCCCCCTTGCCGCAGTCCGTTCTCAAAGGCAATTATGTAGAACAAAGTCTCACACAAAGTACTGATGTCAAGAAATTCCTGCTTGCGGCAGAAAGCGAATTCAGAGCTTTTGAAGGATCAAAAAAAGTTGCGGCAAACCAATGCTGGCTTGAGTGCGGACTGCCGGAAGCGAACAGTATCAGAATAGAGTTCGACGACCCGGCTACAGGCATATACGAAATCCAATCTGCGCCACAAAGCAAAAGTATTTACAACATCCATGGCCAGCCGTTGAGCGAACCCCAAAAAGGAATAAACATAATTGACAACAAAAAGGTTCTTGTAAAATAAGAGATATCCTGAACGCTTGAATACCCCGGAAATTCGAACTTCCGGGGTATTCTTCTACAAAAAAGTTCATACAGAAAGTCCATTGACATTTAAATTGTAGCAACAGAAAAGATTCCACCTATTTTGCATTCATGTATCTCTTTTTTCACTGTATCTATTGACAAAGGGGGTACATTGTTGTATATTTGCATTGCCTTATGGTCATTCGGCCATTGAGGCAGACATTTTATTTAAGGCGTTTACACGCTTTGTTGTCCGACCAACCTAAACTAGCAATTTAAGTAAACCGGAAACAAGGTATTGTGGACGTCCTATGGTGATATTTCTCATTCCCAAAGGGAACCATTCCCTGACAGTAATGTTGACAATATCAGCGTGGGGCTCCGCACTACTCATTCTGTTTGCGGGGCTTTGCTAGTGCCTGGTTGGTGGTTTGGGTTTTGTGGACTTCACGCTTTCTTTATGCCCAATTCAAAACGTGTACCGCATTTGTTTAATCCCAAAAACAATTACATTATGGAGAGGTACAGATTAGATTTGAAGCTGCCGAAGATTGTACGCTTGTATGAAGTTCCACGATGCGAGAGAGAAGAATACGGCCTGATTGGAAGAGATATCTTCCTTCACACCCCCTCGGGAATTATCGTGGAAATAATTGAGAAACAAGATATACTCCTGGATGAGAAATACTTCACAATGCCTTTCTGTGATAAATGTCCCAATGGTGTTACCTACCAATACATTGCTGTGCTACTGCAGAATCCAAAAGAGATGAAGGCTAAAGAAAGCAAGGAAGTAATGAAAATAGCAATAACTTGGTTCCTTAAACACATGAGTGAATACCTATACATAGACTCACTACCATGGGTTAATCACCCCGATGAACTGCAATAGGCATTTACATATACAACGTACGGCGACAGAAACCTGTCGCCGTACGTTGTATATAAGATTTGATACATCACTCAACTGTCATCAAATTACCTTTAAGGTCCCTGTATCCCTTAATGCCGTCGGCATTGTAGATGAACACGCGTGAATACTCTCCCACATACCAAAGATTACCGTTGAGGTCGATATACATTTCCCCGTCATAATTGTTCGAGAAATAACTGTCCGAAGCACCGTCCCAAAGCTTCGGCTCCAGCACATCCGTTTGCAAAGACTCGCTCCTTTTTATTGAAGCATTATCCTTGAGCGATGCACCGAATTCCATGAAACGGCTCTTGTAATCACCGCCACATATCGCGAAAGCCTTGTTACCCCTCTTCACGAAATTGATGAAAACAACATCTTCGTCACCGCTATTGGCAACCTCGGACCACCCCGGCACGTTGACAATTCTGTTTTCGATACCGGCATAGAGATTGCCGCCGTAATCAGAAGTCAAGAAATAGAACTCATCGTACTGGTCGGTACCGCTTTCTATGAAAGACACCTTCGCAAAGACCGGATCAGTGTATCTTTCGGGACGGGAACCTGTACGGTATATCGTAACTTTACTCTTGAATTCTGCCGTCAATTCAATTGTATCATTCACGCATGCGGTACGATGGACATTACCGTCGGTAGCAATCAAATAGAGTTGCCCGCCCGAAACGGCCGCGCTGTTCGCCGAACCTCCCCAATAAGGAGTCGGCTTACGGCTCTTCATATCAAGACACACCGTGTGGCTGCCACGGCCATATATAAGCAGATAATCACTTCCGGGCTGAATCTCCATCTTCTTCGGGTAAATATCATCGGATGGGAACAGAGGCTTATCGTCAATACCCTTCACGTACAGTCCGCTGCCGCCTACCCAATAGTACAGGTTAGTCATATCTGCCGCTATGGCTTTTATGTCCTTGCCGTATAAGGACGGAGTATCATCCTTGACAGAAAGCACGACCTTTACCTCACCTGTAACCTTATCGACAGAAAAGACATTCTCACCTGTATTCAGGTATAAGAAATTGCTGCTTTCGGCAATATTCAAGATGTTATTGTATGCAGGAAGCTGCAACACAGCATATTTGCCGCTCGGCTTTACCGGCTTTGACTTTTTCGACTGCCCTGACACCATGGATGATGCAAAGAGCATAACAACCGCAAACATCAAAATTCTCTTCATAACAATCATGTTTAAAAATTTATAACTGTTTTCTTATGATTGATGAGGTATATACCATTCACATACTGCCCCACCTACACAAGTCATCTACAAACATCGTAAAGTTTTTTGACATTTGCAATGTCCAGACACGACTGTTTGGCACAGTGTAGTTTAAATTTCACACGGAAAACAGAAAAGCGACTCTACGGACAAAGTCTGTTACACCGGCAATTGCCACATAACAGATTTGCCATGCGGTACTACATTCCCTTCATGCTCAAGCTGATACGTTTCCTCTTGAGATCAACCTCCACCACACGTACCATTACCTGCTGACCGAGCTTCACAACATCGCCGGGCGAAGAGACGAACTTGTCAGCAAGTTGTGATATATGTACAAGACCATCTTGATGCACGCCAATGTTCACAAAAGCCCCGAAGGCAGTTATGTTCGAGACCAACCCCGGAAGCAACATACCCTCCCGCAGGTCCTCAATATCGTGCACGTTGGGGTCGAAAGAGAAAGCCTTGGCCTGTTCGCGCGGGTCGAGACCGCGTTTATTGAGCGAGTCCATTATATCGGTAAGCGTAGGCATTCCCACGTTGCCGCCCACATAGTTGGAAAGGACAACCTTCTTGCGCAACTCTCCATCGGAGATGAACTCTTCGGGCGAGACACCGCAATCCTTTGCCATGCGTACAACGATATTGTACGATTCGGGATGTACCGCCGTGTTGTCCAACGGCTCGTTACCGCCCACCACTCGCAGGAATCCAGCCGCCTGCTCGAAAGCCTTGTTGCCGAGCCTCGGCACTTTGAGAAGCTCCCTTCTGTTATGGAAATCACCGTTTTCCGCACGGTATTTCACTATATTTTCGGCAAGCGCGGGGCCCAGTCCCGATATATGCGTGAGTATCTGCTTTGTCGCCGTATTCAAATTGACACCCACTTTATTCACACAACTCTCCACAACCACATCGAGCCGTTCCTTCAGTTTGCCTTGGTCAACGCTGTGCTGATACTGTCCCACTCCAATGGAACGCGGTTCAATTTTCACAAGTTCCGAAAGCGGGTCGATGAGACGACGCCCAATGGATACGGCTCCACGTACTGTGACATCCTCATCGGGGAACTCCTCGCGCGCAACCTGCGATGCCGAATACACCGATGCGCCATCCTCATTTACAGGGAAAATTTCGGCATCGAGTGCAAGAGAGCGTACAAAATCCTCTGTCTCCCTGCCCGCGGTTCCGTTTCCTACGGCAAACGCCTCAATGGAATACTGCTGTACCAGCCCGGTTATTATCCGGGCGGCCTCTGCCCGGCTGTTCTGCGGTGGATGCGGATAGATTACAGTATGATATACAAGATTACCTTGAGAGTCGAGTACCACAACTTTGCATCCGGTACGGAAACCGGGATCTATTGCAAGAACGCGTTTCTGCCCCAGAGGTGAGGACATGAGCAACTGACGCAGGTTCTCGGCAAAAACGGCTATGGCCTCGTCGTCGGCACGCACCTTTGCAGCCGCACGTGTCTCATTTTCTATCGATGGAGCAAGAAGACGCTTGTAGCCGTCCGCAATTGCAGCCTCCATATATTCACGCGATGGAGAGAAACGTTTTACAAGACGACGGCAGAGCTGTTCAGTAGCCTCAGCGGCATCGACGGAGACCGAAACGCGCAGAAAGCCCTCCTCCTCGCCACGCATAATGGCCAGAAGACGATGCGATGATATTCGTGACACACTCTCCTGCCACTCATAATAATCGGAATATTTTATACCGTCAGGCTCCTTGCCCTTCACCACTTTTGAAGTTAGGAGACCATGCCGCGAGAAGAGGCGGCGGACGATATTACGCGCACCCTCGTCCTCCGACACACGTTCGGCGATTATGTCGCATGCACCGGCTATTGCATCATCGACAGAAGGAACATCCTTATTTATAAATGTACGTGCCCTACCCTTTATATCACTGCCCTGCTGCATATATATGTAATCGGCAAGCGGTTCAAGCCCACGCTCCTTAGCCATAGTCGCGCGCGTACGGCGTTTGGGCTTATAGGGCAGATATATATCCTCCAGCTCAACGGCATCAAAACAGCCATCTATGCGTCTTTTCAGTTCCTGTGTAAGCTTCCCCTGCTCCTCTATGGTAGCAATTATGGTTGCCTTACGCTGCACGAGAGCCTTCAGTTTCTCATGCATATCCTTCACGTTACCCACGGCAACCTCGTCCATGGAGCCGGAAGCCTCCTTGCGGTAACGCGATATGAACGGAACAGTTGCTCCGCCCTCAAGAAGTTCAACCACATTCTTCACCTTTTCGGGAACAAGTCCCAATTCCTTCGCGATTATATTTATAAGCATATCAACGTAATTTTTCACGAAGATAATACAAAAGGGAACAAAAAAAGGCTTCAATACGGGAAAACATCAGAACTACCGACTTTTTACGGTAATAAACCGTGATGCTGCACGTAAGAAATGAAAAAAAGAACAGAATGCTGAAATATTTATAAACAGCAAGTAAAATCATCAGCCCAATGTGTTCTACATTCAAACAAAATGTATTACTTTTGTAACAATTTACGGGAAGGTACATTCCAGTCTGTCCGCTTTGCCGGCAAACGGGATGTAACATTTTAGAAACTCTAATAACCAATAAGAAATATGAACAGCAAGCAACTGATGAACAAGGCAGCGGACAACATTCGTATTCTCACTGCCGCAATGGTAGAGAAGGCCAAATCGGGACACCCCGGTGGTGCAATGGGCGGTGCCGACTTCATCAACGTCCTCTATTCAGAATTTTTGATACACGACCCCGAAAACCCATTGTGGGAAGGTCGTGACCGTTTCTTCCTTGACCCAGGTCACATGTCTCCGATGCTCTACTCCGTACTTGCATTGTCAGACAAGTTCACCATGGATGAGCTCAAGCAGCTCCGCCAGTGGGGAAGCGCGACTCCGGGACACCCCGAAGTGAATTTCGAGCGTGGCATCGAGAACACGTCAGGTCCTCTCGGACAGGGACACACCTACGCCGTAGGTGCAGCCATCGCAGCAAAGTTCCTCGAGGCACGTCTCGGTGAAGAGCCGTTGGGCCACACAATATACGCATTCATCTCGGATGGCGGCGTACAGGAGGAGGTTTCACAGGGTGCAGGACGTCTTGCAGGCTACTTGAAGCTCAACAACCTCATCATGTTCTACGATGCGAACCAGATACAGCTCTCTACACGCTGCGATGAGGTAATGTTCGAAGATACAGCAAAGAAATACGAGGCATGGGGCTGGAAGGTCATCACCATCGACGGCAATGACTGCGATGCTATCCGTGCGGCACTCACAGAGGCCAAGGCCGAAAAGGAACGCCCCACCCTCATCATCGGAAACACAGTAATGGGTAAAGGCGCACGCCGTGCCGACGGAAGCAGCTACGAGTTCGACTGCGGCACACACGGTGCACCTCTCGGCGGCGACGCGTACATCAATACAATAAAGAACCTTGGCGGTGACGTGGAGAACCCCTTCGTATTCTTCCCCGAGGTAAAGGAGATGTACGACAACCGTCTTGCAGAACTTCGCGGAATCGTTGCCGAGCGCAAGGCTGCAAAGGCAGCATGGGCAGCGGCGAACCCCGAGAAAGCACAGAAGCTCGAGGATTGGTTCAGCGGCAAGCAGCCCGTCATCGACTGGGCGTCAATTGAGCAGAAGGCTGACGCCCCCACACGCAACGCATCTTCAACCGTGCTCGGCATCCTTGCCGAGAACTACGGCAACATGATATGCTCGTCGGCCGATTTGAGCAACAGCGACAAGACCGACGGATTCCTCAAAAAAACCCACGCGTTCACACCTGGCGACTTCAGCGGTGCGTTCCTGCACGCCGGCGTATCGGAGCTCACTATGGCCTGCGTATGTATAGGTATGGCACTCCACGGCGGTGTGATAGCAGCATGCGGTACATTCTTCGTATTCAGCGACTACATGAAGCCGGCTATCCGCATGGCAGCCCTCATGGAACTTCCGGTGAAGTTCATCTGGTCACACGACGCGTTCCGCGTAGGCGAAGACGGCCCGACACACGAGCCCGTTGAGCAGGAGGCACAGGTACGCCTCATGGAGAAGGTAAAGAACCACCACGGAAAGAACTCTATGCTCGTTCTGCGCCCCGCCGATGTAAACGAGGCTACACAGGCATGGAAACTGGCCATGGAGAACGACAATACACCTACAGGCCTTATCTTCTCACGCCAGAATGTAAATAACCTCCCCGAAGGCACCAACTACGAGGATGCAAGCAAGGGCGCATACATAATTGCAGGCAGCGACGCCGACTACGATGTAATCCTTGTCGCTTCAGGTTCCGAGGTTTCAACCTTAGTAGAGGGTGCGAAGCGTCTCAAGGCCGACGGTATCAAGACACGTATCGTTTCTGTTCCTTCCGAGGGTCTGTTCCGCACACAGTCAAAACAGTATCAGGAGAGCATCCTGCCTTCAGGAGCAAAGATATTCGGTCTCACAGCAGGCCTTCCCGTAAACCTCGAAGGACTTGTTGGTGCCAACGGTAAGGTTTGGGGATTGGAGTCATTCGGTTTCTCTGCACCATACAAGGTACTCGACGAGAAACTCGGCTTCACAGCAGAGAACGTGTATAACCAGGTAAAATCAATGCTATAATGAACAAGACAATAGGACTTGCAAGCGACCATGCAGGCTACCCTCTCAAGGAGCAGGTAAAGGAGTGGCTCACAGCTATGGGTTATGAATATGTCGATTTCGGCACCAACAGTACCGAGAGCTGCAACTACCCCGAATTTGCCCATGCACTCGCAACCGCAATAGAGAACGGCGAACTCACACGCGGCATTGCCATCTGTGGCACAGGTAATGGTATCAACATGACACTCAACCACCACGACGCAATACGCAGTGCACTCTGCTGGATGCCGGAAATTGCAGAACTTGCACGCCAGCACAACGACGCCAACGTAATGGTAATGCCAGGACGCTTTATCGCTACCGACAGCGCAAAGGAGTGCGTTGAGACATTCATCAACACACCGTTCGACGGTGGCCCTCACCAGGCACGCATCGATGCAATCCCTGTAAAGAGATAATTACAGAAAAACATGAAGCAATAAAGCAGGGGAACCGTAATGGTTCCCCTGCTTTATTGCTTCATACGGCCGTTCCTTATACAATAAACAGCAGTTCGCGGTATTTGGGCAATGTCCAGAGTTCATTATCGACAACAAGTTCCAACTGGTCGATATGATGGCGTATCGCCTCAAGCATAGGAGCTACGGTATCGTGGTATGCTATTGCCTTTTCGCGTTCGCAGGTTATGCGGTTAGCCACCTTCCGTCTATCCACAAGTTCGGCAACCATGCGGCGTATTTCGGCAACATGCTCCGCCATCTCCTTTACAAGCTGTATATTCTCGGCAGAAAGGCGGTTGCCCTCCTCCTTGCCGATGACCTGTTCCATCTTTATCACGTTGTCGAGAAGAGAACTCTGGTATTTGGTTGCCGTGGGGATAATATGGTTAAGCGCAAGGTCGCCAAGCACACGTGCCTCAATCTGAATTTTCTTGGTGTACATTTCCCACTTTATCTCATTGCGCGCACGCAGCTCGGTCTCGGTCATCACATCCATGTCGCGGAACATGGAAACACTCTCTTTGTCAAGATAACGGTCAAAGACAAGCGGAGCACTTGCCTCGCAATCGAGACCGCGGCGGGCTGCCTCCTTGCGCCACTCGTCACTGTAGCCGTTTCCGTCGAAACGTACCGGCTTGCTGTATTTTATATATTTGCGTATGACCTTCACAAGAGCATCCTCTTTTGCCATGCCGCCGTCGATAAGTTCATCTACCTCGCGTTTAAATATAGTAAGCTGTTCCGCCATAGCGGTATTGAGCGCAATCATAGCAGAGGCACAGTTCGCCTCAGAACCTACTCCACGGAACTCGAAACGGTTGCCGGTGAAAGCAAACGGCGAAGTTCGGTTGCGGTCGGTATTGTCAATCATCAGTTCGGGAATAGCCGGAATATTGAGACGGAGTTCACGCTTGCTCAATATCTTGACAACATCATCGGTAGTCTCCATGTGGTCAAGCACTGAAGAGAGATGCGAACCCAGGAAACTCGATATTATTGCAGGGGGAGCCTCAGCCGCACCAAGGCGATGCGAATTGGCAGCAGACATTATACTGGCTTTGAGCAGACCATTATGGCGATATATCGCTGCAAGCGTGTTCACCACAAAGGTAATGAAACGCAAGTTGTCCTTGTCATTCTTTCCGGGTGCCATCAGCAGCACGCCGGTGTCCGTTCCGAGCGACCAGTTGTTGTGTTTGCCCGAACCGTTCACACCCTTGAAAGGTTTCTCGTGTAGCAGCACGCGGAAACCGTGACGGCGTGCCACCTCCTTCATAAGAGCCATTATGAGCATGTTGTGGTCAACCGCCAGGTTGCATTCCTCGTAAATGGGAGCGAGCTCGAACTGGTTGGGGGCAGCCTCGTTGTGGCAAGTCTTTGCCGGAATTCCCAGTTTCATGGCCTCAATCTCCAGCTCCTTCATGAATGCAGCCACGCGCTTGGGAATGGAGCCGAAATAGTGGTCCTCGAGCTGCTGATTCTTCGCACTGTCGTGCCCCATGAGAGTACGGCCAGTGAGCAGGAGATCGGGACGCGCAAGCAACATTCCCTCATCAACAAGGAAATACTCCTGTTCCCAGCCAAGGTATGTAGTCACCTTCTTGACATTCTTGTCGAAGTAGCGGCACACGTCGGTAGCAGCCTTGTCAACAGCGCGCAAAGACTTCAGAAGCGGTGCCTTGTAGTCGAGAGCCTCGCCGGTATATGAGATGAAGACTGTGGGCACACAGAGCGTATCATCTATAAGGAAGGCCGGTGACGTAGGGTCCCAAGCACTGTAGCCGCGAGCCTCGAAGGTACTGCGGATACCGCCGTTGGGAAACGAAGAGGCATCGGGTTCCTGCTGTACCAACAATTTGCCCGAGAACTCCTCGAGCACACCACCCTTTCCGTCGTGTTCAATGAAAGCATCGTGTTTCTCGGCAGTCGTCTCGGTGAGCGGATGGAACCAGTGTGTGTAGTGGGTCGCACCATTCTCCACAGCCCAACGCTTCATGCCCTCGGCCACGCTATCGGCAATGGAACCATCAAGAGGAGCATCGTTGTCAATGACATCTATGAGTTTGTTGTAAACCTCTTTTGGAAGATACTTGAACATCTTCTCCCGGTTGAACACCTTCTCTCCATAATAGTCCGACGGACGTTTTTCACAGTCGGGGACCTCTACTGCCTTCTTGGCGAATGCTGCAGAAACCACTTCGAATCTCAGTTTTGACATATATCTTATGTTTGTGTTTGACAAATGTAATTATACGAATAATTAACTTTTTGTAAAATTCAAAAGTATATGCAAATATAACAGCAAGTACACACAAGACAAAGACTTTTTCTGAAAAGAGAGGTCGTTTTATACAACATTTACAAATAAGGGGGCATAAATAAAAAAAACACTGGCAAAAACCGGTATTTTTCAAAAAAAAGAAGCTGTTTTTCACAAATACAGTACCCAAGAAACCAATTATCATAATGCAACAGGCAAAAGGCATATCTTTTACATTTTGTCAGCAACAATAGCAAAAACAAAAAGCGAGAAGCGGCAATCTGTTTATTGAAAATTCAATAACTTCTAAAAAAAATAACGGAAACATCGTGCAGCGAACGATAATTTGAATAACTTTGTAAGGAGATGTACCTTTAAAAGGTACAAAGGCCACACAGACAACAAATATTACAACAAACCATAAAACATTATGCTCAAGCAAATTATCAATGCCAAGATCCTGACACCCCAGGGTTGGCTTAAGGATGGTTCAGTAATCATCAGAGACAACAAGATTCTCGAAGTAACAAACTGCGACCTTGCCGTAATAGGTGCAGAAGTAGTTGACGCCAAAGGCATGTACGTTGTGCCCGGCGGTGTGGAAATCCACATCCACGGTGGTGGCGGCTGCGACTTCATGGAGGGCACAGAAGAGGCTTTCCGCGGCGCCATTGCTGCACACATGAAACACGGTACAACAAGTATCTTCCCCACCCTCTCATCATCAACAGTGCCCATGATTGAGGCTGCAGCCGAGACATGTACAAAGTTGATGAACGAGCCTAACAGCCCCGTATTGGGACTTCACCTCGAGGGTCACTACCTGAACATGGCAATGGCAGGCGGACAGCTCCCCGAGAACATCAAGGACCCCGACCCCAACGAATACATCCCCCTTGTTGAGAAATGGGATTGTATCAAGCGCTGGGACGCTGCTCCCGAGCTCCCCGGTGCAATGCAGTTCGGAAAATACATCACATCGAAGGGCATTCTTGCATCGGTTGCGCACACTCAGGCCGAGTATGACGACATCCATGCAGCACGCAAGAACGGATACACCCATGCCACACACTTCTACAACGCCATGCCGGGCTTCCACAAACGCCGCGAGTACAAATACGAGGGTACAGTGGAGAGCATCTACCTGCACGAGGACATGACTGTAGAGGTTGTTGCCGACGGAATACACGTACCACCGACAATTCTGCGCCTTATCCACCGCATAAAGGGTGTTGAGCGCGCCTGCGTAATCACCGACGCACTCGCATGTGCAGCAAGTGACAGCACGACAGCATTCGACCCCCGCGTAATCATCGAGGACGGTGTCTGCAAGCTTGCCGACCGCACTGCTCTCGCAGGCTCAGTAGCAACAATGGACCGTCTGATACGCACATTGGTACAGAAGGCCGAGATTCCTTTGGATGACGCCATTCGCATGGCATCGGAGACTCCGGCAAAAATCATGAACGTTTACGACCGTAAGGGTTCATTGCAGAGAGGCAAGGATGCAGACCTCATGATTCTTGACGAGGATTTGAACGTACGCGCAGTTTGGGCAATGGGCCAACTCGTCGAAGGAACATACAACCTGTAAACAAAGCACTGTCATACGACACTAATAATTTAGGGTGGCCATGGTGAATCAATCATGGGCCACCCTAAATTATCGCATAATCACAAAGCGGCCAGTGAACGAAACACTTTAATACATTGTTATATATACGCACTTTAAGTTTTTTTGTCAATACAGCGAATGGCAAAGCCGGAGCAATTGATTATCTTTGCAATATTGCCGAATTCCGGAACAATACATAAGAAGCGGCACTAAAAATTACAGATATTATGAACAAGAGTAAAGATACAAAAGAGAACCCGTTCCTTGCACCCTACGAAACCCCATTCGGTGCAATACCTTATGACCGCATAACGCTCGATGACTTCATTCCGGCGCTCAAGGAGGGCATAAGAAGAGAGAACGATGCGATAGAGAACATATGCAACAGCGAAGAGCCTCCCACGTTCGGCAACACCATAGCCGCGCTTGACCGGGCAGGTATGATGCTTGGCGATGTCATAGGAGCGTTCAACGCGCTGATAAACGCACGGAGCTATGACGAGATTCTTGTCATAGAAGAGGAGATTGAGATGCTCTACACCACCCACAGGAACGACATAAACCTGAACGAGAGACTGTTCGCACGCATAAAGGCAGTTCACGACAGCGGTTACAGCGGCCTCACAACTGAACAGAAGAGACTGCTCGACAACACATATGACAGTTTTATACGCGGAGGCGCGGCACTTGCAGGCGAAGAGCGCGAAGAGTACAGAAGACTCACCGAAAGGCTCGCAGCACTTGCCATAAAGTTCCAGGAGAACTGCATTAAGGACACCGATTCTTACACGCTCGAAATAACCGACAGGAACGACCTTGAAGGATTGCCCGAAGATGTGGTAGAAGCGGCACGCAACACCGCAAAGGAGAACGGAAAGGAGGGATGGGCATTCACGTTGCACCGCCCCAGTTACCTGCCGTTCATAACATTCTGCCGCAACAGGGAACTCCGCAAGGAGATGTACATGGCATACAACACAATCGGAGCGAAAGACAACAGCTACGACAACCGCGCGATAGTCAAGGAGACCGTAAACTGCCGTCTGAGGCTTGCAAGGCTTTTGGGATATGACACATACAGCGACTATGTGCTTGCCGAGCGCATGGCACAGAACAGCGATGCTGTCTTTTCCATGTTGGGCAAACTAACCTGGAGTTATCTTCCTGCGGCACGCAAGGAGATGAACGAAATAATAGCCTATGCCAAAGAAATTGAAGGAGAAGATTTCGAATTCCGCCGTTGGGACTTCGCATACTACTCGGAAAAGTTGAAAGAGAAGAAGTACAGCATAAGCGATGAGATGGTACGTCCCTACTTTGAACTTAACCAGGCCATATACGGTGCGTTCTACCTTGCTACAAGGCTCTACGGAATCACGTTCAAGCAGAACCACGACATACCCACATACAACCCGGACGTCAAAGTATGGGAGGTGTATGACTACGACGGCAGATACCTGGCACTGCTCTACTGCGACTTCTTTGCACGCAAAGGAAAGCATGCCGGTGCATGGATGGACTCCATCAAACCGCAGTACAAGGATGCCGACGGCACAGACCACCGTCCGCACATCACCTTATCGACAAACTACCGCAAGCCCATGCCGGGCAATCCCACATTGCTCAACCACGACGAGTTCAACACCATGATGCACGAATTCGGTCACTGCCTGCACGGGATACTCTCCAACGTGACATACCCCAGCCTCTGCAGCCCCAATGTACTCTGGGACTTCGTGGAGTTGCCGTCACAGATAATGGAGAACTTCGCCACGGAAGAGGAGTTCATCAAGCACTTTGCATTCCATCACGAAAGCGGCGAGACCATACCGCAGGAGCTCATGGACAAAATAAAGGAGTCCCGGACATTCAAGGCCGCATACCAATGCGTACGACAGGTGGGATTGGGACTTATAGACCAGGCATGGCACAACATCTCAGAGCCCTTCGAGGGCAATGTGCTCGACTATGAACAAGAAGTCACCGCCGCTCTAAGAGTGATGCCTACCGTTGACGGGACAGGCATAACCCCCCAATTCGGGCACATAATGTCCGGAGGGTATGCAGCCGGATACTACAGTTACAAATGGGCGGAAATGCTCGATGCCGACGCATTCTCGCTCTTCAAGGAGAAAGGAGTGATGGACATGAAGGTAGCCCAGTCGTTCCGCGACAACATACTGTCCAAGGGCGACACCGAGCACCCCATGGAGCTATATGTACGTTTCCGAGGACGCAAGCCACAGATAGGAGCACTGCTCGAACGCGACGGGATAGCTACGGCATGTCCGCATCTTTGAAAAACTGACAGAACCCATATACACACTCTCCAGACAGTAAAGAATGAGAGACAATAAATTTAAACAATGAAAGATATTGCAGTTAGAATCAAGAGAGTTATATTTGCACTCGTTTTAATGAGCGGTGTCACAGCCTGCACGAGTGACGACGACCTGAAGGAGATATTCATTGACAGGGAGTGGAAACTTACCTACATCAACGACGGCAGCGTAAAGCGATACACAAAAAACAGTATATACAGCGTCAAATTTTTTGACGGCAGTTTCAAGGTCTCCATGCCCGGAGGCGCAAGCATCGACGGAAAATGGAGAGCCAACGCCAAAACCCGTGAATTCCAGTGTTCCGGCATAAGGACCGGCGGCAACTTTACAGGGGACACGCTCGCACAGAAAATGTTGCAGATATTCACCAATGCAAAGAAATACAGCGGTGACACCAATTGGCTACAGATAAAACAGAACGACAACTCATACATGCAGTTCTACAACTGACGACTATGGATAACGGAGAAAAACAGAACAAACAGCACGACCTCGACATGCGATACATGCGCATGGCAAACATTTGGGCAGAAAACTCATACTGCGAACGCCGCAAAGTAGGCGCACTCATAGTTAAGGACAAGATGATAATTTCGGACGGCTACAACGGCACGCCCTCGGGATTCGAGAACGTATGCGAGAACGAGGAGGGATTCACCAAACCGTACGTGCTTCATGCCGAAGCGAATGCCATAACAAAAATCGCATGCTCCAACAACAACAGCAGCGGCGCAACAATGTACGTGACCGCATCACCCTGCATCGAGTGCGCCAAGCTCATCATACAGGCCGGAATAAAGCGTGTAGTTTATGGAGAAAAATACCGTCTCACCGACGGCATAGACCTTCTTGAACGTGCAGGCATCGAAGTGGTGTTCATAAACAACGAAGAGAATAGAGAGAGATGAAAAAACAGCTTTATATAATACCGTTCATCGTTTTTTGCCTGACATTGGGATTCTGGGCAGGCAACAACTTCTCAGTCAACGACAGCAGCAGGCATTCATACATGAACGCCGAGAACAGAGAAATACGCATAGAACCGGGAGCCAACAAACTCGACGAGATACTGGCATACATAGAAGCATGCTACGTTGACAACATCGGCATAGACTCCCTTATAGAGAAAAGCATACCCAAAATCATTTCCGAACTTGACCCGCACAGTTCATACATCCCCAGAGACGAGGTAGAACAGACAAATTCAGAGCTTGAGGGCAGTTTCAGCGGAATAGGAATACGTTTCTCTATTCAGGACGACACGATAAACATCGGCGAGGTGATAAGGGGAGGACCATCGGAAAAAGTAGGCCTCCTGGACGGCGACAAGATTGTCACCATCAACGACACACTGTTCGTAGGCAAGGATGTCTGCAACAACAACGATGCCATGAAAAAGCTCAAAGGGCCGAAAGGCAGCACTGTGAAGCTCGGCATCTTGAGATACGGCGAAAAGGACCTTCTTGAATTCGTCATCGAGCGTGACGACATTGCCGTAGAGAGCATCGAAGCGGCATATATGATAGATGACAAATGGGGATATATCATGGTCGAGAAGTTCGCCGACAACACATACGTCGAATTCTTCTACAAAGCCATGCTTCTGACAAACCAGAATGCCAAAGGATTGATCATCGACCTCAGAGGCAACGGAGGAGGATACATGGGCGTAGCCATTGAGATGGCCAACCAGTTCCTCGACGACGGCGACATTATAGTATATACCGAAGGTGAGAAGAGCGAAAAAATGGAGGAGTATGCCAACGGCCGCGGTTTGTTCAAAGATATGCCGCTTGTCGTTCTTGTTGACGAATCATCGGCATCGGCAAGCGAAATCATCGCCGGAACAATACAGGACAACGACAGAGGAACCATCATAGGAAGACGCACATTCGGTAAAGGACTGGTACAGCAGTCAATTGAGCTGAGCGATGGCTCGGCCATGAGACTTACCATTTCACGCTACCACACACCATCGGGAAGATGCATACAGAAGCCCTATGTGAAAGGCGATAAGGCACAGTATGACATGGACCTTCTTGACCGTTTCAACAGAGGCGAGTTCTTCAATGCGGACAGCATCCACCTGAACAAAGAACTCGTTTACAAAACAAAGAAAGGACGCACCGTATATGGCGGTGGCGGCATAATGCCCGACATCTTTGTTGCGAGCGACACGGCAAACATATCCGACTACGTGCAATCAGCAGTGTCACGCGGACTCGTTTCACAGTTCGCGCTCCGCTACGCGAACAGCAACCGCATGAGACTGTCGGGTGCTAACGGACATGAAGAGCTGGTATCGTTGCTCGACAAGAGCAACGTAGTTGAAGAGTTCGTGAAGTTCACCAAGGGAAAGGGGCTTGAACCGGACAACACAACCGTTGGCGAGTCATTCGACTTCATGAAGAGAACACTCTATTCCAACATCATATACCAGTTGCAAGGAATGCTCGAACATGTCAAGTTCATAAACAAAGAAGACAAGACTGTGCTAAAAGCCATCGAAGTACTCGAAAAAGGAGAAGCATTCCCATAAAAGGAAATAATATTTGCGGAACAACATTTGAAATACAAATAAATGTTGTATCTTCGCGAACGATTATAATAACCCTTGCGGTAGTAGCTCAGTTGGTAGAGCATCAGCTTCCCAAGCTGAGGGTCGCGGGTTCGAGCCCCGTTTACCGCTCAAAAAGAAATAATGGTCGCCATGTCAATGGTGGCCATTAGTTTTTTTTAGGATGAATAACGCCCTTGGCCATTTACACCCTTTAGGTCTTTTACACCCTTATATCAATGCTTAATTAATTTTACGAGAACGGATTAGGAATTTAACTCATAAATCGTTAACTTTGTAGAATTGAAATTCAAACAACAAAACAATAACAATTCAATGAAAAACCGAATCCTATTACTTTTGGCAGTTTTCTGCCTGACATTGTCGGCAAACACATTCGCCGCTGAGAAAAACAAGAAGCCGTTCGTAATTCCTGAGCTCCGCGAGTGGAAAGGTGCGACAGGCGAGTTTGCAATCACCGAAGCGACAAGAGTCGTGTATCCCGCAAAACAGCAGGAGCTCGCCGATGTTGCTAAGCTCTTTGCCGAGGACTACAAAAAGATGTTCGGGATTGAGTTGCAGGTTGCAGAAGGCAAAGCGAAGAAAGGTGACATAAGCATCACTATCGGTAAGAACAAGAAGGTGGGCGATGAAGGTTACACCGCAAGCATCGCTAATGATGTAAAAATCAATGCAAACACAGTACGCGGTGCCATCTGGGCGACACGTACACTGCTTCAGATTGCAGAGCAGAACGGTGGCAAGCTACCAAAGGGCAGCATTGTCGATTACCCCGACTACGAGATGCGCAGCTTCATGCTCGACTGCGGCCGCAAGTTCATCCCCATCAGCTTCCTGCACGAGTATGTTGACTTCATGGCATACTACAAGATGAACACATTCCACATTCACCTCAACGACAACGCCTTCAAGCAGTACTTTAACCACGACTGGGCAAAGACTCCGTCGGGATTCCGTTTGGAGAGCGATTTCTTCCCCGGCCTTGCATCACGCGACGGCTACTACACAAAGCAGGAGTTCATTGACCTGCAGAAGCACGCAGAGCGCGTGGGTGTCGAGATTATCCCCGAGTTCGATGTTCCTGCTCACTCATTGGCATTCGTACACTACCGCCCCGAACTTGGCAGCAAGGATTACGGCCTAGACCACCTCGACCTCTTCAACCCTGCAACATATACATTCGTCGATTCACTCTTCATGGAGTACCTTGGCGGCGATGAGCCTGTATTCCGTGGCCCACGTTTCCACGTAGGTACCGACGAGTACTCTAACCGCGACACAGCCGTTGTTGAGAAGTTCCGTTACTTCACCGACCACTGCATCCGCGAAGCCGAGAAATACGGCAAGCAGGCTTGCGTTTGGGGTGCACTCACACACGCAAAGGGCAACACACCGGTAAAGGTTGACAACGTACTCATGTATGAGTGGTACAACGGCTATGCCGACCCGACAGAGATGATGAAGCTCGGTTACGACGTCATAAGCATCCCCGACGGTCTCACTTACATTGTACCTGCAGCAGGCTACTACTATGACTACCTCAACTGCAACTACCTCTATGACACCTGGACACCTGCCATCATCGGTAACCAGACATTCCCCGAGAAGCACCCGCCGATTAAGGGCGGTTCATTCGCTGTTTGGAACGACCACGCAGGCAACGGTATCAGCTGCAAGGACATTCACTACCGCGTTTACCCTGCTATGCAGACAATGGCTGTGAAGATGTGGACAGGCGCAAAACCAACAGTTCCTTTTGCAGAGTTCGACAAGGCACGTCTTGCACTCAGCGACGCCCCCGGTGTTAATATTGCAGGCCGTTTCAGCGGCGAGAAGAGAACACTCATCGACATGCCCGAACTTGCACCTATTACAAACCACGCAAATGCGACCGGCATCCGCGAAATCGGTTTCGAGTACAGCGTTTCATTCGACATCGACTACACGGCTGAGCGCAAGGGAGTATATCTATTCAAGTCACGCGATGCAGTCTTCTACCTCACAGACCCCGTAAAGGGTATGCTCGGTTTTGAGCGCGACGGTTACCTCAACACCTTCAACTACCAGTTCTACCCCGGACAGAAGGCACACGTGACAATCAGCGGCAACCAGGCCGAGACAAAGCTCTACATTGACGGCAAACTCATAGAGACACTCGACAAGCAGACAATTTACCACAACGAAGGCGGCAAGGACAAGATGTACTACGTACGCACACTCGTGTTCCCGCTTGAGAACACTGGCATCTACCAGAGCAAGATAACAAACTTCAAGGTTACAAACTACAGCAAGTAACAAGTAAAGGTTACACCAAACAATAAAAATATTCCGCAGAGTCGATGCTCTGCGGAATATTTTTTATATATACCAAGCAATCGTTTAAATGAAAATATATTTCAGGATAAACAATACCGCCAGAACATACATGATAGGAGTAATCTTCTTGAACTTGCCACAAAGCATATTCAGCACCACATACGAAATCATACCGAGCATTATACCGTTGGATATTGAATAGGTAAGCGGCATCATTACAATACAGATGAACGCAGGTATTGACTCGCAGTAGTCATTGAACGGAATCTTTCTCACTGACTCCAACATGAGCATACCCACAATCACAAGCGCAGCTGTTGTTGCTGCTGCAGGGATTGAAAGGAACAACGGCGAGAAGAACAACGAAACTGCAAAGCACACGGCAACCACAAATGCCGTAAGGCCGGAGCGTCCACCCTCGGCAACACCGGCAGCACTCTCAACGTATGTTGTGGTTGTTGAAGTACCAAGCAGCGCACCGGCAGTCGTTGCAATGGAGTCGGCCATGAACGCATGCTTAACCCTGTAGATGTTGCCATCCTTGTCCACCATGTTCGCTTTGCCACACACACCAATAAGAGTGCCTATCGTGTCGAACAGGTCAATGAACAGGAACGTGAACACCACAACAAGCATGTCAATCGAGAAGATTTGGTCAAACTGAAATTGACAGAAAATTGGCTTAATCGACTCGGGACTCGATAGAACACCCCTGAACTCTGTAATGCCTCCGGGAATACCAATAAGCATTGTAATGATTATACCAAGCAGGATTGCGGCAGGCACTCTCTTGGCATACAATATTCCTGTGATTACAATACCAATGAGAGCAAGCAGTGCATGACCCGAAGTAATATCGGCAAGCGTAACCAGCGTTGCAGGGTCGGCCACTATAATCCCGCCGCTATGCAAACCAATGAAAGCAATAAAAAGTCCTATGCCGGCACCAATGGCATTTCTCAAGTGCATGGGTATTGCATTTACAAAAGCCTCGCGCACGTTTGTAAGCGTAAGGATAATGAATATCACACCTTCAATGAGCACCGCCGTCAAAGCAAACTGCCATGAATAGTCCATACCAAGACACACAGAATAAACAAAGAAAGCATTAAGCCCCATACCCGGAGCCAAGCCAAAAGGCAATTTTCCAATGAATGCCATTGCAAGGCAACCAATGATAGCAGCCAAAGCGGTTGAGGTAAATACCGCACCACCGGGCATTCCCTCAAGTGCACCGAACATAGTCGGGTTCACCGCAAGAATGTAAGACATTGTAAGGAATGTTGTAATACCCGCAACAATCTCTGTTCTTACGGTGGTCTGTTCCGGATTGAATCCAAATAATTTCTTTAACATAATCTATTTGTTTTATCTATTGAAAACTGATTGATTTAGAAGTTGTTTAAATTTATATCGCCAAGTTTTTTATAGAGCAAAAATTGGATGTTTATTTATTTTTCAAGGGCACATAGCGGGCTATGTAACTGCGAAAAAGAAAGAAACAGACGTTTTTGAATATAAAAAACGGCGAAAT
>JAZRLO010000040.1:0-9117 GCA_045646845.1 Bacteroidaceae bacterium
ATCATTATTTTTAAATGAATCGTCAATACCAAATCTAACGGGGACTAAACATATACCACGACTATAAAATCGTCCCATAATACCCATTTTATTGACAAAAATAATAAAAATTCATTCAAATTGCCCGTTTTTGCCCGCAAAAAACCGCAAAAAACCGCAAAGAAACGAAACACACGCGCAAAAACGCCCCTTTTCATCTAAACAAAAACGCAGCGCAACGCGCTATCTATAAGCAAATTGCACCTCTTTACTAAATTTAAACACTATTCACTTACTAAAACAATTACATTATATGGTTTTATCAAAGACACACCACTCAATACTATATAAACTCAATCAATGGTAGCCCATAAATCCGCGTCTGATGCAAGAGAGGTTGAGTATCTGGTAACACTGGAAAATGCCAAAAAGGTTGTATGCATACAACCAAATTTATCACTTAGCCACTTTAAGATAATGTTAGACAAAAGAACATAATGACATAAGAGCATGCTACAAGGTGAAAGTATCGCATACAGACCATGCGATACGAATGAATGCCAGTCTGCTGAAATGAAAAATATATTCTTCAATTTCTACCGATTGGCACTCACAATACATGGGAATCGCAATTTTCATGTTTACATTACCGTTGTAGCATAAATACAGCGTAGAATCTTCTGTTTCTTCTGTACTTATGTCCAAAAACAACTATTTCCGAAACAACTGTATATATAAAACATACCAAGCGGAGAACATTCCATCACCGCAGTAGCGTAAAACGGCACAGTTTCTTTTTGTTCCTTCTGTTCTTCTGTCCAAAATTCACCGAGAGTCTGTTTCCGATGCCCGGGGTCTAGAATCTCCATCGCAGTGCAAAATATGCACCTGCTGAAACGGTGTTCCCGGGAGTGTAGTATATGGTTCCGACAACTCCTGCCGAAAGCCGCTTATAGACTTTGACAAAGAGTCTTGTTTGTGAATAGATGTCTATCGGTGCACTCATTTTATGCGTTTTCCACAGGTCGGTATAGTGCTCAAGGATGAAATATTTCCACTCCCATCCGCCAACGACAGAGAACTGCCCTCCAAAGCCCAGACCTTGCTTCCACATTGCAAGTGGCTCAAGAGCAAGATAGCCATGCTTGCTATATATGCAGTAGGCCGCGCCTATAAATGCTGTGCTTTCATAGAACGAATCTGCTGCCACGGCACGATACTCGGCATGGATGAAGATTGGTTTATCCCAGAACTTCTGCTCCCAGAAAAACTGTCCATAGCCCTCTGCACCACCGCCACGGAGTCCGGTAAGTTCGGCATAGGCATACCCCACATGATTGTTGCCAAGGGCTGTCGTTTCGGTAATCACTTTACCCGAGCCATCAAAAGGAGAATACCAAACCATCAGCGATGAGGCAAGGTCGCTCTTCTCCTGTGCCACCACATTGGAGCACGGGAGCAATAAAAAAAATGCAAGGATATATAGAGCAACTTTCTTCATACAATTAAACAGCCCAACCCGGAGCCAACTACATTAAACCATAACAATCACTTGCCGATGCAGAATAATTACATGCCCATACATGAAGTTCCACTTCCATAATCTACCGATATTTAATTATATATAATAGATTGCAATTCACTTTTGCCCTTGCTGTGGACAAGCGACAGACAAGGATTTTACAAAAATAAGCATATCAAAACTCAGTTTCTATTCAATGCGCACGCAGCTCTTCCAAGTTTTTCTTTCCACTTTGTTTCTATATCAATAGCCTTATCTTCTTTAATATTCAAAGGCTATGTTTGTGAATATTTGTCTATCAGTGCTCGAGTGCAAATTTGCGATTTCATTGTTTCCACCACCGCAGGGACACTAACGCTGCGCAGAATTTTCCATTTCTTTTGTCCCCAAAGCACTATGGGTTGTTTAATGGTTCTCTCGGAAGGCTTTGATGCGTTGCTTTATGTTTGCGCGTAGGGATTGGTCATACAGCCATGGCTCTACACCGTGATAATCGCCTACATTAAGAATATTAAGAATATTGGGCAGATAACTGCCGTCATAACCATCTACAACAAGGACATTATGCTCTGTATTCAGTGTTACGGTGATACTGTCGTTAAGTGTTGCCGGTATTGAGTCTGTACGCCAGTTCACGGGGTTTATACACATCACTGTTGGTGAACTGACAATAGGTTTAATATACTTGACATCTGACACTGAGTTGTAGCAGATAGTAACCCCAATGTCGTTTGCGCTCTTTGCAGCTACAATCCATGGTGCTGCAGCAACATCATTGGGGGTCACTTTATACCCGAGTACATATGCTGCAACCATATATTTGCGTATATCCTCTGGCATACATTTCATCAGTTCCACCACAGATTTGCCTCCTTGGCTAAATCCTGCAAGGATAAAGGGGCGACCATTATTGTAGTTCTTGATAAAGTGGTCAAAGGCTCGCTTCACATCTGTCAGTGAGACACTCTCATACTGTCGAGTGATATAATCCTCGTCCAATGTTGCCCATGTATTAAGGGTGATATGGCGGTAGTATGGCGAATAAAAATTATTGTCCTCGGCCATATATTCTGCAACCTTGTTCATCTCTATAGCCATATTGTTACGATGTTGTTCGTTGCTCACATCGGCATAATGGCATGGGGTTCCGTTACTGGTTGTCCAATCAAACTCCCATGTCGATGGTATGTAGAATATATCGGCACCCGTATCATTTGTGTCGTTGAGATGACACACCCACATATCGGCATTCTTATAGTCGGGTTCAACAGGGACATATTGCTGTTCTAAAGTCCCGTAATTATTACTGCCGCAAGCCCCCAAAAGGCATGCGGCAGTAATATATATAAAGGTCTTAATATTACCCACTTAACAATGATTTTTAATTATTTATTGTGTAAGAAGACTTGAGGATTACATGCTCCGGTTTATTTACTGTAACATACTTTTTAACTTTTTCTACACCAACTTCACCATTATTTTTATCACCTATAGCCATGGTATAGTTAATATTTTTTGAACCATTATCCCATACAAGCGATTTCATATAACCTGTCTCGTCATATAATTGAAGGGAAGACGATGACACTGCCTTAAAACTGTACCCAACCGTCTGCGCCTTCTCCGGATCAAGCTCTGGGAGAGGATTCTTTACCGTGGCAATCACATCACATGTGATTTTTCCGGGAATAGTGCCATCGCAAATTTTGCTGTATTTCCACACACATGAATCGAGCTTTATGGTTTCGACACCAGTTTCACTATTGCCAATAGTAGCTACCACATCATATAAATTAAAAAAGTCCTCAGAAAGAGTCACTTCGTATCTTTCGACAGCTCTTACATACTTGGGAGGCTCATTTGGCGTAGTGGTTATATCCTCATTTTCACAGGAAGTAAAAGTTGTCAAGCACAACATTGCAGCAATTGTTGCCAAGTTTTTTAAAATTGAAAAATTTTTCATACTCAATATGTGATTAGTTCATAAAAATGTTTCCGTAGATGCTTTTCAATCGTGTCTCAAAATTGCATATTAAACAGATTGCATAATGCCAATATCGAACCATGTAAATAATACAGGCTAATTCCGACTATGCAAGTTTAGTAAAATCTTTTAAATAATGCAAAATAGTAGAGTATTTTTTACATAAAAACAAGCCACCCAAATGTTATTCCGGGCAATAACTCGTATTCGCCAGTGTTTGCAGTGGGTATCGTGTGCAAAATCATTTGCCAGCGCAGAGGTAGCTTTTTCTTGCCTATTATTGCCAACGGTTGTCAAGTGAATACCTCTATTTATCACTTCTTTGAAAGCGGTGCAAGCGTTCCTTGTAGGATTGCTTGTACATGCGTTTAACTTTCTCTTCCAAAAAAGAATTCTCAATAAGTTCGTAAACCTTTGGTTGCTCCGTTGCAAACATGTCAATAACAGAGGCCATCTTTTTAGGCAGAACACCTATGCGTGTTCCAAAGGTAATGAAGTCGTCCTTGCATGGGTGTAATGTTCTCGAATATACATCAGAGTATTCTGACTCAGGAATCAGCCCGTCTTGCAGGGCAAAGTCCCCATCGTTGACATGGATAGAGGTATTCATCAAGTCATATCAATAACTTATGTAATTATCTAACAACCAATGCGTTACAACCTATTTACCGATGCAGAAATTGGCAAATATATTCCCGAGTACTTCGTCATTTGTCACTTCGCCTACAATTTCGCTAAGGTTGTGGATGGCAGCGCGGAGGTGTTCGCTGACGAGGTCGCCGCTGAGGCCGAGGTCAAGACCTTGCTTTACTTCTTTAATCTCTTTGAGGGCGCGGGTGAGGGCTTCGTAGTGGCGAACGTTGGTGACAACGACATCGCCGCTTGAGATTGATGGCAAGGCGGCACTACGAATGAGGAACTCTTCGAGTCTGTCGAGGTTGCTCTTTAGACGGGCAGAGATTGCCCACATGTCATCTTGGCTCCACACGATATCATCGCCGCACTCGGCAACGAGTGTCCTGCCCCACTCCATAATCTCGGCTATGCGCTCGTCCCTGATGGTGTCGCTCTTGTTTATGAGTATTGCGAGTTTCTTTTCACGGCACTCAGGGAGTATCTTCTTTGCTGTGATTTCCATCTGGGCATAGTCGGCAGCGGGGTCAACAATCCACAGTGCGATGGAGGTCTTGCGCAGCTGCTCAACGGTGCGTTCTATTCCCATCTGCTCCACCACATCCTGTGTCTCGCGCAAGCCGGCGGTGTCAATGAAGCGGAATGTTGTTCCGCCAATTGCCATTGTACCCTCGATAGTGTCGCGTGTGGTACCGCTAATGTCGCTGACAATGGCTCTCTCCTCGCGAAGGAGTGCGTTAAGAAGCGTGCTCTTACCGGCGTTTGTCTCGCCCACAATAGCCACCGGAACACCGTTCTTCACTGCATTGCCAACGGCAAAGGAGTCGGTAAGGCGTGTCATGACGCCATCAATATCATCGCACAGACGGATGAGCTCGCCACGGTCGGCAAACTCGACATCCTCCTCACTGAAATCGAGTTCGAGTTCCATGAGCGTTGTGAGCTTTAGCAGTTTGTCGCGCAGGCCTGCAAGTTCGTTGCTGAAATCGCCCTTCAGTTGGTTCATCGCCAGGCGGTGCGATGCCTTTGATGTAGATGATATGAGGTCGGCAACGGCCTCGGCACGGCTAAGATCCATCTTGCCGTTGAGGAAGGCGCGCATGGTAAACTCGCCCGGGTCGGCCTGGCGTGCACCAAGGTTGAACAAAGCCAACAGGATTTGCTGGGTGATGTAAGCCGATGCGTGGCAACTTATCTCCACAACATCCTCGCCTGTATAAGTATAAGGCGCGCGCATCACGGTTACAAGCACCTCGTCAAGCAGTTCGCCGGGAGTAACGCTCACATCACCAAAGACGGCAGTGTGCGACTTGCGCTCTGCCAACGGCAATCCCTTGCGTGGGGTAAAGATGTGTGATGTATATTCAACGGCTTTTACACCGGATATTCTTACAACGCTTATTGCTCCGCCCTGAGGAGTTGCCAAGGCGCATATTGTATCGTTCATGGTTTAATTTTGGTTGTTTATTCATTATTGGACGGGCATATCGTCCTGCCCCGGCAACTGGCGACTATTGAGATCCTTTGAAAGTGCCAGGATGACAATGTAGGCAGTGATTGCAAAAGTACGAACAAATCTGCAAGTTAGCGAGCAAAAATGAATTTATTTGAGCATTATAAATGCGTTGTAGAGCGTTGTTCCACTACGATACAATTCTCTGTCATAACAAAGACTACTTCTGTCGAAGTCTATCATACTCCTCGAGCAGGCTCTTGCCAAAATCGACAGCAGAGTTCTCAATCTTCTTATAGGTTCCAACGACTGCATTCTCCACAGTCTTATATCCGTTCACCACACCATTCTCAATAGCTTTGTAGGTATCAATTACACCATTTTCAATTTCAACATAGGTTTCAACTGCGTTTTTCTTGACATTCTTCATTTTCTCTTTTTTTTTAGTTTCCGGGTGCAAAAGTAGTACGTATCGCGTGGCAAAGAAAGGGAGAGAGTGCGCATAGATTAGCATAAAAGTCGCATACATATTGCATCAATGCCACCATATTGCTAATTTTGTTGAACAAAAAGCACATTGCTCCAATAAAAGCGACAATATGGACAACAAGTTAGACGACATTCTGAAGCATTACTTGAACAATGCAAACAAAGCATCCATCTACGTGGCAGATGGTGAATATGCAATCATTGACAAGCCTACATTCTCTATCGTACCCAACCACCCATACCGTAACCCATTGACGGTTGGAGTATATTGTACATCGGGGAGTGGCAAAGGGCGTGTCAACACAAAAGTATTTGATTTGACACAGAACAGCCTTATGATTGTTCTCCCCGGACAGATTACAGAACTTATAGACGTGAGCGAAGATTTCAGCGCCACATATATCATTATGACCGACAGCTTCATAAACAGCCTGGGCATAGGCAACACCTTCTCTCTGAACCAGATTGTAGCCTCATCGCCATATATCTCTTTGGAAGAGAGAGCAAAGGATTCGTTGGAAAACTACCTTACGATGTGCCGTAACCTGATACCGCAAGAAAGCAACCCGCACCGTCTTGAGATTCTGCAACTGCTGACAAGGGCATTCTTCCTGGGGTTAGGCTATTTCATTCACAAGGTTGAAGAGCAGAACAACATAGCAAGCCGCAGCAATGATGTTACAAAAGAATTCATAGAACTTGTAGAAGAGCACTACACCAGGCATCGCGAGCTCTCATTTTATGCCCAAAGGCTCAACATCACGACAAAACACCTGTCGAGAACCGTAAAGGAGACAAGCGGAAAACACGCCACAGAGTGGATTGAAAAATATGTAATCCTTGACGCAATAACACAACTGCTGTCAACAAACACCAGCATAAAAGAGATTGCATACAAGCTCAACTTCCCTTCCCAATCCTGCTTTGGGAAATATTTCCTGCGCATTGCCGGCGTTTCGCCTGCCGCATACCGCACACAGCACAAGAAGTGAGTATATAGCAAAACGCAAGAACTTATTGTGGCATTCAACAGGAAATGCAGCGCACACCGCGCAGTTAAAAGAAAAAAAACGGTAAACGATGCGCGCATCGTTTCCCGTTTCAACTATTTCACTTATAATCAGATTCTCTCGAGCACCGTCTCAATAAGTTCATTCATTTTTGCAGTGTAGTCCATGTTGGCCTCCTTAGCCCTACGGTTGGCTATCACAAGGCAAACGGTGACAGCCTTATGCCCCATAAGGGCAGAAAGACCTGCAAGCGCAGAGCTCTCCATCTCGAAGTTGGTGATTCTCTGCCCCTGATAATCAAAAGACTCAACCTTTTCGTTCTGGTGCGGGTCGGCAAGCGGCACGCGCAGACGGCGTCCCTGAGGGCCGAAGAAACCGCCACAGGCAATAGTTACACCACGCACCATATCATCCTTTGCTATACGGTCTGCAAGCTCCTCATCAGCGGCTATCACATAAGGTGCAGGCTGACACATATTGCCGCTCCAGCCCAGGTGGTTCAGCAAAGCGCGCTCCATAGGAAGGTCACACACCGCGTTACGTCCTGCATAAAAATTAAGCAATCCGTCAAAACCCACAGACTTTACCGAACAGATGTATGAACCAAGAGGAGTATATTCCTGCAAGCCGCCACAAGTGCCTATACGCACAAGTTCAAGCTGTCTGAAGTTGTCCTTTTCATAACGGGTCGCAAAATCAATGTTTGCAAGAGCATCCAGCTCATTCATAACAATATCGACATTGTCACAACCAATACCGGTAGAGACAACCGTCACACGCTTACCTTTATAAGTACCTGTTATGGTACGGAACTCGCGATGCTGTACATCGCACTCCTGTTCGCTGAAATATGATGCCACAAGGGGAACACGGCCAGGGTCACCCACAAGAACTACCTTATCAGCCAACTGTTCAGGCTTTACACCCAGATGATAAATGGCTCCATTCGGCTCGACGAGCAGTTCGGAAGGTGCAAAATAACGTTTCATAATACATCTTTTTTTAGTTCCTCACTCTTTACAACACATCACTCCTTTGCAATGTTGTCGCGCATAGCAGTATCGGCCTGAATATTCTTCATCCTATAGTAATCCATGATACCGAGGTTGCCGTTACGGAACGCCTCGGCCATAGCCTTTGGCACCTCGGCCTCGGCCTCGATTACATGTGCACGAGCCTCCTGGGCACGGGCTTTGTTCTCCTGTTCAAGGGCAACAGCCATGGCACGACGCTCCTCGGCCTTGGCCTGTGCGATATTCTTGTCGGCATTGGCCTGGTCAATCTGCAACGCTGCACCGATGTTCTTACCTATGTCAATGTCGGCAATGTCAATGGAGAGAATCTCGAATGCAGTGCCGGCATCGAGCCCCTTGCTGAGCACAAGCTTTGAAATTGAATCGGGATTTTCGAGCACCGCCTTATGATTCTCCGAAGAACCGATAGAAGAGACTATACCCTCGCCTACACGTGCAAGCACAGTATCCTCGCCGGCACCTCCGACAAGGCGTTTGATGTTCGCACGTACGGTCACACGGGCAATGGCAATGAGCTGTATACCGTCCTTTGCCACAGCAGTAACATGCGGAGTATCAATGACTTTAGGATTTACAGACATCTGAACTGCCTCGAACACATCGCGTCCTGCAAGGTCAATCGCAGTCGCCATCTGGAACGACAGTTCAATATTTGCCTTAGAAGCCGAAACAAGCGCATGCACCACTCTCTCTACATTACCGCCGGCAAGATAATGCGCCTCGAGGCTGTCGCGTGTAATACTTTCAAGACCAGCCTTATGAGCCTCAATCATAGCCTGTGCAATCACCGATGGCGGCACGTTACGGATGCGCATCAGGAAGAGTTGCATCAACGAAATGCGAACACCAGAAACCTTTGCCGACATCCAAAGCATGAACGGCACGTAATGGAAAAAGATGGAAATAATCACTATTATACCAACAGCGATACCTCCAACATAATACAAATTAGTAGTATCCATAATCCTATTTATTAGAAGTTGTTTAAATTTCTTTCAAAAATATTATTTACA
>JAZRLO010000041.1:0-6331 GCA_045646845.1 Bacteroidaceae bacterium
TGTTTGTGACAATACTTTTGCTGCAAAAAAGTATTATGTCACAGAAGAACCAGATTAAAAGCACCTCTGTCAAGAACGAGGCAATGAGCACTACCGTATTGCAGGACGGACTCGACAAACTTTTCAAAAGCGGATACAGCCATATCGACCTCAACCATGCAGGGGTGCAGAAATTGGGCCTTCCGCTTACAGCCTGCACCGGGAACCACTACATCAAGGCGCATCTCTTTGTAACCGACAGCGGCACCGTTACCGGGTTGCCGGCTCACCGTATCGGGCAGACGCTTGTCTTTACACCTTGCAACGACGGAAATACAGAGATATATACACGTACCGGTGAAATAAGCGGCGAAAATACCGAGTGGGGAAAATGGGAAAAACTGGCTACAGTTACAGAACTTGCCCAAGCGTTGGAGCAGTTCAAACCAACAGGTGCAGAAGCCGTAGAGTGGTGTGTGGATTCATGTATCAACACCTTTGTCGAGCAAGGTACCTACAACATTACCGGTGAGCGACGTAATGCTAATGATGGATTGCCCATTGACAACAGTAACCCCGGGCACACCTTCAGCGCAAGACTTCTGGTACTCGACAGCTCCATCACCGGCAATGGTGATGCCCGGGATTAATGCGTTACACAAATGTTGACCCTGAGCAACCGCACAGGTGGAGATGGTGAAATTTATATACACACCGGCAGTGCAGTGAGCAAGAATGCCTTTATAGGGGGTGCCGGCTGGGAATCCTGGGGCAAACTGCAACAGAATATTGGGGTGGGGCAAGTCACTTCGAAGACAGATCTTAATATTTGGACATTTTGTCTTTTATAATCGATAAAAGTATTATATTTGCCATTGTTATCAAATATATTAGATATGGAAATATTGGTTAGGCAGAATTATTTGAATAAGATAGAGAAATATCTGGGAAAGGATACTATAATTGTTATAACAGGACAGAGACGAGTAGGTAAAAGTTACACGCTAAGAATGCTCCGTGATATAAAAGCAAAAGATGAGAGTAACAATGTTATCTATATTGACAAGGAAAAGAAGTATTTTGATCACATTAAGACCTATCAAGATTTAAATGCTTACATTGATGCTCATTACCAATCTGGCAAAATGAACTACATTCTTATTGACGAGATTCAAGAGATTTTGGAATTTGAGCGTACTGTCAGAAGTTATATCACAGAACCAGATTCTGAGGTTATTGTGATCGGTAGTAATGCAAATATGTTGAGCAAGGAACTCAGCACGATTATTGGTGGACGATACAAGGAAATCCATGTGCAATCCTTGAGCTACAAAGAATTTTTGCAGTTTCATAATCTGCAAGACTCAGACGATGCATTGAGCAAATATATACAGTTTGGCGGTCTTCCTGGTCTGGTCAAGATTGGATTGGATGAGGATGATGCTATAGAATATCAGAAAGATGTATTAAGCACTGTTCTTTTAAAGGATGTAATCTCAAGAAACAATATTCGCAATGTAGCGTTTCTGGAAAAGTTGACAAATTTTATTGCAGACAATGTCGGTAAAATTGTATCTGCTACAAGCATATCCAAATTCATGAAATCCCAAGGAGTCAAAGTTTCTCCTGATACGATTATCGACTATACTCAATATCTTGAGGATGCTTATATAATACACAAGGTGAACCGATATGATATTCACGGCAAACGTCTGTTTGAAAGTAATGACAAATTTTACTTTGAAGATCACGGATTGAGAAATGCTCAGGCCGAAGGAACTCGTGAAGGTGATATTGAAAAGGTTATTGAGAACATCATCTACCAGCATCTGGTAAGCTTGGGGTACAAAGTTAATGTCGGTCAACTACAAGCCGGAGAAATAGATTTTGTCTGTACAAAGAAGGCCGGTGCCAAACGAATATACATTCAGGCTGCATATGTCATAGCTGACAACGAAACCAGAGAGCGAGAATTCGGGAATCTGCATAATATAAGGGACAACTATCCAAAATATGTAGTCTCAATGACTCCGTTGCTTACTCGCAATGATGATAATGGCATTACACATCTGCATCTGAGAAACTTCTTGATACTTGACGAATTGAACTAAATATAGACAGTCAGTCATTGCCGTAAAAATTAAGCTGAGCCACAAGTTCGCGAAGAAAAAAGTCGCGGGTCAACTGCTATATTATTACTAAAAAGAATGGCGAGGAAAAATCCTCGCCATATTCTATTACTGCCGCAAATTTGACGAAGAGTACTCATCGCCACCCGCGTTATACACGACCTATGGCTGCACTCTTCATCGAATAATATTTGGTTGATAAAGATTTGACGAAGCATGCCTATTGCCACCCGCGTTACACGCGACCTATGGCAACACGCTTCATCGAATCTTTGGAACTAAAAAATAACGGCGAGTCTCCTCGCCGTTATTTTTTAGTTCCAAAGATTTCCCCACTGGCGGTCGTTCTCTTTACCGAGCTGACCACCCTCAGTTGAGGTATCTACTGTCTTGTCACTGTTCATTTGAAGTGAAGCTGCGAGCATTGACTCCGCCTCAACATTTACCTCTACCATGAGAGGTGATACATAAGTTTTCTTCATATATCGTAATTGTTTTTATTCGTTTATTTTTGGACAGAAGAACAAAAGGACAGAAGAGCAGAATGCGTGTTCATTTGATACTCGTAAAACCTAAGCAACATTTTGTTGCAATGCACTAAGGTGCATTTTTAAAACAAATATTATGAGACTGCATACAAACTGCTTGCATGCAGTCCACATAAATTTGTTTTTTATCGGTTTTACGCCATAGAACTTATGTACTTTTGTACTTTTAACTTCGTTGAACCTGCTTTCGCTCGCTTTGTGTGTAAGTAAACTTCCACACACTCGCTTACTCGCAGCTTTGTCTAAAATTAATTTACTTCACCAAAACCTTTTTACCGTTTACAATGTAAATACCAGGAGCAGTTACATTCTCAACGCGGCGGCCTGTGAGGTCATAGATAGTTTTCACATTTCCGTTTTCACCTTTCACCTCGCTAATGCCTGTTGTACCGTTCCAGTCGAAGCCGTAGAATGCTGCAGTGCCCTGTGATGCAGGCATCTCAAGATAAGCCTTGAATGCATTGTTGTAGAATTCTGTTGTATTCTCGCCGTTAGCAGCGTTGTAGAAACCAACCTCGCCGTCAACCAAGCCAAGTGCATAGTATGCCTTGCCACTCTCCTTGGTGATCAAAGTCTTCTTTGTTGTACCCTTCAAGAGGTTGCCCACGGGAGCTGTTGCTGTGCCTGGAGAAACAATCTCAGGAGCAAATGTAACATTCTCGTCTGTTGCATATCTAACAACAATACCTGTCTCTGGGTAAACGATACCTGTAATCTGCTCGAGACCCATGTAACCTGCCTCGTTAATGCCGTTTGCATAGTAAACCTCTGCGCCGAGCTCCGCTGGAATGCTGATAGCAGCCTCTGAGAAATATGTTGCAATGTCCGCAGCCTCGTTAATCTCCAAAGGCTTAACAGCGAGGATACCTGAACCATTGTCATCTGAATTCCAGAAATTTACATTTCCGTTACCAGCATTCGCATTCATATACCAGTTGTTGCGGTACTTCAAACAGAACCAATCACCCGCAGCAACCCAGTCATTGCCACCGTTTGATGTTCTTGCAGAAATAGCCCAAGTTGTGTTGAATCCTTCGGCCAAGCCTTCCTCCTGCAACAATACAGGATTTGCATTACCGTCTGAAGAGAGAATCTTGCCCTCAGCAGACTTGTTAACTACGCGGAAACCGTTTATAGGATTACCAATGAATGCCCAGTAGTAATCGTTGCCGGCGTTTGTCAAAGTCCTGTACTCACCCCATGCAAGTGTTGTTTCGTTACCTGCACCAACATATGTTCTATAGCGAGCTGCACCACCTTCGTTTGAGTGCATTACAAGGTTGTACCAACCTTTTGCATCATTTGCAGCCGCTACAGATTCAAAATATTCAAAAGGCATCTCACCGATTGTTACATCAATATCGTGCTGGCTGTCAGCGGTCACATTACCGCTTGGTTTTGAACCATTTACTGTAACACTATAGAGTCCTGAAACCAAAGCAGGATACTCAGAGCCATGAGCAACTTGATGTTCAACACTACCCACAAGTACACCATTCTGTTTATAGTTGTATGTGACTGTGTATACAGGAAGCTCTTCAACTTGGAGCATTACATCAATAATACCACCATCGTTAGCCTCCATAGTATTGCTTGGATCCACACAACCTTTTGGGTCAATGCTGTTCCAGTCAATCTTATAACGCAAACGATAAGTACCTGGAGTAGTTGGTGCTGTAAAAGAAGGGGCATTTACAACATTGTCACCTACACTGCTACCCAAGCTATTCTTGCCGTTGTAGTATGCAAAACTAACCAAGTCAACAGCATTTGCATCCTCCGCAATGAAACCATTGTTATCTGCATCAAGATAAATGTATGTATGCATCCATCCTGCAGTGTAACCTGTAGTTGGAGATAGATTTTCTCCAACATTGCACTTAAAAACAATTGATGTTTTGTCTACAACCAATGAGTTGTTCTCGTCATTTGAAAGTGTTACTTTTTGCTCTCCAAAAGCCGGGCTTGTCAAAGCAACCCAATTGATATACCTCCTGTCTTTAGCTACTCCATCAAAATTTGTGGAATAATCCTGCGCCATTGCACCTACTGAGAGGAACAACGACATCAAAAATAAAGTAAATTTTCTCATAAGTTTATTAATTAAAAAATGTTTAGCTTTTAGTGCTTATATATCTGTGCAAATTTAGGTATTTTTAATGAAAGAACAAACTTTTTCTGCTGTTTTATATAATAATATATTATTTATGCCTTGAAATAATGCTATTTTGTTGAAAATCAGTAACGGATGGGCTAGGTTGCCTCTTACTCAAGAGGGAGAATGATTCCACAGCGTCCACAACTGTCCTCCTTTTCAAAGGGGGACGAGAGGCAAAGTCTCGGAGGGAGTTCAACGACACAGGTACAGTTTTCCAACTCCTACCCGGCTACGCCGTACTCCCTCTTACTTAGAGGGAGAATGATTCCACAGCATTCATAACTGTCCCTCTTAAAGAAGAGGGACGAGCGAAGCGGAGGGAGTTTCCATAACACACGCTACAGCATTTTCCAACTCTCTCCGCTTCGCTCGCAAGTTCTCACCTTAGTTTATTTAGTGGAATTTTGAATTTAATATTGATGAAATAATCTACGGATTTGATATTTTTCTATCTTCGCGTCAATAAACGGCAAGTGATGAAGATAACACCAATAGCTTATTACCATACCGCGTTGCAGGGGAAGTTCGGGCTGCCCAGGCAGAGTGGGCTTGTGCCTGAGTTGCGTGGGCGCATTGTCTTTGAACCGCAGTACTGTAATACCGACGCTTTGCGTGGCATTGAGGGTTTCGACTATCTGTGGCTGATATGGGGCTTCTCGCTGAATGGCAAGCAGGAGGGGGAGTGGAGTCCTCTTGTGCGTCCGCCTTTGCTTGGTGGCAATGTGTATATGGGTGTCTTTGCTACACGTTCGCCATTCCGTCCCAATCCAATAGGGCTTTCATCGGTCCGCCTTTTGGGTGTTGAGGAGGATGATTGCGGTATGGCGCTTGTTGTTGCCGGTGCCGACCTTGCCGATGGGACTCCAATCTATGATATAAAACCCTATGTGGAGTATGCCGATGCGCATGTCTCTGTGCGTAGTGGTTTTGTCGATGATAATGAGTGGAGAAAACTCAACGTGGTGTTTCCTTGTGAACTGCGTTCGTTGTTTGCCGAAGAAGATTATTCGGCTCTTTATAAGATTCTTGAACTTGACCCTCGTCCGCAGTATCACAATGACCCGGAACGTGTATATGGTATGCCTTTCGGCGGCTATGATGTGCGCTTTTTTGTCGATGGTGGGGTTCTCACTGTTGTAGAGGTCGCAGAGGTGTAGTAGCGGCTCTGTAGGACTCCCTCCGGTTACTTCTGTCAAATATAATAAATGATAACGTTCAAAAGGTATTTTACCCGTGGGCAAGCGTGAGCGAACTCCCTCCGCTCAATAATTCTCCCTCTTGAGCAAGAGGGAGTACGGCGTAGCCGGGTAGGAGTTGGAAAATGCTGTAGCGGGTGTTGTGGAAACTCCCTCCGCTTCGCTGGCCTATCGGCACCCCTTTGGGGAGCTAAAGCTCCCGTCGTCGCAAGCAACGCTCCCCCGCGTTGCCCCTCTTCTTAAAGAGGGACAGTTTTGGATGCTGATGAGTAGGAACTGTAGCATTTGTGTTGTTAAACTCCCTCCGCTAAAAGAACTCTG
>JAZRLO010000042.1:0-10432 GCA_045646845.1 Bacteroidaceae bacterium
TCTTGAAATTCTCAACAAAACCTGATGGCAATATCAAACGGGCTAATTCCAGTAGTATTTTTTCGTCTTGCATAGAACTTTATTTTAACTATGCGAAGATAATATTTTTATATCATCCCCCCAACTTTTGCAGGTGAGCCATAAATTCAACCATTATGAAAAAAGTTCTATTAATGCTAACTTGTGTATTGTGCTTATCTTCTTGTGGTACATTATTCACTCCAAGCAAACAGCCCATAACATTTATGGGAATGCCTGAAACCCGAATATATGACGACGGTAAAAAACTTGGCGAAATCGAAGAAGACGGAATAACGACTATCAAAGTGAGAAAAAAGCTTTCTAACAAAACTCTAATAGTTAAAAAAGATGGATACAAAAACACTCCTGTTACACTTGTGGCAACATTCAATCCAGTGTCTATCATAAATCTTACTAATATATTAGCTTGGGCTATTGATTTAGGCACAGGTAAATGCTGTAAATGGGACACAGATGTCATTGAAATCGAAATGGAAAAATCAGAAACTGAAAAATAACAAACATTTCGACACCTGTCCTTGACACCAGTTCACTAAATTAAGAGCAGAAAACAGCGTTAAAGCATTGATAATTAAGTTAAAATATTAAGCAATAATTTAACAGTTCTAGTCGAGTAGTCGTAATAAAAAAAAGACTTCAAATTTCCGAAGTCTTTTTTTTATTACGACTACAGGGTTAATTGCAGAGCCATGGGTCAAGCGTAGTGCCGAAGGGTGGCACCACTTGGGTAGCGATTGCGAAGCAACTGCAATTAAGCCAATGAGATGCCACCGAAGAGGGCAACTATTTTATTATAAAGATTGGCCGAAGTGGATTCAAACGGATTCTTCAAGGCTGCAAATATAAAATTCCAGTATACATTTATCGACAGATTCTACCGTCACATTGGAACCGGCGAGTTCCATTACAAGGATTTGGCAAAGGAGTGACACGTTTCTGGCAACCATATTATCACTAAAATATTTTCCATCTTAACTAACATATTTACTTTATAGCTATATTTGCATAGTCAAACCTATATATCTATTTTCTCAATGAAAAAAGCATCATTTATATTTTTAATATTTTTTATTATAGCGGGAGTCTGCGTTATTTCTTGCCCTAAGCACGAAGAGCATTCGAAAGCAATAATGAAAGAAATAAACAGTATCATTGACAATGAAATATCAAAGACACCAGATGAGAATGATAATAAAACAACTCAACTGTTTACAACAACATTATGTTCTGGGATTTCAGAACTAATAATCAGTCGTACACTATCGGTTGAGAATTATTTTATGTTCAGTATCGGAAAAATAACATTTGATGGAAAGACAAGAACCGTTTCATACGGAATACTCAACCATGTCTTTACAAATTTGCAAAATAATCCGGAAGATGGATATTCAAACTTGTAATTAATTCCGCTTCACTCTATCCCCAAGCTCTGCAACCAATAGTAAAAGTCATCGACGGTTGTATATGGGTTTATATCAATATAGTTTATGGCATAGTCAAGCGATGTGAGTATGCCATATTTGTCATATAGTTCCTGTACCAAAGCCTCGGGATTAATGGGGACAAACATAGATTGTTTACCTTTAATTTACATACACAATTAACGTTATAAGAAGCACCTATATTCACTTCCTCTCGTCCCAGAGATGTCTTATCGCCATCAAGGGATGGAGGAGTATCATTCGTGGGCCGGCGAAGCGCATTACCTGGCGCATGCGTTCACGCATATCGGGCTTGTAGCAATGTATTGGGCATTGACGACAGGTGCTTTTAGCCTCGCCGAACTTGCAATGCTCCAAACGGCGGTGGGCATACTCGAGGAGCCTACGGCATTCATCGCACAGAGTGCGGTTACCCTCTTTATATCGGCAATATATGGCTATCATTGCCGCAACGGTCTTTTTCTCTCGCTCTATCCTTGACATGGGCACCACTCTATTTTACAAATTTACCGGCGAGATAAATTCCCAACAGCACCATCAATACCGAGACGACAAGCGATGCCGCAATGTATGCTGCCGCCGTGAGCCTCTCGCCGGCCTGGAACAACTGCACAGCTTGTGACGAGAATGTTGAGAAGGTGGTGAAACCACCGCAGAAACCCACCACGGCAAAGAGGTGTGCAGCGCCAGAGAGCAGGGGAATGGCAACGCCTATCAACAACGAGCCGACAACATTAACAACCAGCGTTGCCCAATGGCTGCTGATTGCAAAATGCGCGAACAGCATTGACACGGCATAGCGCACAATGCTGCCAAGCGCACCACCCGCGCCCACAAACAAAAGACTCTTTATCATTTTTATTTTGCTTTTATATTACAATTACCGCCACAAAAATAACAACAACATTCCGTTTGGCAAAATCATTCATAGGGCAATAGCCAACGCTATATAATATCACCCCTATGGGGCTACATATTATAATACAATGGAACTAACAACATAGCCCTGAAATGGCGACATTACCCAACATATTCCGTGAGGGCTATCAGCAAACGATTGCCTCCCCAAAAAAGTTTTTCTAACCTTTCAGGGAGGCAATCAAATTCCTATTTGGCTATCCTTACCGAACAAGCACCTTGGTTACACCATTGCCGGTGCGGATAATGTAAAGACCTTTTTCCAAAGCAACGGTCTGGCCTTTGTAGCTGGAAATGCGTTCAACCAACTTTCCACTTGGAGTATAAACGGTCAAATCCTTGCCTATGGCGTTTGGCACCACTACACCGCCGGAAAGATTCTCAACCAGCATATCGTCCTCGCAAACGACATCGTCAATGCCGGTTGTGTCAAACTCCCTGATATCCTTGAAGCGGCCCCATGTTGCGGTTGCCTGATATGCAGCCAACGTGCCGGTCGGGACATATAGTATTGCATTGTCGTAGGCATCTTCGAAGAAGGCGTTTTCGAAATCGGCCGGTGCATCGTCCATCAAATATATCTCCTGCAGATAATAATTATGGAATGCACAATCCCCAATCCTTTCAACCCCGGCACCTATGACGGCGCGTTCGATGCGCGAGTCCTCGAACGCGCACTCACCAATAACCTTGACACTGCCAGGGATTGTCACGCTTTTAATACTTGAGCAACCAAAGAAAGAGTACTTCTTAACCTCGCTCAAACCGTCGGGGATAACAAGGTCTACAACCACTTCGCCATTCAAATACAAACCTGCACCATAGCGCAAAGGGTTGGAATAAATTGGTTTTTCACCTTCGTTATACTGCACTGTCGAGGTTTCAAAATCAAGATTACACCAAGCCGAAAGATCATCGATATAAACCGCACCAAGGGCACGACAATTATAGAAAGCATCGGAGGAAATCATTTTCACACTGGCCGGAATTTCGACAGCAGTCAAAGAGCGGCACTCTCCGAAAGCTCCATCAGCAATTCCACAAGTCCCGTCTTTAATGCAAGCATAATCAAGACCAGAGTAACGATAGGCACTATAGACATAGTCTTCAATATATAATATTACGTTATATTGGCTATCGGACTGCCAAGGAGTACCAGCCATTATGCGGAATCCAAGATATCGCAAATTATCGGGAAGATCAACATGTGATATTGATGTATAGGCAAATGCTTCAGAACCTATGCTTTCGACACTCTCCGGGATTTTAATGTAAAAAAGCTCACGGCAATCATAGAACATCCTCTCGCCAATGTATTTCAAGCCATCGTACAATATTACGCCTCTAAGACTCACGCAACCACTAAATGCTGCAGCACCAATAGTTGTAACACTTGCAGGGATTTCCACGCTTACAAGAGCGTTACAATTGTAAAACGCATAAGCTCCAATAGTTGTAACGCTATTGGGTATTGTAATGCTTACCAGGCGGGAGCAACCACTGAATGCATAATTGGCGATACCCAAAGTACCGTCTTCAATGACTATTGACGTTGCTCGTACCATTGCACCTTTATATCCATACAGCATATTTCCAAGATACACAACCCCCTCGGGCTGATTATTCATCCAAGCTGTATTGTGGAACGCTTCCCATCCAATGATTTTGATGCTACTTGGGATTTCAATGTCTGCAAGTCCGCTGCAATTATAGAACATTCTATCTCCAATGCATTCCAGTCCATCGCAGAACGTTACGCTTGCAAGGCCGGTACAATTATAGAACACATCACGCCCAATGTTTTTGACATTGCCGCCAAGAACAACGCTTGTAAGGCCGGTACAATCACTAAACGCATTATCCTCAATGGTTGTAACAGCGTTAGGAATTTCAATATTGGCAAGGCTGTAGCAACCTGCGAATGCATAAGCTCCAATAGTCTTGACACTACCGGGAATCTCCACTGTCTCAAGCGCACGGCAATTATAGAATATTCTATCTCCAATGTATTCCAGTCCATCGCAGAACGTTACGCTTGCAAGGCCGGTACAATTATAGAACACATCACGCCCAATGTTTTTGACATTGCCGCCAACAACAACGCTTGTAAGGCCTGTGCACCAACTGAACGCATTATCCTCAATGGTTGTAACGCCATGGGGAATTTCCATGTTCGCAAGAGCATCGCAACGAGCGAATGCGGAAGTTCCAATAGTCTTGACACTACCGGGAATCCCCACTGTCTCAAGCGCACGGCAATTATAGAACATCCTCTCGCCAATGTATTCTAGCCCATCACACAACGTTACGCTTGCAAGGCCGGTACAATTATAGAACACATCACGCCCAATGTTTTTGACATTGCCGCCAACAACAACGCTTGCAAGACCGGCACAATCACTAAATGCAGAAGTTCCAATAGTCTTGACACTACTAGGGATTTCCACCGTCTCTAATGCACGACAATTATAGAACGCGTCATTTCCTATGTATTCCAGGCCATTACAAAATGTTACGTCCGTAAGAGCGGTACAGTTATAGAACGAGCCATCCCCGATGTACCGGACATTATTTCCCATTGTCACATCTGTAAGGCCGGTGCAAAGTCCAAAGGCTTGATTTCCTACACTCAAGACACCATTGCCTATGTTTACCTTTTCCAAGCTGCTGCAATCATAGAAGGCCAAGCCACCAATGATGTATTCCCTCCCCTTGTAATCAGCAGGCAAAGTTATTTCGGTAAGATGACCTACATACAAATGAAGAGACGGTATCCCATCAATTGCCGTGAATATATAATCGCCCTGGACATCGAAAGTGTCATCGCCTTTTGTCACCACACAAAAAGCATTCGCTGCCACATAGCCATAGTCACCATATCCAGCAATAATATCCAAAGAAGAGTTGTTATAAACGACCCTCACCTTGTCACAGTTAAAAAAGGCATCCATTCCAATGGCTTCAAGACTACCAGGAAGCGTAATGCTGGTAAAAGCACTGTTAAAGAATGCGAATGGCTTGATTTCGGTGACACCTTCGGGTACTACGAGATCCACAGTCGCCTCGCCGTTCAAATACAAATTGGCGTAATAGAGCGGATTGGAAAGAATGTTTTCAAAATCAATATTGCACCAGGCTGCAATATTGTCAACATCTACACTCTTGAGATTTTCACAATTTTCAAAAGCGCCTGCTCCAACACTAACAACAGTTTTAGGAATGGTGACACTTGCCAAACTACTACAATCACAGAAAGCAGAATCGCCAAGAACAGCTACACCTGTTGGAATTATGACACTTTCCAAGTAGCTATATTTATAGAACGCATAATCACCAATTGAATAGCTCTCACCTTTATGATTTGCAGGCAATACAACATCCCGCTCATCGCTCAAAGAGCCAGCAAGATAGTTTATGCCATCAGACACAAACCATACGAAATCGCCATCAACATAGCCATTCGGCGCATTTACCACTTTGTCTGCCGAATAGGCAACACGTCCATTCCCTGTATCGCCTTTCAATATTTTATGACTGGAAAAATTAACCACAGTCCCAAGGTTTGTACAACGCGCAAACGCAGCATTGCCGATAGTTGCCACATTGCAGGGAATGATAACGCAAGTAAGCGATGTACAGGCATTGAAAGCATTGCTTCCGATGCTTGTGACACTGCTTGGGATTTCAACATTCGCAAGCCCACTACAGCTTTTGAACGCATTGTTGCCAATGGCTGTGACCGTGTAGAGTTTAGCATCATGCTCCACACTCCCCGGAACAACGACATTGCCACTGTACTTCACGCCGCCGGACGTAACCTCAACCGTAAGCCCAGCAGCATCAATGATGTTGTAAAAGATACCGTTGACCTCAAAATCATAAGCCCAGACCGTGCTTGAACAGAGAAGCAAAAAGGCTAGAATGAGTCCTTGGAAAGTGTTTAGATGTTTCATAGGTTTTGTTTATTTCAATTGTTTGTTATCAGAATTCGCGTAATGCCACAAAGATAGCAAATTTTCACAATGTGCGTTCAAATACTGACTCTAAATTACCCCACCGGATCGTCGGTGTATGTTTTGTCGCATAAATCTTGCAATGTGCATTATTTGCACATACCTGGAATTTCAGTTGTCGCATTTTATACGACAACTGAAATTGTTATTGGCTGCTACGTTTTTTTTGTCTATTTTTGCATAAAGACATCATGTATGCAAAATTTGCACACGTGTGAACAATACAAATCAATGGCACAATCATTAGCAAAGAATTATATCCATATTGTTTTCTCAACAAAGAACAGGGAGAGAACAATGCGGAAAGAAGATCTCACCGAGATATTCTCATACATTGCAGGAATTGTAAAGAGCTGTGAATGCCACTCATTATGTGTGGGAGGCACAACCAACCATATACATATATTGTGTACCTTGAACAAGAATCTAGCTTTGAGCAAACTTGTTGCAACAATAAAAGCAAATTCGTCGAAATGGTTGCGCCAGAAAGACGGTTATTACAGAGCATTTGCATGGCAAGAGGGATATGGAGCATTTTCCGTCAGTCAATCAGTAATAGAGAAAACGACGGAATATATAAAAGCGCAAGAGGAGCACCATAAAAAAGCTGATGCAAGAGAGGAATTGATAGCGTTGCTCAAGGCCTACAACATTGAATATGATGACAGGTATATATAATTTGCATAGTCCAGTCAGGACTACACCATATAATTTCGCCCATACAGGGCTATATTGGTTTTGACATTATTGACATAGCCCTAACGGACTATGCTATATAATACCGCCCCTACGGGGCTACATGTTTACAGACCAATAACCCCAAGGGGGTGATAATTTCGCCATACGAAGAACGCAAATGGGAACAAAAGCCCCAACGGGGTGACATTACCCAGCATAGCCCGTGAGGGCTATGAGAAGCAAGGGCTATGAGCACAAACAACATCAACCACAGCCCTGAAAGGGCGACATTACCCAGCATAGTCCGTGAGGGCTATGGATATGTCCGCGAGGGCTATGAGAATATGAGAATATGAGAATACGATAATATGAAAACAGCACAACACAGCCCTGAAAGGGCGGAATTAACCAACGTAGTCCGTGAGGGCTATGATGCCCCACAACTCAACAACCACAATAAGGCGGAGTTCCCGCCTATGCATAACGGCGAGTTTGACGCATCACCAATAGCTATATACACGAGCGATGACAACACCATTTCGCTTGATGTAAAGTTGGAGAATGAAACAGTATGGCTTTCGCAAGCACAGATGAGTCTATTATTTGATAAAGACCAATCAGTAGTTGCAAGACATATTGCCAATGTATTTAAAGAGGGAGAACTTGAAGAAAATAGTAATATGCAAATTTTGCATAATACTTTTTCCAAATACAAACCAACAAAGGTTTATAGTCTAGATGTCATTATTTCCGTCGGCTACCGCATAAAAAGCAAACGAGGCACACAATTCCGCATTTGGGCAAACAAAGTGCTGAAGGACTACATTGTAAAAGGTTACGCCATAAACGATAAGCTTAGACTTGAGCATTATAACGAACTCAAGGATGTAGTCCGCTTGCTTGCTCACACCGTAAACACCCAAGAGAGACTCACCGATGAGCAATCGAAAGGACTTTTCTCTGTTGTAAACGACTATGTATATGCTCTTGACACCCTTGACCGCTACGACTATCAGCAACTGACAATTGAAAACACAACAAAAGAAGAGCGTTTCCACGCAACATACGAAAATGCGATGGAAGCGATTTTGAGCCTAAAAGAGAAATTCGGCGAGAGCAACCTGTTTGCAAACGAAAAAGACAACTCTTTCAAAAGCTCAATCGGGCAGATATACCAGACTTTCGGCGGTGTAGAATTATACCCAAGTGTTGAAGAGAAAGCTGCGATGCTACTCTATCTTGTAACAAAGAACCACTCATTCAGCGACGGCAACAAACGCATAGCAGCAATGCTGTTCCTTTGGTTTATGGAGCGTAACGGCATTCTCTACCGCGCCGACGGAAGCAAACGAATAGCCGACAACACCCTTGTTGCCCTCACGCTGATGATTGCCGAAAGCCGCACCGAAGAGAAAGACATAATGGTAAAAGTAGTTGTAAACCTCATAAACCAACAGAACCAATGACCACAGAAACACCCCAACTCAACAACCATAACAAGGCGGAGTACCCGCCAATGCACACCGTGGAGCACATCCTTAACCAAACGATGGTGCGTATGTTCGGGTGCGGGCGCAGCCGTAACGCGCACATTGAGCGCAAGAAGAGCAAGTGCGACTACACCCTGCCCTGTGCGCCAAGCGAGGAGCAGATTGCAGCCATTGAGCAGCAGGTCAATGACGTAATTAGCCAGAACTTGCTTATCACCATTGGATTTGTGACACGCGAGAATGTCCCCGACGGGGTCGATTTGAGCAAGCTGCCGGCCGATGCAAGCGAAACACTGCGCATTGTGCGTGTGGGCGATTACGATGTGTGTGCCTGCATTGGAACGCACGTTGAAAATACAAGCGAGATTGGCCGGTTCAAGATTATTAGCCACACGTTTGAGAACGGCACACTGCGCCTGAGGTTCAAACTGGAACAACAGTAATAATAAAGTAAGCTCCAACCGCTTATTTAACGGAAAATTTTTGTATTTTTGCGTAATATAAGCGAATAGCACAGAATGGTAGACAAATTCCAACGTATATATATATCAACTGTTGAAGGGGCGTTTGAAGCGATGCTCCGTGATGCGTTGTCACAGGTGGCAGACGATGGGCTGATAAAGCTGGTCGTTTTCTGTCATGCCTGCGACGGCGGCGAATACAAGCAGAACCTCGCGACCACCAACACTGTGGTAAAGGAGCTGTTCGGCGAGCAGGCGCCGCTCACAAGCTACATTGCGCAAAAGACATCACACGGCGGTGTTACCATTGAGGCCACATACATTGCCGGGGACGATGCCACCATTGAGCATCACCGCAACTACAGGCTCATAAAGAGCAATGGCTGCACCGAGATTATCACAGGCGGCATAATTGCGCACGACACCGACGGCAGCACCTTTGCACAGTCGACCGACATCTTTGAGGGCATTGCAAAGTTGCTATCAAGCAACGGCTTCAAGGCAAGCGACATCTACCGCCAGTGGAACTACCTCCCGGGCATTACGGTGCTCAATGACGGCAGCCAGAACTACCAGGAGTTCAACGATGCGCGTTCAATATTCTACTCCACTGCAGACTGGACGGGCGGCTACCCCGCTGCGACAGGCATAGGCACAAGTGCGGGCAGCGTGACGGTTGAGCTGTGCGCCATCAAGGGCGAGGGCATAACAAGCCGCCCCATCGACAACCCTCTGCAGATTGCGGCACACAACTACTCGCAACAGGTGCTCGACGGCAAGGTCATCGAACAGCTTAGCGAGAGGACAACGCCAAAGTTCGAGCGTGCAAGGCTGCTTGGCAACACTGTGCATATTTCGGGCACAGCAGCCATAAAAGGCGAATGCAGCAACCCAAGCACTGTCACCGTTGAGCAGGCGGCCGAGACTATGGAGATTATGGACAGGTTGGTATCAAAGGAGAACATTCCCGTGGATAACAACGGTTCGCAGTATGACCTCTTGCGCGTGTACGTTAAGCGCGAGTGCGATATCCCGGCCGTAAGGGAGTATATGGAGCGACACTACCCGGGCGTGCAGAAGCACTATGTGGTTGCCGACGTGTGCCGCCCCGAGCTGCTCATTGAAATTGAGGGCGTGGCCAAATTAAGGTGAAAGCCGCGGGTAAGCGAGAGCAGAGCACAAGTTCACTTGATGCTATGCCGAGCGGGAGAGGGTTGCGCAAAGCGAAAGCGGAAAGCGGAAAGGTAAAAACTTGTGCAAGCGAATTTTTCAATTAAGTGAGCGAAAGTAAAACTTGTTTTAACTTTTGTAGCGAACGAACGAAAAATCAATGAAATTAATGAGTGAAAAAATATTTTCAATCGCAACGAGTTCGGCCGATGTTCAAT
>JAZRLO010000043.1:0-102324 GCA_045646845.1 Bacteroidaceae bacterium
GAGTCGTTCATTAAAAAAAGGTCCATATATCAATGTAAAGTTGGAGAACAAGGTGCTTGCCATGAACGAGAGCGGTAAGAAATCGGTCATCAAGTCTTGGGCTCGTGCTTCTATGATTTCTCCCGATTTTGTGGGACACACTATAGCTGTTCATAACGGTAATAAATTTATCCCTGTTTACGTAACTGAGAATATGGTAGGTCACAAGTTGGGCGAGTTCGCGCCTACACGTACATTCCGTGGTCACTCAGGTAACCGTAAGAAGTAAAACAGGTATTTAAAAACTGAATTAAATTAAATAATATAATGGGAGCAAGAAAAAAAATAGCTGCTGACAAGAGAAAAGAGGCACGTAAGAGCCTTTATTTCGCCAGTGCAAAGGATATCCCTTCATCACCCCGTAAGATGCGCCTCGTGGCTGATATGGTACGTGGCATGGAGGTTGGCCGTGCACTCGGTGTCTTGAAGTTCTCGACAAAGGCTGCTTCAAACAACGTTGAGAAACTGTTGCGTTCGGCTATCGCGAACTGGGAGCAGAAGAATGAGCGCAAGGCTGAGAACGGCGAGCTCTACATCTCACAGATTTTTGTAGATGAGGCACGCACTCTTTATCGTATGCGTCCTGCACCTCAGGGTCGCGGATACAGAATCCGTAAGCGTTCCAACCACGTTACTATCTACGTGGACACTAAAGTAAATAATGACAATAAAAAAGTAGAAAGCAATGGGACAGAAGGTTAATCCAATTAGTAATCGATTAGGTATCATCAGAGGATGGGATTCCAACTGGTACGGTGGTAAGAACTACGGTGACGAATTGGTAGAAGATTCTAAGATCAGAAAATACCTTAATGTACGTTTGGCAAAGGCCAGCGTTTCTAAGATTGTCATCGAGCGTACTTTGAAACTTGTTACAATTACCGTTTGTACCGCTAAGCCCGGTATCATCATCGGTAAGGGTGGTCAGGAAGTTGACAAATTGAAGGAGGAGTTGAAGAAGATCACTGACAAGGAGGTGCAGATCAATATTTTTGAGGTTAAGAAGCTTGAGCTTGACGCAACAATCGTTGCAAACAGCATAGCACGCCAGATAGAGGGCAAGATCGCATACCGCCGTGCAATCAAGACTGCAATCGCAAGCGCGATGCGTATGGGTGCCGAGGGTATCAAGATCCAGATTTCAGGCCGTTTGAACGGTGCCGAGATGGCTCGTTCAGAGATGTACAAGGAGGGTCGTACTCCTCTTCACACATTCCGCGCCGATATCGACTACTGCCATACAGAGGCCCTTACAAAGGTAGGTATCCTTGGTATCAAGGTGTGGATCTGCCGTGGCGAGGTCTATGGTAAGAGAGACTTGGCTCCGAACTTTACACAGAGCAAGGAGAATGGTTTCGGTGGCAACCAGGCTGGCGGAAGAAACTTCAAACGTAAGAAAAACAACAATCGCTAACGAATTGAATTTCAAGAATTATGTTACAGCCTAAAAAGACAAAATATAGAAGAGTGCAGCACGGCGTGTCTAAGGGTTTCGCAACTCGCGGTAACCAGCTCGCTTTCGGTTCTTTCGGAATCAAGTGTCTGCAGTACAAATGGTTGAATGGCCGCCAGATTGAGGCTGCACGTATCGCGGTAACACGCCACATGCAGCGCCAGGGTCAGGTTTGGCTCCGTGTTTTCCCCGATAAACCAATCACTCGCAAGCCTGCCGATGTACGTATGGGTAAGGGTAAGGGTGATCCCGAGGGCTTTGTATTCCCCGTTACACCGGGCCGTATTCTCATCGAGATTGAGGGAGTTCCATTCGATGTAGCAAAAGAGGCATTGCGTCTTGCTGCTCAGAAGCTTCCTGTTACTACCAAGTTTATTGTTAGACGCGATTACGATTATAACAAGGCATAATTATGAAAATAGCAGAAATTAGAGAGCTCTCTACAGCAGAGCTGCAGGAAAGAGTTGAGGCTGATGTTACTCGTTATGCCCAGATGAAGATGAATCACGCAATTTCACCGCTGGAGAACCCTGAGATGTTGAAGAATCTGCGTCGCGATATCGCGCGTATGAAGGGTGAGTTGCGCTCTCGCGAATTAAATAAATAATTAAGACTTATGGAAGTAAGAAATTTGAGAAAAGAGCGTACCGGTATAGTTGTAAGCAACAAAATGGACAAGACTATTACCGTTGCTGCCAAGTTTAAGGAGAAGCACCCCATCTACGGTAAATTCGTGAGCAGAACAAAGAAGTATCATGTACACGATGAGAAGCAGGAGTGCTCTGTAGGTGATACAGTACGCATTATGGAGACTCGTCCCTTGAGCAAGACCAAGAGATGGAGGTTAGTAGAAATCATCGAAAAAGTTAAGTAATTATGATACAGGTTGAGTCAAGACTTACAGTTTGTGACAATAGCGGTGCGAAAGAGGCACTCTGTATTCGCGTACTTGGTGGTACACGTCGCCGCTATGCTTCTGTAGGGGATGTGATCGTAGTCTCTGTGAAGAGCGTGATCCCCTCAAGCGATTTGAAGAAGGGAGTCGTTTCAAAGGCTCTTATTGTACGTACCAAGAAAGAGGTTCGCCGTCAGGACGGTTCATACATCCGTTTCGACGACAACGCTTGCATTCTGCTTAACAATGCCGGCGAAATGCGCGGTAGCCGTATCTTCGGCCCTGTAGCGCGTGAGCTTCGTGCAACTGATTATACCAAGGTCGTATCATTGGCACCGGAGGTACTTTAATCTTTAAAAATTAGAAGTAATGAAGAAATTACATATCAAGAAAGGTGATATGGTCATCGTAAACGCTGGCGAGGACAAGGGCAAGACCGGTAAGGTTTTGCAGGTTCTCGTAGCCAAGGACCGTGCCATCGTAGAGGGCGTTAACATGGTTTCAAAGAGCACGAAGCCGAGCGCAAAGAATCCCCAGGGAGGTATTGTAAAACAGGAAGCTTCTATCCACGTATCGAACCTGAACTTGGTTGATCCCAAGACAGGTGCAGCTACACGTATCGGCCGCAAGGTAAATGCCGAGGGTAAGAAGGTTCGTTATGCTAAAAAATCAGGAGAGGAGATTTAATGATGGGTAATACAGCTAGCCTTAAAAAAGAATATGCCGAGCGTATTGCTCCGGCTTTGATGAAGCAGTTCAACTATTCATCTTCAATGCAGGTACCTGTACTCAAGAAGATCGTTATCAACGAGGGTCTTGGTGCAGCTACTCAGGACAAGAAGATCATCGATGTCGCAATCAACGAGATTACAGCCATCACAGGTCAGAAGGCCGTTGCCACTGTTTCACGTAAGGATATTTCAAACTTCAAGTTGCGTAAGAAGATGCCTATCGGCGTAATGGTAACTCTGCGTCGCGAGCGCATGTATGAGTTCCTTGAGCGTCTGGTTCGCGTGGCACTTCCCCGTATCCGCGACTTCAAGGGTATCGAGAGCAAGTTCGACGGTAACGGTAACTACTCTTTGGGTATCAAGGAGCAGATTATCTTCCCCGAGATCAACATCGACAACATCATGCGTCTTAACGGTATGAACATCACATTCGTGACAACTGCCAAGACAGACGAAGAGGGTTTTGCCCTGTTGAAAGAGTTTGGTCTTCCTTTTAAAAAATAAAATAACATAATCAGACTATGGCAAAAGAATCAATGAAAGCACGCGAGGTAAAGCGTGCAAAGTTGGCCAAGAAATATGCTGCAAAGCGCGAGGCTCTCAAGAAGGTCGTTAACACAGGTTCTCCTGAAGAGGCTTATGAGGCAGCACGCAAGTTGCAGGCATTGCCCTTGAATTCTAACCCTATCCGCATGCACAACCGTTGCAAGTTGACAGGTCGTCCCAAGGGTTATATTCGTCTTTTCGGCATTTCACGTATTCAGTTCCGTGAGATGGCATCACAGGGTCTTATCCCAGGTGTAAGAAAAGCCAGCTGGTAATTTTTTGAGTGTTTAATATAAATATTGTCAGGGAAGTCCTGATCAATTTAAAATCATTTTTTATGACAGATCCTATTGCAGATTATTTGACGAGGTTGAGAAATGCCATTCAAGCTAAGCACAGAGTGGTAGAAGTTCCTGCCTCTAACCTCAAGAAGGAGATTACAAAGATTCTTTTTGAGAAGGGTTACATCTTGAACTACAAGTTCATCGAGGATGGCCCTCAAGGCACAATCAAGATTGCCTTGAAGTACGACGCTGTAAACAAGGTAAACGCAATCAAGAACTTGGTTCGCGTTTCTTCACCCGGTTTGCGCCGTTATACGGCATACAAAGATATGCCCAGAGTGATCAATGGATTGGGTATCGCTATTTTGTCGACATCCAAAGGTGTAATGACAGACAAGGAGGCTGCTGCCGAGAGAATCGGTGGTGAGGTTCTCTGCTATGTCTACTAATAAGGAGGATTGAGCAATGTCTAGAATTGGTAAATTACCCATTAGTATTCCCGCAAACGTTACCGTTACAGTAAGTGACGAGAACGTAATCACTGTAAAAGGTCCTAAAGGTGAGCTCTCTCAGAAGGTTGATCCTTCTATCGCAGTTGTTGTAGAGGACGGCACACTTACAGTAAAGTATGCTGATTGCGAGACTTATGCTGAGGCTACAAAGCAGCAGCACGCTTATCACGGTCTCTATCGTGCTCTTATCAACAACATGGTAATCGGTGTTTCTGCCGGTTTCAGAAAAGAGCTTGAGCTCGTCGGTGTAGGTTATCGTGTGAACGATAAGCCCAACAATGCTATTGAGTTGTTGCTTGGTTTTACTCACCCAATCTATATGCAGTTCCCTGCAGAGGTTAAGATTGAGACTAAGTCTGAGAGAAATAAGAACCCGCTTATCATATTGGAGTCTTGCAACAAAGAGTTGCTTGGTCTGATTTGTGCGAAGATCCGCTCATTCCGCAAGCCTGAGCCATACAAGGGTAAGGGTGTCAAGTTTGTTGGCGAGATTATCCGTCGCAAGTCTGGTAAGTCGGCAGGTGCTAAATAATTCAGTAAAACAGTAAGCATATGACAACAAAGATAGAAAGACGTACCAAGATTAAGTATAGAGTGCGCAACAAGATCTCAGGTGTTGCAGAGCGTCCACGCATGAGCGTTTTCCGCAGCAACAAGCAGATCTATGTTCAGATAATCAATGACCAGACAGGTCGCACATTGGCTGCCGCATCGTCTCTCGGTCTTGAGGCAATGCCCAAGAAGGAGCAGGCTGCAAAAGTAGGTGAGTTGATCGCGAAGAAGGCAATCGAGGCTGGTATTACAGCTGTTGTTTTCGACCGTAACGGTTACCTCTACCACGGAAGAGTTAAGGAAGTAGCTGACGCTGCACGTAATGGTGGTCTTAAATTCTAAAGGATATGGCAGTTAATAATAGAGTAAAAGTCGCAAACGACGTTGAATTGAAAGATAGATTGGTTGCTATCAACCGCGTAACCAAGGTTACAAAGGGTGGTCGTACATTCAGTTTCTCGGCAATCGTTGTTGTTGGTAACGAGAATGGCATCATCGGTTATGGTCTTGGTAAGGCAAGCGAGGTAACTGCAGCTATTGCCAAAGGTGTAGAGGCAGCAAAGAAGAACCTTGTTCGTGTACCTGTACTCAAGGGTACAGTTCCCCACGAGCAGTCAGCTCACTTCGGTGGTGCTGAGGTCTTCATCAAGCCTGCATCACACGGTACCGGAGTTGTTGCCGGTGGTGCGATGCGTGCCGTATTGGAGAGTGTTGGTATCACTGACGTTCTTGCTAAGTCTAAGGGTTCTTCTAACCCCCACAACTTGGTTAAGGCTACAATTGCAGCTTTGAGCGAGATGCGTGACGCACGCATGGTTGCCCAGAACAGAGGTGTAAGCATGAGTAAGGTTTTTAACGGATAAGGAGAATTTAATTATGGCTACAATAAAGATTAAACAGGTAAAAAGTCGTATCGGTGCTCCTAAGACACAGAAACTGACACTCGATGCTCTTGGTCTTACCAAGATGAACAAGGTAGTGGAGCGTCCCGATAACGCAGCTATCCGCGGCATGATTAAGAAGGTTCAGCATTTGGTTGCCATTGTTGAAGAGTAATTAACTATTAAAAGAATTCTGTTATGAAATTAAATAATCTTAAGCCAGCCGAGGGTGCTGTTAAGGCTCGCAAAAGAATTGGACGTGGTACAGGATCGGGTAGAGGTGGTACTTCTACACGTGGTCACAAGGGTGCCAAGTCACGTTCTGGCTACAGCAAGAAGATCGGTTTCGAGGGTGGTCAGATGCCTTTGCAGCGTCGCGTGCCCAAGTACGGCTTTAAAAATATCAATAGAGTAGAATATAAGGCTATCAACTTGTCTACTCTCCAGGCTCTTGCCGAGAGCAAGTCTTTGGAGACTATCAATGTTCAGGCTTTGGTCGCTGCCGGCTTCATCTCATCTAAGCAGCTTGTTAAGGTGTTGGCGAACGGTACTTTGACTGCAAAGCTGACTGTAGAGGCTCACGCTTTCTCTCAGAAGGCTATCGAGGCTATCGAGGCAGTAGGTGGTACAGTAGTAAAGCTTTAAAAAATGGCAAATAAAATATCAAACCTTAAATTTGTCCAGACCATAAAGAACATCTGGAAGGTCCAGGAACTCAGAACCCGTATCGGTATAACATTGCTCTTCGTGGCAATATACCGTTTCGGTTCTTATGTGGTCCTTCCGGGTGTCAACGCTGCTGTCCTCTCAAGTCATGAGGATGCAGCTGCGGCAAGCAGTTCTGCAGATGGTTTGATGTCTCTGCTCGACATGTTCTCGGGTGGCGCGTTTACCAATGCTTCAATTTTTGCACTTGGTATCATGCCATACATTTCCGCGTCAATTGTAATCCAGTTGCTCGGATTGGCTGTTCCTTCTTTCCAGAAGATGCAGCGCGAGGGTGAGAGCGGACGCCGCAAGTTGAACCAGTACACCCGTTACTTGACCTTGGCGATACTTATCCCGCAGGCAATTGCATACCTTTCAAGCCTGCAGGCTATCCTTCCCGGTGATGTGACTGTGAACATCAACTACGTTTCTTCAACAATCGTCCTTGCAGCAGGCAGTATGTTCATCCTCTGGTTGGGTGAGCGTATTACTGACAAGGGTATCGGAAACGGTGTTTCAATCATAATCATGGTCGGTATTATCGCTCGTCTGCCAAGAGCATTCTTCCAGGAGTTTACTCAGAGAATGACTGGTGCTTCAGGTGGCGGTATGGTGATGTTCCTCTTCGAGATTGTGCTGCTTCTGTTGGTTCTCTGTGCCGGTGTTGCGCTTCTGCGCGGTACACGCAAGATCCCCGTACAGTATGCAAAGCAGTCAACAGGCGGTGCGGCAGTTTCCGGTGCGCGTCAGTACCTCCCTTTGAAGGTCAATTCGGCTAATGTGATGCCTATCATCTTTGCTCAGGCAATCATGTTCATCCCGATGGCCATCATGGGATACAATACATCCAGTGACGGTGTAGCTGCACTTTTGTCAGACCATACAAGCTGGTTGTACAACTTGATATTTGCGGTACTTATCATAATGTTCACATACTTCTACACTGCGATTACTATCAATCCGGTGCAGATGGCCGAGGACATGAAGCGCAACAACGGCTTCATCCCGGGAATAAAGCCAGGCAAGGCAACAGCCGAGTATATCGATACAGTAATGTCCCGAATTACTTTCCCTGGTTCATTGTTCCTTGCTGGTATAGCAGTTCTCCCTGTATTGGCAGGTCTGCTTAACGTTCAGCCCGAGTTCGCAAGCTTCTTCGGTGGCACATCGCTGCTCATTCTCGTAGGTGTTATCCTCGATACATTGCAGCAGATCGAGAGCCATCTTATGATGAGACATTATGACGGTCTGTTGACTTCAGGCCGCATTAAGGGTCGTACGGAATAATTCGTTGAGCTAAGAATGATATTTCTTAAGACAGCTGATGAAATAGAACTACTTCGGCAGGCAAATCTGCTTGTAGGCAAGGCGCTTGCCGAAGTAGCTAAAATAATAGAGCCAGGTGTGACTACCAGACAGCTCGATAGGGTTGCCGAAGAGTTCATCCGTGACAACGGAGCCATCCCGACATTCAAGGGATATCCGAACCACGAAGGTACTCCGTTCCCGGGTTCTATTTGCGCATCGGTCAACGATGTTGTGGTGCACGGGATCCCAAACGATGTTCCTCTTAGAGAGGGCGATATCATATCGGTCGATTGTGGAACAAAGCTTGACGGTTTCTGTGGAGATTCCTGCTATACATTCTGTGTGGGCGAGGTTGACGAAGCGACAAAAAAGCTTCTGCAAGTAACCAAGGAGTCTCTTTATAAAGGTATTGAACAGGCGGTTCACGGCAAACGTCTCGGTGATATCGGTTCTGCAGTGCAGACTCATTGCGAACAGAACGGTTTCGGAGTTGTGCGTGAATTCGTAGGACACGGTATCGGCCGTGAGATGCATGAGTCACCCGAGGTGCCTAATTACGGGCGCAAGGGAAACGGCCTGCAGCTCCGTCAGGGTATGTGCATTGCGATTGAGCCTATGATTACTCTCGGAAAGCGTCAGATCTTCATGGAACGTGACGGCTGGACGGTGAGGACTCGCGACAGAAAGAATGCGGCGCATTTCGAGCATACTATTGCCGTGGGTAAAAACGGTGCCGACATATTGTCATCGTTCGACTATGTAGAAGAAGTCTTAAGTAAAAAAGGATATTGATATGGCTAAACAGAATGCTATTGAACAGGATGGTACAATTGTAGAGGCATTGTCAAATGCCATGTTCCGCGTTGAACTGCAGAACGGTTATGAGGTAATTGCTCACCTCTCAGGCAAGATGAGAATGCACTACATAAAGATACTTCCTGGTGACAAGGTAAGACTGGAGATGACTCCATACGACTTGACAAAGGGAAGAATCGTGTTCCGATATAAATAAAAAAACAATATAACTATGAAAGTTAAAGCATCTATTAAGAAACGTACTCCGGACTGCAAAATCGTTCGCAGAAACGGTCGTTTGTACCTGATCAACAAGAAGAACCCCAAGTTCAAACTTCGTCAGGGATAATTAAAGTAAGTAATTAAAAACATATTAAGTATATGGCTATAAGAATAGTTGGTGTAGATATTCCTCAGAACAAGAGAGGAGAGATTGCGTTGACATACATCTATGGTATTGGACGCAGCAGTGCAGCCAAGATCCTTGACAAAGCTGGTGTTGACCGTAACATCAAGGTTCAGGATTGGACCGATGACATGGCAGCAAAGGTACGTGAGGTCATTGGTGCAGAGTACAAGGTAGAGGGTGATCTCCGTTCAGAGATCCAGCTGAACATCAAGCGTTTGATGGATATCGGTTGCTACCGCGGCATTCGTCATCGTAACGGTTTGCCAGTTCGTGGTCAGAGCACAAAGAACAACGCTCGTACACGTAAGGGACGTAAGAAGACAGTTGCTAACAAGAAAAAAGCTACAAAATAATAAGTAAGTAATATGGCAAAGAAAACAGTTGCAACAAAGAAGAGAAATGTGAAGGTCGGAGCTAACGGACAACTTCATGTTCATTCGTCATTTAACAATATCATTGTTTGTCTGGCTAATGATGAGGGTCAGGTTATCTCTTGGTCATCTGCAGGAAAGATGGGCTTCAGAGGTTCTAAGAAGAACACTCCTTATGCTGCTCAAATGGCTGCCGAGGCTTGCTCAAAGATCGCTTTCGATCTTGGCTTGCGCAAGGTTAAAGCATACGTTAAGGGACCGGGTAACGGTCGTGAGTCAGCAATCCGTACTGTACACAATGCCGGTATTGAGGTTACAGAGATCATTGACGTAACACCACTGCCACACAACGGATGCCGTCCTCCTAAGAGAAGAAGAGTATAACAATTTATTTAAGAGATAGAAAATGGCTAGATATACAGGACCAAAAAGCAAGATAGCACGCCGTTTCGGTGAGCCTATCTTCGGCGCAGACAAAGTGCTTTCAAAGAAGAACTATGCTCCCGGTCAGCACGGTAACAATCGTCGTCGCAAGACTTCAGAGTATGGTGTGATGCTTGCAGAGAAGCAGAAAGCAAAATACACATACGGAGTGTTGGAGAAACAGTTCCGCAATACATTCAAGAAGGCTGATTCAGCTCCCGGTATTACCGGTGAGGTTCTCTTGCAGAACCTTGAGGCTCGTCTCGATAACGTAGTTTATCGTCTCGGTATCGCCCCCACACGTGCAGCTGCACGTCAGTTGGTAAGCCACTGCCACATTGTTGTTGACGGCAAGGTATGTAACATTCCTTCACGTCACATCAAGCCCGGTCAGGTAATTGGTGTACGCGAGCGTTCAAAGTCACTCGAGGTTATCCAGAACTCTTTGGCTGGTCTTAACCACAGCAAGTATCCTTGGTTGGAGTGGAACGAGTCTGAGATGGCAGGTAAGTTCTTGAGCGTACCTGAGCGTTCTGAGATTCCCGAGAACATCAAGGAGCAGTTAATCGTTGAGTTGTATAGCAAAAATTAATATTTGATAATGGCGATATTAACATTTCAAAAACCCGATAAGGTGGTGATGTTGGAAGCGAACGATTTCTTCGGAAAGTTCGAATTCCGTCCTTTGGAGCCCGGCTTCGCAACTACAGTGGGCAACGCATTGCGTCGTATCTTGTTGTCTTCACTCGAAGGCTTTGCAATCAATTGCATCAAGATTGCCGGTGTTGAGCACGAGTTCGCTACTGTTCCCGGTGTAAAGGAGGACGTTACCAATATCATCCTCAACCTTAAGAAGGTCAGATTCAAAAGAATCGTAGAGGATTTCGAAACTGAGAAGGTCTCAATCAATGTAGAGAACACCGAGGTGTTCACTGCAGGTGAGATTGGTAAGTATTTAACTGGATTTGAAGTGTTAAATCCCGAGTTAGTCATTTGCCATTTAGACTCATCGGCTAAAATGCAGATTGAAATCAGCATCAACAAGGGACGTGGATACGTTCCTGCTGATGAGAACCGTGAGTTCTGTACTGAGCCCACGATGATTCCGATCGACTCGATATACACTCCTATACGCAATGTCAAGTACGAGCGCGAGCCGTTCCGCGTTGAGCAGAAGACCGACTATGACCGCTTGCTTCTTGAGATTGAGACAGATGGTTCCATTCACCCGAAGGATGCCCTTAAGGAGGCTGCAAAGATCCTTATCTATCACTTCATGCTCTTCTCTGACGGGAAGATTGCCATCGAATCTGCCGATCTCGACGGTAACGAGGAGTTTGATGAGGAGGTATTGCACATGCGTCAGTTGCTGAAGAGCAAGCTTGTTGACCTCAACCTTTCAGTACGTGCCCTCAACTGTTTGAAGGCTGCAGATGTTGAGACACTCGGTCAGCTCGTTCAGTACAACAAGACCGACCTTCTTAAGTTCCGCAACTTTGGTAAGAAATCGCTCACTGAGCTTGATGATTTGCTCGAGAGTCTGAATCTTTCGTTTGGAACAGATATTTCAAAATACAAATTAGATAAAGAATAATTATGAGACATAAGAAATCTTTCAACCATTTGGGTCGTACTGCATCTCACAGAAACGCGATGCTTTCAAACATGGCAGTTTCTCTGATCATGCACAAAAGAATCACTACGACTCTTGCAAAGGCTAAGGAACTGAAGAAGTTCGTTGAGCCACTTATAACAAAGTCAAAGGATGATACTACAAACTCACGTCGTGTAGTGTTCAGCTACCTCCAGAGCAAGGAGGCAGTTACAGAGCTCTTCAAGGAGGTTTCTGTAAAGGTTGCTGAGCGTCCCGGTGGTTACACACGTATCATCAAGCTTGGTACACGTCTTGGTGACGCAGCACAGATGTGCTTCATTGAGCTCGTTGACTACAACGAGAACATGGCTAAGACTCAGGCCAAGAAGACACGCCGCCGTCGTTCTACAAAGAAGGCCGATGCGCCTGCAGTAGAGGCAGCAGCTGTTGCAACTGAAGAATCTGCACCTGCAGTAGCTGAGTGATAAATTACTTACTTAATAGATGTGGGAGAATGCCGTGAGGTATTCTCCCATTTTTTATGGTATCCCACAGGATGCTTCTACTGTTTTTTACCCAACGAAAATGCAATTAGCAAGTATTGCGCAAAGAGTAGTTATGGCACTGTCGATAAAAAACCGTTCTTGACCTCGAAGATGACGTTGCTCATGTAAATTAGGGTGGAATTGGGACTACAACGACCGCTACTACGGTCTGTCAGTCCGTTCTGTTCAAAATAATTTGCTAACAAAATAGCCTTGTAATCAACTCCTCAACTCAAAACAATCTACCGAGTTGAGGAGTTGATTTTTTAATTTGTGACGGTTGATTTGTGCTGGTTATTCCATCCACTACATCATTACTTTCTTTGGGCAGACCGGCATGTCTGCCACTACGATGATGGAAGAACCGGTACGTGGAATTCAGGCAAGAGAAAGCTGCTCCTTACGGCTTGTGATTCGGAAGCTGTATGAAAATTTAAAATATTTTAAAAATTCTTGTTACTAATGCGGAAATTTTTCTCTAAATTTGTAACGGATAATGTACTAACGTAACACAAATTATATGCACAGAGTCGTAAAAATTTCTAAAGGATTGAATATCAATCTAAAAGGTGCTCCGGTTTCTGAGTTTGTCTCAATGGAGCCGGCTAAGCTTTATGCTTTGATGCCAGCTGATTTTACTCGTGTTACTCCCAAGGTTGTTGTTAAACCCGAGGACACGGTCAAGGCAGGTGATACCCTTTTTGTTGACAAAGCAAATCCTGAATTGCAATTTGTTTCGCCCGTGAGCGGAAAGGTTGTAGCGGTTAACCGCGGTGAGAGAAGACGCGTTCTAAGCGTAGTCGTCGAGTCAGACGGCAAGTTCGAGTCAGTGGCCTATAAGGCAAAGGATGTCCTGTCGCTTTCGGCGGACGAGATTAAGGCAGACCTTCTCAAGGCCGGTCTTTTCGCGTTCATGCGTCAGAGACCCTATGATGTCATTGCGACTCCAACCGACACTCCACGCGCCATCTATGTGTCAGCTTTCGATTCAAAGCCTTTAGCGGTAGATTTTGAGGTAGCCCTCAAAGGTAATGAAGCAGATTTCCAGACCGGTCTCGATGCTCTTTCACGCATCGCCCCTGTTCATCTCGGTATCTGCGCTTGCCAGAAGTCAACAGCTCTTCTCGTTGCCAAGAACGTGAAGACCACAATCTTCAAGGGACCCCACCCGGCCGGAAACGTGGGTGTACAGATTAACCATACAGCACCTGTAAACAAAGGCGAGATTGTTTGGACAATCGGTGCAGAGGAGGTGATCTTCATCGGCCGTCTTTTCAACAAGGGCGTAGTTGACATGACGCGTACCATTGCCCTTGTCGGCAGCGAAGTGAAGAACCCTGCATACAGCAAGGCAGTTCTCGGTACGCAGATAAGCAACCTGCTTGCAGGCCGTCTCGAGGATAAGTATGAGAACCGCGTTATTGACGGAAACGTGCTTACCGGTAAGAAGACAACAGCCGATGGCTTCTTGGGTGCTTTCTCTACAGAGGTCACCGTAATTCCTGAGATTATGAATGATGCTGATATACTTGGTTGGGCTATGCCACGTTTTGGCATGTACAGCACAAGCCGCAGTTATTTCAGCTGGCTCTGCCCCAAGCGCAAATATACTATCGATGCCCGCATTAAGGGAGGTGAGCGTCACATGATTATGTCAAACGAGTACGACAAGGTATTCCCTATGGATATCTATCCTGAGTACTTGTTGAAGGCAATCATAACAGGTAATATTGACAAGATGGAACAACTTGGTATCTATGAGGTTGCACCCGAGGATTTCGCACTTTGCGAGTTCGTTGACTCTTCTAAACTGGAGTTGCAGCGCATTGTCCGCGAAGGCCTTGACAAACTCCGTGCCGAGATGTGCTGATTATACGAGTTTAGTTTCAATGCAAAATAAAATATAGTCGTATGAAATTTTTGAGAAATTATATAGATAAAATTAAACCAAAGTTCGAGGAGGGTGGCAAGTTGCACGCTTTCCGTTCTCTGTTCGATGGTTTTGAGACATTCCTGTTCGTGCCTAACGACACCTCAAAGAGTGGCGTTAACATTCACGATGCAATAGACAGCAAGCGCATCATGTCGCTGGTTGTAATTGCCCTTGTACCGGCGATGCTTTTCGGTATGTACAATATCGGACTTCAGAATGCTATTGCTGCAGGTCCCGCTGCCGTTGAGTCAACAAGCTGGTTCAGCATGTTCCTCTACGGATTGGTTGTAATGTTGCCGAAGATTGCCGTTTCCTACATCGTGGGTCTCGGTATCGAGTTTACCGTAGCACAGTGGAAGAACGAAGAGATACACGAGGGATTCCTTGTTTCGGGTATCCTTATCCCGATGATTGTTCCTGTAGGTTGTCCTTTGTGGATTCTTGCCATTGCAACTGCGTTTGCGGTAATTTTTGCCAAGGAGGTGTTCGGCGGTACAGGTATGAACATCGTCAACGTCGCGCTCATTGCACGTGCGTTCATCTTCTTCGCATACCCTTCTGTAATCTCTGGTGACTCTGTATGGGTGGCTACCGAAGAGGTTATCGGCCTTGGCCACACTGTTGCCAATGTTGATGCATATACATGTGCTACAGCTTTGTCACAGTTGAGCAACAGCGGTGCGTGCGATTTGACCACATGCGATATGATTGTAGGTACAATGCCCGGTTCAATCGGTGAGACAAGCGTTATAGCAATTGCTCTCGGAGCTGCGCTTCTCCTTTACACAGGCGTGGCAAGCTGGAAGATTATGGCCAGCGTATTCGTGGGCGGTATTGCAATGTCTCTCTTCTTCGATTCTGTAATGCCCGAGTCTAATGCAATGGCTCATGTTCCATTCTGGCAGCACCTCATTCTCGGTGGTTTCTGTTTCGGTGCAGTCTTTATGGCAACTGACCCTGTAACATCTGCTCGCACAGAGACGGGAAAATACATCTATGGTTTCGGTATCGGTGCCATGGCTATCCTTATCCGTGTGCTGAACCCTGGTTATCCCGAAGGTATGATGTTGGCTATTCTGCTTATGAACGTCGTGGCTCCTTTCATTGACTACTGTGTAGTGCAGTCCAACGTGAACGCCCGCGCTAAACGTGTAACAAAAAAGAACTAAAGATATGGCTACAAAGAAATATGTTTGTAAAGTGTGCGGTTACGTGCACGAAGGCAATGAGGCACCTGCTGTGTGTCCTCTTTGCAAGGCGGGAGCCTCAGAGTTCGATGTTGTCAAGGATGGCAAGAAGGAGAAGAAAGGCCTGGACACGAACAGCGATGTATATGCAGTTGTATATTCTGTTGTAGTGGTAGTGATTGTAGCGTTCCTGCTTGCTTTCACTAACTCGGCATTGAAATCGACTCAGGATGCCAATGTAGAACTTGACAAGAAGAAGCAGATTCTTTCATCATTGAACATTGATGTTGCTTCTTTGGAAAATCCGGCAGACAAGTATCTCGAGGTATTTGCCGACAACAAGGACCCGAAGACTCTTCGCGAGTACATCGTTGACGAAAAGGGCGGTGTGAAGACCGAAGGCGGTTTTGATGTTCCCAACGACAAGATTGACGAGAACAACCTTCCTTTGTATGTAGCAAAGGTGGATGGTGGGACAAAGTATGTCGTTCCCGTAGTGGGTAACGGTCTGTGGGGTGCCATCTGGGGTTATATAGCCTTGAATGATGACTGCAACACAATCTATGGTGTCTATTTCTCTCATGCAAGCGAAACACCGGGTCTCGGTGCCGAGATTGCCAGCGATAAGTTCCAGGACCGTTTTACCGACAAGGTGACAAAGGTCTTCGACGAGAACGGCGCTGTAGGCCTTACCGTAGAGAAGGGTAAGTCAGCCGGCGAAGAGTTTCACATAGATGCAGTTTCGGGTGCAACAATTACTTGTAACGGTGTGAACGATATGCTCAAGCGCAAGTTGGCTCCTTACTTCGAGTTCCTCAAGAAAGAGGGTGAGAAAAATGTTGAATCAGCAAAGTAAAGAGGAGGTATAAATATGGGACTTTTTTCAAAGAAAAATAAAGAGGCGTTCAAGACTCCTCTTCTCAAAGAGAACCCTGTTACAGTACAGGTGCTCGGTATCTGTTCGGCACTTGCGGTAACGAACAAATTGGAGCCGGCTATCGTAATGGGTCTTTCAGTGACCGTTATCGTGGCAATGGCAAACGTGATAATCTCTCTTATCCGCAACACAATCCCCAACCGCATACGTATCATCGTTCAGTTGGTTGTAGTGGCAGCTCTCGTTACATTGGTGAGCGAGGTGCTCAAAGCTTTCGCATATGATGTAAGCGTTCAGTTGTCGGTATATATCGGTCTTATCATTACCAACTGTATCCTCATGGGACGTCTCGAGGCTTTTGCAATGCAGAACAAGCCTTGGCCTTCGTTCCTCGATGGTATCGGCAACGGTTTGGGTTATGCAATGATATTGATAATCGTGGCATTCTTCCGCGAGTTCTTCGGCTCTGGTGCACTTCTCGGTATCCAGATTATACCTCAGAGCTTCTATGATGCCGGTTATTTGAACAACGGTCTTATGCTCATGGCGCCTATGGCATTCTTCCTGATTGCCTGCATCGTATGGTTCCAGAGAGCTAAGGACAAGAATCTTCAGGAGAAATAATTATTAGATACAGAAAAGAATTATAATTATGGAACATTTTTTTGATTTACTTGTCCGTTCGATTTTCGTGGACAATATGGTATTTGCCTTCTTCCTGGGTATGTGTTCGTTCTTGGCTGTATCTAAGAGCGTCAAGACAGCCGTTGGATTGGGTATTGCGGTAGTATTCGTACAACTTATAACATTGCCTGTCAACTACCTGTTGCAGACAGAGGTGCTTGCAGCTGACGGAATTGCCGGTGTCGATCTCACATTCCTTGCATTCATCCTTTTCATTGCGGTGATTGCAGGTATCGTACAGCTTGTAGAGATGATTGTCGAGCGTTATGCTCCTGCGCTTTACAGCCAGTTGGGTATCTTCCTTCCTCTTATTGCCGTTAACTGCGCCATCATGGGTGGTTCGCTCTTTATGCAGCAGAGAATAGGTCTCGACCCCAGCAACAGTCAGGCAATCACAAGCATTTGGGATTCAATCGCATTTGCAATCGGTTCAGGTCTCGGTTGGATGATGGCTATTGTACTCTTTGCCGCTATCCGTGAGAAAATGGAATACAGCAATGTACCCAAGCCGCTCCGTGGTCTTGGTATAGCATTCATCACGGTAGGTCTTATGGCCATGGCGTTCATGTGCTTCTCGGGTGTCAAGGTCGATACAGAGGATAAGGCTGCCGTTGAGCAGGTACAGTGCGCATCGGACAAGTGTGACGCAGCCGACAATGGTATTTGATTATAAAATGATATAGATATGAATACAACACTTATATTATCAAGTATAGCAGTATTCCTTGTAATCATCCTCGTGTTGGTTATAATTCTGCTTGTAGCGAAACGCTTCCTTTTGCCCGGCGGTAACATCAAGGTCAAGATTAATGGCGAGAAAGAGGTTGAGGTTGCGGCCGGCGGTGCATTGCTCGGCACATTGGCCGAGAACGGCATCTACCTTCCTTCGGCTTGTGGCGGTAAGGGTTCTTGCGGCCAGTGCAAACTTCAGGTAGTAGAGGGTGGCGGTGAAATCCTTCCCTCAGAGACAAGCCACTTTACACGTAAGGAGCAGCAGGCTCATTGGCGTCTGGGCTGTCAGGTGAAGTGTAAAAACGATATGGAAATCAAGGTGCCCGAGTCTGTCATGGGTGTCAAGGAGTGGGAGTGCGAGGTTATCTCCAACAAGAACGTCGCAACTTTCATCAAGGAGTTCATCGTTGCATTGCCTCCCGGTGAGCACATGGACTTTGTCCCCGGTTCTTATGCACAGATCAAGATTCCTGCATATGACATGACATATGACAAGGACATCGACAAGGCACTCATCGGCGACGAATATCTGCCTGCATGGGAGAAGTTCGGTCTGCTCGGTCTCAAGTGCAAGAACACCGAAGAGACAATCCGTGCATACTCAATGGCTAACTACCCTGCCGAGGGTGACCGTATCATGCTTACAGTGCGTATCGCGACACCTCCGTTCAAGGCTGACCGTTCAGGCTTCATGGATGTACCTTGCGGTATCGCTTCTTCGTACATCTTTACATTGAAACCGGGCGACAAGGTAATAATGAGCGGCCCTTATGGCGACTTCCATCCTATCTTCGACTCAAAGAAGGAGATGATGTGGGTCGGCGGTGGTGCCGGTATGGCTCCGTTGCGTGCTCAGATTATGCACATGACAAAGACCTTGAAGACTACCGACCGTGTGATGACATATTTCTACGGTGCGCGTGCGCTTAACGAGGTGTTCTATCTCGAGGACTTCCTGCAGTTGGAGAAGGAGTTCCCCAACTTCAGCTTCCACCTCGCGCTCGACCGTCCCGACCCTGCAGCGGATGCAGCCGGTGTGAAATATACGGCAGGCTTCGTACATCAGGTAATCTACGAGACATACCTCAAGAACCACGAGGCTCCCGAGGATATCGAGTACTACATGTGCGGTCCTGGTCCTATGTCAAAGGCCGTGGTGAACATGCTCACCGACCTCGGTGTAGAAGAGAAGTCTATCATGTACGACAACTTCGGAGGTTAAGTAATATAATTGCAAAAAGCGGACATCTTACGGTGTCCGCTTTTTCTGTCTAATATATACAAGCCGCGCTTGGTCATGCGCAGGGCTCCCACTCCTCAATCACTATGTGACAGCCGGTAATTCCGCCCCTATGGGGGAGGTGCTGCAGGCGGAGGGGTATTGGGCAGAGTGAAAACGGCTCATGTTAACTGCCTTTTTGCTGTTGCTTGTTGGATTTTGTTTTGATATTTTTGTTTTTTTTATTACTTTCGCAAAAATACTTTTTTGAATGATTATAAGCAACTTACCGTGAGTTTGCTTTAATGTGTCGGAAACTATGGCGGAATTGAAAATTTTCATAGCTGGTTCAAAGGAACTGAAACTGGAACGCAATGGCATAAAAATCATTGCCAATGATCTGAGTTCGTTGTACAGTTCCAGAGGGATACATATCACAGCACACTCCTATGAACATTTCGACGAAAATCAGGACTCCTATAATAAGTTCATTGTCAATGATGCCGATATCGTTATATTCATCCTTGACGGTTATATTGGCGCAAAGACTGAAGAGGAGTTCGTTACTGCGACGAAATCCCTTCGTGAGGAGAATCATCCCGATGTCATGGTGTTCATGCGCGAGTATGACGGGAAATCGTTGACTGCAGATATTGCCCGCATTCAAGGACTCATAATGGGATGTCTCGGGAACGGAAAATACCATGTCGATTATTCGAGTCTCGACGACCTCAAGGCCAAAGCAAAAGAACGCATAATGAGGTATGTCGATAAGCATCTGGATCTTTTGTCCGATTCCTCGGCCAAAATGAAGAGCTCTGTTGCGCACGGCAATGCAAAGGCCGTTTCTCCGGAGCCTGTGCGGACATCCGCTTTTTGGAAGCGTTTCTCCATTTGCTCGTCTTTTGTGATAGCATTGCTTGCCGTGTTTCTTTGGTGGAGCTGGGGGCGCACCGAGGTTCAGCCCGGGGAGGTGGAGCCCAAAGAACCGATGCTTGTCTTCTCGGGTGGCGGTTCCGTCCTAAACTACATTAAAAACATGAACGAGGATTCGCTCGATGTGAAACTGTACGAAAACTCCATCTATATAAACTTGCCAAGCGGAAGCGCGTGGACATTGCTGTTCGAGGAGGCCGTGAGGCAGAAAGAAGAGAATATGCAGCCTTATGTTTCGATTGTCCTTTCTGCTGATAAACTCGATGTTTCGGGAATGAATAACCGAACAAATTATTTTACTGACAATTCTTGTGTGGTGGGGCTGTTTCTCGGGTACGACACCTTGGCCGTTTTCGTAGAGAATGAACTTGCCGAAGCACGGGGTTTGCAGAGCTCTCCGCAGGGGGTCGGAAGGCTTTCTGCAAAAGAACTTACAGAACTTATTTCGTATTCAAGAAAGAATCCCGATGAAGTCCTTATTTTTACGACGAATGCGACAAGCGGTACACTGATGGTGTATCAGAGGGTCGTCGGTAAATCCTTGGACTTGAAAGGGATGATTGATAAAAAGGAAAGCTATCCTTTTTATGTTAATTCTTCATCCGATTATCTTCGTACACTCGACGGCAAAGAACAGACCCCTAAGAAATATATATTGTTGGGAAGCGAAAGTTTCTATTCGCGTAAGGTGAATGATTATAGCAAGTTTCACGTCTATGTGGATGGTGAAGTGCAAAGAAAAGAGATGTATATATATTTCATGGCATACAAAAACCTGGAGGCTGAATACTGTTTCTCAGCGCAAGTGCTTAAGTTCCTTGAAAAACTTGGTGCGGAGAAATTGGTGTCCCCCGAGGTCTGGAGGGTGGTGTCAAAGTGTCGTTTGCCAGACAGGTTGGGCAATTCGGTGTTTTACCTTAACAAGTGATTCCGGCTTTTTTAATGTAGAGTACGGTTGTAATGGCGGTCGCGCAGGCTAAGCGTGTGAGCCGGGCGTGTCTTACAACAGCATTATTCCGTTGAATATTCTGCCCGACGAGATGCCGAGCCTGCGTGCCGAAAAGAACTCTGTATGCTCCTTGTAGGTGCAGATACCTGCGACCTCGATGTTTCCCTCTTCGACACCGCATTCAATGAGCTGCAACCTGTTGGCTTCCCACAGGTCTATGTGCCATTTCTCTTTGCCGTCGGACGTGAGGTAGAGTCTTGCAATCCTCTCCATGGGAAATCCGTTCTCTTTGAATGTCTCATAAACTTCGTCGCCGACTTCGAACGAATCCATGGATATGCCCGGTGCTATAACGGCTTTAATATTGCCGGGAGTGCAACCGTATGTGCAGGACATGGCTTTTATGCACTTCTCTGCTATGCGTGCTACCGTGCCGCGCCATCCTGCATGTATGGCCGCAACGACACCGCGTACGCTGTCAGACAGCAGCACAGGTATGCAGTCGGCGGTCGATACCCCTATGCACGTACGCGGCAGTTCCGTAATTATGGCATCCACACCGTAGAGCATCTTCTCCTGCTCCTCCCTTGTCATCTGCATGAATGCTCTGTCTATGGCGATTGTCTTGTCGCCGTGTGTTTGCCGCGGAAGAATCAGCCTGTTATCCTCAATTCCCAGTTCATTGCACAGCATGGCACGGCATGCCGCTACATGCTCTGCGGTATCGCCGCAGTAGTGAGTTATGTTGAACCCTCCATAATTGCCGGAGCCTTCTCCACGCATGGTGGAGAAGGCTCTTGCTTCTGTTCCTATTCCGTATTCCTTGAACAGCATCCTTGTTCTTTGCTTTTCAATTATAGAGTTTCCAGTGCCTGCTCAATGTCGGCAATGATGTCATCGGCATCCTCAATACCCACTGAAAGACGTATGAGGTCGGGGTCGATACCGGCTTCGAGCAACTGCTCGTTGCTCAGCTGGCGGTGTGTGTGGCTTGCGGGGTTCAGCACGCACGAACGTGCATCGGCCACGTGTGTCACAATAGAAATGAACTTGAGGCTGTCCATGAAACGGATGGCATCCTCCTTGTCGCCCTTAACGGCAAAGGCCATTACACCGCAACCGCCGTTGGGCAGGTATTTCTTGGCGAGCTCATAGTGTTTGCTGCTTTTGAGACCGCTGTGGTTTACCCATTTTACTTTGGGGTGCTGCTCCAGGTACTCGGCAACCTTCTGTGCATTCTCGCAGTGGCGTGGCATGCGCAGGTGTAGTGTCTCAAGGCCCAGGTTCAGCAGGAAGGCATTCTCGGGTGCCATCATCGCGCCCAGGTCGCGCATCACCTGCGACACCATTTTTGTAATGTAGGCCGCGCGGCCAAAATTCTTGGTGTAAATAAGTCCGTGGTAGCTCTCATCGGGCTCGGTAAGGCAGGTGAACTTGTCGTGCTGTGCCTCCCAGTCAAAGTTTCCGCTGTCGATGACGCAACCGCCAACGGCAACGGCATGGCCGTCCATATATTTTGTGGTGGAGTGGGTAACGATGTCGGCACCCCATTCAATTGGGCGGCAGTTTACCGGTGTTGCAAAGGTGTTGTCAACGATAAGGGGCACACCGTTGCGGTGAGCTATGGTTGCAAACTTCTCAATGTCGAGCACCTGAACGCCGGGGTTGGCGATAGTTTCACCAAAGAGAGCCTTGGTGTTGGGGCGGAATGCCTTCTCAATCTCCTCAGCAGGAGCATCGGCGTCAACGAATGTCACCTCAATGCCCATCTTCTTCATGGTTACGGCAAAGAGGTTGTATGTTCCACCGTATATTGCTGTTGCCGATACAAAGTGGTCACCGCTCTGGCAGATGTTGAGTATCGCATAGAAATTGGCTGCCTGGCCCGATGATGTCATCACGGCGCCCACGCCACCCTCAAGGGCGTTGATTTTTGCACCCACCGCATCGACAGTCGGGTTCTGCAGACGGCTGTAGAAGTATCCACTGTCTTCGAGGTCGAAGAGGCGTGCCATCTGCTCGCTGGTGTCGTATTTGAATGTGGTACTCTGATAAATGGGCAATGCGCGCGGCTCACCCTTCTTGGGTTGCCAACCTCCCTGCACACATAGTGTGCCTGTATTCAATTTCTTTGTCATAGTCTTAATAGTTTGTTGTTTAGTAATAAACTTTGGCGAAGATACGAATAATCTCTGTAAACAAAGATATGTGTGCCGTTTTTTCTTTTCTCTTGTCATTTGTATCTACTTTGTGTGGTGGGTTAATTATGCAGTGTGGTAATCCCTGTTCGTTGTACAAAAAACGCCTTTCGCATATAAAGCGAGTGCGCGTGTGAAGAATTTGCTGTTTTTGATTGTAAAAATGCGTGAAAAATTGTAACTTTGTGCGTTTGCATGCTATTGTGTAGTAATATTTTACGCATAAAAATACAACCTTTTTGAAACAATTTTTCCGGGTGCTTTTGAATGGTGTAAATAATTATTTAAAAAGCGCATGCTTGGTAATGGGTTGAATATAAATGAAAAACAAAATATATAAATGAAAAGAATTTTTACACATCTTTTTGTTGCAGTGTTGCTGATGTTGAGTACAACATCGTGGGCGCAGTTTGAGAATGGTAAAGTCTATCGTATTGTCTGCAGCGGAACCACTTCAGTCTCGTTAGGTGCAAGCGCACTTTCCGATGTTGCTGCGGTCTCTACAAGTGAGACCGACAAGTCTCAACAGTGGTATGTAACTGTTAGCGGCAGTAACTACACTTTCCGTAACCTCGGTAACGGCCGTTACCTTTTGGGTAACAACGGTACGTCAGGGGAGTGGGGCTTGACCGAGAGTAGTAGCAACTTCACAGTTTCGAAAGTGAGTGGTAACTATTGCATCCGTGGTGCTTCTGATTCCAATGGATATGCGTATATGCACAAGGATGCAGGCAACAACATCGTCAGCTGGGAATCGAGTAACGGAAATTCTCAGTGGACACCGATAGAAGTCTCTTATACTGATAGTGAACTGCAAACCATTTGGAGTGCAGTGGATGCACTTGTCGTTCCATCGGCAACAGTTTCTGGTTATCAGACTAAACTTGAAGCAATCTTCACCGACAAGGCTTGCACACAGTTGAACTCGACATACGCAGCAAAAACTGTTGACCAGATAAAGGCTGATGCCAATTATTTGGCTCTTCCTGCTACATTGCAGGCTATGGTGCTAAAGGTGAAGGGTGGCGATTGGACTGAATCTACTGTCGCTCCAGCCGACCGCCCCAATGGCAACAATAATACAAACCACAGTTTGTGGACAGTTTCAGACACTTGGAATAATGATTATGCCAAGCGTTTCCGTGTGCAGATGTACGAACCTTACAGTATCGAGGGCGAGATTACAAGTTATCTGCGTTTTAATGCTCACTGTAATATGGATAACCCCACCGGTATCTACGCCAATGGTGGTGAACCCATCTATATTATGGTCGAGGGTACTATAGAGGATGGTGCAGAGCTCTGGATTGCTCATCAGACCGGTCACGGAGCAACAGGTTATTATAGCAATGCAACCTATACCCGTTTGTACGAGGGCTTGAATGTTGTTCCATATTTCAACGATGGCAGCCAGTTGTGGATTAACTATCTTGTTCACACATACAACGGGAATGGTGCGACTATCGCTGAAAAATTCCCACATAAACTGTCCGATTATAAACCTTTGAAAATCCACATCGAGGGTGGCCACATCAATGGTTACTACAATGCAATGGGTGACTTCCGCGCAACAGATTCTGGCACAGAGAACCTTTGGGGCGAGGTGGATAACGACGAGGATTGGAACTACTACAAGGCGCGTGTTGCCCTCTCTACAGATTTCGCGTTGCTCGGTCATCGCCAGACACCATTGTTTCCATTCGGAACATATGAGAGTGGTAAAAATGCGTTCTGTACCTATAACGATGGCGGTGGCTTGGAATATGCTCTTGCCTATCATCTTGACAGTATAACAGTACCAACTACTCCCAACTGCTATGGCGGCAGTGGCAATACATTCGGTACTTTTGCCGGCAGTTATTCCGGAATGAACCTCGATGCCTCAAACGGTAAAATCAACATTATGCTCGAGGCCTGGGACCGCATTATGTACAGCGAACTTGCAACAATGGGTCTTGTGAGTACCTCCACAATGGACAAGATGAACTCACTCTATCCACGCTGGACAAGCGAGGGAACTGCTGCCGAAATCTATAACTATGGCAGTGCAACTGTTAATGGTGAGACAAAAACTTACAAGGATTTTTGTCAGGGTATTGATTACAGCGAATATTTCAACCACCACGGTGCCGCTGTCGGTGCACCAAGCGGTTATATGAGCGGTGGTTGGCGTGTATGTAACTACCACTACAACACAATGGGTAGTGTCATTGGTAAAATTGCCGCCGAAGCCGGCCCCACTTGGGGACCTGCGCACGAGATTGGTCACCAGCACCAGGGTGTCTTTAACCTCAACGGACAAACAGAGGTTACCAACAACTTCTTCTCAAACGTAGCCGTCTGGTATATGGGTATGGGGACATCGCGTGTCAATGGTAGCGAGGGTTCTTTGGCGAGCGTGCTTGCTGCTTTCAATACCGATGGCAACGACCTTTACACCAACAACATTTGGGCTATCACCCATTTGTACTACCGCCTGTGGCTCTACTACCACCTTGCCGGTAACAACACACAGTTCTGGCCCCGTCTGTTCGAACTTTGTCGCCAGGTGCCTTTGGTGAACGGTGGACAGATCAGCGGTGAGACCTCATTGCTCCGCTTCTATCAGCACGCCTGCGATGCTGCCGGTGAGGACTTGACCGAGTTCTTCCGCGCTCACGGTTATTTTGAAATTATGGACAACCGTTTTGTAGGTGACTACAGCAATGCAACATACAATATAACCCAGGAGCAGATTGATGCTGCCATAAAGAGCGTTAAGGATAAGGGTTATCCTGTGAACTATGCCGCTCTTCTCATCAACGATGCCACAAGCGAGACAACAGTAAAGCACGACGGTACAACAAAACGTTCTCTTTGGGACGGCAGCGCGACAGCCGACCTTGGTTCTGTGAACGACTTTATTGATGGCGATATTGAAACGCTAACCAACTATACCGCTACAGTTTCGGCCGACGGAACAGTTTCCATGAGTGACGGCGAAGGTGGTATCGGTTTCCTTGTGCTCAATGAGGACGGCGAACTTGTTTCGTTCAGTAACAAGACTGAATTTGCGCTCAATGACGAGGCTGCCTACTTGCTTGCAACCGGCAAGGCAACAATTGTGGCTGTCGATACAGATAGCAAAACAGCCGAGGCCGAGGTTGACCTCTCTGCCATTCAGCGCGAGATGTTGGAGGCTCTTATCGAAAAGGTAGATGCTATGCCAATCGATGATGGCACATACACTCATATCGGCTTCTATACAAAGGCTTGTGCAGCCGACTTGTTGGCTGCTGTCGAGTCTGCAAAGACGGTGCTTGCAAGCGGAACAGGCTTTGCCGCTGCATACGAACTGCTCTATACCGAGAAAGAGAAATTTGTAAATTCTCCGAATCTCTCTTATGTGCCGTTCGACCCATCGCTGACGTACATTATCACAAACTATGCCTATAAGGACAAGACAATGTATTTGAGTTCCGGTGTGCGTTCAAATACGGGTGTTGATAAAACACTCGATACTTCAAAATGGCAATTCAAGACAACCGGAACCGATGGCGTTTATAATTTGTATAATGTTTCGGGCAGTTATCTTGCTGCGGCATCAAAGAGCACTCTTGTCGCTTCGGTTTCGGACCAGGCAAGCGCGGCAACATACTCTTTGATTCAGGATTCCCCTGTAGGTACTTGGGCTATTTCGGTATCGCCTGCGGCTGAATTTGCAACTCTCCACGACAACTCATATGGTAATGTCGTGGGTTGGGAGGCCGGTGCAAGCGCATCAAAGTGGTATCTGACCGCTATTGAGGGTAGTACAAACAGCCAGGCGACACAGAATAGTGATGAACTGCAGGCGCTTATTGTAAAGGCCGAGGCATTGGTTGATGTAGTGGCTGTGGCAAAAATGCCTGGAGAAGTCATGTATGCATTGCAAAGAGATAATGCATCAGGTGCATATTATATATCTTCTAATGCCGGACATAACACCGAAGATGGTAATGCAGCAGGTTATTCTGATGGCGCCGGTATTGCAGGCTTGCTCGATGAGGATCCTGCAACATACTTCCACTCTCGTTGGGGAGGTACAAGCGTTAGCGGCTCGCATTATTTGCAAGTCGATCTTGGAACAGGTAATGAAATGCAGAAATTTATTTTTGAATATGCTACACGCAAGGGTAGTGATGCTAATCACACATCGCCTGCTCCAACAGCAATTGAGGTCTATGCCGGCAACGACGCTGGTAACATGGGCTCTGCTATCGCAAGCTATACAGATGCTAAGGATAATCTTCCTGCATATACAAACTTGGGTGGCTCTTGGGTGTCACCGGTGATAACTGCAAACGAAGCAAGTCGTTATTTGCGCTTTACAGTGACTTCGGCAACCGGTCCCGGTGGCAGTGGTCTCAGTTATTTTGCTATGGGTACATTCAAACTCTATAATGGAGATTACTTAGTAGAAGAGTGGAATCCCGGTTATGAGAATGTGGGTATTGAAACACTGAAGAGTGCACTCGATGCCGTGACACAAGCGAAGACTGCTATAGAAACTTCTACCGGAATCGATAATGCCAAAACAAATTTGACCGCTGCTTACAAGGCATTGTATGATGCTACGCTGGAAACTACCGATGCCAAGAAAACAGAGCTGCAGGAGTTGATTGATGCTACAAATGAACTTATCGCTCAGGTTGGCGAGGCTACCGTGATAGCCGGTGCCAATGTCGATTTGCTTGGCAAACTCTATGCCGAAAGGGTATATACTGCCGGGGGAACTGGTCACAGCGACTACTCTTCGGCCGAAAACGGTTATAACTTGCTCGATGGCAATGTGAATACACATTTCCACTCAGATTATAACACTTCTACAATGGTTTCACCACCATACTTGCGTGTTGATTTGGGAAAAGGAAACTCTGCCCGCAAGGTGAACTTTAATTATACCACGCGAAATCAAACGGGTTGTGCGCCTAAAATAATCAATGTCTATGGCGGTGTTGCCGAGACCGAGAATGACACACCTTTGTACGACGCGACTCCAATTGCGACATTTACATCTTCTGATGCCACAAATCCGTTGCCTACAGGTACATCTGCAAAGTGGACCTCTGCAGATATAGCATCGACAAAGGATTACCGTTTCTTCAAGTTCGAGGTGGCTGAATCACAGGGTAGTAATGCCGGTGGTTATTACTTTGCAATCTCTGAATTCGGTTTTAATATAGTCGGTGTCTCTTCTGCAACAATCAACCCCGAGTATCAAGGACTTGTCTCGGAGGATTTGCTTATAGAGACTCGTCAAGAGGTTGACGCCGCTGTAACAATGAAGGAGATTGCTACATCAGAGGATTTGTTGCAGGTGCAGATAGATAAGCTGCAGGCTGCAAAGGATGCACTTGAGGAGGCTATGAGTTCGACATCAGCTCTTAAGGCGCAACTCAATGAACTTCTATATCAGGCACAGACATTGTATGTGAAAATTGCCAATGAAAATGACGGAGTCATTGACGATTATTACAAATCGGCTATTGGTCAGGAAGATTTTGGGACATTGATAAATGAAATAAGCGAGGCCGGTCCTCTTGTGCAGGGAAATGCAAATCCTACAGCAGCTGAATTGCAGACTGCAATAAGCGAACTTGGAGCAATTTGCGAGAAGATTAACGGAATCATTGCTGCTGACTTTGCTCAGGACTCAAGAACTGCCATTGAAGAACTTGTTGCCAAAATGGAAACTTTGTTTGGCGATGTTGCCGACAAGACAACTGCAAAAACAGCCATTGCATTGCAGACAACCGATGACGAGAGTGATTTCTATATATGGTCTAACGCGACAGCTTGGGACTGCGACGGCATTGGAGCTTTGATTGACAAGAACGATGACGGAACGGCAAAAACCGGAACATTCTTCGGAACAACTTGGGATGGCGGTGCTGTAAACAGTTATGACCACTATATTGCTGTTGACCTGGGTGTGGATGTTGCAATCAGTGAACTCTCTATCGATTATATAACCCGAAACAGTACCCATGCAAACCAGCGTCCTACAGCAATAAAGGTTCTTGGTTGCAATGACAAGGAAGGCGAGTATGCTGAAATTACAACCCTTAGCGAGGGTATGCCTGTCGGTCAGTGCGAAAAATGGGAGATGTCATCTGCTGTCGCATTGAACAGTTATTACCGTTACATACGTTTTGCACCTGCTACAGAAGTGGGCTACTTCAATATGTCCGACTTCAATCTCTATGCTCATAGTGCAGTAAAGGCGAACGATAATTATTCCACATCCGATATAACAAGTGCACAGTTGTTTGCTATGAATGCTGCGTTGCTGGCAGGTATCGATGCAAGGGATAAGTTTGTGACCGAAGAAAATTACAATGCCGCTCTCGCTGCTTTGCAAACACAATATGATGCTTTGTTGGCAATAAAGGATGCAAATGTCAGTGACCGTAATTCGTTGGCAAACCTTATAGCCGAAACAAATACTCTTCTTGCCGAGGTTGCAAAAATTGATGGAACGGAGGCAAAGATTGCATTGCAGTGCGATGACGAGAATGCACCTTATTATATATATTGTAATGCGCCGGGTAAGACAAACAACTACGGTGGTGATAACTTGGGCGTTGCTGCATTGCTCGACTATGACGATGGTGGTCAACCGATGAATTCAACACACCTGCACACTACATATTATGGCGATAGTCACGATGATGAACTTGACCACTATTTGCGTGTGGATATGGGTGAAAACAAGGCTTTGACGGCATTCAAATTTGCTTATATACCTCGCTCGGGTAATACAAATAATGCCCCCAAGGTGATGCTCATTGAGGGTAGTAACGACTGCGTGAACTTTGAGGAGATTACAACACTCACTGATATGGCTACAACATATCAGTCGAGTGTGATAACAAACGGCAAAGCCTACCGCTATATCCGTTTTATGGTGAAAGAGACACATACTAACGATAAATATAATGGACATCCATTCTTTGTGCTCAGCCACTTTGAAATGACTGCTTGCAATACAATTGAGATTGCCCAGGGGGTTGCTTCGCCAAACTTGCCTTTGTCAACAGTGGTTGTTGCAAGCAATGAGCTGGTGGATGGTACCACTGTGAATGAGCAGTTCTATGTTACACAGGACTTGTACGACTCTACAGTTGCTGAACTGCAGGCTGCAAAGGACGCGTTGGTGGCAGCAATTGCGTTGAAGAACATCCCGGTTAAGCTTACAACAGATGTAAACAACCCTGTGCTCTACAAGATTAAGATTAATCGAAGCACTACCACTGTCCTTGAATATGATGGCGCAACCGCCGATGCAACAAAACAGGTTGCTGTTGCCGATGAGTATGTTGGCAACAAGTATCAGGCTTGGTACTTTATGCAGGGAACAGATACTGAAAGCAATGATGATATCCTTATTCTGCCTTATTGGAACGAGGGTGCGGCAAATACCGCATTGAGACTTGGAGCGGCTTCAACAGGTAATGCTACGGCTGCAGTCTGGGCCGTGGAAAGTGGTGATGCAAGCAAAACGAAGCAGAATTGGTACATAACTGTTGATGCCGGTAACACAGCCGAGGGCTGGTGGAATATACGCCCCCAGGGTAAGGATAACTATTTCAGCAATAATGGCGGTGTGAACAATAAGATGGGCTTCTGGAACAGTTCGAGCGACGACGGTTCTGAGTTCCAGTTTGTGCTTGATGAGACCGACTACTCTTTGTCCGATGCTTACTATGCTCTCTATAACCAGTATGTAGCTTGCGGTGGTGAGGCGGTTTCGGGTACAGTAATCGGTACTTATACAGTGGAGAGTGCAACTGCATATAACGATGCATATAACAACGCAGCAGCGTTGCTCGAGGCAAAGAACTCTACCGATGAGGTGTATAATGACGCTCGCACTGCATTGGCCGAAGCTTATGATGCCATTGAGTACAACGGAGGCTTGTGCAAGATAAGGTCGGCCTACACCGGTGGCTACAGTGCAGACAATCTTGTATATGTGAATGCCGATGGAAAGCCTCATTTCGAGGCTGCTACAGATGAGGCTCTTTCAAAATATATTTGGGAGTTCATACCAGTGGCGGGTGGTTACAAATTGAAGAGCCTCCACACACAAAGCTATGTTACAGCTGCGTCTTGGGGAACTCAGGTGGTGCTTGGCGATGAGGCTGCGGCCAGACTGGTTACAGTTGATTTCCTTGACAAAGAAAACGGTATTGTGCGCTTGAACGTTGCCGGCGGTTATCCATTGCACGCGCAGGCGGATGGCAGTAAACTGGTTGGATATACAGGTGAGCTTGGAACAGCCTCGGCTTGGCATGTCGAGAAAGTTGAGAATGTCGAGGAGAATATTAAACATACAGTTTCTCTTGGTGCCGATGAAAGCACCGCGAAGGCCTATTCAACCCTCTATCTTGCATACAATGCACAGATTCCAGAAGGTGTCACAGCATCAATAGTTACCAGTATAAATGAGATTGGTCAGTTGGAAATGACGCCGGTTGAGGGAGGAATTCTCCCTGCAAATACCGCCGTGGTGTTGAGTGGTGCAAATGCCGGTGCGGCCGATTTCAAATATACCGCAGAAGAAGCTACCTTCAATCCACAGGCTAACAAGCTCAATGGTACATCATGCAACAAACTCGTACACTGTGGTAATACTTACAATGTGTATATGCTTGGTAAGAAGAATAACCGTGTGGCGTTCTATTGGACATACGAGAACCGTAATGAAAACGGTGTGAAGTACGAAGTCAATGGCAGTCCAAACCATAATGAGGGCGGTTATGTGCTTTGCAATGCAAACAAGGCCTATCTGCTTGACGAAGAGAATCCTGCCCAGGCTGCAGCAGCGATGTATAGTTTCTTCTTTGGTGGTGAGACAACCGACCTTGACGAAGTGAGTGATGAAGTGAAAGGTGAAAACGGGAATGTGAAAGCTATTTACGACCTGCAGGGCCGTAAACATACCGAGATAACCGAACCGGGTATGTATATTGTCGGTGGTAAAAAGGTTTTGGTCAAGTAATTGACCAAAAGCTCGAGAATGCCGGCAGCAATAGGTCAAGCGTAGTGCCGCGAAAGTAGCACCGCTTGGGTTGCGGCAAGACGGCATTCTCAAGGTTCTAGTAAAGTAATAACGAGCAGCTCGACAACATAAGCAGTGATAGGTTACCTGTGGAATTAGAAACTATGAAAAGAACTATTATGGAAAAGAAAGAGTATATATCACCTGTAGCAGAGATAATAGAAGTCGGCACTTTGAGCGTGCTTGCATTGAGCAAGGAGAGTGAAGTGCAGATTGACGATTCAGAACAGTGGTCCGGCGAGCACCGTGGCGATTGGGAGAATATCTGGGACGGCATGAAGTGATTGCTGTATTGGCATAGATGATATTAAAAGGAAATCCCTTGCTCTGTCGGGCAAGGGATTTCCTTATTGTTGCGGGCAATGCTCTTGATTGGCCGTTTATAGTCCGAATGAGATGCTCTCTATGCCGGAGTATATGAAACTGCATATTCCCAATAACAGAATTCCTGCGAGGCATAATATGAGTGCGATTCTTGTATAAGGGTCGCACTTTGTCTTGGGGACAGGTACGGTATTCTCCTTCATGTACATGGCCTTTACAATAAGCAGGTAGTAATAGAGCGAGATTACGGTGTTTACGAGTGCAACGAACACAAGCACCATGAACCCTGCCCCGAATGTGTTCATGAAGACGAAGAACTTGCTGAAAAAACCCGCAAAAGGCGGTATTCCGGCAAGGGAGAAGAGGGCAAGCGTCATTATGAGCGTGAGCTTGGGGTTCGTCCTGTACAGCCCGTTGAAAGTGCTGCGTTTGGCTTCTGTTCCGGTTCTCCATTCCACGGTCTCTATAATGGAGAATATTGCCATGTTGGCAACCATATACACCATGAGGTAGAATACCAGTGCCGTCATACCCTCTGCCGTTCCGCTTATCACGGCAAGCATTATGTATCCGGCCTGCGAGATGCTGCTGAATGCCATGAAACGTTTGAGATGCTGCTGTTTAATGGCCATCAGGTTGGCCATGGTTATGCTCGCGACGGTCGTTATGTATATGATGGTCTGCCATTGGGCTGTCATGGGTGCAAAAACCTTCGTCAGTACAATGAAAAGGGTAAATGCGGCCGCGCCTTTGGAGATGACCGACATATATGCCGTCACTGCCGTAGGGGCTCCCTGGTAGCTGTCGGCTGTCCACAGATGGAACGGCACGAGCGAAATCTTGAATCCGAGGCCTGCGAAGAACATTACCAGAGCAAATATCTGCATGGGCTCACCGGTGATGCCGGCAGCCATGTCGCTGAAATAAAGTGTTCCTGTCGTTCCGTAGAGGAATGTTATGCCGTAGAGCATTACGGCCGACGCGAACATTGACGTGAGTATATATTTGATGCCGGCCTCGGCCGAATTGTGCCTGTACTTGTCGAACGCGACAAGGCATGCAAGGGGCAATGATGCCAGTTCTATTCCAATGAACAACAGCAGGAAGTGTCGCGCGCTTATCATGAAGAACATGCCTATGAGTGTGCTGAGCAGCAACACGTAGAACTCTCCCTGTTTGTAGTATGTGTTTTCGTTGCTAAGCCATTTGTACGACTGCAGTATGACCAGCAGTGTTCCGAATGAGAGCATGCCCTTTAGGAATACTGTCATCGCATTGCTTTCGTACATGCCGCCGAACAGGGTGAACGAGGAGCGGTCGCTTATGGCAAGCACGGTGAGTACGGCAACGAGCATGCATGTTATTGGGTGGTAGAAATGGCGGTGCTTGTTGCTCGTGAAAAGGTCATACATGAATATGATAAGATATATTCCTATGAGGCAGACCTCGGGGCGCATCGCAAAGAACTGTGAGTAATCCATATGTCGTTAATGCTTTTTCTTGTTTAATTTATGTTGGCAAGCACTGTGCCTACTCCTCCGTCTATGAGCTTGCTTATCCACATGGGCGCGATGCCTATCGCTACGATACATACGATGAGGCATATCACCGTGAATCTCTCGTCCCATGTGGCATCGGTGAGTTTCATGTGCTCTTCATTCTCGGGCTCTCCGTACAGGATGCGACCGACAACGCGCAGGATATATACAGCCGTAATCACTATGCTGGTGCAGGCTATTACCGTAACGATCCTGTGAAACGTGTCGTCAATGCCGAATGCGCCGACAAATACGGTCATCTCGGCTACGAAGCCGCTGAACCCGGGAAGTCCAAGGTTTGCAAGTCCGGCAATGACATAGCCGACTGCAAGGAACGGCATTATCTTCATCAGGCCGCGCATCTTGCTTATGTCGCGGGTGTGGGTGCGTCCGTAAATCATGCCTATGAGGGCGAAGAAGAGTGCCGTCATCAATCCGTGCGACAGCATCTGTAGTATCGCTCCCGTGCATGCGGTTCTCGTCATCATCAGTATCGCGAAGAGTACCAGTCCGCAGTGCGACACGGACGAGTATGCGTTTATGTACTTCAGGTCGGTCTGTCTTACGGCGGCCAGTGCCCCGTAAACCACGCTTGTGGTAGTCAGTATGATGAATATCCATGAGAGGTCCTCTGCCGCCTGAGGCATAAGGTACATGGCGACTCTGAAGCAACCGTAGCCCCCCAATTTCATAAGCACTCCGGCATGAAGCATGGATACCGATGTGGGGGCGCAGGCATGGCCGTCGGGGCTCCATGTGTGGAAGGGGAACAGTGCTCCCAGGACGCCGAATCCTATGAATGTCAACGGGAAAAATATATGCTGCGTCTCTACGGGGATATTGCCCATGGCTGCAATCTCGTGAATATTCATGGTGGTCGCTCCGCTGCCGAAGTATATTCCGAGAATACCCATGAGCAGGAACGCGGAACCTCCCATGAGCATAAGGGTGAGCTTCATGGCCGAATACTCTTTGCGTCCGCTTCCCCACACGCCGATGAGCAGGTACATGGGGATGAGTGCAGTCTCGTAGAACATAAACATGGTGAACAGGTCCGTTGATATGAAGAAACCATAAACACCCAGTGCCAATAATGTGTACCACAGGAAGAAATCCTTTGTCATGGGCTTTATCCTCCACGATGCGAACGTACCGGTGAATACGATTATCGACGAGAGCAGTATCATTGCCACGGATATGCCGTCAACTCCTACCGAGAAGCATATGTTCAGCGGCTTGAACCAGCTCCATGATGCCGTGTATAGCATCGGTGCAGTTTCTCCTGCGTTGCGCAGCGATATGAAATCAATGACCAGGTATGCCGACAGTGCAAGCAACAGTGTGGAGCCGGCAACCATTACCGTACGTGTCTGGCGCAGGTTGTGGCTGCCCCATAGTGAAAGCAGCATCAGCAGCGGTATTATGACGAAAAGGAGAAGTATATTCATAGTCAGTTGTGTTTAAACCATATATAACAATGCGAGGAGAATAATCAGTGCTCCGCAGAGGAACCAGATCGAATAGGTCTGCAGGTTTCCGCTCTGTATCGGGCGTATGAATGCGCCGGCTCTCTGTGTCCCCTTTGCCAGCATGTCGAGCGAACCGTCGATGATTTTGCGGTCGAACCATGCGATGGGGCGGCTTATGCAGTTGAAGATAATCTTCTTTGTTACGAACATCCACACCTCATCCATGTAGAATCTGTGGTATGCTGCGTTTATCGGGCCGCGCAGGGTTCTGTTAATCCATCTTGTGACCGGGCTGTCACCCTTCATGTACATCGCGGTCGCAACGGCTATTCCGGCTATGGCCAGCAGCACGCTGGTTGTAGCTACAGTCGTGTCCATGTGGATAGTGTATGCCTCTCCGTTGCTGCTCACGAACTCGCCGAACGGAATGAACCCCGCCACGCAGGTGACCGCCGCCAGTATTATCAGCGGCAGTGTCATCGTCCAATGAGCTTCGTGCGGCCTGTGTGGCTTCTCGCGGAGTTTGCCGCTGTCGTAAAGTGCTTGCTGCTCTTCATAATAGCTCTTGCCCCAGAATATCAGGTAGTAGAGCCTGAACATGTAGAATGCCGTCAGTGCAGCCACAAGGCTCATGAATATTCCCATCCCGGCCGAATGGCTGTAGCATGCGGCCAGAATCTCGTCCTTACTGAAGAAACCGCTGAACGGCGGTATTCCGGCTATTGCCAGGCAGGCGATGAGAAATGTCACGTGCGTAATCGGCATGTACTTTCTCAGGCCTCCCATGTTTATCTTTTCGTTGCTGTGTACTGCATGTATGATGGCTCCTGCACCAAGGAAGAGCAGAGCCTTGAACATGGCATGGGTGAAGAGGTGGAACATTGATGCCATATATCCCAGGCCTCCTGCTGCCGGGTCGTTTCCTGTGCATACTCCGAGTGCCACCATCATGAACGCTATTTGGGATATTGTGGAGAATGCAAGCACACGCTTTATGTCGGTCTGGACACATGCCACTACGGCCGCGTAAAGTGCCGTGAATGCGCCGATGTATGCTATGATTTCCAATACGTCGGGCGCATAAGCTATGAACAGCGGAAAGAGACGGGCAACCAGAAAGACACCGGCCACGACCATGGTAGCGGCATGTATGAGTGCCGAAACCGGCGTCGGGCCCTCCATTGCGTCCGGCAACCATATGTGCAGGGGGAACATCGCGCTTTTGCCTGCGCCTCCGATGAAAATGAGCATCAGTGCGGTCGGAATCATCGCACCGGCAGCCACAAGTGCCGTAGCAGGCGGCGTGAACGAGAATGTGCCGGTGTAGTATCCGTAAATGAGTATTCCTATGAGGAAGAACAGGTCGGCGAAACGTGTCACTATAAAGGCTTTCTTTGATGCGGCGATTGCTGCCGGCTTTGTGTAGTAGAAGCCTATGAGCAGATACGACGATACGCCTACAAGTTCCCAGAATACATACATCTGGAATATGTTGGTAGCCACCACAAGACCGAGCATCGAGAACGTGAAGAGCGAGAGGAATGCGTAGTATCTCTGGAATCCCTTCTCGCCTTCCATGTAGCCGAGCGAGTAAATATGTACCATCAGACTGATTGTGGTAATGACCACAAGCATCATTACGGAAATTGGGCACAGGAGTATGCCCATGTCTATGCTCAAGGATGCGTCGAACGGCAACCAGTTGAAGTTGTATGGTATCAGCTCGGGAAAGACTCCGCTCGCGTCACGTCCTGCCGCGAAGTACTCTATGGCGGTACAGTACGACAATGCCGCCGTTGCCGCCAATGTCACGGTTCCTATAATGCCGGCCGCTTTGTGCGTCATCTTCTTTCCCAGCAACCCCAATATGAGGAAACTGAGCAGCGGCAGGGCCAGTATAAATGCAGTATATCCCATACTTTAGTTCTTTAGGTTCTTCAGTCTCTTTATATGTATCGAATGCACGTTTCTGTAAACGTTTATTATTATGGCTATTGCCACGGCGGTCTCGGCGGCGGCAACACCTATGCCGAACAACGAGAACATGTATCCCTCGAGGTGCGAGGGGTGGCAATAAGCATTGAAAACAGCAAAGTTTATGTCAACGGCATTGAGCATCAGCTCTGTGCTGATAAGCAGTGAGACAAGGTTGCGTCGGGTAAAGAAACCGAAGACTCCTATGAAGAAGAGCACTGCCGACAGTATCAAAAGGTATTCTAAAGGTATCGTCATATCTTCTATTTTTTACGTGCAATCATTATGGCTCCCACGGTGCAGGCAAGAAGCAGTACGCTCATTACCTCAAAGGGGAGTATGTAGTTGTATTTCCCAGTTCCCATAAGTGCCGTTCCCAGTTCCTTCATGCCGACACCGGCTGTGGAGAAATTCTCACCGGCAAAGTTCGTGCCGGTTATAAGGTATATGGTTATGGCCATTCCTGTAAGTGCCGTAGCCATTCCTGCAATGTACCGGCGGATGGATGTCTGCGTCACATCAACGCTTCCTTTGCCAATTAGCAGGATGGCGAAGATGAACAGTACGACGATTCCGCCGGCATATACGGCTATCTGCACGGCTCCCAGGAACGTATAATGTATCATGAAGTATAGTCCCGCCGTACCGAACAGCACGAAGAGCAGCAGGGTGGTGGCGCGCATTATCTTGCTCGATGTCACGGCAAATATCGCCGAAACAATCATCAGAACAGCAAGCCCCGAAAATATTATGATGTTTATGTCCATATGCTATCTGTTTAGTTTGATTATCAATTTGTTGCGGTCGAATACGGCATTCTCGAAGTCATTGCTGAATTCTATGGCCTCTTTGGGGCAGGCATTCACGCACAACTGGCAGAACATGCATGAACCGAGGTCGTAACTGTATTCAACCAGCACCTTGCGGCTCTTTCCGCTCTCCTCGTCAACCACATTCTTTGTGGTTATTGAAATTGTTCCGTTCGGGCAGCTGCTCTGGCACAGTCCGCATGCGATGCACTTGTTGTTCCCGTTCTCGTCGTGCGGCATGCGCAGCACGGCGCGGTGCCTCTCGGGGATCTTCAGTTCCTTCCTGTTCTCGGGGTAGCACTCTGTGACCTTTTTGGTGAAGAACTCCCGTAGTGTCACTCCCATTCCGGTTGCCAGTGAACCGATGGCAGAGAATATATTACCTATGTATGTGTTCTTGAATTTGCCCATAATACAGTGTTTTTAGAGTGTCCAGCCCATGACTACGCATATTGTCATTATGAGAAGGTTCAGCAGGCCTATCGGCACAAGATATTTCCATTCGAGTATAAGTACCTGGTCTATGCGGAGGCGCGGGAAGGTCCATCTTATCCACATGAGAATCCAGATTACGAAGAATGTCTTTCCCATGAACCATACAAGCCCGGGAATGTATGTCATGATTTCGTTGAATCCGTCAAGCCCGGGAATGTACAATGGTGCCCAGCCGCCCAGGAATATGGTTGAGGCTATGCCGGCTATGATGAACATGTTCATGAACTCGGCTACGTAAAAGAGTCCGAATCCCATGCCTGAATATTCGGTGTGGAAACCGGCCGTAAGTTCCGATTCGGCCTCGGGCAGGTCGAAGGGCGCACGGTTAGTCTCGGCATTTCCGGCAATTATGTATATGATGAACGCAACAAGTGCCGGCAAGTGTCCGCGCATTATGAACCATCCTTTTGTCTGTATCTCCACGACCTCGCTTATCTGCATGGTGCCGCTGAGCACGACGAGAGTGAGCAGGCTCAGTCCCATGGAGAGTTCATAGCTTATCATCTGTCCGCCGCTACGCATCGCGCCTATCATGGAGAACTTGTTGTTGCTGCTCCATCCGGCAAGCAGTATGCCGAGTATTCCGAACGATGAGGCCGCCATTATGAAAAACACGCCGATGTTGAAGTCGAGGACCTGTAGGCCGTCGGCAAACGGAAGGCAACTGAACGTAATCACCGAACTCATTATTACCAAGAACGGTGCAAGGTTGTACAGTGCGCGGTCGGAATTCCTTATCTCTATTATCTCTTTGAACAGCATTTTCAGTACGTCCGCGAACACTTGCAGTATGCCCCAGGGACCTACGCGGTTGGGACCCAGACGGCACTGGAATGCCGCGCACACCTTGCGTTCCATGAATATCATTATTATGGCGAATATAAGGTATGCCACCAAAACGCATACGGCTATCAGGGCGCACTCGACGAGTGTCGCCGCCGATGGCGGCAGTACAGAGTGCAAGTAGCTGTCAATTGCTGTCGTTATTGATGAAATGTCAAGCATGTTTCTTCTTTTTATCGGTCAATATCGGGGATTACGTAATCGAGGGATGCACCTATTGTTATAAGGTCCGCGACTTTGCCGCCTTTCATTATGCTCTGTGCCGCGGCTATGAGCGGAAGCCCCATGGGACGGAACTTTACCCTGTAGGGCATCTTGTCGCCACGGCTGTCGATGAATACGCCGAATTCGCCGCGCGCCCCCTCGACCGACGCGAAATACTCGCCTTCGGGCAGTTTTATTATCAGCTTTGTCTTTGCCTTGTATTCGCCGGCAGGTATGTTGTCAATAAGCAGTTCTATTATGTTTATTGACTCAACAATCTCTTCAAGCCTGACGAGGAGCCGCGCGTAGCAGTCGCCTTCGGTGTGCAATATCTCCTTGAAGTCAATCTTTCCGTATAGCGAGTAAGGGTGACGTTTGCGCACGTCGCACGCCCATCCCGAAGCACGTCCTGTACCTCCTGTCGCACCGAACGATATCGCGTCCTCGCGCGAAAGTATTCCTACGCCGATAGTGCGGTTGCGGAATATGACGTTGTTCACAAGTATGTCATAGTACTCCTTCAGCCGTCTCTTCTGGTCTTTGCAGTACTCCTTTACCTTCTCGGCAAAGCCGGGGGTTATGTCGTCCTGCACACCGCCAATGACGTTGTAGTTCTGGATAAGCCTTCCTCCCGTCACCTCTTCCATTATCTTCAGCACCTTCTCGCGGTCGCGGAAACCGTATATGAATGTGGTTATCGAACCCATGTCCATTGCCATGCACGAGAACATGAGCAAGTGCGAGTCAATCCTCTGCAGTTCGTCCATGATGGTGCGTATGTACTCAGCGCGCTCGGGTACCTCAAGCCCCATGGCTTTCTCTATGCACATGCACAGTGCATGGCGGTTGTGGTGCGCGCTCAGGTAGTCGAGCCTGTCGGTGAATGCCAGCAGTTGGGGGTATGTCCTGCTTTCGCAAAGTTTTTCTATTCCGCGGTGTATGTAGCCGCAGTGTATGTCTATCTTTCGGACGACCTCTCCCTCGAGCGAAAGACGGAAACGCAGGACTCCGTGAGTCGCGGGGTGCTGAGGGCCTATGTTTATGACAAATTGGTCGTAGTGCAGTATCTTCAGTTTCTCCACAAGTTCGGCAAGCTGCTTCTCTTCCGCAATGTCATATTCGCGGTGTATCTCTTCGTTCTTCTCGCCTTCGAGCCTTATCGGGTTCAGTTCCTCGCTCTGGTCGTAATCCTTGCGGAGCGGAAAGCCTACCCAGTCGTTGCGCAGGAAGAGCCTTCTCATATCGGGGTGCCCGGTGAACTCTATTCCGTAGAAGTCGTATATCTCGCGTTCGTAAATTTCGGCAATCTTCCATATGTCGCTGACGGTAGGTATCTGCGGGGTGGTGCGGTCTGCCGTGCGTACGGCAAGTTCCGCTGTCTCCTGTGTGCAACTGTTCTCGAGCATGTATATGGCACCCAGCCCCTCCTCTTTCCAGTCCATTCCAACCATTTCGCGCAAGAAGTCCATGCCTTCGCTGCGCAGGGCGAGCATTGTCTCCCTGAACTCCTTTATTCCAACAAATCGGGTATCCATCACTTCTCCTCCTTTTTGATAGGTGCGTTAGTTACTGTAATGGGTTCATTCGGTGTCTCGCTCCTCTTCTGGTGCCTGTTCTTTCCGCCAAGGAACTTTTCCACTTTTACCTTGCGCTGCAGCTGCATCATACCGTACATCAAAGCCTCGGGTCGCGGTGGGCATCCAGGGATATATACGTCAACCGGTATTATTTTGTCTATTCCGTTAAGCACGTGGTACGACCCTTTGAAGGGTCCGCCGCCAATGGCGCATCCTCCTACCGCAATGACATATTTGGGCTCTGACATCTGGTCGTAGAGCCTTTTCAGTACAGGTGCCATCTTGTGGGTAATGGTGCCGGCGCACATTATAAGGTCGGCCTGTCGCGGTGAATTTCTCGTGACCTCGAAGCCGAAACGTGCGAAGTCGTATCGCGCGGCACCGATGGACATGAACTCAATTCCGCAACAGCTGGTGGCGAACGTGAGTGACCACAGGGAGTTGCTGCGTCCCCAGTTTATCAGGTCGTCGAGCTTGCCGACAATGACATTCGTGCGTTCTTTGTTTACCTCGGCAATGAGGGCTTCAAGCGTCTCGTTGTCCTTGAACTCCTCATATGGTATGGATTTTATCTTAGGCTTTCTCATTTCCATTCAAGTGCTTTCTTCCGCCATGCGTATGCAAGGCCGAGTATGAGGAACGATAGAAAAAATGCTATTCCGACAATCGCTTTTGTCCCGAGTTCATGGACTATCGTGGCCCAGGGGAACAGGAATACGGCTTCGATATCGAACATCAGGAACAGAATGGCGAACAGGTAGTATCCCGTCCTGAAATGTATCCAGGTACTTCCTTGTGTGGGGATACCGCACTCATAAGTCTCGCCCTTCTGCCTGTTGAAGCTGCGCGGCGAAATCCACCTTGTCAGAACCATGATTATGCCAACGAATACTATTGAGGCTACAATCATTGTGAAAAGCAGTATAAGGTTCATGGTTGCTTGTTTTGTATGTTTCCTTTATAAACAACGCTATGCCACGTTTGTGTGGCATAGCTGTCGCAAAGTTATAAAAAATAAGTGTCGGGGTGGTTTTACAAAAACGCTGATTTTTTTGCCGTTTTCACTATTTTAACCAATTTTAAACATAGGGGCTAACCAATGGCGGAGTCGAGTATCATCATTGTCACGAATCCGGTGGCAAAGCCTATTGTTCCTACATTGCTGTGCTCTCCCGATTGTGATGACGGTATTAGTTCTTCTACAACTACATACAGCATGGCGCCGGCCGCGAACGATAGCAGTACCGGCATCGCGCCCATGCTGTCTTCGAGGAAGAACATGGTGGCCAGTGCGGCAACCGGCTCCACGAGCCCCGAAAGCGCGCCCCATGTGAATGCGGTGCGCTTGCTCTTGTTTTCGTTGCGTAGCGGAATTGATATTATGGCTCCTTCGGGTATGTTCTGTATTGCCATACCTATCGAAAGAGCCAGTGCACCGGCAACGGTCAGGTTTGTGTCACCGTTCATTACTCCGGCGAATACTACACCCACAGCCATGCCTTCCGGTATGTTGTGCAGTGCCACGGCGAGAATCATCTTTATGGAGCGCGGCAAACGGGATTCCGGTCCTTCGGAGCCTTTTTCGTCGATATGCTGGTGAGGTATCAGCGTGTCAAGCATCAACAGGAAACAGATACCTCCGATGAAACCGAGAATGACCGGCACCGCGTTGGAAAAACCTTCGCCGGCCTGCTCGAATGCAGGTTGCAGCAGCGACCAGAAACTCGCGGCGACCATTACGCCCGAAGCGAATCCCAGCATGGCCTTGTTGACGAAAGGCGAAATCCTGTCGCGGAGCAGGAATACGAATGCGGCTCCTGTAACCGTTCCAAGAAAAGGTGTTGTCAAACCAAGTAGAATTTCCATCTTGTATTAATTTTATGAAATGTTACATGCAAAGTTATCAAATTTTCCGTAGTAGCTCCCCTGTGTGCATAAAATAATGCCGCGCGATAACAAATGTTTGCATTTTTGCCCTTATGTTATTTTTTATGACTATCTTTGCCTATCAAGCGAATTAAGGCGAAAACAACACAATACATAATAGAATCTTATATGATTTACTTTTTCAGTACCCCGGGCCAGACGGTTGTTGCAACTCAGGCAAAAAATGCTTTGACGGCTGCAGATATAGAGAAACTGTGCTGGCTTTATGGTGAGGCGACACCTGTAGAAGGTGAGTCTATGGAGGGCTTTTTTATAGGCCCCCGTCGTGAGATGATAACTCCTTGGAGTACCAATGCTGTGGAGATTACCCAGAACATGGGCATAGAGGGTATTTTGCGTATCGAGGAGTATTTTGCAGTGAAGGACGAGAATGCTGAGTACGATCCCATGTTGCAGCGTCTCTACCGCGGTCTCGACCAGGAAATATTTACTGTTGACATCGAACCCAAACCGATAGAGTTCATCAAGGACCTCGACAGTTACAATGAGCAGGAGGGTCTTGCTCTCTCAAAGGAGGAAATCGACTACCTGCACCGTGTTGAGGGCGAGCTTGGCAGAAAGCTGACCGACAGCGAGGTGTTCGGTTTTGCACAGATAAATTCAGAACACTGCCGTCACAAGATTTTCGGCGGAACATTCATTATAGACGGTGAGGAGATGCCCTCTTCCCTGTTCGCGATGATCAAGCGTACTACGAATGAGAACCGAAACAGCATCATATCTGCTTATAAGGATAATGTGGCTTTTGCACAGGGTCCTGTTGCCGAGCAGTTCGCTCCGGCCGACCACTCAATCCCCGACTATTTTGTAATTAAGGATATTGAAACGGTAATCTCGCTCAAGGCCGAGACACATAACTTCCCCACGACCGTAGAGCCTTTCAACGGTGCTTCTACCGGTACAGGTGGTGAAATCCGCGACCGTATGGGTGGTGGCAAGGGTTCATGGCCCATTGCCGGAACTGCCGTTTATATGACATCCTATCCGCGTACATACGATGACCGCAAATGGGAAGAGGTGCTTCCTGTTCGCAAATGGCTGTACCAGACTCCCGAACAGATTCTGACCAAGGCTTCAAACGGTGCTTCGGACTTCGGTAACAAGTTCGGTCAGCCGCTTATCTGTGGCTCAGTGCTTACATTCGAGCACAAGGAGAACGACGAGGTCTATGGCTATGACAAGGTAATCATGCTTGCCGGAGGTGTCGGTTATGGTACACGCCGCGACTGCCTCAAAGGTGCTCCCGAAAAGGGCAACAAGGTTGTGGTTATGGGCGGTGACAACTATCGTATCGGTCTTGGTGGCGGTTCGGTTTCATCGGTTGATACAGGCCGTTACTCATCGGGTATTGAACTTAACGCCGTTCAGCGTGCCAATGCAGAGATGCAGAAACGTGCATACAACGTGGTACGCGCACTTTGCGAGGACGATACAAACCCGGTTGTTTCTATCCACGACCACGGTTCTGCAGGTCACGTGAACTGCTTGTCGGAGCTTGTTGAGGAGTGCGGTGGCGTAATCAACATGGCCAACCTGCCTGTAGGTGACAGCACTCTGTCGGCAAAGGAGATTATTGCCAACGAGTCGCAGGAGCGTATGGGCTTGCTCATCAAGGAGGATGCCATTGAATATGTACGCAAGGTTGCCGAGCGTGAGCGTGCTCCAATGTACGTGGTAGGTGAAACAACAGGTGATGCCCGCTTTGCATTTGAGCAGGCCGACGGTGTACGTCCGTTCGACCTCTCTGTAAGCCAGATGTTCGGTTCTTCACCCAAGACTTATATGGTTGACAAGACTGTTGAACGTCACTATAAGGATGCTGAGTATGACGCAGAGAACATTGAGGAGTACTTGACAGATGTTCTGCGTCTTGAGGCTGTTGCCTGCAAGGATTGGCTCACAAACAAGGTTGACCGCTCCGTGACTGGTAAAATTGCACGTCAGCAGTGCCAGGGTGAGATTCAGCTCCCCTTGAGCGACTGCGGTGTGGTAACACTCGACTATCGTGGTACAAAGGGTATCGCAACATCTATCGGTCACGCGCCTCAGGCCGGTCTTGCCGACCCTGCAAAGGGCTCTGTGCTCGCTGTTTCCGAGGCTTTGACAAATATTGCCCTTGCTCCGCTTGCCAATGGCATCAAGAGCATCTCGCTCAGTGCCAACTGGATGTGGCCTTGCCGTTCACAGGAGGGTGAGGATGCACGTCTCTACCGTGGTGTTGAGGCTCTCAGTGACTTCTGCTGCGCTCTCAAGATAAACGTTCCTACAGGTAAGGACTCTCTGTCAATGACACAGAAGTACCCCGATGGTACAAAGGTAATCAGCCCGGGAACAGTGATTGTTTCTGCCGGCGGTGAGGTTTCCGATGTCCGCAAGGTGGTTTCTCCGGTAATGGTGAACGAACCCAAGAGTGCGTTCTATCATATTGATTTCAGCTTCGATAACTTGCGTCTTGGCGGTTCTGCATTTGCGCAGACACTTAACTGCATCGGTGACGATGTTCCGACAGTCGCAAACCCCGAATATTTTGCAGAGGCATTCGATGCTGTGCAGAAACTTGTAAAAGCCGGCATTGTAATGGCGGGTCACGACGTTTCTGCCGGTGGTCTCATCACTACATTGCTCGAGATGTGTTTCGCAAACACAACAGGTGGTATGGAAATCGACCTCAATGGTGTTGTTGAAAAGGATATCGTTAAGTTGCTGTTTGCCGAGAATCCTGCTTTGGTAATTCAGGTTGCCGACAAGGACAAGTGCCGCATGCAGGAGATACTTGATGAGGCCGGTATCTGCTTCGTGAAGATAGGTACTCCGTGCGAGAAGCGTCATATTGCGGTTGCCAAGGAGAAGCGCACACGTCTGTTCGACATCGAACACTACCGCGACGTTTGGTTCGACAGCTCATATCTCATGGATCTCAAGCAGAGCTTTAACGGCTGTGCAAGCGAGCGTCTGAAGAACTACAAGAACCAGCCTTTGCGTTTCCGCTTGCCTTCACGCTTCAGCGGTATGCTTAAGGATTACGGCATGTCGGCCGACCGTCGCGAGAAATCGGGCGTTCGTGCGGCAATCATCCGAGAGAAGGGTACAAACGGCGAGCGTGAGATGGCATATGCTATGCACCTTGCAGGCTTCGATGTTAAGGATGTTACAATGACCGACCTCATCAGCGGCCGCGAGACTCTCGACGAGGTGAACTTCATTGTCTTCTGCGGTGGTTTCTCTAACTCCGACGTTCTTGGTTCAGCTAAGGGTTGGGCAGGTGGCTTCCTCTTCAATCCAAAGGCAAAGGCTGCTCTCGACCGTTTCTATCAGCGTGAGGATACTTTGTCACTGGGTATCTGTAACGGTTGCCAGTTGATGATGGAACTTAACCTCATCAACCCCGAGTTTGAGGAGCGCGGACGCATGTTGCACAACAACTCACACAAGTTCGAGTCTTCTTTCGTGGGCGTGAATATCCCCGAGAACAACAGCGTTCTCTTCGGTTCGCTCTCTAACAGTCGTCTTGGTGTTTGGGTTGCTCACGGCGAGGGTAAGTTCTCTCTTCCCTACTATGCAGAGAAATACAACATCGTGGCACAGTATGCATACGAGGGCTATCCTGCGAACCCCAACGGCTCCGATTTCAATGTTGCTGCCCTTGCAAGCGCAAACGGCCGTCACGTTGCAATGATGCCTCACCCCGAGCGTGCTATCTTCCCATGGCAGTGTGCTACATATCCTGCTAATCACTTGGCGGATGACGTTACTCCTTGGATTGAGATATTCCGAAATGCTTATAATTGGGTTTTGAATAGAACTGAAAAGTGAAATGTGAAAACTGAAAGGTTAAAGCTCGCGCCAATGAACGAAACACAAAGCTTGCTTTAGTGTTTCACTGCGAGTGAAGCCGAGGTTCAATCACACGATGTGTGGTTAAAACTGAAAACTAAATAATGGAACAGGCGAGCACTTGTGCTTGCCTGTCTTTTAAACAAAACATATGCCAACTTCTCTTTTTAAACTCTTCACTACATTTTTCCGCATTGGGCTCTTTACCTTTGGCGGTGGATATGCAATGATACCGCTTATAGAGAGTGATGTCGTTGGGCGTAACCGTTGGGTGAAAAAAGAGGAATTCGTGGATCTGTTGGCAGTTGCGCAGTCGGCACCGGGTGTGTTTGCCGTGAACATGGCGGTGTTTGTGGGATATAAGTTGCGTGGAGTTCCTGGAGCTTTGGCGGCTGCCTTCGGTTGTGTATTGCCTTCGGTGATGATAATATTGCTGATAGCACTCTTCTTCCGTCAATTCCGCCACATAGGGGTTGTGAACAACGTCTTCAAAGGAATACGCCCTGTGGTGGTTGCGCTCATAGCTGTGCCGGTCTTTAATGTGGCAAAGAGTGCAAAAGTGGGGTGGAGTACTGTGTGGATGCCGGTTCTTGCAGCATTCCTTATTGTGGCAATGGGAGTGTCTCCTGTGTATATAATTCTAATAGCCGGTATTGCTGGGTTTCTATGGGGCAAGTTTGGGAGGAACAAGGTATGATGATATTTCTGGAACTTTTCTATGCCTTTCTGAAGATTGGTCTTTTCTCCTTTGGAGGCGGATATGGTATGCTTTCTGTAATACAGAACGAGGTGGTCGAGCATCACGCTTGGCTCACCGCATCGGAGTTTACAGATATTGTGGCCGTAAGCCAGATGACTCCCGGTCCCATCGGAATAAATTCTGCTACTTATGTGGGCTATACGGCCGTGTTTAATGCTACAGGTTCCGAGGGACTTGCAGTCGTTGGCTCATTGGTTGCCTCATTAGCGGTTATGTTGCCCTCAATAGTGCTTATGCTCATTGTAAGCCGTTACTTTATGAAGTACAGCAAACACTCCTTAGTGGAGTCTGTCTTTAAAGTTCTTCGCCCGGCTGTCGTGGGCCTTATAGCTTCAGCCGCTTTGCTGTTGATGACCGAGGAGAATTTCGGTTCGCCGACGGAAACGCCTTTGCAGTTCTGTGTAAGTGTGGCACTTTTTATTGCAGCTTTTGTGGCAATGAAGTTCTATAAAGTCAGTCCTATTCTGATACTGGTTCTTGCCGGAATATTCGGTGGCGTGTTCTACGGAATGGTGTAGGATGTGTTGAGGAGTTGGTAAACGAGAGAAACTCTTTTACTGAAGCTGAAAAAGGTCCTTGATGACTTGCATGTTATAAACGAAAAAGGTCTTCGTTCTGAACCAAATGGTATATATACATCCAATAGAATTAGATTGGATAGTAAGCATGTTGATTTTGAGACTTTGTTGGCGGAGAGTATTCATGCTATACAAGATAATTTAGGAATGACGGGGAATGGAATATCCAAATTGGAATTTCAAGAACATGTATTAAAAGATATTTTTTATTATTATAAATACGAATTTGAGAATGCTAAGTGGAAAGGTCTTTCAGCGAGTGATTCTAAAGAATATTTTAATTTTATAACCAAAATATTTGATATAAATGGAGTTTTAGATTTAAATCAATTTGTATTAGGTATTAGTTCTTACTTTGATAAATTTCAGGAAAACTATAGCAAAAGCAATTCATACCAGCAATCTGGCAAGAATGAAAAAGAACTTGATTATAAATGGAGTTATTTCTTTGATATACTTGGAATACAATATAAATAATAGAAAATGAATCGAACCATCCTGTTTCTTTATATTATTATCTCATCTACTTTTTGCTATGCATCGAATGTGAGCAAAATGGATAGTGTTCATGTTTGGCATGAGGTCTATGAGAACGATACAATTATTTTTGAAGAAATTCCACCCTTTGTCTTTTGTGGCTTAAAACAGTATCAGAATGAAACTGTTGTCGATTATGGCAGTTTGGACCCGGAAACATTGAATGCTATATGCAATGAATACATACGAATGTACACAAGTGACATAATAAAAGATGTTTTGTCGGGGTATGGCAAGAAAACTTGTTCTGAAATTCTAAACCAGCATAAAGCAAGCAACGGTAAAAGGGCGGTAATGTTCATAAGAGTAAGACTGGATATGAAAGGAACAATTGTAGCTGTGCAGTTTTGTTATCATAAAAGTTTGTCATGCTTTTTTGCCAACAAAGATATAATACGTAATAGCGACATAGTTGTTAGTCGTGGGCATACTCCGATTCTAATGAAATCTGGAATAGTTTTATCACCATGGATAACTTTCCCAATAGGTTCGGAAAAAGTTCAGGAATTCTTGCTTGAGCCATAAAATATAAGCGATTTCCTGTTCGGCGGCGTGTTCTACGGAATGGTGTGACACTATATTTATATAAGGTGAAAATATAAGGAGTGAGAGCAATCAAGCCTCACTCCTTTTGTCATTGTTCATGTCTTCTTCGCGCCGTCTGCGCATCTTCTCCCTTTTGTGTAGAAGAAACCAAAGCAATGTAAGTATTACAACCGATGCACCTACCGTTGCCCACTTCTCTCCTGAACTCATCTCATTGTTTCTTGGAAAGAAATAGATGTAAATGACGGCTGTGTATATTGCAAGCAGGGCAACTGTCAGGCCCGGTTTTCTCATGAATCTCATAATCTCTGTTTTGATGGTTGTTTACGTTTATACAACAGTACAAAGTTAAGCAAAAAAAACTTTATACCTTCCACCTTTAACCTTTTGCTTTAATTTATAGCATAATTTAATAAAAAGCCCTATTTTTACACATAGAAACAAAATCCAATAAACTCAAACAATATGGCAAAGTTCAAACGCATTCTTTTAAAGCTCAGCGGCGAGAGTCTCATGGGCGAGCAGGGCTACGGTATCGATGTGAAACGTCTGAACGAGTATGCGGCCCAGATAAAGGAGGTTGCAGAAATGGGTGTACAGATAGGTATAGTCATCGGCGGCGGCAATATCTTCCGTGGCCTTACAGGTGCTGGCAAGGGCTTCGACCGCGTCAAGGGTGACCAGATGGGCATGATGGCGACAGTAATCAACAGTTTAGCGCTCAGTTCTGCGCTCGGTGCTGCAGGTGTTCCCAACAAGGTCCTTACAGCTATCCGCATGGAGCCTGCCGGCGAGTTCTATACCAAATGGAAAGCTATCGAAGCAATGGAAAATGGCATGGTCGTAATTATGGCTGCCGGTACAGGAAGTCCTTATTTCACTACCGATACGGGCTCGTCGCTCCGCGGTATCGAAATTGAAGCGGATGTCATGCTTAAAGGTACCCGTGTCGATGGTATTTATACCGCTGACCCAGAAAAGGATCCTACGGCCACCAAGTTCCACGACATCTCTTACGACGAGGTCATTTCACGCGGTCTCAAAGTCATGGATATCACTGCCACCGCAATGTGCCGCGAAAACAACCTTCCCATCTATGTGTTCAATATGGATGTGGTAGGCAATCTCAAGAAGGTTATGGAGGGTGAGGAGATAGGCACTTTCGTGCATCCTTGATTTCTCTTTGAAAATGTAAGAGGGCAACTAAAAAGGCTCTTTTTATTCAATCGTTCAACGACGAGGGCAACCCAAAAATAAAATGGGTTGCCCTCGTTGTGTGTGTTCCTGTGAGTCTGTTACTCCGCATCCTTTGTCAGCAACCAACCGCCGGTCTGCGTGGCTTCGAAGCTAAGAGCGTCGGCCGTTTCGCTGTAGGCATTCACAATACCGCCGTTAACGACTATGTCTGTGGTTGCCGCCACAGCGTTGTCATGTGCGCTTGCAATGACTTTTCCATTGTTAACGGTGACAAGTTCGGCTGTTATGGCACGGCTCTTCTTGTCATCAGCAATATCCGTGTAGTTATCTCCTGTTGCAACCAGTGATACCTGGCCGCCGTCGATTGTTACATCGCCATTGCAGTTGATGCCTTTTGAGCCTTTACCGTTGCATTCTATGGCTATTGTACCGTCGGTAATGCTGATGTTGCCTTCGCTCTTGATGCCGCCGGCAGATGTCTCGTCGCTTGTTACCGTTCCGTTGGAGAAGCCTGTCAGTTTGCCGCCTGTGAACGAAACCGCACCGTCGCAATTGACAATCTTTGAACCGTTGCCGTTGACTGTTGCCTGCACTGTTCCGCCGCTCTGTGTGTAGTTTCGTGTGACCTTTATTGCAGAACTCTTTTCTTCGGTTGTGACAATCTTTATGAGACCGCCCTTTATGAATGCGTCCGGTATCACGGCCGGGTCAGGTACGGGTTCTTCGTATTCGACCTTTATCGCTTCGCTTCCCGATGTGATGTCAAGCTTGCCGGCTTCTATGGTGAGTGTTCCCTCACTGCAGTCAATTCCGTTATTCGTGGCGTTTATGGTAATTGACGGTGATGCCGTGGTTGTACGCCCTACAATGAATTTATCCTTTGTGCGGAATCCGTCCTTTGCTGCATTGACTATGTTGATGTTGCCGCTGCGTATCCTTATATAGTCGTCGCTGCATATGCCGTGTCCTCCCAAACTTGTTACGTTGAGCGTTCCCTCGCCATTGAAAATGAGCTGGCCTTCGCTGAACAGTGTTCCTTTCTGGTCCTCCTCGTTCCCGTCTGCCGCAATAACAGGTGCATTGTATGTGGCACCATCGCACAGAGTGTTGGTGGTTCCATTCAGCAGTGTGAAATATACGGTTTTTCCGCTCTGTATGTTTATTGCAGGTCCTGTAGGGTTGGTGAGGCTCAGATTTTGCATCATTATCTGAAACTTTTTCTCGCTGTATATCTTCAACGAACCATTGCTGCATTTTCCGGTTACTCTGTACGCGACTTTACTGCGTGCGGAGTTTATGACTATATGGCAACCTTCTATCGTTGCCTTTATATCGCTAGGTAGGCTACTGGTCTTGACTCCTGTTTCGCTGAATGTGATTGTTATTGTTCTCTCACTAAGGTAGTTTTCGACAAAATCTCCCGATTCATCGTCCAGTTCATCAGTGATTATCTTCTCTACAATTTCGTTGTAGTTGCTTTCGTCAGATGTGTCAAATGCTACCCTCGGGTTGAGGTCGTAGAGCAGTTCTATGCCTTGGTTCGAGGATGGGGCTATGTTCTTTATCTTTTCTGTCGCGAACCGGCTCTCAGTTCCGTCGTCCATGGTGAACTTGACGAGCAACTGTTCCGCATCGAATGTCATCTCCTTGTTCAGCTTGGTATCGACTGTCATGTAGGTCCCGTCCGTGTTGTTGACGTAAAGAACCTGTGCTTGTGTGGCGGCTGCCGTCAGCAAGCATGCCGTGAACAATGACTTTTTCATCTCCTTACAAACTTGGCTGTTCTGTCGTTTGCCTTTACTATATATATACCTTGGGGAATATTGGCTACACTTATGTGGCCTCCTTCGGTCTCTAAACGCGCGCTCAGAACTAATGATCCTGTAATACTGTAGATGCTAACTACTGTCCCTGCAGGGCAGTTGACGGCAATTTCGTCGCCGGGAAGTTGCTCAATAAGGTTGTCCTTCTCCTTTACGTTCTCAATGGCCGAGAAATCACCGAAGTAGATGCGGCTGACATCTGCCATGTATGCACTGCTCGTCGTGCCGTCAATTTGCTCGATGTTGATGCTCGGTCCGTTGAATGTCATCTCTTTAAAGTTGTCAAGGTCTATGACCTGATTCTCCACTCCGCCCATGTCTATGAGCATTTGTTGCGCCATGCTGGGGGATGCGACTGTAGCCGCGAACAATATTGCAGTAAATGTTTTCTTCATAATGTACATTTTATAGGTCAATTGAATAACCGATGCCTATGGCATGGCCTTTTGTCTTTTCTTCGTCATTGTCGTGCTGGAAAAGATAGTACAGCGAAACTTTGTTCTTCTTGTCTATCTTGTAGTCGGCGCCCAGACGGTATCTTAATCTGTCGAATCCTTTCCATTCGTCGAGACGTGTGTATAGCTCAACCGATGCGAAAGGTGTTATCTTGCAGTTCGCAATGTCCCACTTTGCCGTCAAGCGTGAGCGCAATGTAGTGTTGTGCTTTGCCTCCTTGAATTCCGGTGTTGTCTCTCTGACAACGAGTGTCGGTTCAATCTCGTTATAGTCCGCGTCGAAATTCTGCTGCCAGCGGTATTTTGTCTCGTCGGTTGTGGCAGAATTTGTTCTGGTATATTGCACGCGCTCACGCAAAGAGAGCTCCACCCGTCCTATCTTGTATTCTCCTGTCAATGTGATGTGAAAACGGTGACGTTCGGTCCAGTAGGCATGGTCAACGTTGTAGTCGCAATAAGTTCCGTAACCTGGTACTTCGAACTGGTCTTCCCACTTGTATTTGGTCTCGTCAAGGCTGTGGTTGTACATGAAGATGTATCCTGCACTTGCTTTCAGCCATTTTGTGAATTTGTAGCTTGCACCGGCACCCAGAGATACGCGGTCTATGTTGCTGACACCCTCAATGGTGCGGAGTTCAGCTTCAAAATCAAGTTTCAGCTTCTTGTTTATCTTCTTCGATGCCTCTACCGTTGCCCAAACACCGAAGTCGTCATCACTGCTCTGTGCGTGAGTGTTGCTGAATGGGGCAATGGCCAGTATGGCTGTCAGTAGCACGACAGCCCATTTTTTCTTAGTTCTTGAGTTTGTATTCATCTGTAGGGGTCTTTAATGTTGTATCAACTGAATTGTTTGACGATTGGCTCTTGTAATACATCTTTATGATTACCGCATCCTTCAGGAAGTCGATTGCTCCGACTTCGACTTTTTCAATCTTCAGTCCGGTGCGTTTTTCAAGGTCCGCTATCAGTTCGTCGCGCTTTTCGGGCATGATGAGGTTCACGTTGTCATATTTTATCACCTTGTATGAGTAGTGGCTGATGAGCAGTTTGCTTTCGCAAATCCATATTGACAGGATGAACAGCAGGTTTATTATAATGACCTCTCCAAGGCTGAGTTCGCTTACTATGAGTCCGTTTATGGCACTCATGGCTATGATGATGAAGAGGTAGGTCATCTCTCTTATCGCAACCTGTTCGGTACGGTATCTTATGATGCTGAATATGGCAAAGAGACCGAGCGCTATTCCGGCTTTGAGCTTGACGTCTCCAAGCACATATATGAGCATGAAGGTGCTTATGGCTATAAGAATGTATGTAAAGAAGAACTCGCCCCGCTTGCATTTGGGATAATAGAGCCCGCGTACGACAATCATTATTGAGATAAGGTTAATGATGAATGCGATGAGAAGTTCCATTACATGTTCCGTGTCGAGGAAACTCGTGCTCTTCCTGTCTTCTTTCAGGTCAACGGCTTTTTTGCTCTTGCCGTCCGTGTCATCATCATCACCGAAAGCCAATTCCGCTGTCAACGCAGCATTGGCGTAATTCGCGTTTCCTGCATATGCGACACATTCACCTGTACGTGTGAACAGTCCCAAAAGCAGTACAAGCAAAACTGTCGTAATCTGTTTCATGTTGTTTGTGTTTTATTATTGTTTTCTATTTTACCTATCATAGTCAGCCTCTCCTTGAAGTTGTTGCGTTTGAGTCCCTTGTCCGTTAGTGCGCTGCCTATGCAGTATTTGCTGAAACCGGACCGCTTGATTCTTGTTCTCCATAGAATCTCATATGCCGGGGACGGAACGTTGCCGTCACGCTTGAGTTCAATAATCGCCGTCCTCTGCAACTTATCGCGTTTTCCGCTTCTCAAATGATGGAATTCGAGATTGAAGTCAATGGTCAGTCTCTCTGTCTTCTTGTAGTTTACCAGGGTGATACGGTTAAACCAATTCTCGATTGCAGGCGATAGCTCATCTATGGTGTACCAGGCATGCTTGCTCATGAACGGCACTATTTCGCCATACTCTTCCTGCAGGGTGTCCAACCCTTTGACCCGAATGCGTTTCTTCTTGGTGCGGCCGTGGTTGTTCTTGTTCTTTATCTCGAAAAACGTGGTGTCGCTGTCGAGGTATGTCCTGACACGGATTTTTTCCCTTACGGTCCTGCCGCAATGGTGCATGGTGTACATCTGGCAATCCTCCGTGTCGAAGTAAGTGGTGTGGTAGCGAGCGATGCGTTTGCCGTCAATTTCCTGAATGTAGTATTCTCCTTTGACTGCCGACAGGAATGCAAGCAACTGCTCGGACGAAGCCACGAATTTCGTGTCTGTCCTGTTCATGAGCTTTATGCCCGACATCTCCTCCAGTGTTATGGGAGGCAGTGCCTCGATGCGCTCTGTTATTCCTGTATGCAGTTTCTCCATCAGTGTCTTATTGTCCCGAAATCTGGTGTACGCAATGGCAAATATATGAAAGTTTCTCAAATGTCAGTTATATTTAATATAAAATATTAGTTAAAAGCACTGAGTTTTCCTTATGGGATGCTGAATTTGGAAGCGATTTCCTGTACCGGCAGGTTTGCACTTGGGCATAAAATGTTTATATTCGCAGACAAAAACAGAACTGATATGAATGTCAATGAAATCATAGACCGCTATTATCCCGAAGATAACGCTTTGAAAAATATTTACATAGTTCATGCGCGGAAGGTTACGGAAAAGGCTCTTGCCATGGCTGTGGCACATCCTGAACTCGATATTGATTTGCGGTTTGTCGAGGAGGCGGCAATGCTGCACGATTTGGGCATATTCCTTACCGATGCTCCGAGGATACATTGCTTTGGTGATAAGCCGTACATATGTCACGGATATCTTGGCGCGGAACTGTTGCGTTCTTTGGGCTATGAACGCCATGCGCGTGTATGTGAACGTCATACCGGAACTGGAATTTCCGGCCTTCAGATTGTTGAGAACGGTTGGGGGATTCCGGTAAAAGATTATTACCCGGAGACTCTTGAAGAACAGCTTGTCTGTTTTGCCGACAAGTTCTACTCCAAGACGAAACATCTTGAGCAATCGCGCACGCTTGACGAGGTGGTTGCGAGCATGCGCCGTATTTCCGAAGAGTCGGCAATTAAAGTCCAGGAGTGGGCCGCAATGTTCCTTTAACTTTTTTTGTGCCGCTAAAGTGGCGGTAATATGTGCTTTTTTTATTTAAAAATGGGAAATACTCCTTTTTATTTAGTAATTTTGTCATCTGCTTTTACGGCAAGTTTAAAGGGATGAATCTTAAATCGACAGGAGCTTGGTTCATGGTTGTGTTTATGGCTGTTGTGGCATTGTCCGCATCGGCCAAGCCTTCGTGTGTGTCGTACCATGCCGTTCCCTGTTTCCATCTTTCAAAAGATTCCGTGGCTACGGGCGACTCTGTCGTGACGGCTGCCGTCCCTTTGGCAACAGATTCCGTCACGGTAAAGGAGTCCGTTGACAGCGTAAAAGTCAAGAAAGATGCCATCGATGCCCCGGTCTATTATGAATGTACCGACTCAATGGTATGGTCGCGCGGCGGAAATGCATACCTTTACGGCAGCGGCAAGGTTACATATGACAAGATTGAACTTACCGCACACGTCATTACCATGGATATGGACAGCAGTATCGTGCATGCTTCGGGCCGTGTCGATTCGGCCGGCGTGGCCGAGGGACTTCCGATATTCATGGATGGCGGAACTCCGTATGAGTCGGACAGGATGAGCTATAATTTCAAGAGCAAGAAGGGACTTATCCATAATGTTTTCACGCAACAGGGTGACGGTTATCTGATGGGCGGCAAGGCTAAGAAGGATACCTCTGACATTTTCTATGCTCAGGATGGTATGTACACCACGTGCGATGCCGAGCATCCTCACTTTTACATACAGCTGACACGTGCCAAAGTGCGTCCCAAGAAGGATGTTGTCTCGGGTCCTCTGTATCTTGTCGTGGAGGATGTCCCGCTACCTCTTGCACTTCCGTTCGCGTATTTCCCGTTCACCAGCAGCTACTCTTCGGGTATAATAATGCCGACATACGGCGATGAGACCGAGAGAGGATTCTATCTGCGTGACGGCGGATACTATTTCGCCATAAGCGACAAGATGGATCTCCGTATCACAGGAGAGATATTCACGAAGGGTTCGTGGGGTGTCGGCGTGGCATCGACATATGCCAACCGATACAAGTATTCCGGCAATATCGATTTCAGTTATCTTGTTACCAAGAACGGAGAGAAGGGACTTCCCGATTACGCGGTCGGCAAGAATTTTCGTTTGCAATGGAGTCATCGTCAGGACCCGAAGGCGCATCCCAACAGCAACTTCTCGGCAAGCGTCAATTTCGCCACGGCAAGTTATGAGCGTTCTAACCTGAGCAGTCTCTATAATCCTGCACTGAACTCCCAGAGCGTGAAGACATCGAGCATAAGCTATTCGCGTACATTCCCAAGTATAGGACTTACGCTCTCCGCAACGATGAACATTGCACAGAACATGCAGGACTCGACGTTGTCGTTGACGTTGCCCAACATTAATGTCTCTCTCTCCAAGAAATATCCGTTCAAACGGAAAAAACGCAAGGGTGAGGAGCGTTGGTACGAGAAGATATCATTCTCGTATAGCGGTCAGATGAGCAACAGTATCTCTACAAAAGAGGACAAGGTGCTGAAATCGAACCTCATTGACGACTGGAGGAACGGTTTCAAGCACAGTATCCCCATTAACGCTACATTCCAGCTTTTTGATTTCATAAACATAACGCCAAGTTTCAATTATACCGAACGCTGGTATTTCACCAAGGTCAATCAGGATTGGGATGAGGCTACCCGTAGTGTGGTTCGCGATACCGTACACGGTTTCCATCGCGTATATAACTATAATCTGTCTCTTTCGGCCAATACAACCCTCTACGGTTTCTATCAGCCTGCAGGCTTCCTCAAGAACAGCCGCGTGGAGATGATCCGTCATGTCTTCAAGCCTTCGGTATCTTTCTCCTATGCCCCCGATTTCGGCAGCGACTATTACGGGTACTACGATTCGTACGTATATACCGATGAGGACGGGGAGGTGCGTACCGTGGAGTATTCTCCTTATCAGAACAGTCTTTACGGTGTGCCCGGAAAGGGCGAGACAGGTAGTGTTTCGTTCAGCATGAGCAACAACATAGAGATGAAGTGGCGAACAAAGAACGATTCTATAAAGAAAATCAGTATCATTGATGAGCTCGGAGCTTCAATCTCCTATAACTTGGCTGCAAAGACAAGGCCGTGGAGCAATCTTTCCACCCGTCTGCGACTGAAACTCACGAAGAACTACACCTTCAACCTCAATGCGACATGGGCTACTTATGCGTATGCGTTCAATGACAGGGGGCAGGTTGTCGTCGGTGACAGGACCGAATGGTCATATGGCCGTTTTGGGCGTTTCCAGGGCATGAGCCAGAACCTTTCATACACGTTCAACAACAAGACTATCGACAAGATTGTCGAGTGGTTCCGCGGGTCGGGTGACGATGATGAAGAGAAGGAAGGTGATGTGGTTAAGGAAGATGGTGCCGGCGCAGATGAGAAGAAAGAGGGTTCGCTCAGGCTCAACAGCTCCAAGAAGGCCAAGAATGCCGATGTCGATGACGACGGATACATGCCGTTCAAGTTCCCATGGAATCTGACGGTGTCATATGGTATAATAATGGCCGAGGATACTTCGGCAAAGATAAACGTCAAGACCATGCGTTACCCCTATAAGTTCACGCAGAACCTCAACTTGTCGGGCAGCATCGGCATTTCGGACAATTGGCGTATAAATTTTACCTCGGGCTACAATTTCGAATTCAAGAAACTTACCACTACCACCGTGAACATTTCGCGTGACCTCCACTGCTTTGAGATGTCGTGCGGAATAGTGCTTAGCCCCTACACCTCGTTCAATTTCAGTTTCCGTGCCACATCGCAGATGCTTGCCGACGTACTGAAGCTTGACAAACGCAGTGGCGGAAGTTCGAACGTGCAGTGGTATAATGATTGATTCCTTGAGGCTTGTCTGTTATCATACGGTGCCGGTTTTTCTTTGGAGTTACCATTGCAGGTGGTTAGAACTCGTTTTTATACAAACCTGACAAAGAGAGGGCAACCCTGTTTTACTTCTGGGCCGCCCTCGTGATTATTATTATAGGATTCTTGTATTTCCTTTACCAGATTATGGTCTCTTTCCCGTGTTCCTTGAGGTATTCGTTTGCCTTGCTGAAATGGTGGTTTCCGAAAAATCCCTGATATGCCGACAGGGGGGAGGGGTGGGGCGATGTGAGTACAAGATGTCTGTTCCTGTCTATGAATGCGCCCTTCTTCTGCGCATAGCTTCCCCATAGTATAAAAACTATGTTGTCGCGCTTTGTCGCCAGCTCGCGTATAGCTGCATCCGTGAATTCTTCCCATCCGCGCTTCTGGTGCGAGCCGGCCTGGGATGCACGTACCGTAAGTGTCGCGTTCAGCAACAGCACTCCCTGGTTACTCCATCGGGTCAGGTCTCCGTCCTGCGGTACCGGTGTGCCGGTGTCGCTTTCTATCTCTTTGAAAATGTTGTTTAATGAGGGTGGAAAAGGGACTCCCTTGTTCACCGAGAAACAGAGACCGTTGGCCTGCCCGGCTCCGTGGTACGGGTCCTGTCCCAATATGACGACCTTTACATCATTGAAAGGGCAGTGGTCAAATGCGTTGAAAATAAGTCTGGCAGGGGGGTATATGGGTGTAGTTCCCTTATATTCGTTTCTGACGAAGTCTGTCAGGCGTACGAAATACTCTTTCGTGAATTCCTCTTTGAGAGCCTCCTTCCAGCTGTTGTCTATCTTTATTTCCATACTGTCAGATTATGGGAATGTTCATCTCTCTGCACTGCTTTCTCATCTCTTCGGGCCAAATGCTTGACTGTATCTCTCCGATGTGTGCTTTTCTGAGCAGCAGCATACACAGACGTGACTGTCCGATACCGCCGCCGATACTCAAGGGCAGTTCGCCTGCAAGCATTCTGCGGTGGAAGTAAAGTTCTTTCCGCTCCTCCATGCCCGACTTCTCGAGCTGGTGCAGCAATGCTTCGCGGTCAACTCGTATTCCCATTGACGACAGCTCCATGGCTTTGCCGAGTACATCGCTCCATATCATGAGGTCACCGTTGAGGCCGTAGAAGCCCTCTTCGTTCGGAGTGGTGTAGTCGTCATAGTCTGGTGCCCTGTTGTCATGCGGCTTGCCGTCGCCGAGCTCGTTTCCGATACCGATGATGAATACGGCTCCGTACTGCTTCGTTATAGCCTCCTCGCGTTCTTTCGGTGAAAGGTCCGGGAATAATTGTCTCAACTCCTCGCTGTGTATGAACTTTATCTCCTCGGGAAGCGATGGCTTCAACTGCGGGTAGCACTCGCTGAGTGTGAATTCGGTGTGCAGGATTGCCGAATAGATGTCCTTTACAATTCTTTTCAGGAATGCCACATTGCGTTCGTCGGCTGTTATCACCCTCTCCCAGTCCCACTGATCTACATAGAGCGAATGTAGGTTGTCAAGCTCCTCGTGCGCGCGTATGGCGTTCATGTCGGTGTATATGCCGTAACCGTTTGCTATGCCATATTCGGCAAGCGTTACCCTTTTCCATTTTGCCAGTGAATGAACGACCTCTGCAACCGCCCCGTTCATATCCTGTATCGGGAAGTTGACGGCATTCTCAACTCCGTTGAGGTCATCGTTCAGTCCTGTTCCCTGCAGAACAAACAGCGGTGCAGTCACGCGCCTCAGGCGCAATGTCGATGACAGGTTGAGCTGGAAAGTCTCTTTTATCTGCTTGATGGCAAGTTCTGTCTGTTTAAGGTCAAGCAGCGGGGTGTATTTCTCGGGTAGTCTGTACAATTTCATACTGGTGTTGACAAAATGTCGTTGATATTGTTATGTTCATTGAAAAAATCAAGTTGTTTGCCTGTAGGGTTCTCTCTTTGTAGGCAAAGATAGTGTTAATAAATACAATATGCAAATAATATTGTTCTTCTTCTCTTTTTTGCTGATATTGCAATGTTTCTTGCCAAATAATTCGTATCTTCGCGCTTGGAATTTGAGAATGGTCCCGTAGCTTAGCTGAATAGAGCGTCAGATTCCGGTTCTGAAGGTCGTGGGTTTGAATCCCACCGGGATCACTCGGGTTTATATGTGCCGGGTCGAATGAAATCTGTTTTATGAAAGCATTCCTTTACTACATGGCAGTCGCATTCCTGTTTGTCCTGAACAAACTGCCAATGCCTATCCTGCATTTTCTCTCCTCACTGTTCTATTACCCCCTATATTATGTGGTGCGCTATCGCCGCAAGGTAGTGCGCGAGAATCTTACAGGCTCCTTCCCCGAGAAGGGGCTCAAAGAAATCGTGGCTATAGAGAAACGATTCTACCGCTCTCTGTGTGACTATTTCTTCGAGATGATAAAGTTGTATGGCATGAGCGAGAAGGAGGTGAAACGCCGTATGCGTTTCGAGGGAATCGAAGAGGCACAGAAGGCTCTCGACAACGGCCAGTCTGTAGTCCTTTACATGGGGCATATCTTCAACTGGGAGTTAGTCACATCCATTAAACTCCACATCAAGGGTGACGATGTCGTGGTCGGTGATATATACCATCCGCTCGAAAATGCCCGCTTTGATGCGCTTGTCAAGAAGATGCGCGACCAGTACGGGGCCGAGTCCATCACTATGGCGAACACACTGCGCCGCATCATGCAGATAAAGAAGGAGAACAAGAAATATCTCATCGGTTTCATTGCCGACCAGGTGCCAACATGGCAGTCCATAAGTTATTGGCTCGATTTCTTCCATCGTGACACGCCTGTATTCACCGGTACTGAAAAGATTGCCCGCCGCACCGGTGCCGCGCTCTTCTACGCCCGTATGGAGCGTGTCAAGAGGGGGTATTATGTGCTCCGTATCGAGAAGTTCGCCGATGATGCATCGCTCCTGCCCGAACATGAGGCTACTGATATCTACTATCGCAAGTTGACAGAGAATATACGTCAGACTCCTGATTTGTGGTTGTGGACGCATAACCGTTGGAAACGTACGCGCGAAGGGTATGCCGTGTATGAGGCAAAACTTGCCGAAAAACGTAAGGCCAAGATTGAAGGTAGCAGAGAAAACTGTTGAGAAGCGCTTGTGGGCTGGGATTGCGTGTTTGGCCTGATGCAGGAAGGCCGGTGATGGCTTCTTTGGGTGTAATCTGAACCAGCCCCTTATTTCTCAAATGAACTTTTATGGGGGAACATTGTGCTGAGGAAGGTATTCATGCGTGCAAGATACTCGGGTGTGCTGTTCTCGTCATCATTGATGCAGAACATCAGAGGGTTGTATTTCCGCATGACGGCATTGTAGTTCCCGGTTGCTATTGGGAATGTGCGCGAATCATTGGCGTAGCGACCCGTAAAAATCGCTTTAATTCTGCTGCGTAGCTCCTTTGTCCTGTTGAATCGCCCCACCTTGCGCATAATACCCTTTCCTGTGGCAATCATGAAATAGCCCACAATGCTTTGCTGTATGTCGTTCTCGCTACGGAAACGGCTGTATGCTGTAGCATCCCATCTCTCCTTGAATATCTCCCGGCACTCCTTGACATGGCTTTTGCGGTATGCGTCGAAATTGTGATGCGGAGGGTATTTTATCAATACGTTGTACTTCTCCTGTATGAGTTCCTGCATGTTGAGCACTGTTCTCTTGTAGAGTGTAGAGTGCAAGGCCTTCTTTCTGCTCAAGGCTGTGCCGTAGAGCCTCACAATCGGAGTCCCGTTATGTGTGAAGAAATCTTTAGGTGTGACATGGGCCGAAAGCATGGTGTCGTCATTGCCCAGAATGAAGTGCTCGCTTAGTCCCGGTATCCTGTGCAATACACTCTCTATTGCCTGACTGTTGAATGTCGGCAATGCGTCGGCCGGAAATATCTGTGAATGGTCAATTATGCAGACCTTTCCGGTCTCCGTGTTCAGCCACGACGGTATCTGCCTGTCTGTAACAATGAATATGCGGTTGACCCAAGGGGCGAACTTTTCCACAGAGCGGAGTGAGTACTTTAGCTCGTTATTGTCGCGGAAGCGTTCTTCTGCAGTAGCACCATTGTCCTTGCCGGTGTCACTGTACCTCTCCTTCTTTTCTCTCCAGACAGGGTCGCTGCTATCTACCCATAGATAGACAATGTCTATCGGAAAACCGCTGTGCTCCTTGCTACTTTTCATAGTATAGTCATTTGTTCTTCCACCAATATACCGGAATGGCATCGAAGAGACGCAATACTCTGCGTCCGCCTTTTTCCTTTATCTTCCAGATGCATATGCCGTGGAATGTATAATGCCTTACGGTAAGATTGCGGTGCTTCTCTTTCAGCGGCAGCCCGTTGCTTTCAAAGTAATCGGCCATGGACTTGTGTGCAGCATATTTCTGTACCTGTTTCGCTGCCGTCTGGCGGCTTTTGACGGTTGACGTCGGGTTGAATACATATCTGTATGGAGCACCGGGTACGGTTACCATGCGGCTGCTTTCGCATATTGCGCGCAGAACGAACATCACGTCCTCGTATTGCACATTCTCTGCGAAACGCAGCTGGAGTGCTTCAAGCATCGAGCGGCGGTAAAGTTTGTTTACCGGGAAAAAATCCGGCGGACATTTGCAAAGCCGCAGCTTGTCGGTGACCGATTCTGCAATCTCTTCTGTAGAATATGCCACGACCGTCTTGTCCATGGCCTTCTTCTCCTTTACTATTCCGCAGACTGCGATGTCGGCATTGTGCCTGTGTGCTGCATCGTAAAGCCTCTCGAAATAATCGGACGGAATATAGTCGTCGCTGTCAATCATTCCCACGAATTCACCGTGGGCAATATTGAGAGCTGTGTTGCGCGCTTTTCCTTGACGGCCGTTCTGCTGGTGTATCGCAACTATCCTGCTGTCACGTGCGGCCCAACTCTGCAATACAGTATATGACGAATCGGTGGAACCGTCATCTACGCATATGATCTCAATCTCCTTGAGAGTCTGGGCTATGACGCTTTCCAGACAGCGCGGAAGCAGTGCCTCCGTGTTGTATATGGGGATAATGATGCTTACTTTAGGTGCCATGCTCTTTTTTAAAACGTTTATGGCAGCTCCCGGAATTGTATTTCAAGAGAGCTGCCATTGCTGTAATTCCTGTTTCCCCTAATTCCTGGTGTTCTGAATAAGGGACTGGACTGTATCAATATGCTCTTGCGAAGAGTACGCGGCGTGCCGATGGCTTGCCCGTGACCATACATGTTCCCGGAGTCTCGTCCCAGCCCAAGGGGATACAACGGATTGTTGCTTTGGTGTCGTTCTTTATCTGCTCCTCTGTTTCGGGTGTTCCGTCCCAGTGTGCAAGAATGAAACCGCCCTTTTCAATCTCGGTCTTGAACTCCTCGTATGTATCAACCGTGCGTGTGCATGCCTCGCGCATTGCAAGTGCCTTCGCGTGGAGGTTCTTCTGTATCTCGTCCAACAGCTCTTTTACATACTCAACAATACCGTCAATGCTGCGTGTCTCCTTCTGGAGTGTGTCGCGGCGCATTACCTCAATTGTTCCGTTCTCAATATCGCGTGCTCCGAGTACGAGGCGTACGGGAACGCCCTTGAGCTCATATTCCGCGAATTTGAATCCGGGGCGTTTGTTATCGGCGTCATCGAATTTAACGGTGATGCCGTACTTCTTCAGCTCGGCAATCATGGGGTCAACCTTGCCCTTTATAGTGTTCAGCTGTTCCTCGTTCTTGCAGATAGGAATAATCACAACCTGTATCGGAGCAAGTGCCGGCGGAAGTACAAGTCCATTGTCGTCGGAGTGCGTCATTATGAGCGCGCCCATCAGACGTGTAGATACTCCCCATGATGTGGCCCATACATATTCGAGGTTGTTGCTCTTGTCAACAAACTGCACGTTGAATGCCTTGGCGAAGTTCTGTCCAAGGAAGTGTGACGTACCGCACTGCAGGGCTTTTCCGTCCTGCATCATACCCTCTATGGTATATGTGTCGAGCGCACCTGCGAATCTCTCGTTCGCGCTCTTTACGCCCATCACAACGGGGAGTGCCATGTAATTGTTCGCGAAGTCATTATATACGTGGAGCATTGTACGTGCCTCCTCCTCGGCCTCCTCACGTGTGGCGTGGGCAGTGTGGCCCTCCTGCCAAAGGAACTCCGCGGTGCGGAGGAACAGACGTGTACGCATCTCCCAGCGCATAACGTTGGCCCACTGGTTTATCTTAATAGGCAGGTCACGGTACGACTGTATCCAGTTCTTGTATGAGCTCCAGATGATAGTCTCGGATGTCGGACGTATGATCATCTCTTCCTCGAGCTTCGCTGCCGGGTCAACGACAACGCCGCTTCCGTCTTCGGCGTTCTTCAATCGGTAATGTGTTACGACTGCGCACTCCTTTGCGAAGCCCTCTACATGTTCGGCTTCACGGCTCAGGAACGATTTTGGTATGAGAAGAGGGAAATATGCGTTGACATGACCTGTCTCCTTGAACATATCGTCGAGTACTCTCTGCATCTTTTCCCAAATGGCATAACCATAAGGCTTTATTACCATGCATCCTCTTACGGGTGACTGTTCTGCGAGGTCTGCCTTCAGTACAAGGTCGTTGTACCACTGTGAATAACTTTCGCTGCGCTTTGTCAGCTCTTTCAATTCTGCCATATACTTTTTGTAAATTATTGTTCATGTTGCGGAATGGTATCCCATTCCCGTTTCATCATGCAAACTTACAAAAATATATTCATATTGCACCCCTTGCAGGTGATTTTGAATACTCGTTTGCCATAATTTTATAATAAAGGTATGTAAAAAAACGTATAGTATTGCAAAAAAGAGTCTAATTTGTTACATTTGCAGAGTTTATCATTCGGGTTGCGGCATGCGATTGCCGGCCGTAATGACAAATTCGGTACTATTTGTTTACTTTAAAATATAAGAACTATGAAATGTAAATTCGTAAAAACATTGTGCATCGCATTGTGCTCTGTATTTCTTATTTCAAGTTGCGGAACTTGGAGCAACACTTTGAAGGGTACAGCTATCGGTACAGCTGCCGGTAGTGTGCTTGGTCTGATTATCGGTGAGGTAGCCGGAAACAAGGCTATCGGTGCCGCTGTAGGTGCTGCCGTAGGTGCAGGTACCGGCGCAATCATCGGCAACAGAATGGACAAGGCTGCCGATGCTGCAGCTAAGGTTGAGAATGCTACTGTACAGACAGTTACTGACGCGAACAACCTTACAGCCGTTAAGGTTACATTCGATTCAGGCGTGCTTTTCGCAACAAACAAGTACAACTTGAATGCTGCGGCTAAGGAAAACCTCGCGGACCTCGCTAAGGTACTCCAGGAGTTCTATGATGCAGACGTTGCCATCTACGGTCACACTGACTCTACCGGTAGCGATGCAATCAACGATCCCCTTTCTCTGAACCGTGCAAACTCAGTTGCTGACTATCTTCTCTCACTCGGCGTTTCTGCAAACCAGATCAAGACTGTTGAGGGTTGTGGCTCAAAGCAGCCTGTAGCAGACAACAGCACAAAGGAGGGTAAGGCTGCAAACCGTCGTGTAGAGATCTACATGTATGCAAGCCAGGAGATGATTGATGCAGCCAACGAGCAGTCTGCAGAGTAATCTTTGAAGATTCATAACATAAAAAAGGAGCCACGCGGCTCCTTTTTTTATTATAAAGCACGAAGCACCCTTATGCCCGGCTGACTCTTTTTCTTCTTTTGGTATTCATAGAGCGTGAGTTTGTCTTTAATCACCATTTTCTTCAGGCTCGATGCATGCATGAGGTGGAGCCTGCCGTTTTCCCAGAATGCAAAGCCCATATGTGCAATGTCGAGCCCCTTTTGCGTAGTGACGAGCATTATGACATCGCCGTCCTTTATATTGAACTGATCGGCACTCCTGTTCAGCAGTTCTTTCGGCAGGTATCTGACCGTTTTCCCGTTTGAAGCCTTTTCGAATCCGGCTATTGCATCAACAGCTTTCCTGTCGTTCTTCAGCAATGGGTATTTTTCGGGGTTGCGGCTCATGAAATTGAGCTCAAGTCTTCTCCTTTTGCTCAGGCGCGGGAACGCTACCTCCTTGAGAATACCCATTTTTACATTATCCTCAATCCACCAGCTTGCGTAGTGCAGACGGCTCGTGTAACCATCGCGTACTCCTCCTCTGTACCTTATCCTTTCAAGGTTTCTGCATACATCGGAAAATCGCTTTTCCCCCTTCTCCGATGTCGTAGCGATGGCAAGAACCAGTTCTACGAACGTGGTACAGTCGAGTCTGGTGCAACTTATGTAGAGCGGTTCCTTCTTTCCGTTCTCGAGCGTTGCACCAACATACTTTTCGCCGACAAATTCGCTTGCAATCTCCAGTATGCGTTCTCCCTGAGTGGAGTATTCCTTGCCGTTGATTTTCGCAAGTATCTGTTCTATTCTGATGCTGTCGCTCTTTTCGTATATGACATTCTGGGCCGGGCCAAGTGTCGCTACAAGCAGGAGCAGAAGTGTCATGGTCCATTTTTTCATACCTTTAATCCTTTAAGCTTATTAATAATTGTAAAGATACTGCATTTTCACGGATAAATGATTATCTTCGCTTTAAATTGCACGATTATATGTTCCGTCAGATATACATATTGCTGATTCTGCTCTCTATTCCGGCAGTCGCCGATGCCCAGATGGCGCGTTCCTTGAGCATGTCCGTCTCTTCTCCGCGCATGGAGTTCAATGGCGAATGGGACGCTCCGGCCGTAATGCAGTTGGGCAGCGACGACAGGCTCGTGTTCTCTTTCGATGAGATGTCGCACACATATCACCGTTATCTCTACCGTATAACTCACCGCAATGCCGACTGGTCAAGGTCGGATATGCTTGAGATAGATTACCTTGACGGTTTCAATGATATGCCCATTGAGGATTGGGAAAACTCAGTAAATACCACTCAGCTCTACACCCGTTACGAATTTTCGCTCCCGAACGAGAATGTTTCGTTGAAACTATCAGGCAACTATCGCCTTGAGATACTGGATGGCGAGTCCCCCGATGAAACTCCTGTCGCGGTCTTTGACTTTTCGGTAGTGGAGCCCAGGGTTGCGGTGCGTGCTTCCGTGAGCGGAAATACTGACCGCTCGTTCAATGATGGCGAACAGCAACTCTCATTCGTGGTTGACTATTCGGGTTACAGCGTTTCCGACCCGGCTGCTGATTTGAAGCCAGTCGTCTATCAGAACCGCCGTTTGGACAATGCCGTTGCAGGCATAAAACCGACCTATATACGTGGCAGCGATGCCGAATATGTCCATAATGATAAACTCATTTTCGAGGCCGGCAACGAGTATCGCCGCTTTGAACTTACCGACCCGAACATGCCTGGTATGAATGTTGAGGAGGTCGTATATCATGCTCCCGATTATCACGCTCTGCTGTATGTCGATAAGGAAAGGAGGAGCCATTCTGGGTATAACGACGAAAACGGACGTTATTTCGTGAATACCCTCGAAGGATACGGCTCCATAATGGAGGCCGACTACATATATGTGCATTTTGCTCTGGAACTACCTTACCGTACCGGCGGTGACTATTATCTTATTGCGGATTTCGCAGGAGAACCCTTCTCTCCCCTCTCTCGGCTCGATTACGATGCCGAGGGCGGTTACTATTTTACATCCCGGCTTCTGAAGACAGGTGTGTATAATTACATGTATGTATGGCTGCCGGACGGTGAGTCCAAAGGGACTCTTGTACCGGCCGAGGGCGCATGTTATGAGACGGATAACGAATATCTTATATATGTATATCACAGAGCCTTTGGCGAGAGGTATGACAGGCTTGTAGGAGTCCGCTCCATACGCAGTTCCGCCGGTACCGATTGACGGTTTTGCGGTGTTTTGGCTTTACGTTGTGATTTTTGACTTTGTTGAAGCCGTTTTCGCTCGCTTCAAGCCTTTTAGGCCTTTTCGCCCCTTTCGCCCCTTTCGCCCCTTTCGCCCCTATGGGGTCTATAAACACTTCTTTTTTATTCAATCTCTAAACAAATAACACGAGGGCAACCCTGTTTAACTTTTGGGTCGCCCTCGTATTTGTATTTATTCCTGTCCGGCTGTTGTACCGATGCTGCGTTTACAACCTGTCCACAATCTTCTGTATCTTTTCCCAGATACCTTTCTTTTCAAAATGTATGGCTTTTGCAATTCTGTTGAGCATTTTAAGGCAACGGCCATTCTTCTCAATCTGTTTGTGTGCAAAACTGTAGAATATGAATGTAACAGAGATGCTGATGCCTATCACTATGTAGAGTTGTACGTCAATCGGGGCTCCCAATTTGTACGACAGGTACCATATTGCGACTATCATGAAGTTCATGGTAAGGATTGACATTGTCGTTCCAATGTGTGAGAAACCCAATTCAATGAACAGGTGGTGCAGATGGGTTTTATCGGGGTGGAACGGCGATTTCTTGTTCAGGATACGTGTTGTCATTACCCTCAGCGTATCGAATACCGGTATTGACAATATTGCCAATGTAAACGGAACGAGTCCCATGCCCTCTTCTGCGAACTTTGCGCATGCCGTGTCGCTTTTCAGGATGCTTATCACGAACATCGACATCATTGTTCCCATGACCAGTGTTCCTCCGTCTCCTATGAACATCTTCGTGGAGTTGCCGAATACGTTGTGCAGGAAGAACGGTATAATGGCACCGGCTGCCGAAATGGCTATTATTGTCATTGATGTGTTGCCCGACTTGTAGAATGTTATCGCAAACAGTACAGATGCCATGAAACAGAAACCGGAAGAGAGGCCGTTTACTCCGTCAATCAGGTTTATGGCGTTTATTATGCCTACAGCCGCGAATATCGTTAACGGGCATGACAGCCACAATGGAATCTCTTCAACTCCCCAAAGCCCCCACAGGCTGTTTATTGAAGCCTTGTTCACATACATGAGCCAGGCAACAATAAGAATCTCTATAAAGAATCTTATGCCGGGTGAAAGGTCCATTATGTCATCCATTGTGCCTATGTACAGCATTATGAGCATCGCTGTTATCAGCATGAAGACGTTGGGGTCGTTAAGCATGGTCTGCGAGCTGCAGGTGCCTATTACGATACCGAAGAAGACTGCGATACCTCCCATTACAGGGACCGGGTTGCGTTGTAGCTTGCGTGCATCCGGGTTGTCAACAAGATTCTTCATTATGGATATCTTGAGGATTTTCGGGTGAATCCATAAAGTTCCGAGAAACGCCAAAAGTATTGGCAGAATTATTTGATGTACTCCCGACATATTTTTGTTTTTTATATTTGTTCTGTACTTGACGTGGCCTTCACGACACTCTATCATTCGCAAATATAAACAAATATTCTTTAATAAAGGAATAAATGTATAAAATGTTCTGCGCGAATCGCTCTTTGTGCTCTGTAGCTTGTTCAGGCAATGGTGTTTGTCTGTTTTGCGCAAGCGCGAATATAGTTGCGCTCGCTGAAAAATATTAAAGTAAACTTTATATTTTGCTCGTTTATCACTATATTTGCCATGGGTTAGGTCTGTTTGTGGCCGGCCTTTTGTTTATATAACGTGCTTGTTTGAAAAATCTTATATAATAAATAGGAATATTTATGGCATCGAATCATGTTGTGATAATGGCAGGTGGAATAGGAAGCCGGTTCTGGCCTATGAGCACCATTGACTGCCCCAAGCAGTTCATTGATGTTTTGGGATGCGGAAAGTCGCTTATCCAGCTGACCGTCGAGCGTTTTGCCGGTATATGTCCTCCCGAAAATGTCTGGGTGTTGACTTCGGAGAAGTATGCGCCGTTGGTTGAGGAGCAGTTGCCGGAGGTTCCGAAAGAGAATATACTCAAGGAGCCGTGTCGCCGTAACACTGCGCCGTGCATCGCATATGCGGCATGGAAAATAAAGAAGCGCGACCCCAATGCGAATATGGTGGTTACCCCGAGCGACCATTTTGTTGTCGATACTAATGAGTTCCGCAGGGTGATAAACTCATCTTTGGGCTTCGTGAAGGATTCCGATGCCATTCTGACATTGGGAATAAAGCCGACACGTCCCGACACCGGATATGGTTACATCGAAGCGGTTCTGGGTGCTTCCACCCTGTCGAACGGCGAGATATACCGTGTCGATTCATTCAAGGAGAAGCCGGTTCTCGATGTAGCCAAGGCCTATGTTGCGAAGAGCAATTACTATTGGAATTCGGGTATTTTCATATGGAATGTCTCTACTATCGTCAACGCCTTCCGCGTATATCAGTCGCCTATCGCATCGGTTTTCGAATCTCTTCTGCCATACTATGATACGGCCGAGGAACAGGCGATGGTCAATGAACGCTTCCCTGAATGCCGCAATATCTCTGTCGATTATGCCATTATGGAGCGAGCGGACGAGATATTCGTCTTCCCGTCCAACTTCGGGTGGAGTGACCTGGGAACATGGCTGTCGCTTCAGAACAATGCTCCAAAGGACCTTAACGGTAATGCCGCACTTGTACCCGGTGTCTCTTTTGTTGAATCGCGTAACTGTATCGTGAATACGAAAAGCATGGACCAGGTTGTAGTGATTGGTATGGACGATTGTATTGTTGCGGAGAATGGCGGCAAACTGCTTGTGTGCAGAATGAGTGAAGAGGGGCATATAAAAGAGTTTTCAGGCGAGAAATGACATACCTCTTTCTGTATAAATAATAAAGTCCGCTTGGTCGGTGAGACCAAGCGGGCTTTATTATTTTCCTGTTTTTTATCTTTTGCCTTCTACGGCACTGATGAACTCTTCTACGGTGATTCTGGCTCTGTAGGTGATTCCGAACAGCCTGAACAGCGTCCATGACTTTCCTTCTATGGCATTGCCTATTGCGGTAGCAGACTTCTCTTTCTCTCCTGTGTTCCAGAGTATATATGCAATGTATGCGTCTATTTCCGACGTGTCGTGGCTGAACTCCCTGCAGTATTTGAATACTCTCAAGGCGAGTGACAGGTGCCCGTACTTTACAAGGTGCTCCGCAAGCCTAAAAAGTTCTTCTTCCTGCGACCACTCTTTTGCTTCAAGGGCGTTCATGTCCTCGAATGTGAGGTTCTCCTTATCGCGCAGTTCATACAGGTGTGTGCCGTCAAGTATCAGCTGTTTCATGTTCTCGGGGTGCATCAGCAGTGCCATGGAGAGGGCTTCGTCGGCTCTCCGGCTCTCTCCGCACATGTCAAGAATCATGGCCTTGTTTATTCTTGCGAGCATTGTCTCTATGGAACCTTCCGGGCTCTTCTCCGTTATTTTACGGAATCCCTCTACGGCAAGTTCCGTCTCTCCCTTGCGGTAATGTATGAGCGCAAGGTAAAACTGCATTATTGCAGAATCAGGGTACTTCCTGTTGAATGCGGTGAAAAATTCTGCAGCCTTTTCAAAATCACCGACAAGGTAATAGCAGTAACCCTGCATCATCTTTGGGTACTCTATGTCGTCGTTTATGGTGCTTTCATATTCGAAACAGTCGATGGCTTTGCCGAATTTCTTTACCATATACTGAATGTGTCCCAACTGTTCCCAATAAAGGGTGGAGTATGGCTCCACGTCGAGCAGTCTGTTGTATATCTCAACGGCCTCGTCCGTCCGTTGCAGCTCTATCAGTGATTCGGCTTTGACTTCAATGAGGCTTCTGTTGCCGGGTGCAATCTTCAGTGCCTTTTCGCAAATCATGAGTGCCTCCTGTGCGAATCCGCAGTCGAGCAGAATCTCCAGGGCCTCGTATATGCTGTCCTGCCCCGGGGCTGCTTTGTGCAGTAAGGCGAGTGCTATTTCGTGCGCGCCTTTGAAATCCTTCAGTGCGAGAAGTATCTCGGCGTGCAGTATCATGGTCTCGTCATTGTCGGAATATCGGAGTTTCGAGAATAACTTGAGTGCCTCTTTGGCTTCACCGTTGCAAAGGAGTAGCTTTATCTCCATCTTTGTGTTCTCTTCCGCTCCTGGGTGAAGCTGGCGCGATGCCTCAAGGACTTCCGCTGCCCTTTCATATTTTTCGGTGAAAAGGAAATAGGACATGATATCGACAAACTCGTCTATGCCGAAATAGGGCGTAGCGTTGATTTCCGACGCCTGCTCGTACCTTGCCAGCAGTGCGCGGAATTCCGGTGAGTCGAAAAAGTTCTTGTCGTAATTCATCTCTTTTCTTTATGTAACAGGCCGTACACGGGAATCGGCACGGCCTGCACTCTTGTTTTCGGTTCGTGGGTTATTTCCCTTTGAGTTTGTTCCAGGTGTCCTTCAACGATACGGTGCGGTTGAAAATAAGGTTTTCAGTTGTCGAAGCCGGGTCTATGTTGAAGTAACCGATTCTCTGGAACTGCAGGTAGTCGAGCGGCTTGCGCTCAGCAAGGTATTTCTCAACCTTGCACTCCTTGAGTACCTTTAGTGAATCGGGGTTTATCATCTCCTTCATGGCCTCGAGCGCATCGCAGCCTTTCGCCTCGCGTATTGCGGCCATTTCGTCGCGTGGGTTTTCGGCTCTCCACAGACGGTCATAAAGACGTACCTCCGCATCGATGCAGTGGCGGCGGCTTACCCAGTGGATAGTGCTCTTCACCTTACGGTTGGCATCGGCCTCGCCGGTCTTTGTCTGCGGAATGTACTCGCAGAGAACCTCGGTTACATTGCCCTCGGCATCCTTGTTGCAACCCGTACAAAGTACTATGTATGCATTCTTCAGGCGCACCTCGCGGCCCGGGGTCAGACGGTAGTAGTTCTTTGGAGCATCCTCCATGAAGTCATCGCGCTCAATCCAGAGCTCGTTGCTGAACTCTATTGTGTGCGTGCCGTCTTCGGGACGTTCGGGGTTGTTTATTGCTGTCAGCTCCTCGACTTTGTCGGCAGGGTAGTTGGTTATTGTAAGCTTTACCGGGTTTATTACGGCCGACACGCGTGTGGCGCGGCTGTTGAGGTCCTCGCGTACCGCGCTCTCAAGCAGTGCAAAGTCGTTGAGCGCGTCGTATGTGGTGTAACCTATTTTGTCAACAAAATTTCTGATAGACTCGGGTGAATAACCGCGACGGCGGAATCCGCAGAGTGTCGGCATTCGCGGGTCGTCCCAGCCGTTCACGAGGCCCTCCTTCACGAGGATGAGCAGGTTGCGTTTGCTCATGAGCGTGTAGTTGAGGTTGAGCTTGTTGAATTCATACTGGCGTGGGCGGTTGTCATCAAGATCCTTGCCGTCCTTCACCCAGTCAACGAACAGGTCGTACAGTGGGCGGTGAGGTACGAACTCAAGTGTACACAGCGAGTGTGTCACACCCTCGAAATAGTCACTCTGTCCGTGTGCAAAGTCATACATGGGGTATGCCTTCCACTTTTCGCCTGTGCGGTGGTGCGCTGCCTTTACCACGCGGTATATGATTGGGTCACGGAAGTGCATGTTGGGGCTTGCCATGTCAATCTTGGCGCGCAGTACCATTCGTCCCTCCTCAATCTCTCCCGTGTTCATCTTCTGGAACAGTTCGAGGCTCTCCTCGACAGGACGGTCGCGGTAGGGGCTGTTTGTGCCGGGCTGTGTCGGTGTGCCCTTCTGTTCTGCAATCTGCTCGGCAGTCTGTTCATCGATGTATGCCTTTCCCTCCTTTATGAGTTTGATTGCAAAATCCCAAAGCTGGTCGAAATAGTCCGATGCATAATAGACATTCGCCCAGTCGAAGCCGAGCCACTTTATATCTTCCATTATCGCGTCAACATATTCCACATCCTCTTTGGTCGGGTTGGTATCGTCGAAGCGGAGGTTACATATGCCGCCATATTTCTGTGCCATGCCGAAGTCCATGCAGATGGCCTTTGCGTGGCCTATGTGCAGGTATCCGTTCGGCTCGGGCGGGAAACGGGTCTGTACCTTGCTGTCGTTCTTTCCGTTTGCAAGGTCATCCACTATAATCTGTTCAATAAAACTGATGCTCTTTTTCTCGTTCTTTTCAGTTTCGTTAATCTCAGCCATTGTCGTATAGTTGTATATATGTTTATATTCTTCTTTACAATCTACAAAAATAAGTCATTTTTGTGAAAATGTCTATCGGAAACAGCTTAATTTTACTATAAAAGTGAAGTGAATGTACCGGGAAAAGGGAATACGGCGGTCTAAAAGGCTCTTTTGTTACCGTGCTTGCCCTCTTATGCCCCCAAGGAGGGCCATGTTGTCAACATGACATCTGTGCCACCGGTTTTGACTTTATGTCAGTGAAATGTAGTACCCCAGTTTGTAGATGTTGAATTTTTTGAGCGAGGGGTTGTTCCCGAGCAGGTTCTTGCGCAGACGTTTGCGGCTCCATCTCCAATATATCATGAACAGGCCGGTCAAATGCCATTTACGGAGTTTGGCCACGCAGTCAAGAAGGGGTGTGGAACCAATTTCCCGGTTTATGCCCTTGAGCGTCATGAGTGATTGCTCAACCTTTGCAAGGTAAATTGCGTTTCGTTCCAATCCGTTGTGCAACAGCATGTTGTCTATGTGTAGGATGTTGTGTCCGCGTCTTTCAAGTTCCTTGCCGAACAGGGTGTCTTCGTACCCGTAATCAACGATGCTCGTGTTGAAGAGAATAGAAGTGAATATGTCGCGCCGGATGGCGAAATTGAATGTCGTGAAATTCTTGTACGGAGTCTTGCTTCGTGTCGCTGCGTCTCTTGTAGTGTCAGCTTTTTTCTCATATCTGTACCTCAATGTACACTCCCGGTCGGGCAGTTCTGCCGCATGGTAGAGTCCACCGCATACCACTTCGTTCTCTTTGAGTGCCTCGACATAGCATTTCAGGAAATCGTCCTTCTCGACAACCGCATCGTTGTCAATGAACAGCAGATTCCTGTACCGTGCCTCCATGGCAAGCAGGTTGCGTATGTTCGCGCGTCCGATGTTCTTTTTGCGTATAACCCTGCGGCAGTTTTCAAGCAGTTCGGTGCTCATGTTTAGCCGTAGGTTTCCGGGGAGCGTGCCGTCCTCTCCCAGGATTATCTCGAACGGACAATCCAGCTTCTCTCCCTGCCTGTGGAGCTCTTCTACGAGCCGGTGGCAGTCGTGGTCTTTTGTTGGGATGAGTATCGACAGCATAATAGTGGAACTTCTCTGCAAAAATATCAAAAAACTTCAAACATCTGTTTTCGTGTCACAATTTTTTCAACTCCTTCGTTTTATATCGCCATTCCTTTCTCTTTTTGAAGATAATTTATTATCTTCGCAGAATATGGGAAACCGTGTGGAATGAATAATACGAATCAAATAAAATAATTTCTTATGAAGAGTGACATCCAGATTGCTCATGAAACCAAGCTTGAGCGCATTGAGAATGTAGCGGCACAGATAGGTATCGATGCCAATGACCTTGAACACTACGGCAAGTACATAGCCAAGATACCTTTGAATCTTATCGGCGAGAAAAAGGGTAAACTTATCCTTGTGACTGCAATTACGGCAACCAAGGCCGGTATCGGAAAGACCACCGTTTCTATTGGTCTGGCATTGGGTCTCAACAAAATTGGCAAGAAGGCGGTTGTGGCTCTCCGCGAGCCCTCTCTCGGCCCCTGCTTCGGCATGAAGGGCGGTGCAGCCGGCGGCGGTTATGCCCAAGTGCTTCCCATGGAGAAAATCAACCTCCATTTTACAGGTGACTTCCATGCCATCACATCGGCTCATAACATGATTTCGGCACTGCTCGACAACTACCTCTACCAGCATGCCAAGGACGGCTTCGGTCTCAAGGAGATTCTGTGGCGTCGCGTGCTCGACGTGAATGACCGCTCATTGCGTCAGATAATTACAGGTGTAGGCCCGGCTACCAACGGTCTTGTTGAGCAGGCTGGCTTCGACATCACTCCGGCATCGGAGCTCATGGCAATCCTCTGCCTTGCGAGCGACGAGGAGGATTTGCGCCGCCGCATCGAGAACATCATGCTCGGTTATACATATGCAGGCGAGCCTTTCACTGTTAAGGATCTTGGCGTTGCCGGTTCAATCATGGTTCTTCTCAAGGACGCTATCCAGCCCAACCTTGTGCAGACAACCGAGAACACTCCCGCAATCATTCATGGCGGTCCTTTCGCGAATATCGCTCACGGCTGCAACTCACAGCTTGCTACAAAAATGGCTCTCGCGCATAGTGAATACACTATTACCGAGGCCGGTTTCGGTGCCGACCTCGGCGCGGAGAAATTCTACAATATCCTTTGCCGCAAGAGCGGTCTTCAGCCCGATGCCACTGTAATCGTAGCAACTGCGCAGGGTCTGAAGATGCACGGCGGAGTGGAACTCGACAAGATAAAGGAGCCCGATATGGAGGGTCTCCGCAACGGTCTTGCCAACCTCGACCGTCACGTTGCCAACCTTCGTTCTTTCGGCCAGTCCGTGGTTGTGGTGTTCAACCGCTTTGCTACTGATACCGATGAGGAGATGGCACTGTTGCGCGCACACTGCGAGCAGGAACTCGGTCTTCCTTTCGTAATAAACAATGCATTCGCACAGGGTGGCGAAGGTGCTGTTGAGATGGCTCAGATTGTTGTCGATACAATAGAGAAGAATCCTTCTCAGCCTCTCAAGTTCACATACGATGACGAGGACAGCGTGCAGACAAAGATTGAGAAGGTTGCCAAGAATATATACGGTGCAGCATCGGTTACATTCGCGAAGCCCGCGCTCGACCGTATAAAGCTAGCCGAGAAGTATGGTCTTTCCAAGTTCCCGGTATGTATTGCAAAGACACAGTTCTCATTCAGTGCCGACGCCAAGAGGTATGGCGCCGTTAAGGACTTCAACCTGCAGATACGTGATGTGGTGCTGAATGCCGGTGCCGAAATGATAGTTGCCATTGCCGGTGACATCATACGCATGCCGGGTCTTCCCAAGGATCCTCAGGCCAACCACATCGACTTCGTTGACGGTGAGATTGTAGGTCTTAGCTGATTTTGTAATTATAAATGAATATTGTTGCCGCCTTGCACCTGTGTGCAGGGCGGTGAACGCTATAAACGCGAATGTATGGCACAACCATTGGCAGAACGTCTCCGTCCAACCTCTTTTGACGGATATGTAGGGCAGCGGCACCTTGTAGGCGAGGGAGCCGTGCTCCGTCGTATGATTGATTCCGGGCGAATCCTGTCGTTCATAATGTGGGGCCCTCCCGGAACGGGAAAAACAACGATAGCCCGAATCATCGCACACCAGTTGAACCGTCCGTTCTACACTCTCAATGCCGTTTCATCGGGTGTCAAGGAGGTGCGCGAGGTCATTGAGAAGGCAAAGAACTCGCCGCTCTTTTCGCGTGGCGGTGCCATACTGTTCATAGACGAGATACACCGTTTTAACAAGTCGCAGCAGGACTCCCTGCTGAGTGCTGTTGAAACCGGCACCGTCACCCTCATCGGCGCAACCACAGAGAACCCCTCTTTTGAGGTCATAAGGCCGCTTCTGTCGCGTTGCCAGCTCTATGTGCTGAAGTCGCTCGAAAAAGAAGACCTTCTTGCTCTGCTCAACCATGCCGTGACGGCCGACGAGGTCCTGAGCAGTAGGGGAGTGGAGTTGCGTGAGACAGACGCCATGCTGCGTTACAGCGGCGGCGATGCGCGCAAGCTCCTCAACATACTTGAACTTGTTGTGGAGAGTGACCCCGAATCGCCGGTTGTGATAACCGATGAAAAGGTGCGTATGTCCCTTCAGCAGAATCCGTTGGCCTATGACAAGGACGGTGAGATGCACTACGACATCGTTTCGGCCTTCATAAAGTCGATACGCGGGAGCGACCCCGATGCCGCGCTCTATTGGATGGCGCGCATGATAGAGGGCGGCGAAGACCCGGCCTTCATTGCACGGCGCATAATAATTTCTGCAGCTGAGGATGTGGGGCTTGCCAATCCCAACGCTCTCCTGCTTGCCAATGCCGCATTCGATGCGGTGACGAAAATAGGCTGGCCCGAGGGGCGCATACCTCTTGCCGAAGCAGTCGTGTATCTTGCCACGTCGCCAAAGAGCAACTCCGCATACATGGGCATAAACAAGGCACTCGGGACAGTTCAGGAGACAGGCAACCTGCCCGTGCCGTTGCATCTGCGCAATGCGCCTACCAAGCTCATGGCAGAACTGGGGTACTCCGACGGCTACAAATATTCGCACGATTATCCGGGGCATTTCGTGAAGCAGCAGTTCCTGCCCGACGGCGGAGAGGGATTCTCCTTCTGGCTGCCGCAGGACAATCCTGTCGAGGCCAAGAGCAAGTCGTGGATGCGGCAGTGCTGGGGGGACGACAAACCCTATTCGAAATAGAAATAATTAAATCAATTATAAAGGGTATGACAATTGACAATACCTTAAGGGAAGGTACTCTGCTCAAGGCGGGTACATACAGAGTGGAAAAAGCTATCGGCAACGGCGGTTTCGGAATAACATACCGTGGAGTGCATGTCGAGCTGGGCCGTACGGTCGCTATCAAGGAGTTCTTCATCAGCGAATATTGCGTGCGCGATATCCTCGACCAGACAATGTCTGTAGCCGTGGAGCAGAATGTTCCGCTTGTCGATAATTACAGGAAAAAGTTCTTGCAGGAGGCAAGAATGGTTGCCAAACTCAACAACAGGCACATCATAGATGTGTTCGACATCTTCGAGGAGAACGGGACCGCGTATTATGTGATGGAATATCTTGCCGGCGGCTCGCTCGAAGAGAAGGTGAAGTCCGGCGGTGCTTTGCCCGAGAGCGAGGTCAGGAGAATTGTCTCCCAGCTCGGCGGAGCCCTTTCCTATGTCCATGGCCAAAAAATTCTTCACCTTGACATCAAACCCTCAAATATAATGATTGATGACGAGGGTGATGTCGTGCTCATCGACTTCGGCATATCAAAGCAGTACGACGACGCACGCAGCACTCACAGCACATATGCCGCGACGTTCAGCAAGTCCTACGCCCCCATAGAACAGTACGAAAAGGGCGGCGTGCGTAATTTTATTCCTGCGCTCGATGTCTATTCCTTTGGCGCCACAATCTATTATCTTGTGTCGGGAACTGTTCCTCCAACGGCATTCGACCTTCTCAAAGGCGGTACCGTGTCGGTCCCCCGGGCGAGTAAGGAGCTGTCGGCCGCCATTATTGCCGCCATGCAGCCTGTGCAGTCCAACCGCCTGCAGTCCATTGATGATTTCCTTGCAATGGTCGAGGGCAAGGGCGTTGCTGTTGCCGGTAAGCCGGGCAAGGGTGCGGCCTCATCCAAGGATGACTCCAGGACAGTCATAGAGGTTTCCGGCAGCGGCGTGGGGAGTTTCGAGGTCTTTGCCGACGGTGAAAGACAGCTCAAGAAGGGCAACAAGGCGATACTTTGGGTCATTATCATCGTATCCGTGCTTGCATTGCTCGGAGCAGGGGCCTACTTCTTCTTTATGAATCCTCCGGCAGGGAAAAACAATAACTCCCAACTTACCGGCAGCAAGGGTGACGATGCACGTCTTCCGCTTGTCGAGGCATTGCGGGGTGTTTTGCCCGGTGATTCCATAGCAGAACCAGACGACATACAGGAACCTGACGGTATAGCAGAACCAGACAGCGTACAGGAATCTGTTGAGGTTGCAGTTACAGATTCTGTCCCGGTTGAAAAGAAGGTGACCGAGGCGGTGGAAATAGAGAAAAAGAACAAGAATAAGTCGGCCGGTAAGGAGCCCGTGAAGACACGTGAAAAAACTCCTGGCACCAATAAGGACGCCGCAGCCGAAGGAATACGTCTTGCCCGTAACGGCGACTACAAGAGGGCTGTGCCGTTGCTCAAGCAGGGTGCCGACAACGGCAATGCAACCGCGCAGAATCTGTTGGGTGAATGCTATCAGAAAGGTAACGGTACAAGCGTCGATTATGCTAAAGCCGTAGCCTGCTACCGTAAGGCGGCAAACAGCGGCAACGCCGAAGCCCAATACAACCTGGCTGTATGCTATTCCCGTGGTCTTGGCATATCAAAGGATATGAAACAGGCCTTCAATTACTTCCAGAAGGCTGCAGGCAGGGGACATGCTCGTGCCCAGTACGAGATGGGCGAGTTCTATCGGAATGGTTTGCCGGGTGTCGTGTCTATAAATATTGCGAGCGCGAGGCAGTGGTACGAAAAATCAGCTTCCCAGGGTTATGGCCCGGCCTCCAACAGGTTGAAACAACTGGAATCAAGAATGTAAGTCGTGCGGTTGTCTGCATGTACAATGATTTAAACCAATAAATTATACAATAATGAAAGAGTTCTTAAAGACTGTGCTTGCGAGCATGACAGGAGTGCTGCTTGCAAGTTTCGTAATGCTGGTAATGCTTTTTTCTTTGATAGGCGCCATCGTAGCTTCTATGGAGGAGACGCCTATGATAGAGGAAAACTCTGTACTCTTGCTCCACCTCGACGGTGCGCTTGAGGAGCGTGCTGCTGACGACTCGTTCTCATCCATTATGAGTAGCGAAATGGCGGTGCTGGGGCTCGACGATATAATTGCTGCAATAAAGGAGGCCAAGGATAACGCCAATATAAAGGGTATATACCTGCAGGCCGGAATGTTATCCGCGTCACCTGCATCTCTCGAAGAGATACGCGGTGAACTGGCATCGTTCAAGGAGAGCGGCAAGTTCGTGGTTGCCTACGGCGACCAATATACGCAGGGATTGTACTACCTTGCAACCGTGGCCGACAAAGTCATTGTGAACCCCCATGGCAGTATTGCATGGCACGGTCTCGCTTCGCAGCCGATATTTTTCAAGAACCTGCTCGAAAAACTCGGCGTGGAGATGCAGATATTCAAGGTGGGCACATACAAATCTGCGGTAGAGCCTTTCATTGCCACAGAGATGAGCGATGCCAACCGCGAACAGGTATCAGAGTACCTGAACTCTACATGGAACGAGATGACAGCTGCCGTATCAGCGTCGCGCGGTGTGTCTGTAGAAAAGCTCAACGCTTATGCCGACAGGTCCATGGACCTCCGTCAGGCAGTCGAATATATCGATTGTGGCCTGGCCGACACTCTGCTTTACAAGGATGGAGTGCTCGATTACCTCAAGACACTCACAGGCACGTCAGCCGATGAAGGACTCAATATCGTTACATTGGCCGACATCAAGGAGAAGCTCGCACTTGATGCCATATACAAAAACCCCGACAGGGAGCATATTGCCGTCTATTATGCCTATGGCGAGATTGACAATTCATCATCTTCCTACGACGAAGGCATCAATTCCGAAAAGGTTGTCCGCGACCTCCGCAAACTGCGTGAGGACAAGAATGTGAAGGCCGTTGTCCTGCGTGTGAACTCACCGGGCGGAAGTGCATACGGTTCGGAGCAGATATGGCGCGAGGTATCACTGTTTAAGGGTGTAAAGCCGATAGTTGTTTCAATGGGCGACTACGCAGCATCGGGCGGTTACTACATATCATGTGCGGCCGACCGCATCGTTGCCGACAATACCACGCTTACAGGCTCCATCGGTATATTCGGCATGGTTCCCAGTGCCGGCAAACTTCTCAAAGAAACCGTAGGTCTGGGCTTTGACGTCGTAAAAACCAACTCCCTTGCCGACATGGGCGACCTCTCGCGTACCTTCACCGCCGAAGAGGCCGAGATAATGCAGAATTACGTGAATGACGGTTACAGCCTCTTCCTCAAACGTTGTGCCGACGGCCGAGGAATGAGCGTAGAAGCCATAGACAGCATAGCGCAGGGACGCGTTTGGACAGGAGAAAAGGCTGTGAAACTCGGCCTTGTCGATGAGATAGGTGACCTCGACCGCGCTGTTGCGATAGCCGCCGACATGGCAGGTGTCGAGGGGTACAGTGTGGAGTCTTACCCCGAGATGAAGGACTTCATAACCCAGCTCCTGGAGACCGACGAAGAGAATTACATGGAAGCAATGTTACAGAATACCTTTGGCGGTTACGGCAAGAGCCTGTTTATTTTGCGTGGTATGTGCAACGGACGTCCGTTGCAGGCGCGTCTTCCCTTCGAACTCAATATAAGATAAGCCCTCCATGATAACAAGGTGCTATCTCGAAATAACCAACATATGTAATCTCGATTGCCTTTTCTGTCCCAAGACGACAAGGGCAAAGCGCACCCTTACGGTCGGTGAGTTCGACAGGCTCACCGACCGCTTGCGCGGCGAAGTCAAGTTCCTTTATTTTCATCTTATGGGCGAACCGTTGCTTCATGCCCATTTACCGCAGTTCATTGCAATGGCAAAGGAGAAAGGCTTCGTGCCGGTGCTTACGACCAACGGTACTTTGCTGTCGCGTGCCGGCGCCGTAGTGGATGCCGTTCCGCATAAGGTGCAGATATCGTTGCACTCGCACGAAGGCAATGCAAAGGATAATCTTGCCGGTTATATTGCCGATGTGATGGCTTTTGCCCTCGAGTCCGCCTCGCGCGGTACGGTGGTGGTGCTTCGCCTTTGGAATCAGGGCGGTTACGACAGCACGAACGGGCAGATACTCGAACTCGTTGAACGGCATGCTCACCGTCCGTGGAAAGAACGGCACGACGGTTGGTGCATTGCCGACAACATATATCTCGAGTATGACCGTATGTTCGAGTGGCCCGACAGCGAGCGCGATGAATATGCACCTGAGGAGTCCTTCTGCTATGCACTGCGCAACCAGATAGGAGTGCTGGCCGACGGAACGGTCGTCCCCTGCTGTCTCGACCATAACGGCGATATCGCTTTAGGCAATCTCTTTGAGCAACCGCTCGGCGAAATACTCTCTTCACCGCGTGCCCGTGCAATCTACGACGGCTTCAGCCGTCACCAGGCAGTAGAGCCCCTGTGTAAAAGATGTGGCTATGCCAATGTCACGAAGAGATTCCGCAAGTAATCTCTTCGTGACATCGAGAATAGCGACAGCAACAGGTCAATCGTAGCAACGCGCAGTGTTGCCGCTTGGGTTGCGATTAGTCGGTATTGTCAATGTCAATGTTCCGTAAGTGACTTTCTGCAGCAATTTGTAAACCTCTCTCCCTTTTATATCAGTTTTGTTATGGAGTCCTGATATTTGCGTGATATTGGGATTGTGTCGCAGTTGGGCTGGTTCAGTTCTGCAACAATCAAACCTGCGCTGTTCTTGTGTACAATCTTTATATAGGCAGGGTTTATGAAGTAGGACCTGTGACAACGTACAAGACCATGTTTCGTGAGGGTATCTTCAAGCGCCTTCATCGATGAACGTAGTGTGAACTTCTTGTTCTTCTCTTGGTCCAGGTAAAATATGTGTACATAGTTCTCTTCCGACCTTATAAAAATGACAGCCTCGCGCGCAATGACAAATTTCAGTTTCTTGTACTCGTCATAAAAACGTATGAGAGTCTTGTCGTCAGGAGTGTTGTCCATCTGTTTTTCCTTTATGATAATCTCATACTTCAGCCAAAGGAATACGTAAGGGTATATCAGTGTCGAAAGTAACAGTATTATTGTTCTACCGGCCACCTCAAAGAACGATACAGGCTCCTTTAACATCAATGTTATATATAGCGATGAAAACAGTGCGGTTATAACAATTTCTGCAATGCACCAGACCGAATAGACCTGTGTCGATATTTTCCTGTTCTTGCCTATGAAGTAGAGGCAGCCACGTGTTATGAAGGTCGATACCATTACAATGCAGAACAGGATTGTTGTGTTGAAGGTGAACCCTGCGTGCTCCATATCAAGGAGCGTATATATAGTGTGTGGCTTGTAGAATATTACGAAGAAAAGGAAAAACAGTGAAATTGTCAGGGTGTGTATTGCTACAGAAACCCCTCCTGTTATTTTATTGTTTGCGCCCATATTGGTACCTGTTTTGTTGGGACAAAGGTACGAAAAAAACGTCAAACGTCCCTAAAATCGCATATTAATCCCTGAATAATGACATTTTTTAACTAAACACTTGTCCCTATAACTGTTTTTTCTCTATTCAGGCAACCAGTTGTAATTTTGCCGTCGAAACAAAAAAACAGAAGATATGAAAAAAGTAAATATTGCAGCACTTGGCGACTCATTGACTAAAGGAGTCGTGTTGAATGACGAGAACAGATACTCAATTCTCAAAGGTTCTTTTATTAATATAATAAGTGAAAAGCTTGGTCTATGTATAAAGAATTATGCAAAGTTCGGTTGCACCATCGGTTTTGGTCACAATGTGATTGACCGTCACTTTTCCGATATATCGGCGGCAGATATTACCTTTCTTGAGTTCGGCGGCAACGACTGCGATTTCGACTGGAAAAAGATTTCCGAGGATCCGGCATCGGAGCATAGTCCCAAGACTATACTCGACTCTTTTAAGGAGCAGTTCCTTTCGCTTGTCGATAGAGTGCGTAGCCTGGGTTCAAAACCTGTGATACTCTCTTTGCCTCCTATCGATTCCGATGCCTATTTCTCTTTTATAAGCCGTTTTATGAACGAGGAGCAGAGAAACAATGTTGTGAAATGGCTTGGCGGTGATATAAATATCATTACCCGTTGGCATGAGACCTATAATAGGGCACTTTTTGAGATATCTGAATCGACAGATACACCTATAATTGATATTACTACTCCTTTTGAGAACTATAATGGGGATATCATGTCGCTGATGTGCAGCGATGGGATACACCCTAATGCACAGGGCCACAGATTGATTGCAAATTCCATTGCAGGGCACAGCGGAGGATTCTGCTGATGCCCTGCCCGGCCCTTTTTTAAGGCAATAATATAGCAGTTGACCCGCGACTTTTTTCTTCGCGAACTTGTCATCCTGAACGAATGTGAAGGATCTAAAAACTGCGTTTAAAATAGATACTTCGCTTTGCTCAGTATGACAAACAATATTTGGGTCAACTGCTATATTATTACTTTTTTTTAAAATGTAAAAACTCTCCCTTTCTGAAATTGAAGCCCACACCTTGCAGTCTGAGCTTCGTTTACAAGCCGGAATAAAGCAAACTCCTCTGCCCCGAATTGGGGCAGAGGAGTTTGCTTTATAGATTTGTTTGATTCTTTCCTTAGTTACTCCACATAAACCTTCTTGTTACCAATGATATATATGCCCTTAGGAAGACCTTGTAGTTTCTCCACACGGCGGCCATCAATGGTATATACTGGTAAATCTGTTGTAGTTTCCACAATGTCAATTCCTGTTGTTTCGCCTACAACGAGAATGGCATCAACGATAAAACCACCATTGGCAATGATACCATTGCTGCCGGTTGCGGTGCCGTCAGCTGCGAGCCTTCCGCCCGGGTCCACGCTATTCCAGTCAATTTTGAAGCGAATACGGTAGGTACCCGTTTCTGTCGGTGCCTGGAATGAAGGACAATCCATGGTATTGCGGCTATTTCCGGTAAAATATGAGCCTGCAGAATTATAGCCGCTATCTTCATTGTTGAAATCTCCCGAATAGAAACTGAAACTCTTTACCTCGGTACCTGTCTGGTCGGTGCTGCCTTCGGCAAACGAGAACTGTTTGTCGTTGTTTTCATCAATGAATACATACCCGTGCATCCATGTACCGGTATAAGAAAATTCTACTGTCAAACTCTCACCGGGCATACAATTCAGATAGTTGCTTTCCTTTGTAGTCAAGTCATTGTAAACCTTACTGCCGGTTACATTCAGGGTCTGTTTTTCACCACCGGCAGCTGTCAATGATACAGCGTTGAGTTTACGGTCGGTGCGGGTCGCAGTAGTATTCTTCGGGAAATTGACAGGATAAGTGCCGTCATCCTCAACTTCGATTTCACCCTCCACTGTAGCAAACACTGCAACGAGGTCTTTGTTTTCAGACATTACCACTGTGTATTCAGGTTTATTGGAAACGATAGTTCTGCCCTTACGCCATCCATGGAAGAAGAAACCTTCTTTCACCTCTGCCACTACAGTGAGTTCTGTGCCCGGGTCAACATTCAATACCTTCTCGCTTGTTTCCTTGATACTCACTGTACCACGCTCGGCAACATTGGCCGAAACTTTCAATGTGCGATGTGTCTGAGTTGCACCAAAATCAAACGGCAAATCATACAATGTGCCATAGAAATCGGCGTTGGCAGACTCGCCACCAGCTTGATCTACGCGTATGCGGAAACGCCCGTTCGTCGCATTGCCGGCAGGCACGGTAAATTCAGCTTCAATCAATTCACCCAAAGCAGGTTTTACGCTTTGTTCAAAAGTGCCGTCACCGTCAAAGTCGGCCCATACTGTTACCTCCAAACCTGTCTCGTTTGCACCAATTAGCTTTGCAGTCAACTTTACATTACCTTCGTGCATCAACTTTGCACGTTCCTTTGTATATAATGTATAGCGTCCAGTTGTTGTTGGTTTGTAGTGCAATTCGGACAACACACCGTCGCCGGTGATATCCACTTGAGTCAGGCGAGTCTTTGCCGAATATGTTCCACAAGGCATTCTGTAAGCAGCGATAGAGGGGCAGATATCGGGGTCTTCATCGGCAGGAGGCTCCGGAGCAGATGTATTATAACTGGTCTCTGTGATTTCCCAATACGAATTTCCACGGCCTGTCTTAACATAGAAAGCTACAACACCTGTAGCACCTTTATTGAGGCCGAGTGTAGCATCTTCGTTGTAATTGATTGCACCCTGGTCGTTGGAAGCCAAGAAATATGTCGTACCGCTACCGGTTGTGCCGGCGCCGGTGCTTACATAATATTCCACAGGGTCATTTCCCAAGCTCACATTTGTGCTCAATGTTATATTAGACGACTGCATATATGTTTCAGTCGCAACATTTTTGATGTAATAACAGTTCTCCTTGCCTGTAGGGATAAACTGCCACACATATACGCCATTGTCTGCATTCAGTGTACCGGTCTGCATCATCCCATCGGCTGCGTAGATATATGAGCCCGATTCACCATTGCGATTGATTGTATAATATTTGTCTTGTTCAAAGGCCCAACCTTGAAAAACAGTGACCAGAGACAAGAATAGGAAGAATATCTTTTTCATATGGATTTCTTTATTTTAAGAAACTTCTAAAGTAATGTGGAGTATCCGGAATAAGCAAAGCACACCCGGTGCTCTGCATATTCCAACTATTCACTACATTATCTCTTTGTTGATTCTCCAGGCATAGTCACTTTGAACAAGTCGCTGGTTTTATGCTCCCGGTTAATGATTTGTACCATCTTTTGAACCACATCAGGGTTTTCTGCGGCAACGTCAGTATCTTCGTGCACATCAACAGCGAGATCGTACAACTGTGTCGCACCATTCTTCACTACCAACTTCCAGTCGCCCATACGCAACGCCATCATATTTGTCTCGTGGAACTCCCAGTAGAGGAATTCATGCTTTTCCTGTTCTGCATCATTTCCACGAAGGGTATTGTTGAACGAGATACCGTCCCAGTATTGTGTAGCTGTGCTCGCCTTGCGACTGTAAGCATCGCCGTTGAGTCCTGCATAGTCGAGGAGTGTAGGCATAAGATCGTAGAATGCCAACTGGTGATCGTTCACTGTACCTGCAGGAACCCCGGGGCCTTTGACAATAAACGGAACACGGATACCGCCTTCGTGTGTCGAACGCTTGGTTCCGCGCAACAGACCGTCACGGTTGAACCAATCGGGGTCTGCTCCACCTTCTTCGTGAGGGCCGTTATCTGATGTGAAGATTACGAGAGTATTGTCTGCAAGCCCCTTTTCTTCCAACTTCGCGAAAATTTCGCCCACCTGAGCATCGAGACGGGTAATCATGGCTGCAAATTGGGCATGTCTGTTGGAATTCTTGTAATACCAAGAGGAGAATGCACCACCAAAACCACTATCGTCGCATTCAAATGCCTGGATATACTTTTGCAAGATACTGTCATTAGGCTGCCACAACTCAGCGTGAGGCAGAGTATAGGTAAATATACCAAGGAATGGCTTGCCGGCCTCCTGACGGTCTATCCAATCCAAAGCATATTGGTGAATGAGGTCGGCTGTGTATTGCTCACGATTTTCATAGTCTGCATTTCCCGACGATACATCACGATGCTGGATATTTTGCTTCAATGTATCTACCACAATATGTTTGTCGCCATACTTCTCGGGGTCGTAACGATTCAAGAAGTTTGGATAGTATGTGTGTGCCTGGAATTGGCAGATTGGGCCATAGTAGCAGTCGATGCCACGTTTGTTGGGCAATGAAGCCGAACTGCTGGTAGCAGAGGCACTGGTAATGGTATTGCCGTCTGCATCCACTTTATAGGTGTCAGGGTAGTTCATGTTGTAGTAACCACCGGCCCACTTGCCGAACATACCGGTGCGATAGCCGGCTTCCTTGAACAATTCAGGCACAATCTTATGTGTGTTCTTATAAGGCTCCTGACCAATGATCTGATAGTCCGGATTCGAGCCAAACATATTTTCCCTGCGTGCACTTTGCCAGTACTCGCGATTGCCACGTACGTGAACGTGGCCAGTATGCTGGCCTGTCATGAAACAGGCACGCGATGGTGCACTCACCGGGCTACCGGCATAAGCTTGAGTAAAGCGCATACCTTCAGCAGCCATTCTGTCCAAGTTGGGCGTAGAAATCAATTGTTGACCATAGCAACCCAAATCACCGTATCCCATATCGTCGCACATTATATAAATAATGTTAGGGCGTTCTTGTGCTTCAGCCACGACAGGCAGGATACCGGCGAAAAGCATTAATGCATTCTTTTTATTCATACTAACTATAGGTTTTGTATTTTGTTTACAAATAAAATCATCCAAATATACGAATAAGCGAGCGAGAAATGTCAAGTTTACTTGAATATTTTTCACAGCGACAATGCGTGGGAGCGTTGTTTGCGACGGCCAACTTTGTTGCGGAGGGGGAACAATACAGCTCGCATTCATAATTGTCCCTCTTTAAGAAGAGGGGCAACGCGGGGGAGCGTTGCTTGCGACGGCGGGAGCTTTAGCTCCCCAAAGGAGTGCCGATAGGCCAACAAAGCCTCGGAGGGAGTTCAACAGCACTGCTATTATTTTCAACTCCTACCCAGCGTCCATAACTGTCCCTCTGTTTATAGAGGGACGAGCGAAGCGGAGGGAGTTCAAAAACACAGCTACAACAGTTCCCAACCCCTACCCATCGTCTATAACTGTCCCTCTTAATGAAGAGGGACGAGAGGCAAAGCCTCGGAGGGAGTTTTCATAATCACATGCTACAGAGTTCTTTGAACGTTATCTTTGACAGAAGAACAAAAGGACAAAAGGGCGCGGTTTGCCAATTCAAGCAACGAACCAAAAACTGCGTTGTTGTAATGCGCTCCTCAACATATTTATTGATTTTTGGTTGATGCAAAAATATGGAAAAACATTAAGATAGCAAGCGGAATCTCCTTTTTTTTAGCACATTCCGCACGCTATCTCGCGGCTCTTTACTCTTTTTATCTCTTATGTCAGTGCGCTACCTATTCTCTTTTCTCCATTGTAGGCGGCCTCTTGTCATCTCTTCTTTTATACCGCCATTCTCCAAGAAATCCCGTTTGATGCGGTCGAAGTAATGCTTTAACAAATAATCAGTCTGTTTTATAAGAATAATAGCAATATTGGCAATTGTCTCATCAGTGCGCTCTTTAATGGCATTGTAATAATAGCCAGGCTCATTATGTGCGGCACAGGCACGACGTGCCTGTGCATGCTTTTCGCTATCCTCGCTCCACTGTTCGAGACCACGCACCCTAAGATAATCCTTGTAGTCCTCAAGCAACTCCTGCAAACTTGCCTTCGCAACATTGAGCAGTTTAATTTCACTTTCCGATGATGTTGTCGATGCAGAACACCCCTCTACTATATTCTGTTTCCCGGAACGGGCTGCCTGCACCATCTGATCAATGGTTCTATCGCCCTTTTGCAGATATTTATGAGCAAAATAGTATGTTACATCATATACGCAAAGAGATTTCTTGTAACACAGCAAATCCTCGTAGTTGCCTTTTTGCTTAATAAAATCCTTGCTCTCCATAACCTTTGGTTTTAAGCAAAATTAAAGCATGAGAAAGCCGTTTGCAAGTAATGCGGCGTTTTTTTCGCTATTTAGGTTATAAAAGGCCAAAAAAGGCAAAAAAGGCGAAAGAGATAAAGCTGCAAAAGCAAAGGCAAGCAATGCAAAGCCCAAAAGGAAAAGTAGAAGAAGTTTGCCGTCAGGCAAGTATTGCCCGTCAGGGCAACTAGCTTGTATCCCTTAAAGCCCTTGTAGGCCTTTAGGGCTGTGTGCTTTATCTATAACAAAAACAGGAGCAATCGACGATTGCTCCTGTTTTTTTGTTTTTCTCAAAAGGTTACCCCATAGGTAAATCTGTGGTTTACCACAAATTTCCCCACTGGCGGTCGTTCTCTTTACCGAGCTGACCGCCTTCGGCTGAGGTATCTACTGTTTTGTCACTGTGCATTTGCAATGAAGCTGCAAGCATTGACTCCGCTTCAACGTTTACCTCTACCATGAGAGGTGATACATAAGTCTTCTTCATATATCGTTATTGTTTTTATTCGTTTGTTTTTGGACAGAAGAACAAAAGGACAAAATGCGTGTTCATCTGATACTCGTAAAACCTAAGCAACACTTTGTTGCAATGCACTAAGGTGCATTTTTTAAACAAATTTTATGCGACTGCATACAAACTGCTTGCATGCAGTCCACATAAATTTGTTTCATTATCGGTTTTACGCCATAGAACTTATGTTCTTATGTACTTATGTCTAAAATTAATTTTTACTTAACAAGCACCTTGACAATGCTGTCGGCATTGTCGAGCTTTTGGTGAATTACTTCACCAAAACCTTTTTGCCGTTTACAATGTAAATGCCGGGAGCTGTAATTGCCTCTACACGGCGGCCTGTGAGGTCGTAGATAGCTTTCACATTTCCGTTTTCACCTTTCACCTCGTCGATGCCTGTTGTGCCCTCACCAAAGCGGAAGCTGTAAGAAGCGATGTTTGCAGAACCAGCAACTGCAGGCAAGTATGCCTTGTTAGCGTTGTTCTTCCAAGCCTCATATGTAACAGCTGGAGCCTCCTCAGTACCATCGTTTGTTGTATCAGTGCTTACATTGTAAACCACCTTGCCAAGATAAGCAACATTATTCTCATCCTTGCCAAGAACATATGCATCCTCTGCTATATTAGCATCAACAGTTGTACCTTCCAAAAGATTTTTCTCAACAACATTAGCACTTGCAGCATAAACAAAGTTGAATGTACCGGCAGAAGCACTTTCAGCCAGCTTCAAGATAACAGCCTCGTTTGCAGGAAGAGCACCCTCAACCTGTGTCAATGTTACAAAACCTGTATTTACCTCTGTTACCGCATAAGCCTCAACACCGGCAGGTATTGTAGCATTGTAACCAAGACAAAGTGTAGCATAACCAACCTCGCTCATAGCAACCTCCTGATACAACTCTGCAATATTAGCAACCTCTGTGATTACCCAAGCGGAAGCATCAGTTGTACCTGTTGAGTTCCAACCTACAATCTTAGAACCTGCATCCTGTGCATGCATCATGTTCTGACTATCAGGATAAATACCAATTATATTATCTACGCCAAGATGCTTGATAGCCACAGGTTTTGCTTTATTTACGTCAGTAGTTACTACTGCAGAAGTGCCCTGGCCGCCTAAAGCTTGCATATACACGCCACGCTGAACATTATAGATATAGAACTTTCCATCCGCCGCAGGAACAAACTGGAATATGTGACCTATTGTACCGGCAGCTACATTGTCGGCTATCCTACCAAAGTGCATGTCGCCATCCTTGCTTACATAAACCTCCTGGTTTGCACGATGATCCTTTGTACAATGACTTACAATTCTGTAGAATTTACCTTCTTCTGGCATAATTATCTCAAGACCCTCTACAGCATTCTGCAAAGCTGTCTGAGCTGCTATGTTTGCAGCAGCACTTGTATTTGCCTCTGCTGCAGCCTTTGCCTCGGCAAGAGCAGCAACCAAAGCCGCTGTTGATTCTGCTGTATAATAACCTACGGTTGTGCCACCTTCGCCATAAGCAGCAATAGCAGCATCTACCTGGTCGATAAGAGCCTGCAAATCTGCAAGACCTGTCATATCACGCTCTGTAACCCACATTGTAGAACCCTGGTCTGCGCTACCCCAGAAGGCAATTTTACCACTCTGAGCGTTCATATACTGATTGCTGCCGGGATATTGGAAGCAGAAGTGCTCTGCATCTTTGTTAATAGCACTTGCCTTGATGTTCCAAGCTGTAGCATCTGCCAAAGCACCGAATGATGGGTTGCCTGAGCCGTTAGAAACAACTGCGTTTGCATCCGCAGGAGCACCGTAGTTAACCATCTTGAAGCCCTTGAATGGGTCACCAACAAATGCCCAAGTATAGGTGTCAGCCTCACCGGCTGTCATTGTTGCGTCTGCCCACTCGATGTAAGTCTCTGCATACTGCAAGTATTTTCCATAATCGGCACTTGAGTGCTGCTGAATGTAATACCACTTATTGATAGTTTCATAGCTAGCGGCGTATGCAAAAGGAAGATTCTCCTCAACTGCGATTGTAACAGTTGTTGCAGCATCTGCAGCGACAGTACCTTCGGGCTTTGTAGCAGATACACCGAATGGGAATTCTATCTCAATATTAGGATACTCTAGACCAACGAGAACAGTCTTAGTCTGTGTATAACCTTCAAGAGCCTGACCTTTGTAGGTGAAGTTATAAGTAATATCCAAAGTTTTCACAGCATCGGGATCCTCTCTTTCAACAAACTTCCAAGCAGAAGCCGAGTTCGCAGCTCCATTCCAACCTGTAACACCACCATTAGCGCCATTACCCCCATCGTGACCGGCAGCATGTAGCTTTACACCGTTAGTTATAATATTGAACTGGTTTGAACCAAGGGCGTTTGTTGTCAAAGCTGCTGCATCTTCACGTACAGCATCACCATTGATATAATAACCAGTTCCTACATTTTTCAAATAAAGAGCACCAGCCTCTTCGTCCTTAACAAGTGTCCAATAGTAGTTCTTGTTTGCAAGATCTACAGTGTTCCATCCAAGCGCATTGCCACCGGTGGCAACAAGGCCTTTAGCTACACCTTGGACCTTCTCGAACAAAGGAGCCTCTATAGTGTAGAATTTGCCAACTTCGGGATATGCGAACTCACTTGCGAGTTCAACAACAAAACCTGAACCGGCATCCTCTGCGTACCAAACCGTATATCCATTACGATCTCCATTCTGTTCGTTCCACCAAACTTGGCCTCCCTTATCTGCACCCTTAGGACCAAAAGCAAGGTTGCCGTCTTCGCGCTTGATTACGCACCAAACAGTACCCTCGGCAGTCCAAGAGTCTACAGAAGCAAGTTTGTTTGTAGTAGCTGCATTATGAACATAAAGAGCATCATCACTGCCAGTAAAATAGAATTTGTACTTGTTTTCAAGAGTTGTCACATTACAACCATCCTTCAAACCAGCATCGTCACCTGCGTAGTAGATGAGACCACCAGGAGAGTCTGAACGGGTATTGTAGATTGTGTAATAAATAGGATTACTTGTGTCTGTAGTAATCTGCACAAGTTCCTGCGCCCATGTTGTCACTGCGCAAAGCAGCATCAACATCAAAGAAGTAAATCTTTTCATTTTTGTTAATTAAAAGTTAGTATTTTAGGTTAATTTATCTGCCTGTTTTTCAGCTTATTGCGGCTATGTGGGACAAAGCTAGCACACGCGCCCACAATAAGCGACGCAAAGTTACAAAAAAAGTGCAAATTAAGAGCTTTTTTATCAAAAATTTTAAGAAGCTGCCTAAATTTATATCGCCACCCTTTTGCCTTTTTGGGTCTCTTTTGGTCTCTTTTTAAATAAATAATAAAATTGTTATAAATTTTTCGGCTAATTTTTATAATTTAGCAACGTGGTGTAGCCTGTTGTTGATTGGCTGTGCCCTGTAATGAAAAACCTAATTAACCAATAAACAGTATGAAAAAGAGACATTTACTTTCATTTGCCATTGCTCTGTTCGCTGCAGGTGCTATGGCGCAGAGTGTGCCTACACACGAAAAGTATGTTGACGACGGCAGGCCTGCAAACATTGTTCAGGCTCTTGACAAGTGGGAGCCGGGCAAGCCTTGGAACGGTGATGCAAGCTACGTCGATGAGAACTTCTGGATTTCGCGTGTGCCGTTGAAGAACCGTTTCCGCCCGGGTGACCAGGCTAACGATGCTCTCAACGACGAGAACAACAAGAACTTCTGCTGGATGGCCCCCACTGGCGAGATGACAAAGAAGTGGGGTGCGCTGCCACGCTACAATTTTGATGGCGATAACTTCAATCTGTGGCAGTATGTCGATATCCACTCTAACTGGACAAACGGTTTCTGGCGTGTGCCGGGTGCATTCAACGATGTTGCACACAAGAACGGTGTAAAGACCGGTTGTACCTATTTCATCGACTGGGGTGCAGCGGTGAACAATACCAGTGAGCCGGGTAAGACTCTCTTTGACTTGGCTGTAACGGGCAGCAACTCTTACGGCGACAAGTACAAGTATTCACGTAAGCTCATTCAGTTCCTCAAATATTATGGTATTGACGGTATATGCTTTAACCCCGAGGGTTATTGGGGATTTCAGGTGTATAACCGTTTCATTCCTTTCCTTGCCGAGTGTCATAAGATTGCGAAGGAGCTTAACCATCCTTTCCACGTGGATTGGTATGCCTTTGTGACCAATAACGGTAGTTTGAGTGATAACGGCTGTAAACTGAACAGCAACAACCAGAACTGGTTCCACCATGAATCGACAGATCAGCCTGTAACCGATGTCTATTTCCTCAACTATAACTGGAGCGAGGGTGGCTTGGCCGAGAGTGCCCAGACTGCAAAGAGCCTTGGCCGTTCAACATTTGACGTTTATGCCGGCTTTGATATGCAGGGCCGTGGTTACGGAAGGAACGGTAATGCCGGTTGGACTGCTTTGATGCGCCAGCCTGTGAGTGTTGTGGTGTGGGGTGCTCACGACCGTAACCAGCTCTATGTGAGCTCTACCGAGGGTGGCCAAAGTGACTACGCGGTGCAGAACGAGTACCAGAAGAAGCAGGAGATGCTCTTCTCGGGCGGTAACCGCAATGTGCTCAAAATGCCCAGGTTGACCGATGCTAACGTTACTTCTTCATTCAGCGACCTCAAGGATTGGCACGGCTACGCAACTGCTGTCATTGAGCGTTCAACACTCGATGAGCTTCCTTTTGTTACACGTTTCAACTTGGGTAACGGCCGTTTCTTCAACAAGGAGGGCAAGACAACATGGAACCACAAATGGTATAACTATGGTATGCAGGATTTGCTCCCGACATGGCGCTGGTGGGTTGACAAAGGTGACGGCAAGACTGTTCCTGCCGATGCTGTAAACCTTGATTTCTGCTACGATGATGCTTGGTTTGCAGGTTCGTGCCTCAAGATTCACGGTGCGACACAGCGTTCCGACGTACGTCTCTTCGCTACAAGGTGGGGTGTCGCATCGGCAAACGATGAGTTCCGTTTTGTCTTCAAGCCAAAGTCTGCTGTGACAAATCTTGAACTGATGGTTGCCAAGGAGAATGGCGAGAACAGCTTTGTATATGTTCCCGTTGCAGGTGATATAAAGGCCGGTGAGTGGAACGAGGTCGTAATAAAGGCTTCTGAGGCCGGTCTTGCTGTCGGCGACGTTATCGGTTGCGTGGGTCTCTCGGTAAAGAATACCAATGCTGCATACGAGGTGCTTTTGGGTGAGTTCGCTTTCATCCCTGCAAGCTTCAACGAGCAGCCACAGACTCCGACAATCACTCACGCCGAGGTTATGAAGCGCTACTACAACCGTGCAGACATCAAGCTCGTTTGGTCTATGCCTACGCCGGCTTCACGCCCTGCCGAGTATGATGGTTGCCCTGTGTATAACGAGGAGGTTGGTGCTTGGTACTATGAGATTTATATCAAGCAGGAGGGTAAGGAGACTCTGCTTACAACAACTACATCTTGGGCTGCTTATGTGGTAGATGCTACTTTGATTCCAAGGGTTGACAAACTGCAGATCGGTGTGCGTGCCGTTGGTAAGGATGGTATTGCCGTTAGCCCTATCGTGTGGAGCCAGGAGATTGAGGAGCCTTTGACAATGATTGAGACTCTCACCGTTGACAAGGCTGTCATCAAACCGAACGAAGAGTTTACTATCGGTTTCGAGGATCCTAACCATCCTGTTGCTACAATAAAGATTTATGATGCTTTGACCGGTGAACTGAAGGCAAGTGCGAACGGTGTGCTCACAATGACAACTTCATTGCCTGCTGTGGGTAGCTATGATGTTGAGGTTACTACAAACGGTACAACATTGATGAACCGTTCGCTTATTCTTATCACTCCCGAGGAGACCGGTCGCTTGCCGCAGATTAACGGCGTGGCTTCTGATGTGACAGAGGTTACAGGTCCCGACCAGGAGGTTAACTTTACAGCGGACATCAATGACGGTACAACATTTGACGGTGCTCCATGTACTGTTTCACAGTCTCTTTATATGCGTGAGCCTTACCAGTTCACTGTTGATGCTGCTGTGATGAAGGAATATCAGAATACATCATTCGCTCTCTGGTTCAAGGTAGAGAAGTTTGAGCATGCATCATTGGGTACACTGCTCATGACAAAGGTTAACCGTAACTACAACAATACCTGGACCGAGAATGTGTGGGGCGAGATGTGGACTGCTATCCGTCCTGCCGGTTATGCGAAGAACAATAACATCGGTCGTGACAATGCCGAGAATGAGCTTTCACTCTGTACCGATGCTCCTCCTGCAGGAACTGGCAACTATGAGCATAATAATGATGTAGATATCCTTTCTGACGGCTACAGCCTTATGCCGGGTGTTTGGTATCACGTTTGTGCAGTGAAGTCCGGAAGGAATCTGAAACTCTATCTCAATGGTAAGGAGATTGCCAGCGGAACTTCACGCGGTACAAATCCAAAGGATTGGCGTGGCGCAAAGTTCTATGTGGGCGGTTCAATGACTAACCTTGCAAGTTTGACAGGTTGGGTCGATGAGGTGCAGATATGGAGCAAGGCTCTCTCTGCCGACGAGGTACAGCGTGCAATGAGAGGTTATGCTACCGCTCCAACAAACCTTGAGGGTTATTTCACCTTCGAGGAGACAAAGACCGATGGTGAGGGTTACATCTATTTCCCCAACAAGGGACAGAATGCATCGGCGGTTCCCGGCGGTTACATGACAACAGGTAAGGAGGAGAATGGCAAGACTACCGACTACAAGCAGAACCAGTTGACAACAGCTTCGGGTGTGCCAATGCTCACCGGTGTATTCCCCGTGAACTACGAGTCAACAAAGTGGATGATTGATGGTGCGCGCCTGAATGCTTCAACAGCAACGACTGCCAATGCTACTTACAACAGCGGCGACGGCAAGTTCCCAATCACAGTTGTGGCATCAAACTCATGGGGTTCTGTAACTAAGACTATCGACGACTATATGGTTGTTACTTCTGTCGAGGATGTAGTAGGCGAGGGTGGCTACATGGTATATCCTAAGCCTTTCGAGGGTACTGCAAATGTGCTCTTTGCCGAGGATGGCCTCTTTGAGGTGGCTGTGTTCGCTGCCGATGGCAAACTTGTCGCAAACAATGCGTTCGAGGTACGCGCCGGTGAGGTTCGTGAAATCTCGTTGGCCGACGCCGAGGCCGGTGTATATGTTGTTGCAATCCTCAAGGAGGGCAAGGCTGTACGCTCGTTCAAGATTGTGAAGTGATTTATATGCAATATTTCTCAGGAGGTCGCGTGTGCGCGACCTCCTGTTTTTTATCTGCTGTTGCAAAAAAGTAAAAAAAACTTTGGCATAACCGAAGAAACGCACTATCTTTGCAAACGGAAATCGGGTCTCTGCCCGGTGACTTACTTTAATAAGGTCGGTTCCGTAGCTCAGCTGGATAGAGCAACGCCCTTCTAAGGCGTGGGTCAAGCGTTCGAATCGCTTCGGAATCACGAGTAATCGCAACGGAATCACTTTTGGTTTCGGCAAATGAAGAAAAAAAGCAGAGAAAAAAAGGGGAAAGTAACTTAATACTTTTCCCTTTCTTTGTCTAAATCAATCAATTAGGGAATTTTATCACAAAATCTTTTCGCTCTTAACTGCTGAAGTTGTTAAATTACTAACACGCAACAGAGGACAACAGAGAACAACAGGAAATAACACATTATGCGTACTTTTGTTTGGAGCAAAGTACGCATCATCAAAGCAAAGTACGCATGTTTGGCCGAAAATTTGCTGAAGATGACGGGAAAGTTGTTTTTTAATGTTTTTTAACTGTCCTTAATGCACAAACAGTTTAACAACAATGAAACGAAAAGCTGTAACAGTCGTATTCGACAGACTGAACCAAGTCGATGAAAAAGGTGTAGGAAAAGTTGAAATTGTAGTACGCCTTTCAAGAACTGCCAAGAAAAACATTCAGATTGCGACAATGACAACGAAGGAGTGGGCAAAGGAAAAGAACAAGCCCTACATCCTTGCAGAAATTGAACGCTACCAAAAAATCGTCGATGCAATGGAAACATTCGGCGAAGAAATGACTGTCGTAAATTTCAATGCACATATTGGAATTACCGGCAAGGCATACCAAAAGAAAGTGAAAGAAGAAGAGGATAAAGAAGAAAACACCCTCTCATTCCTGGACTTTATGCGAGATAACATCGCAACGGCCAAAATCCGCGAGAGCACACGAAGTCAAAAATTGGTAAGCCTCAAAGCTCTTATGGAATACGGCAAGATTGAGTCGTTTGCCGATGTAACCGTGCAGAACATTCGCGAATTTGACAAATGGCTTCGTAAAGACGGTATTCGCAGTGATGTTTGTATAAACAACTATCACAAGAACCTAAAACTTCAAACCCGTAAGGCATGCCAAGAGGGGCTTATTGATAAAGATCCCTACGAACTTATCAAGTTCCCTCGTGGCAAGTGTAAAGAACGCAGACCACTCAACGAAACCGAACTGAAGAAAATGCGAGAAATGAAACTTCCCGAAAGAGAAGCACGCATTCGCGACCTTTTCATCTTTGCAGCTTATACAGGGCTCGCGTTCTGCGACACGCAAGATTTCGACTTTCGCACAATGACGGAGCAGATTGGCGACCTCTATTATATAGACGGCTCACGCTTAAAAACCGGCACTAACTTTTTCACACCGATATTGCCACCTGCAATGGAAGTGTTGAAAAAATACAACTTCAAACTGCCGAAGATAAGCAACCAAAAGGCGAATGATATACTGCATATGATTGAGGTGCGAATGGGGCTAAACAAACCTGTTACATTCCACGTTGCCCGACACTCATTTGCAACCTTGAGCCTTTCGCACGACATTCCCATTGAGAAGGTCGCCCGTATGCTCGGCCACAAGGATATCAAGACCACGCAGATATATGCAAAAGTATTGAAGTCCACTATCGCCAACCACGCAAGCGACCTTTCAAAGGTTATCCTTTAACCTTATAGAAAACCCCTTTCAATAACTGCGACATTCCGTTTTCAGTGAATGTTGCAGTTATTTTTTCACACAGATACCTCTGTCCTTTGATGTAGAACAGCGTGCGAGGATTTGGTATTTCATCTGCCAGGAACGAAAAGGAGTATTTGACCGATGTGTCAATCTCATACTTTATTGTTTCTTCCTCAAACTTTCCTCTATCCTTTAAGCGGAGCGACATATTTTTCTCATAATATCGCTGCTCCCCGATAGTAGTAACCGTATCTATTATCGGGAAAGGATAGATATATTGATTAAGTATATGCCCATCCCAAAAACCAAGATAAAGTTTGTCGTAAAACTCCGTTCTACCCTCTTTCTCGCCTTGCAGGAGAGTATTCACCACCCCCAGCTGCTGACCTGATGCGTTCCAACCATTATTGTCATTCGTGTGCTGATAGTCCTCCTCTGTTGCCTCCCTATCTTCATATTCCGGAATATCAAGGTAAATGCACCAGTCGTTGCCTTCAAGGTTATCAATCCACACAGGTACGCATTTAAGTTCTATCATTTCCGCATTTTCATCTTTGTTGATGATACGCGGACCGAAAGAGTTTACCGGCATAAGGTGATACAACTGCTTCCACCAAACAAAGTCTCCCGTCATCTTGCGACAATAGTAACAACGAAGAACGAAATAAGTATTCACATCCTTTACATAGAAAATTTTGTTTACCAAATTCCTTGTATTCTCGTGCTCATACCACAAGAAACCTCTGCCGTCCACATCTTCAATATATCTGTGGAAATAGTAATCAACCTCTTCCATATTGGGAAACTCCATAATGCTACGGCTATTCTCCTTAATGAACCACTCGCACGAGTAGGCTTGCCACGCTTGGTGGTCGCAATCCGCAAACTGCATATTCACCTGCTCAAAGTAGGTGCAGTCATTATCTTTTGCGACATCGGCCGTGTAGCTATCCACCACCTTGTCAATGGTGGCCGGAGCGAGTGAAGCAATATCATTCTTCGCAAACTCAAACTTTATATGCTGTGCCTTGTGGTCGATGATGAAATCACCGCCCAACAAGTAACCTATCTGCTCGAAGAACTCCGTAAGCGACCAATGAGGCAGAATAGACTCCCAATAGAAATTATCCCAAGCGTACGGAAGAGCATTGCATATAATAAGATACTTATAAGGAGAACTCTCAATCTCTTTTAAGTCCGCTGTATATCTAATATCTCCACAAATGAGCTGAATTATATATATAAGGTACGGCTGAAACGATAAACCCTGTACATCGGAAGCCCACTGCCAAGCTGCACCAGATGAAGCCCTATACAATTTGTTCTGAATATTACCGCTGGAATTGTTCACCCAGGGCAATGCAACATAATTTTGACTTCTGTCAATCCCTCTCCAATACATATTGGGAGCATCGTTTATTTCGGGCGAGAAAGAGCCTAAATCCAATTCATTGATGTAGATTTCATCAAAGGTAACATCATAGTTCTGCACGCTACGCCCTTCAAGAAACTGTGTCTTCACCTCACTCTCCGATATGCTCGTAACGGTAATGATACCCTCACGACGGAATTTCTTGTCTATAATGGTACAGTCAAAATTCACCTGCTTCTTGTCAATGTCCGTGCGATGAATATTGCCGAATATTGCAATGTTCTCACTGCACCCTTTCAGTGGAAAGGTAATTGACAATGTGTAGGAGTCCGAACCTGTGAAGTGCCTGTTCTCGGCCACGAACTGAAACGAAGAGCCTTTCTTGATATAAGCCGGCTTGCCATTTATAAATATCTGCATTATCGTCTTGATTTAGGTGTTTTGTTTCTTATCAGTTTATCGTACTCGTCTTGTGCCTGTTTGATACCATAATCTCCCGTAACGGTGTTTATCGTAACGAAAGGCTCGTCCAAACGCTCGTTCAATTTGCGTATTGTAGAGGAAAGTTCCGTGTCGGGCTTCTGCTCCTGCTCGGATCTTTCCACAATAACGCGAACCTCGCCCTGCTGTCTTGCA
>JAZRLO010000044.1:0-78545 GCA_045646845.1 Bacteroidaceae bacterium
ATTGAACGTGAGGAGAGATTTCTCTTATATGTATTTCAAGATTTCACACCCGGTATGGGTGCTCGCATGCCTTTGAACCAGGTTAAAGAGATGAGCGAAGAAGAACATGCTGCATATATATACGAAACATACGAGGAATGCTTTGAACTAAACCAAATACGCTGGCTCAATGCCCATAGAGCTATAGCAATAACCAAAGAGTACGAAAAGTGCGGAAAACCGATACAGGAACTGCTGCTCGCCGCTATGCAGGGAGTGAAGAACGCTGCATTTGCATATACCTTCAGCCCCAAGATAAGTCTCGGCGATTTTGCCGCGCCAATCATACGCAGGCACATTGAGCAGTATTTGCAAACCGGCGAATCTTCATTTGCAGAACTTTACAAAGAATACAAGGAGATACTCGACAATGCCAAGCAAGCCTATGATGAGTACCGCAATTCCAAATGCAAGGTAATGTATAGCGTAATGCCGGAAAAAGCGATAATACATTTATTTGCAAATAGCAAGATAAGCCGTTGCCATAAGGAGATAAGAAAGGCTGCCGATTATGTGGAGTGGAGACGGGTCGATGCAGCTACTCACCTGCCCGATGATTATGATGAGCGTGACAAGTTCATACGCACCGGGTCATTTAAGTTGCAGGATGCCCTCTACAATGGAGAATGTAAGGATTTTGTAAAATCTGTTACAGACGGCGAGTGGTATATATGCACAGTGCCCGATGGAACGCGTGTGCCGGTGCGTGAACTTACCGACAGGAATTCAATGCGTGGGGCATTGGAGATTCTGTTGGAGATTCTGGAAAAGACTCCTGCTAGAAGAGTATTGAAATTCGACGATTGGCGTGCCGAAAACGGTATATAACCTTTAAAGAATAGGCAATATTCTGGGATTAACTCTCGGCTTTCAGCTTTAACCGCACTGTGTGCGATTGAACCTCGGCCTTAAGGCGACCTTGTCGCACTCCTTTATAAATCTAAAGGTTCAGTCGTCGCAAACAACGCTAGCCCGCGTTGTCGTTGCGATTGAAAATAAATTTTCACTCACTCGCTTGCACGAGCTTTCACCTTTCCGTTTTCACCTTTCACCTTTCTATAGTATGGACATTCTTTTAAAGACATACCGCGACAGCGTTGCAATAAAGCTCCCCGATGAGGAAGAGTGGAAGCGGATGCCTTTATATGAGAAACGCAGCGTTGAGGAAAGGCTTCAAATGCTTATAAAGGATATGAAGAACATTGGCAGCATTTACAATGTCAATCTGTTGCAGCTCCTACCCCGGCACTTGATGGCTGAGTATGACTACCCTTTCTGCGACATTGCCGATTTTGAGCAGCAGAGCATTGCCGCAGTAAAACAATTCTTTGCCACAGATGCCGAGAGGGCAAAACCCTACTCCAACGCAAGTACAAGACGCCGCAGGCAATACATTGAGGAACTTTATGCAGTATTTTCAGCAACAACAGGCTATAACCCGCCACTTTTTTTTGAGAAAAGGGCGGCAAATTCACTCGGAGCATACAACAACGAAAGAAACAAAATAATCCTTAACAAACTGTTGCTTGAGGAGGAGAACCCGCGAAAAATCATACGCACACTGCTGCACGAGGCACGCCACGCTTTCCAGCGTTTTGCGGTGGAACATCCCTGGCGAGCCAAGCCCGACGAGAGCAACATCTATTCCTGGGAGTTCTGCATTGAAAACTATATAAGTTCCGATGTCGATTTCAACATGTACCAAAGCCAACCCATCGAAGCCGATGCCGATGATTTTGCCGAGAGGGTTATGTTTAGCGGTCAAATCATATTTTGACACAAATACACCATTTCATTTCTTATAAATTAAATCCACTCCACATCTTTTGTATATCCACGCATCCACCATTTTACAAACTTTAACACTTTTTCAACACATTGATATTCCTTGCGATACAAACGATTTTCAATCCAAATAACGATTGACTTTGAAATTTTTTCCTTTTGTTTCTATATTATACATAAACGGATAGAAAAACTATGGAAAAGAAAAGAAGCACAAAAAAGAAAATCACACTGTTGCAGGCTGTTGAAAAGGTCATTACACTTACCGAGGATTCAAAGCTCGACAAAAAGATTCTGCAAAAGGTGAAACCATACAGCAGTTTCCTTGCCGAGAGTTACGGCATAACAGAGATGCAGGCGGTGCTGTTCTGCGTGTGTCTTGAGAAAGGTCCCAACCGTGTGGATTTCAATGACCTTGCACGCTTCCTCGACCTCAACTGCATACACATGTACAGCTATGCCGACGACATTGCCGCCCTTGTGAACCATCGCCTGCTGCGCTACCGCAACGCTAAGACCGAGGATGAGTTCGATGTCTATCAACCCGTTATCAAGGCGTTAAGACATAACCAGGCATACCATCAGCCAGCAATGAAGGGGCTCAACTGTGCACAGCTCTTTGACCAGATAGATTCAATCTTCAACGACCTTGGCAACAATAGCATAAACCCGGAGGAAGCAATAAGAAACATCAATCAACTCTTTGAGGACAATGGTGACATCAAGTTTGTAAAAGAGGTAAAGAGATACAACCTAAGCGACGAGAGCCTGTTGTTGTTGATGTTGTTCTGCCAAAAGCTGATAATAGATGACGACGACGATATACGCTTTCGCCAGATGGAGGACATCTTTGAATCGACAAGCGACTTCAACGAGTGCAAAGCAAAACTGCGTAGTGGGGAACACGCACTGATGGAACGCAACCTTGTAGAGCACATCTGCGTGAACGGCATTGCCGACAACACACGCTACAAACTCACCGAGGAGGCCAAACGCTCGTTGCTGAGTGAAATGAAAATCAACACAAAGGAGGAAAATATTGCCGATCTGTTGCAGCACCGCACCATAACAGCAAAGGAGCTGTTCTACACACAGGGCATCGAGGACGAAGTGTCACGCCTTGCCACATTCTTTGCCCCCGAGAAATACAACGAGATATGCGAGCGTATGAAGCAGAAGGGATTCCGCCAAGGCTTTGCCTGCCTTTTCTATGGTGGCCCAGGCACGGGAAAAACCGAAACGGTATATCAGCTTGCACGCCAAACCGGGCGCGACATCATGACGGTTGATGTTCCGCAAATAAAGAGCAAATGGGTGGGCGACAGCGAGAAGAACATAAAGGCACTCTTCGACCGATACCGCGACATTTCAAAGCGTTGCACACAAGCCCCGATACTGCTGTTCAACGAAGCCGATGCCATTATTGGCACACGCAAGAACGGTGCAACCAGTGCTGTAGATAAGATGGAGAACTCGATTCAAAATATCATCTTGCAGGAGATGGAGACACTCGACGGCATTATGATTGCCACCACCAACCTGCAGGACAACCTTGACCCGGCTTTTGAGCGCCGCTTCCTCTACAAGATAAAGTTCGAGAAGCCCGACGAGAGCGTGCGTGCAAGAATTTGGCAGACAATGATTCCCGAACTCTCCACAGCCGATGCAGGTACCCTTGCTGCAAGCTACGACCTAAGCGGCGGACAGATTGAAAACATCGCACGCAAGCACGCCATAAACAGTGTGCTGTATGGTGAGCAGGAGCAAGCGCTCGACACCTTGATGCGTGACTGTGCCAACGAAAAACTCACAAACGCCCCCACACGCAACAGAGTAGGTTTTTAAGCAATCTAAACCTTTCTTTAAAAGAGAGGTTGGGTAAATATATTTTTTTAGTAATAATATAACAGTTGACTCGCGACTTTTTTCTTCGCTTTTCTCATATCAAATCAGCACGGTAGATTCCTGTATAGAAACAGAGCAATCAACAGTGCAACACTATTTTAACAAACTTTAACTTATTATATATCATTGTATTTCAATGCTTTGAAAATTGTTTTTACTCCGATCGCCTCTTGACTTTGAATTTTTTTCCTTTTGTTTCTATATTATATATGCGTGAGGCGAAAATAAATTATCAAGAACATATAAAAAACAGTATTATGCTTATATTTGCAGGAGAGTGTCATCCACTCACAATGAGAGAATTTTTGGAGTGTAATTACCCTGAACTTTTGGAGGCTGCCGAGAGCGGATGCGCTGTATTGACCGAGTTGCAGAATGCCCTTGTGGAGTTGTTGCCTTTGTCAAAAAAAAGCTGCCAAGCAACATCGGGCAGCTTGCAGACATTGAAGCACAGGCAAACTTCATGGCATTCATCTACCACCATTCACTGTTTGCGTTTGCAGACAAAGCATATACCATGCTCAACACACAGTGTACTGCACTTGCAGAGGCATTGAATTCATGCCTTGAAAATGAGGAAAAAGATGCTGCCGACAAGTTGCAAAAGGCATTGAACGCATTGAGCAATATACCGTTTGAAAACCTGCTTGACCATGCTGCAACAGGTTTGCATAGACTTGAAATTTTCAAGGATTACCTGCAAGAAAGACTGGATTTCAATGTAATTCCTGTATTCGATGCCACAGGCAAGCTCCGTGGCCATTGGAGTTTCCGTGACATCACAGGTACAATTGCAAGGCGTGGGCTATCGGACGAACAGTTGCTGGCAGACTGTATAAACGCACCGCTCCCCGGTGCTCCCACCATTGGCAAGGTTGTGGACGACGAGAGATTATTGCGTATATATTAACCACCTGATTTAATGAATATGAGCGACGCTGAAAAAAAGATTCTTGACCAAATCAAGAAACAGATGAAGGAACACGGACTGGTGTCCTACAAAGTTGGAGTTTTTGAGGGTTATATAGGTAAAATAAAGGTTACTCCAAAGGGGTGGCAACGGTTGCTTGTGCCCATAAAGGGCTATCACTATGACGACTACGAACTTCCCAAAATAATGCACCTTAAGGGCGAACTCTACTTTATAGTAAAAAAGGAACATCAAACCTATGACGTTCCCTATAAAAAAGAGTTTTTCCGTTATACATGGGACGAGCTTGTCGATATGGTGGAAAGCACGCCATGGAGCATCAGGACTTATAGCTATGGCGGTAAAGGTCACACCACTTGGAGAACTGGGCTATTAAAAGCGATTGAACGGAGCCTGAGTTGTTACGATGCACACGAAGAGATAAAGACAAAATTGAGTGAGAGCCAGCTCGAAATCCTGTGCAAGATAATTGATGATGAAAAGAGCCTTCCCGAAAAGCTGATTGACAAGATGTTAGGATATTAATCAACACACACTATGGATTACAAAAAAGTAGAACTTTTACAGAATATTTGGGGTGTGACGACAAACATCATAGGCTATAGTCTAATCGCTGCAGTCGTCATTCTTGGGGTGCAGAACGGTTACCGTGGCACCACACACTTCACTGTGTTCTGTTGGGCAGCTGCTGTTTATTTTTTCAGCAAATACATTTTTAAGCCCAAATCAAGACATTGGTATTCCAGAATCAAAAATTACAGGCGTGCAGCATTCCAAAGTGCCTTTGGAACAGGCGAGGTCCTTTTTGGTAACTTTGGAGACCTGTTGGGCAGAAGAGGGCACATAAGTTACTGTTTTTGGAGTATCTGTTATATTCCGCTGATACCTGTAGGTTGCTACAGTTTTGCCGGTACAGGCAGAAAAATGATTCAGATTATAGGTGATAAAATCACTGGGGATGGCGCATATGGCTTCATTACCTTGAGATGGGACTGGAAAGAGATTCTTTACATCTACATGAAGAACTGGAGCTTTGCCGTGATGGTGATTACTGTCATCAACACAATAATGTGGGATTATGTGAATCCTGCCATTTACGGATAAAAAAGAAATGAGAAAATGAGACTCGTGTTGGAACCTCCGGTAAGAGACGATGGCAGGAAAACGATATTGTTCATCGATGACATTTTCGACAGCAATGAGTATCCGGCCTTGAAACCGGTGAAAGGAATGCTGGACAAAGAGTACTGTTGCCTTACGGCGCACAGGAACAGACGTCCCGATAGCACGGTAATGCTTGTCAGGGCATTTTGTATTGGAGAATACAGACCCGACCTCATTGTCGCATACGGCAGCGGAGCAACCATTGCCGCACAAATAAAGGGTATTGACAAGGTGCTTGTAAAGCCATACTATGGCACAAGCGGTGTGCTCAAGGACATGCTTGGGGCAAAAAAGGAGAAGGTGAGGGTTGAATTGCCGAACTTTGAAAAGCCTGAATACCTGACCATAGCGCCTCCGATGGTGCAGGGCTACAAGCATCTTGAGATAAACGCTTTCCAAAACGGCTACAACAACGGGGCGCATGCGCTCTTCTTCGCGCCGGACATTGACACGCCAGCCTATCAGGTGCAGATAAAGCATTTCGGCACTGCGCTCACCGTGCCGGGTGAGAGTCTTTATGACCCCGAAGGCATTGAAAGCGTCGCAAAGTTCATAAGGAATGTGATGGAGCTTAAAAAGGATGAAGTGAGGCCCGATGATGATGGCTTTTGCTTGGATGAGGCTTCTTTGGAGGGTTGGCTGTGATTTCAGCCTTATCAAGTTTTGTCGCTATTCGTTTATATATATCAAATCCCTTATCACGGCGTCGCTGATAAAGATACCTTTTTCGGTGAGTGACAGCGCGCCGTTTTCTTCTTTGAGGTTGCCGCAGAATATGTGCTTGGCGGCAGCCTCCTGCATATAGCGGTTAAGCCTGTCGCAGAATGTGTTTTTCATCCACGCGAGCGGCACTCCGTCGGCGGTGCGCAGGCGTGTGAGGATGGTGTCGTTGTAGCGTTCTTCTTCGGTAAGATGCTCTATCTCGTAGTTGCGCTCTCCGCTCTCAATACCTTTTATATATTCTTTTATGTCTGCGATGTTCCATTCGCGCGATGTTCCGTCGTAGGAGTGGGCTGCCGCTCCGCAACCTATGTAGAGAGTGCCGTTCCAGTAACTGCTGTTGTGGCGGCTTTCATGTCCGGGAATCGCAAAATTGGAAATCTCGTAGTGGCGGTAACCGGCTGCTTTCATCTCCTCGATGAGCATCTGGAACTGTTCAACGTTCTCCTCTTCGCTCAGTTCGGCAACCTCTCCGCGTTCAAGGGCGCGGTAGAGCGGTGTGCCCTCTTCGTACATCAGGTTGTATGCCGACAGATGGTCGGGTCTCAGTGATATTGCCGTCTCAAGGTCGTGCTTCCAACTCTCTCTTGTTGAACCGGGGAGGGCGAACATTAGGTCTATGCTGATGTTTGCGTATCCGGCCGCACGGGCGTTGGCAACGGCTTGCCTTGCTTTTTCGGCATTGTGCCGGCGGCCGAGACGTTTGAGTTGCGAGTCGTCAAAGCTCTGTATGCCCATGCTTATGCGGTTGAAAGGCAGTTGCTTCAGTTCAGACAGGAATTCTTCCGTGAGATCGTCGGGGTTGCACTCTATTGTGATTTCTGCATTTCCGTTGACTGCGTAGGCCGCGTATATCGCATCGCATATCTTCCGCAGCAGTTCAACGGGAAGGGTCGAAGGTGTGCCTCCGCCAAAGTATATGGTGGAAATCTCCTCTCCGTGTGCGTAGTCGCGCCGCTTTGCAATCTCCTTGCATACGGCATCGACATATTGTTCCCTTATATTATATAAGGTGGAGGAGTAGAATGCGCAGTAGTTGCAACGCTGTTTGCAGAAAGGTATGTGGATATATAGACCTGCCATTTGTCACTTTATGTTAAAATTGCACTGCGAAGTTACTTTTTTTATCTCTTTTTGAAAAAACATTATCGTTCTATTTGCTTTTGTTTGGAAAAATTCCTACATTGCCAATCCAATTGAAACTTTAACTAACTAACCTTTGGAAACGGGAGTTGGGGATGATGCATGTAAAGACTGTCGTTAATGATGATGATTATTTGTTTTGTTGCTTATGCTCCTCTTTCCTTCATTAAAACAAAAATAGTATGAAAACTTATCAGACTAACGAAATCAAGAACATTGCGATTGTAGGATGTTCCGGCTCTGGAAAAACCACTCTCACGGAGGCTATGCTCTATGAGGGTGGAATTATCAAGCGTAGAGGTACTGTAGATGCGAAGAACACCGTTAGTGACTACTTCCCTGTAGAGCAGGAGTATGGCTATTCGGTGTTTTCTACTGTGTTCCAGATTGAACAGGCCGGCAAGAAGCTGAATCTTATCGACTGCCCGGGTTCCGATGACTTCGCGGGAAGTATGGTCAGCGCAATGACTGTTGCGGATCTTGCGATGATGGTCATCAACGGCCAGTACGGCGTGGAGGTAGGCACACAGAACTGCTACCGCTATGTTAAGAAAATGAAGAAGCCGATGATGTTCGTTGTCAACCAGGTAGATAACGAGAAGTGTGACTATGACACTATCATCGAGCAATTGCAGTCGATCTACGGCTCAAAGGTGGTTCCCGTACAGTATCCGTTGAATGCCGGTCCCGGCTTCAGCACAATCATCGACGTGCTGTTGATGAAGAAGCTTACTTTCACAGGTGAAGGCCAGCCACCTTTGGTTGAGGAAATTCCTGCCAGTGAAGTGGAGAAGGCAAAGGCTCTTCATATGGAACTTGTTGAGAAGGCTGCCGAGAACGAAGAGGGCTTGATGGACAAGTTCTTCGAGAGCGAGGAGTTGACGACTGACGAAATCCGTATGGGTGCGCGTCTTGGTCTCTCTACAGACAGCGTTTATCCTGTTCTTTGCTGTTCAGCTTCAACTGACGTGGCGGTGAGCCGTCTGCTCGAGTTCTTGGCTAACGTTGCTCCCGAGATTACCGATATGCCGCAGCCGGTTGACGCAGAGGGTGAGACTGTACCTTACAATAGCGATGCTCCGACATCAATATTCTTCTACAAGACATCTGTTGAGCCTCATATCGGCGAGGTGAACTACTTCAAGGTGATGAGCGGTACTCTGAAGGCCGGTGATGATCTCTTGAATGCTGACCGTGGCTCAAAGGAGCGCATTGCCCAGATTTTCTGCAGTGCAGGTGCGAACCGCGTTGCTGTAGATGAACTCAAGGCCGGTGACCTCGGTTGTACAGTAAAACTCAAGGATATAAAGATTGGAAATACATTGAATGCGAAGGATTCTACACACAAGTTCGCACTTGTGAAGTATCCGGCTTCAAAATATTCACGTGCCATCAAGCCGGTGAACGAGTCTGAGATTGAGAAGATGATGCAGATTCTCAACCGTATGCACGAGGAGGATCCTACATGGCGCATTGAACAGTCCAAGGAGCTTCGCCAGACTATCGTTTCAGGTCAGGGTGAATTCCACTTGCGTACATTGAAATGGCGTCTTGAGCATGTGGAGAAGATACAGGTTAAGTACGAGGAACCGAAGATTCCATATCGCGAGACCATTACAAAGGCTGCGCGTGCTGATTATCGTCACAAGAAGCAGTCTGGTGGTGCCGGTCAGTTCGGTGAAGTACATATGATTGTAGAGCCGTACGAGGATGGCAAGCCGTTGCAGGAGGTTTACCGTTTCGGTGGCCAGGAGTTCAAGATCAATGCCAAGGCTACAGAAGAGGTTACACTCGAGTGGGGTGGTAAGCTTGTGTTCGTGAACAGTATCGTCGGCGGTAGCATCGATGCGCGTTTTATGCCGGCTATACTGAAGGGTGTGATGGAGCGCATGGAGCGTGGTCCTTTGACCGGTTCGTATGCCCGTGACGTGCGTGTCATCGTTTACGATGGTAAGATGCACCCGGTTGACTCAAACGAGCTTTCGTTCATGCTCGCAGGACGCAATGCCTTCAGCGCAGCGTTCCGTGAGGCTGGTCCGAAGATTCTCGAGCCTGTGTATGATGTAGAGGTGTTCGTTCCGTCGGATAAGATGGGTGACGTGATGAGCGACATTCAGGGACGTCGCGGTATGATTATGGGTATGGAGAGCGAGAATGGATATGAGAAACTCTCGGCAAAGGTTCCTTTGAAGGAGATGGCTTCTTATTCAACGACTCTCAGCTCGCTTACCGGTGGTCGTGCATCGTTTATAATGTCTCCGTCTTCATACGAGCTTGTTCCCGGTGATGTACAGAACAAGCTTGTTGAGGAACTTGCAGTTAAGGACGAGGAATAAGAATTACTGTTACGATAATAGATTGCGGAGCGACCATATGGTCGCTCCGTTTTTTGTTAAAACTCGGTCTTTTTTTACACATTATGCTTTTTGGTATGCTATGAGGTTGTTGTTTTGTCAATTAATTCTTATATTTTTGTTAATTAATGGAAAATGAGACGTGTTTCTTCTCTGTTTCCTCCTCTTTGTGTGAGGCTGTAATTATATTTGCTGTATGAAAAAGGCTTCTATTTGGGTAGTTGGTATAGTGATAGGTGTCTGTTGTCTGGCACTCATCCTTCTGCAGTTCTCGTATTTCGAGACTATGGTTGATATGCGCAAGGAACACTTCGAGGAGAGTGTCAGGCGCAGTCTTTACAGGACCGCATACAGGCTCGATATGAATGAGATGCGTAATTGTCTTTCGGATGATGTGCAGAGTGACATAATAAGCGGTGTGTACAGCAACGGGCGTTATACGATGAACCATAGTTACAGTACGTCAGGCGAGGATGGTGGGGTGGTTACTACATTCCAGATGACCGCGACGTTCGATGACCCTCAACAACTGGGCTTTTGGGGACAGGGGGGTGATCATGATAAGCATCACGGGACAACACTTGAGGACTTGCAGCGTGACTGGTATGAGAATCTGAAGAAACGCTACAGGTACTATAGAACTGTACTTGACGAGGTTGTTTACAATATGCTTTATCAGGCGAGCGAGTTGCCGGTTACTGACAGAATAAGCATTGCGGACTTGCGGAACATTCTCGGACATGAGCTCACGCATAACGGAATTGACCTTCCCTATAACTTTAAGATTGTCTCGGGCGACGGTACCGTCCTTTACAATGAATCGACTGTAGTGGATGACGTCGATGCTAAGGTATATAAAGAATTGCTGTTCAAAAACGACCCTCTTTCGCGCACTACGGTACTTGAGGTGTCGTTCCCGACATCGAGTCTGAACAAATATATTTACACTTCGGTTAAATTTATGATTCCTTCTCTGTTGTTTACCTTTGTTATTCTGATAACATTCTTTGCAACATTGTATATGGCAATCAGACATAAGAGGATAACCGAAATGAAGAATGATTTCATAAACAATATGACGCATGAGTTCAAGACGCCGATTTCGACGATCTCTCTGGCCGCGCAGATGTTGCAGGACCAGTCAGTCGTCAAGTCCCCCGAGATGTTCGGGCGTCTTTCGGGCGTGATTTCGAGTGAGACGAAACGTCTGAGGTTCCAGGTTGACAAGGTGCTGCAGATGTCGATGTTCGAAAACAAGAATACGGCGTCGTTCAAGATGAAGGAACTTGACGCGAATGATCTTGTGTCGGGTATTGTGAATACCTTCAATGTGAAGGTTGAGCAGAACGGCGGTACGATAAAATCGGCCCTGGATGCAGAGAGATCCCTGGTGGTTGTCGATGAAATGCACTTTACCAATGTCGTTTTCAATCTGATGGACAACGCCATGAAGTACAAGCGTTCCGAGGTGCCCCTTTCTCTTGAGGTCCGTACGTGGAATGCCGGCGGTAAGTTCGTGCTCGCTATCAAGGATAACGGAATGGGTATCCGCAAGGAGAACCTGAAAAAGATATTTGACAAGTTCTATAGGGTGCAGACCGGCAATGTGCACGATGTCAAGGGCTTCGGATTGGGTCTTGCGTACGTGAAGCAGGTGGTGGAAGCTCTGAACGGCTCGATACGTGCCGAGAGTGAGCCCGGGGTTGGAACTGAATTTGTAATTGTATTACCTTTAAAATAAAGAATTATGGACGAGAAACAGAGAATTTTGCTGTGCGAGGATGACGAGAATCTGGGTGCGCTTTTGTGTGAGTACCTTCAGGTGAAGGGCTTCTACGTGGAATTGTGTCTTGACGGCGATGCCGGATACAAAAGTTTCGTGAAAGGAAAGTTCGATATTTGTGTGCTTGACGTGATGATGCCTGTCAAGGATGGATTTACGTTGGCTCAAGAGATACGTGCGGCCAATCCCGATGTGCCCATCATTTTCCTGACAGCTAAGACGTTGAATGAGGATATACTTGAGGGCTTCAAGATAGGCGCAGATGATTACATTACCAAGCCGTTCAGCATGGAGGTGCTTGTGGTGCGTATCGAGACTATTCTCCGTCGTGTATGCGGCAAGAAGAATAAGGAGAATACCATGTATAAGATCGGTCGTTTCCAGTTTGATACTCAGAAACAGATTCTGTCTATCGATGACCAGCAGACCAAGCTGACTACAAAGGAATCTGAATTGTTGAGCCTTCTTTGCGCTCACCAGAACGAGATTCTGCAGCGTGATTTTGCATTGAAGACGGTGTGGACCGATGACAACTATTTCAATGCTCGCAGCATGGATGTGTACATTACTAAACTGCGTAAGCATTTGAAGGCCGATGATTCAATCGAAATCATAAACATCCACGGCAAAGGATACAAGCTTATTGCTCCCGAGGCTGAGGCGTGATAACGTTTTTTTTGAAAGTCTGAAGAGGTTGACTGAAAAGGCTCTTTTTTATTCGAACCTCAACAATAAGGAGGGTGACCCAAAAGTCAAAGTGGGTCACTCTCCTCCTGTTTTTTGATGCGTTTGTTAAAAAGGTTCCCGTGTTGCTGTAATGCCGTATTTATTTTATACATTTGCGACATGAACGGTGTATGGAACCGTTTGTCACTTAAACCGTAACGAAATGAAAAAAATCTCAAGAATCTGTTTGCTTCTGCCGTTCCTGCTGTTCACCTCCTCTCTTGTATCTTGCTACAATGACTGGGGTACCGAAAAGCAGCTTGTAGGAGAGTGGGTCTATCATTATGAGAACTATGAGATGGTAGAGGAGGAGAGGTTTATCTTTACAGAGGACGGGAAATGGTCGTCGTCATATTATTACTGCGATATTTGGGGAAAAAACGAGAATAGGGTAGATGGCGGATTCTTTGAAGTAGATTTCGGTATTCTCAAACTCTATTCGAACTATTATGACGATGTTGTCACATTTGATGTCCGTGTAAGCGGTTGCACTCTCTGTTTGTGGAATGATGAGGTTGAGATTGAATACAGAAGGTATAGATGAGAATTTCTTGATAAAGAAATAGGAGGTTCACTAAAAATAGTTCTTTTTATCCAACCTCATAACAACAGAGCGACCCACTTTTGTTTTGGGTCGCCCTTGCTATTCGCCGATCAGTAACAGTCTGGCAGGTTGAATGCCGGAACAAGCGCATCGAGTTGTTCATCGGTCATGCCTACCGGCTCAAATCCGGCCTGACGCGCGTTGAAGTATATCTGTGCCGATTTGCTCATGGTGTCAATGGCATCGAAGCAGTCGATTATGTCATCGCCGACGGCAAGTACACCATGTTTCTCCCACAGCAGCATGTCATGTGTGCGGAGCTGTTCTATGGTGAGACGGGCGAGTTCGAGGGTGCCCGGTATTGCGTATGGTACCACACCGATGCCCTTTGGAACTACTATGCGTGCTTCGGGAATCATTCTCCACAATGTACGTGTCAGCAACTTCGAGCTCTCAAGGAAAGGTTTGCAGTGCGAGAATCCTATGAGGTCGGTAGGGTGGGTGTGCAGCACTACTGTCGTGTTGCGGCCTATGCTGCGCAGGTAGTTGTGCATCATCAGGTGAGAGTGTATTTCCATAGTCGGGCACACCGGTTGCTCTGCTATTATGTCGAATGATGTTCCGTCCGGCGATATGCGTATTATTGAACCGTTCTCGAACGGTGCCTGTGCCACGTAGCGCATACGTTTGCCGGTACCCGTTACATAGAAGAAATTGCCTCCCAGAAACGGTACGGTCTCTACAAGTTCACGTGACGGGGCGAGTGCCGGTAATTTTTTCGCCTCCTCGTCCATGAGTGCAGTCACGTTTACCGATATGTTTCCTCCGTTACGTTCGGCCCATCCTTTTGTCCAAAGGTAACCTGCAACCTCCGCTATACGTCCTATTTCGGCCATCAAAGCCTGGTTGTTCCTGATAATTTCCATGTTCAGTCCTGTTAATGTGTTATTTCCGTTTTTTATCTCTTTACGCTTCTGTATTTTTCATATGCGGCACGCCACAAGGCTGTGTCGGCAGGTGTGAATGTCTCGGTGTCAACAACCTGTCCAATCAGCTTGCGCATTTCCCAGCGATCTCCGGCAAGCCCGGCGGCCTGTGCCTGTATCATGCAGTTGCCAATGGCCGTGGCTTCCGATGGACCTGCTATGACGGTGAGTGCGGTTGCATTGGCAGTAAGTTGGCTCATAAGCCTGTTCTTTGAACCGCCTCCTATTATATGTATCCTTTTTATCTCGTGTGGTGCAACCTTCTTGATGCTTTCCAGTGTGTCGCGGTAGCAGAGTGCGAGGCTGTCGAATATACAGCGTATGGTCCCGGCATGGCCCTCCGGTTGCGGTTGGCCTGTCATGCGGCAATATTCCGCTATGGCGGCAGTCATGCTCTCCGGGTTCGTGAATACCGGGTCGTTGGGGTTTATGAGGCAACGGCAGGGGGCAGTACCGACAGCCATTTCCATTATCTCTTCGTAACTGTATTCATAGCCTTGCCCGTGCCATTCCCTGCGGCACTCCTCAAGAAGCCACATTCCTGTAATGTTGTTAAGGAAACATGTCGTGCCCTCGATTCCCCCTTCGTTGGTCAGGTTCTGGCGGCAACTCTCATCGTTTATTATCGGTGATTCGCATTCGATACCCATGAGACTCCATGTTCCGCTGCTTATGAATGCGAAATCTCTGTCTTCTGCAGGTATTGCGGCTATAGCCGATGCCGTGTCGTGCCCGGCGACAGCAATGACCGGTATTTTGCCGATGCCTGTTTCCGCGGCAAGTTCATCGGTCAATTCACCTACTTTGCTTCCCGGCATTGATACCGGAAGGAACAGACCGCTGTCGATTCCGGCAATCTCCAGCAGCCCCTTGTCGAACTGTTTTGTTGCCGGGTCTATCATCTGCGATGTGCTTGCTTCGGTATATTCGCATACCATCTTCCCTGTTAGCATGTATGCCAGCAAATCTGGCATGAAGAGCACCTTGTCTGCTGCGGCAAGGTTCTTGCATCCCTCGCGTTTCGCGCCTAACAGTTGGTACAGGCTGTTGAAGTACATTATCTGTATTCCGGTCCTGCGGTAGAGCTCTTCACGCGGCATGGTCTTGAAGAATTCTTCGGGTATTCCGTTGGTGTAGGGGTCACGGTATGCCCTCGGTAGTCCCAGCAGGCTTCCATCGCCTGCAATGTACCCGAAATCTACGCCCCATGTGTCTATGCCTATCGACTGTGGCTTTATGCCACGTTCCCTGCATTTTATGAGTGCGCGTTTCAGTTCGTTGAACAGGGCATGGATATCCCAGTAGCATTTCCCCTCCTTTTCGAGAATCGAATTCGGGAAACGGTGTATCTCTTCCATGGTGAGCCTGCCGTCGGCAAGGTTGCCTATTACAGCCCTTCCGCTTGTAGCTCCAAGGTCGAATGCCAAGAATGTCTGTTGTTTCATAGATAGCTCCTTCTTTTGGTCCGTAGCTTATGCAAATATATCATACAGATTCGTTATCCCGAAATTCGTGAGCCTTTTTTTGACTATGTCCGATAAATAAAATGAGGGGAACGGGCAGAGATTACCGTTCCCCTCGTCGGCAGGATGCAATTCCGAAATATTGCGGCCTGCTTAACGTATAAGGTCAATCGACATCGTCGATTATGTCGTTGCTGTAGTGCTTGAAAAAGTCATAATGCAGTATGATTGATATCTTCTCAAGCAGAGCTGTGTCAATGCTTTCCCGTTTGAATATGCTGTAGATGTTTGTGCGGTCACAGCAAAGTTCTCTTGCAAACCAGGAAACTGAAACTCCCTGTTCATCAAATCTCTTCTTTATTATGCTGCCAATATGAATCATATACTTCTATTCTAATGTATGATTAGCACTGTCCGGGCATTGCCTGGATTCAACTATAATAGTATCTACGATATCTGTAGTTACTTTGCCTTAATATGTCCAAGTTTTGTAAATTTGCTGTAAGTTGTTTAGTCTCAGGTAAGTAATTGTTTCCTGCAATTGTTTTCCTAAATTTGAGATAAATTTATAAAATTTGCACAAATGTAAAGTTTTTAACTTACCAATCAAACTGTTTGATGTTATTATATTTCTACAAGATGTTGAGCATTAGGGATATAAATGGTTTATTTGATAAATTTGATACGATTGCGCCCTTCTGTTTTTCATGCAAAAAATGTCTTTCAGCCATTTTGTAGGAGTTTGTCCAATTTGTCCCTTTCCGTTTTCCAGGACTTTTTTGTTATAATGACAACTGATATATAATGAGGAATTTATTATCTGTTTTTTACTGATGATAACTATAATGACAATTGCTTCCCTTATAATGAAATCGTCAACTGTATAATATGTTGCAGCAACGGCAAATAGTGGTTGTGGGGCCAGCTCGCAATACCAAACAAAAAAGAGAGTCGCCCTTTCGAACGACTCTCTGTAAATTTATTGTGTTCCAATAAATTACTTGCTCATTATCTTTGGCCTGTGCGGAGTGGGGGTATCTCGCTGGCATGCGGCGGCACCCTCTTGTTGTCTGGCAAGTGGGCTTGCGGGCCCGGTTTGTCCGAAAGTTTATTCCAGTCCTTCGAGCATCCTTTTCAGAACTACCGTAGCCGAAATTTCGCGGTTGGCGGCTTCGGGTATTACGAGTGAGCGCGGGCTTTCAATAACATCGTCCGTAACTATCATGTTGCGGCGAACGGGCAGACAGTGCATGAAGTGGGCGTTGTTTGTGACTGCCATCTGGCGCTCGCTCACAGTCCAGTCACGGTCTGTTGACAGTACCTTGCCATAGTTGTCGCCTTCGTATGCAGACCAGTTCTTCGCATAGATGAAATCGGCACCTTCAAAGGCCTTCATCTGGTCATATTCCACGCGTGCGTTGCCGACGAATTCCGGGGCGAGTTCGTATCCCTTCGGGTGGGTGATCACGAATTCATAATCTGTGGCATTCATCCACTCGGCAAAGGAATTGGGCACGGCCTGCGGCAGTGCCTTGGGGTGGGGTGCCCATGTGAGCACGACCTTTGGGCGTGCTTTGGTCTTGTGCTCCTCGATGGTTATGAGGTCGGCAAAGCTCTGCAGCGGATGGCGTGTGGCGGCCTCCATTGAGAATACGGGGCGTCCCGAATACTTGATGAACTGGTTCAGGATAACTTCGTTGTAATCATCTTCCTTGTTTTCGAAACGGGCGAAGGAGCGTACGCCTATGACGTCGCAATAGCTGCCCATTACAGGAATTGCCTCGAGTATGTGTTCGGGTTTGTCTCCGTCCATTATGACCCCCCGTTCGGTCTCAAGTTTCCATGCTCCCTGGTTTATGTCGAGCACTATTACGTTCATGCCAAGGTTCAATGCTGCTTTCTGGGTGCTGAGCCTTGTGCGCAGGCTGGAATTGAAGAAGACCATCATCAGGGTCTTGTTCTTTCCGAGTTCACAATACTTGTATCTGTCCGCCTTTATCTCCAGTGCCTCTTTTACTGCATCGTTCAGGTTGCCGATGTCGTTGACCGATATAAAATTCTTCATATTCAATTGTTTTCTGTTGTGGTTGTTGATTGTCCCGGCTGGCCGGTACAATTATTCATTCTCTTCCTTCTTTATGGCCGTTTTTTCCCCGTTTTCATTCTCTTCGGCATCGTCATCATTCTTCTTCCTTGGAATGAACTTGTCGAAGTCGAAGCGGAACATTATGCCACCTCCCTGCGTGGTGAGGTTTGTTTTAGAGAAATAGCGGTCGTTTGTCTTGCTGTATGCCTTCAGGCTTATGGTCCCTTCGGGCGTAAGCAGCCACTGTACTTCAAAGTCGCCGATGAAGTTCCTGTTTGCAATGGGGTTGTCCCTGTATCCGAAGTTTCCGTTTATGAGAAGGCGGTTGTTGAGGAGTCTGCCTTCAAGCATTCCTTCAACCTCCATTCTGTTCCATCCTCTTTCGCTCGTCGAGAAGTTGCCGGATATGTCCCAGTTGCCGTTGTCGATGATATGGCCGAGCATGTTGTTCAACTGTCCCGACAGTGTGTTGGATATGAGCGATTCAACGGCGGTGGAGCTTTCCATGTATCCGCTGCCTGCCATGTTATCGTAAGTGTAGAACTTGCCTATTCCAAGCAGGTACAGGAATTGCATGTTCTTCTGTTCTTGGGTGCTGGCGACACTGGCAAGAAGTTCGCGCTCCTCCTCGCTGCCGTCGGGCAACTCCAGGTCGAAGTTAAGTGCCGGTGACTTCAGCGTGTTTGTTATGTTCATCAGGCAGTTAACCTTTACGGTCTTGCGCTGCGAGGTCTCCGTGGTAAGGTCCCCAAGGGAAGCCGAAGGGATAAGATGCTTGGTCTTGAGGTCGAGAAGCGCGTTGAACGGGTCACCCTGAAAATGTATTGAGCTTCCTTTTATGATGCTGAACTCCTTGGGGAATATGTCCTGGATAGTGAACTTGTAGGTGCCGCGTTCGAGGTTCAGTTTGCCGTTCATGGTAAAGCCCTCTTTCTCGTCATATATGGCCTGAATGGTGCCGTTTCCGTGAAGGTCTATGTAGTCGTCGGTCTTCGTGTTTGTGAATACCTTCAGTCCGAGCGCATCGGTTACGTCGAGCATGAAGTCGAGATTTATCTTGCTGGATATATCCTTGTACTCCTCTTCTTTTTCTTCGACAATTGCCAGCGTATTGTAGCTGTGCTTCTCCTTGCCGGAATCCCGGAATGTCACGAAACTGTTGTCGCGGACTCCGCCTTTTTCCGTGGAGTTATAGACGATTCGTGACCCCGGTTCGGTATGCAGGTTTGCTTTGAGGCTGAATTGTTTGCCAATGGCGTTGATTCTTGCATTGCCTGTTGCGACTATGGTGCCGTAGAACGGGTTCGGGCCATAATCCTGAGTGTCATAGACAAGCATCTTGTCTGCGTTTATGAGCAGTTCGCAGTCCCATTTTGCAAAGTTGCTGTGTTTCAGCTCGGCTCTCAATGTTCCGTGCTTCCCGTTGCGGTCATAAAGGTTTGCATTGTCAATGGCAATAAGCCCCTTGTCGAACTTCAAAGAATCGCCACGGAGCCAATAACGGGTATTGGTCGCCTTTACCCTTGTGCTTGCATTCAGTGTCAGGCCTCCATAGATGTCAATGTGGTTCCATTTTCCCCTTAGGGCAACTTCTCCGTTCGCAACTCCGTCTATTTCGTCAAGGAATCCTTTAATCTTCTCTTCGATGAACGCTGCATTCAGGTTTGTGCCTTTTATCTTGAGTTCTATGGTGTCGCGCGGTTGCGAGAAGAATCCGTTTACATATGACATGTCATTGCTGTCGTTGCGCACTTTTCCGTTAAGGTATATCTCCTTGCGTTCGTTGCTCCAACCTAAATTGGCATTGGCCTCTCCCACGCGCGCATAGTCGAGATAGAGACTGTCTGTATGTACGTTGAAATCCACATCGGGTGCCGACAGCGTTGATGTCAGATAACCGTCTCCTGTAACCTTTCCCTCAATTCTAATCGCTCTGAAATTTATCAGGTCGAAAATGGTGGATATCTCAAAGTCGTCGGCCTGTATGCATATCGTGTCCTCCTCGCTCTTTCCGGCAACGCCCTTAAGACTCAGGCTCTGTGTGTTGTTATAGAGGCTTATGTTCTCGAGTGTCAGAGCGTTAAGATTGCCGGTGATGGAACCTTCCGACGTGTACCATACATTGCCGTAATGCATGATGCTGTCCTTGTGTATCTTTGCTGCAAATTCGGGGATGCCGTCGGCATCGGTGCTCACCGATGCGTCCATGCGCACTGTTCCAAGCATCTCCTTTTCATCGCCGAAACTCATCCACTTCAACACATTCCTTATGGTGTCGTTGTCTATGCCTGAATTGAGCAGAATGGTGATGTCGTTGGCGCGGTTGTTGTAGTCGAAGGTCTTCTTGTTCTTTACAAGAGGTTTCTGTACGGTAGCTGAGAAGGAGAAATCATCGGCATTCGACTTGCTGTTTATGTCGATGCTTCTGAATACGCTCTTGCCCACATAAATCTTTTTCAGCTTGGCATTCATTGTAAGGTAGTCTTTGCTGTCGTCGCAATTTCCTTCGATGAACAATTTCTCGTGCACTTTGACCGGCATGTCGATTATGTTGCTGAGGAATTCCGTGTTCTTTACATCCAACTTGTAATAGAAACGGTTCTTGCCCCCCCTCGCGTTCTCGTCGCTCTTTATCCCGAGTGAGGGCATATGCTTTTCAATGACGTTGCAGATGCTCCGCTTTATTCCTTTCAGGTCAAAATCACCGGCAATGCTTCCTTCCATGAAGTCGGACTGAAGAACCAAGGTTCTGTGTCCGCCTGCATCGCTGTCGGTTATATACAGGTTCTGCAGTATATTCTCCTTCTCTCCGTTTCTGTGGACAAGGTTGTCAATCTTTATGTTGGTTGACCTCTCATCGTCTCCTATCTTTTGATATTCGCCGATCAGCTGCATGGAGAATGACTCTTCTTCGCGTCCCTCGACGAGGTTCAGGTTGTGCAGGTTGATGTTGTCCAGCGCGACATTCAACCTTGATATTGTCCCGGGTCTCGTGTCGTGTTCCAGGTTTATCTCTGCCATCAGATTGGGGTCGTCGGAGATTATCTCTGCATTGATTCTCTTGTCTGCTATCCTGCCGGAAAGGTTGACCGAAGCATATTTGTATCCGTTCAATACCAGATTCTCTATATTTGCATCGACGAGTGTTTCGCCTCCTCTCTTCTTGATGTTGCCGCTTGCGTTGGCATTAAGGTCGCAGCTCTGCAGCATATCAATTCCTGATATGGTTGCCAATTTTATGTTGTTGCCATTCAAAGAAGCTGTATATCTCCCCTTGCTGTCGAGTTTCGCCGCCGCGTCGATTTTGCCGCACTTGCCCATGATGCTGCCTGCGAAATCGATGCCTGAACCGGATATTGATGCGTCTCCCGTGAGTCTTATGTCGCCAAGTGCGGATGCAATCCTTTCCGACCCTCTGTTCAAGTATGACATCAGATGCCGCAGATGTTTCTCGTTCAATGCAATCTCATCGACGGATATTGTTGTGGTGCGCCCATTGCTGTAGGGGTTGTCAATGCTGCACTCTCCCTTGACGGCAAAACTCTTGTCGAACGCACTGATGTCGATGGATGTGTATGCCGAGGTGCTGTCGGTGCTGCCGCTTATGTCGAACTTTATAGTAGGCATGCTCGCCGGCATGCCGGGCAACAGGGGGCGTATGTCATCGGGGGTGAGAGAGGCGCATTCGATGTCGCCCAGCAGTGCCAAGGATGTTAATCCGCTACCGTTATAATATATGCCAATGCTGTCCGACTCTATGATACTGCCGGGAAGCATGAGTTCCAAATTACGGAGATGAAGGTGCTCTTTGTCCGTTTCGACAAGTGCGCTGAGTTTTCTTATGTCGAGTCCGCTCTTCTCCTTTCCTCTGACCGAACGGATGTTCAGTCTGAAGTTCTCTTTCGTGAACTGTTTAAGGGAGATGTTGCAGTTGAGGTCTTCAATACATATGTGGTTGGGGTCGAATACCTGCTTCTCGGTTTTATCCTTGACGTCGAAACGTGCTTTGCCGTCATATACGATGCATTGGTTGATGCTGACGGATATTTGGCTCTTGCTCTTCTCTTTCTGTTTTTTGAGGATATTGTCGATTATGAACTGTATGTTCAGCGGGGCATCGTCAGAGGCGCGGTTGACAGCAATCTCGGGTGCCGCGAATATCAATGTGTTTATGCACAGTTCGTTGTCGAGCAGTTTTAGGGGGGATATGTGTGCCACGGCCTCATTGGCGTCAAGAATGGTGTCGCCGTCGAGTCCCAGCAGCAGGATATTCTTGAGTGTGATGCCGCTTATGTCGTGAACCTCGATTTTTTCAATGCTTACAGGAATGTCGTATGCTCTCTTTATCTCCTCGGAGACAACAGCCGCAAGGCGGCGTTGTACAACGTCGAGTTTCAGGCATTGGAACAGTGCTGCGACCAGTATCAGCAATGCTGCGAGGAGTATCAATATGTATTTGACTGGTTTTACGATGGCGTTTTTCCTTCTTTTTTCGTATTCAGTCGCGAAGATACTCTTTTTTATCGTATATATATTACTTTATTGTTACAAATAGTGCTTTTGTGACGGTTTTGTTTTGTTTTGCCTCCCGAAAAAATTATTTTTGCACTTATTAAAAATTTTGTATATGTTAGAAAAGATAGAGACTGTTTCGATACTTTTGTTGTCGGTGGTGTTCTTCATCAGCGGCAAGGTACGTTCCGACATTGTCGCATTGTGTGCGCTGGTGGCTCTTATAGTGTGCGGTGTGCTCACTCCTGCGGAAGCCCTGGCCGGCTTTTCCAGTCCGGTGCTCATAATGATGATAGGCCTTTTCGTGGTGGGAGGAGCCATATTCCAGACCGGCCTTGCCAAAATGATAAGTTCCAAACTTATGAAGTTCGCCGGGAACAGTGAGACACGCCTGTTCCTGCTGGTAATGCTGGTTACATCCCTGATGGGAGCGTTCGTCAGCAATACGGGAACTGTTGCCATAATGATTCCTATAGTGGTGAGCATGGCAATGAGCATGAAGATGAGTCCAGGTCGCCTACTGATGCCGTTGGCCTTTGCGAGCAGTATGAGCGGTATGATGACGCTTATCGGTACGCCACCGAACCTTGTCATCAATGATGAACTTGTGGAGCATGCCGACAAATTGAAGGAACTGGGTCTGGCAGGGGAGTATGCCGACGGCTTCGGCTTTTTCACATTCTTGCCCGTAGGTATTATCTGTATTGCCGTAGGTACTGTCATACTTCTGCCGCTCAGCAAGCGTTTCCTGTCAAAACCGGGTGCTTTGAGCGGTGCCAGCGCAAGCAGCGGAAAGTCTCTGAAGGCTCTTGTCAAGGAGTACGGCATTGCCAACAATCTGCATCGTTTGAACGTGGGGGCTTCCTCGCTTGTGGTAGGCAAGAGTATCGGTGAACTCGATATACGCGAAAAATACGGTGTGAATATAATCGAGGTCCGCATGGCCGAGAATAACCAGCGCGGCCTGCTTTCGAAGAGTGTGGTGCAGAAGACTGCCGACCCCGATACCATAATCTCTGCCGATGACATGCTTTATGTTTCGGGCACGACCGGACAGGTGAAGTCTTTTGCCGATGCCTACAGGCTCGATATCGTGTCGTATGATGACAGTGAAAGGAAGGCCGCTCTCGACTTCTATGACATAGGCGTTGCCGAGATTGTGCTCATGCCGTCATCCACTATCGTGAACAAGACTGTAAGGGAAGTGGAGTTCAGGACAAGGTACAATGTGAGTGTCCTTGGAGTATGCCGCAAGAACAAATATATTCTTGAAGGTATTGCGGACGAGAAGATACATTCCGGTGACGTGCTTCTGGTGCAGGGTACGTGGAGCAATATCGCTGGTCTCGAACAGGAAACCAATGAATGGATTGTCGTGGGAAGACCGCTCGATGAGGCTGCAAAGGTGACTCTCGATTATAAGGCTCCTGTGGCTGCGGCTATAATGCTTGCGATGATTGCGGTCATGGTCTTTGACTTCATTCCTATAGAACCTGTCACGGCGGTCATGATTGCCGGCCTACTGATGGTTCTTACCGGCTGTTTCAGGAATGTTGAGGCCGCATACAAGACTATCAACTGGGAAAGTGTGGTGCTTATAGGTGCCATGATGCCAATGTCAACGGCTCTTGAGAACACAGGAATATCTGCCGGTATTTCAAACTCTCTTGCAACTTATCTTGGTGGGTTCAGTCCGCTGTTGCTTCTTGCCGGAATATATTTCACGACCTCGTTGCTCACGATGTTCATAAGCAATACGGCTACAGCGGTGCTCATGGCTCCAATTGCAATGAACTGTGCAATAGCCATAGGCGTGAACCCGGTACCGATGCTTTTTGCCGTGACATTGGGCGCGAGCCTCTGCTTTGCGTCACCCTTCTCTACGCCTCCCAACGCATTGGTGATGCCGGCCGGTCAGTACACCTTCTCCGATTATGTCAAGGTAGGTCTGCCGTTGCAGGTGATATTGGGTATTGTTATGATACTTCTTTTGCCTTTGCTGTTCCCGTTTTAAAAAAAAAAGTCTGTCAAAATTGCTTGTTTTTGATGGTAAATTATGTAATTTTGTCATAAATTTCAATTCGTATGAATGCGGCAGAGGTACAAAGGGTAAAGCAGCAGTTCGAGATTATAGGCAATGATCCCGAGCTGTTGAGGGCAATAGATACGGCAATGCAGGTTGCGCATACCGATCTGACAGTGCTCATTACCGGTGAAAGTGGAGTGGGAAAGGAGTTCTTTCCTAAAATAATACATACCAACAGTGTACGCAAGCACGCTAAGTATATAGCTGTGAATTGCGGTGCGATACCCGAAGGGACAATAGATTCGGAACTCTTCGGGCATGTCAAAGGAGCCTTTACAGGTGCCGTGAACGAGCGCAAGGGCTATTTCAGCGAGGCCAACGGGGGAACGATATTTCTTGATGAGGTTGCCGAACTTCCGTTGTCAACGCAGGCGCGTCTGTTGCGAGTGCTTGAGAACGGTGAGTTCTTGCGCGTGGGTTCGTCTGACGTGGAGAAAACTGACGTACGCATTGTATGTGCGACAAATGTCGATTTGCCGTCGGCGATAGCCGAGGGACGTTTCCGCGAAGATCTTTATTACCGTCTGAACACAGTGCCCATCAATGTTCCGTCGTTGCGTAATCGTGGCGAAGATGTGGTTCTGCTCTTCAAAAAATTTTCGATGGACTTTGCACGGCGGTATAATATGCCTCGCGTACAGCTCGACGAGAGTGCAATCGCGGCACTCATGAACTATCCGTGGCCGGGCAACATACGTCAGCTGAAGAACGTCGCCGAACGGGTTACAATGCTTGAACTCAACCGCGAGGTCAACGGTGATGTCCTGGAACAATATCTTCCGCCTATGCCAAAGAGAAATCTGCCGATGCTGGCAGGCCAGGGCGGCGGTGACCGCAAGAGTTTCGAGAGTGAAAGGGAAATCCTTTATAGCGTTCTTTTTGACATGAGGCGTGACATTACCGAGTTAAAAAGCCAGATTGAGAGTCTGCGTGCAGCCGGCAAGGAGAAGGAAACCGTACACTACTATGCCGATACGCATGAGATGCCTGTCCTGCATCATGCCGCTCAGCATCAGGTGCAGCCGCACAATGCAGTGGCACCTGTGGATGCCGAGCTGAATGTTGTGGATGAGTATGTCGAAGAGGCTCTTTCGCTGAATGATGTAGAGAAGAGGACCATTCTGGCAGCCTTGGAGCGTAACAGGGGAAAGCGGAGGAATGCCGCAAGGGAACTGAACATATCGGAGCGTACGTTATACAGAAAGATAAAGGAATATGGCATTGAATGATATTTTGCGTAGAATGAGGTTACCGTTGCTGGTGTCGGCGGTACTCCTGTTGGCAGGGTGCAGAATCAGCTACAAGTTTACAGGGGCGTCCATTGACTATACGAAGGTGAAGAGCGTCTCCATAGAGCAGTTCCAGAACCGTGCAGCATACCAGTGGGGCCCGATGGCCACAATGTTCAATGAGGCTTTGACCGATGCCTTCGTGCAGCAGACTAAACTTGAACAGGTAGCACGTGGAGGTGACCTGCAGCTGGCAGGTGAGATAACTGCATATGACCAGTTCAACAAGTCCATATCTTCCGACGGCTATTCTGCCATGGTGCAGCTGAAGATGACCGTGAATGTCCGCTTCACCAACAACACGAACCACGAAGAGGACTTCGAACGCCAGTTCAGTGCCACACGTGATTTCGACGCCACACAATCGCTCGATTCCGTACAGGAGGAGCTCGTGGAGCAGATGATAAAGGAGATTGTTGAAGCCATATTCAATGCTGCAGTAGCCAATTGGTAAAATGGAAAAGTTGACTTATTATATATCGCATCCCGACAAGCTCGACCGCAATACTTTGTACGAACTTCGCATGATTGTAGGCAAGTATCCCTCTTTTGATGTTGCCAGGTTGCTGATGCTCAAGAATCTTTATCTGCTTCACGATATTGACTTCGGCAAGGAGATGAGGAAATCTGCGCTCTATCTGAAGAGCCGTTGGCCCATATTCGAACTGATGGCGGGTTACGGTGCGTCTGCGGGTATCGACAATGCGCCTGCCGACATTCCCGTTGACAGGACCATGTCCTTGATAGACGCGTTCCTGGGCACATTGCCGGCCGACTCTTTCTCTCTTGAGGCCGAAGGGGCTGCCGCGGTCGATTATGTGTCGGCATATCTGAAGAGTTCAGAGGCTCCTGCAGAGAGTGTTCCGGCATTGCGCGGACAAGAACTCATAGATGACTTCCTTTCCGGTGACAATGAGAGGATTACGCTCGATTTGCGTGGTGATTCAGAGCCGGCTGCCGAGATTTCGGAAGAACAGGTAGAGACGACGTCGGCAGAACCTTCGTTCTTTACCGAGACTCTTGCCCAAATTTATATAAAACAGGGCAAGTATGATAAGGCTCTTGAAATTATTAAGCGGTTATATTTGGAATATCCGAATAAAAATCGTTACTTTGCAGACCAAATAAGATTTTTGGAAAAAATAGTAAAACATACAAAAAAAGGATAATATGTATAGTTTGTGCGTTGTATTGATGGTTATAGCAGCAGTGCTTATGTGCCTTATCGTTTTGATACAGAACTCAAAGGGTGGCGGTCTTGCTTCAAGTTTCTCATCATCTAACCAGATCATGGGTGTAAGAAAGACTACTGATTTCCTTGAGAAGGCTACATGGACCCTTGCTGCGGCTATGGTTATTCTAAGCGTTCTGGCATCACACTCGATGTAATAGGCGACAGGAATAACGGCAGGGTACAAATGATTGCCTTGCAACAGATAGACAGACCGGCTCACAAGCCGGTCTTTGTTTGTTTATGCTTGCCGCATCGGACATGACGGCTCAGTTGCCTGAATTTCTTATCCTCCCGGGGGGTGCAGATTAGCTAAGTTGGAAAACAGTTAAACCGCCAAAAAGGGGTTGACCTCGTACGCAATGGCATTTACTTCAAGTAAACTGCGGTATTTGGGGCCTTCGCAAGCCTAAAATAGCTCTTTTTATTCGAACCTCAACAATAAAAGGGTGACCCCAAAAAGCTGGGTCACCCTCGCAATATCAAGGTAGAAGTATTTACTCCTTCTCCATTTCCTCTTCTACAAGGTGAATCTTCTTCAGTATCACCTGAGCGTCCTGTTTGAGCTTTTCGACTCTCTGGCGCATTACATCAACAAGGCTTTCGCCCTTCTTGTTCGATACGCTCAAGAATCCGAGGTTGTTCTCGTATGTAGAAATCTCGTTCTTCAGTGTCTCATACTGTCTGATGAGGTGGTCGCGTTCGCGCTGGAGGCTGTTTCCGCCCTTGTTGATGTTGTTGCGGAAGTTGGCTATCTTGCGCTCGTTTGCACTGATGTGGAGTGCTTCGTAGATGGCGTTGCTGGCCTCTCTGTACTCCTTGTAAATCTTGTCTTTCTCTTTGAAAGGCACGAATCCTATGCTGTTCCACTCCTGTGCAAGTGCCGACAGCTGGCTTGTCTGCTGCCCTGCGGGAAGCGTGGTGTCAATGGCCTTTATCTTCTCTATAATTTCGCGTTTGAGCTTAAGGTTCTCCTGCTCTATGCTTCTCTGGCTTGATGTCGCCGCATTGCGTCTTTCAAAGAATGCGTCACATGCCGTAACGAAGCGTTTCCACAAGGCGTCGGAATGCTTCTGCGGAACGGGACCGGTCTCCTTCCACTCCTTCTGCAGTTTTGTGAGCTTGTCGGCTGTCTCTTTCCACTCTTCGCTGTCTTTCAGTGCTTCAGCTGCATCGCATAGCTCTTTCTTGCGCTCGAGGTTCTTTACAAGAGTGTTTTTTGCCTCTTTGAAGAAGTCGCTCTTCTGCTTGAAGAACGCATCGCATGCAGCGCGGTAACGCTCGAAAATCTTGAGATTCATCTTCTGTGGAGCGAAGCCAATCTCTTTCCATTTAGCCTGCAGGGCGATGATCTGTTCTGTCGCGTTGTTCCAGGCCTGGAATGTCGTGAGTGCAGCAAGGTCCATGTTCTCAATCTCCTCGCAGATGGCACTCTTCTTTTCGAGGTTCTCCTTCTCCTTCTCCTTTTTCGCCTCGAAGTGTTCCTGATGGCGACGATTGATGTTTGTTGATGCTGTCTTGAAACGTGTCCAGATCTCCTCGCGCAGTTCCTGTGCGACAGGGCCTGTCTCGCGGAATTCATTGTGGAGCTGTTGGAGCTGGCGGAAAGCATTTATGATGTCTTCCTCCTTCTCAAGAACTTCCGCTGTTTCGCATATTCTTGTCTTTATCTCAAGGTTCTTCTTGAAATCATATTCACGGAATTCATGGTTTATCTTCAGTACATCGTAGAACTGCTCCGTGAGCAACTGGTACTGTTTCCACATCTCTGTCACTTTCTCCTGAGGGATGTTCCTTATCTCTTTCCATTTTGCCTGTACGGCTTTGAATTCATTGACTTCGGGTGTGCCCTGGCCTGCTTTTTCCACAAGAGCCTGCAACTGTTCAAGAAGACGTACTTTCTCTTCGTAGTTAGCCTTCATCTCCTCTTCCTGAGCAGCAAGCCATGCATTGCGCTTGGCCTTTATGGTTGCCATGTGGCTCTTGAAGGCCTCTTCGAGCCCGTCCTCCTTGGGGATGAACAGGGCCTCGTCACCGCCTTGAGCGACAAATTCTTTCATTTCGGCCTCTATCTCCGCTGTGCGGATACGGTAGAACTGTACCTTCAACGCTTCAACCTCGTTTCTGTTGCCGTTGGCATATTCGCCTTCGGCAATGACACTCAAGCGTCCGATAATCTCCTGACGGCTTTCCGGCTTTGCACTTGCCTCTTCTGCAACAGAGGCTACTTCTGTCTCTACTTCTGGAGTCTCCTCTTCGTTGCTGTTCTGCTCAATCTGTTCAATCGTAGTGGCATCTACAGCCTCTTCAGGAGTACTCACGATGTTCAACTCTTCCTGCTGTACATCGGGTTTCTTTGTTTCGTTCATCTGCTTGTTGTTTTAAGTTCTTGCGAAAATGTCCCCGGCGCATATTAGCGGCGGGTGACCTTTTGCGCATTATTCTGCGAATATAAATATAAAATTCGATTATAATGCAATCTGTTGCTAAAGTTTTTAACAAAATGGCATAAGAACATGTCGTAAGATGGATGATGGCTTGCGTTGTGCTGTTTTATGGTACCGGTTTATCTTTAAAATTACCATTACTGTACAATCCCAATGATAATTCCCCTAACAATAATCACCCGTAAAGGGTTCATTTGCTGCAATATATAACGGGCCCCATAATCTGAGGCCCGTTATATATTGCTAATCGTTCAGTTGGCTGCCGATGTTTCCTTTACTTGATATATGCCTTTGTGCCGTTTACAATGTATATTCCGGCAGGAAGTGCCTTCAGAGACTCAGGGTCTGTCGTTTTAAGTATTTTCTGTCCGGCAATGCTATAAACTGTCCAACAGTTGTTGCAGTCAGCTGTAATCTCTCCGATACCTGCAATCTCACCGGTGCCGTTTTTTACGGTATATGTGAGAGTCACGCCCTTTACTGATTTTCCGTTTCCGTCAACGAAGTAGCCGTCAGGTATCTCAAGGTAGTATGTTCCGTTGCCCTTCAACGGTTCTGTGGTTTTCAGTGCAGCCTGCTCCATCTCAATCATGCCGCCCTCTTTCTTCTCAGTTGTTCTCTCAAGGGCATATGACCACTCCTTGCCTTCTGCATACAGCTTCGGACGTATTGAGGTGTCATCGGTATGTCCTGCGAAGTAGCTGAAGGTGAAGATGAAGTGTGAGAGCTCTTCAACGGTTTCGCCGTCGGCAGGAGATACCTCAGTGATGGTTGCAGCCGGAGCGTTGCCCTCAAGCGTGTAAGTGGCCAGGGTGCGTACGCCATATTTGCTGTTTACGGGTAATGCCATGTTCATGCCGTCGGGGTTGAGCATAATGTCACCTGTAATGTTAATCTGCAGGTTGGTGTTGTTCAGCGATGTAATCGGGTTGCTTGCTGCAAGCATGAGGGTGTTCTTGTCAATCTGTGTACATGTCAAGGGAACGCTTATTTCATAGCCTTCTACAGTAGCTGCAAGGTCCTTTGCCGAAATACCTTCGGAGCATGTGACTGTTATCTTGTCGAATTTGTCGAAATAACTGCCGGTTTCGGGACTTATGGTGTATGTGGGATATTCGCGCTGCATGTATAGCTTGGGAAGTACGTGACCTTCCGTTACCTTCTCGGCTGTATAACATCCGTATGTGCCGTGCTCGGTAGAGTAGTGGATGGTGTAACCGTCAACTGCAATTGTCGCATTGCCATCGTTGTCTATGGAAACGTTCCATACTGCTCCGGCCGCAGGCTTTTCTGCCGCATAATTGAAACTTGTATATGTTCCGCTGTGGTAAATATAGCGTCCGAGTTTATCCTGAATGGTGTAGCCGCCGTCTGTTGCTGTGAATGTGAATCCGGCACATTCTACGGCTTCGATATATCTTTCGTTCGCTGTCAATGCAGTCTTTGTCGGCAAGTATCCGTAAGCTTTTTCGCCATAAAAGTAGCATGCTGCGCTATCCGCAGCAACCATCGCATACTTGTTGCCGCTGATGATGTTTGTTGCATTTAAGTATGGCATTGTGCGTGAAACAATGTATGTAGCCTCTGTCACACTGCTCTTGAATACTGCATCACCGTCAACAATAACTGCTATGGCTTTGATTGTGGTTGCCTCTGTTAACTTCTCATATATCTGGTATGTCTTGTTGCTCTTTGTCGTTCCTTTTTCGTTGATATAATCCTCGTAGCTTGGCTCCGTGCCGTCGGTGGTGTAGTAGAAAACGGAATTGGGGTCTGCGTAGTCAACGTCTGTGGTAACGGTAACCTCGTCGGCATATATACCGACAGGGGTCTTGAATACAGGAGCCGGAACGGTTACCATGCTTGCGTCGGGTGTGTATTCAATGGTGATTGACTCGACGTAATATGCGCGTTGTGATGCTTTCCAGCTTATGGCAATGTCACCCATCGCTCCGGCCGTTTCAAATGTATAGCCTGTTGATGTGGTGGTAAGGGTGTATGGCTCTGAAGCCTGTCCGCCGACAGTCATGGTCATCTTTGCGTCACCGCTTGCCGCAATAGAGCTTTTGACTGTGACACTCTTTATCTTGACTCCGGAAAAAGCCGATGTGCTCAAGGTGTAGGTGTCGGTGTTGGGTGTGTTTTTACTACCTACCTGTATGCCCTTGCCGCTACTCCAGCCGATGTATGATGCGCCGGTAGCATTCCATTCGATGTCGCTGAGACTGGTTGTGCCGCCGGTGGTCGTGAGTTCGCCGCTCTTGAAAGTGTGAGTGTAGGTCTCGGCATTTACAGAACCTACAGTCAAGGCGATGCTGAAAAGAAAGAGTATAAATTTCTTCATTGTCATTTTCTTTTTATATGGGTTTATATGTTCTTTTATTTATTGTTGGTAACCTCTTTGAGGCGCTCAATGAATTTCTGCGTGTCCATTATAGCACCGATAATCTCTCCGCTCTTGTTGCCTTCTGCGTCAATGATAAGGAATGACGGGTATATACCTACCTGATACTTCTTGCCGTATTCCACACCTTTGCCCTCTTCCATGTCCATTGTGACAGGGATGAAGTTGCTGTTTATATAATTTCCACACTCTGTGGTGGCAAAAACTTTCTCTTTCATCTTCTTGCAGGGACCGCATGTCTTTATGTGGCAGTAGAGAAATACGGGTTTGTTTTTCTCTTTTGAAATCTTCAACGCCTCCTCGAGTTCAATTTCCTGGAAATTGACGCCGATGCCCTCCTGTGTGTCTGTCTGCTCTTCAGCAGTCTCTCTGACTGTCGCTTCAACCGTCTCTGCCATCTTGGGTTCTTCGTTGACGGTGGCCATCTCCTTTCCGCTGCTGCACGAGCATGCCGCAGCAAGCATAAGCATGCAAATGTGTTTCCTTGTCTTCATTATATTATATTGTTTTACAGTGTTTTTTCAATTATCTCTTCAAGTCCTCCTCCTGCCGGCGGTGCAAAAGCATCTACAATGTATCCCTCTTTGTCGATGACAATATAACGTGGTATGCCGGATATGTAGTAATCTACTTCGAACTGCGACATCTCTTCCTTGCCTGGTATCAGGTTTACTATACCATGTAGGCCGTGCTTCTCAATGGCTTCTCTCCATTTTGCTTCATCGCCTGTGCGGTCGATGGAAATGGTTATTATCTCTACTCTGGGGTCATCCTTGTATCTCTGGTGCAGTGCCAGCAGTTTGGGCATGCCCTTTATGCAACTGCTGCACCAGGTTGCCCAGACGTCGATTACAAGGGTTTTGCCCCTGAATTCCGCAAAAGTGTGTAGCTTTCCGTCTGCATCCTTAAGGGCCGGACAGGGAGCAACTTTGCCGCCCATGATATTTGCATATGCGTTCATAAGTTTCAGGACATCTCTTTTCGTCTTGCTGTCCGCAACATTCTTCTCTATGAGCGGTTTTGTCTCCAGCATCTCTGCGGTGCATCCTGAATTGGCAATCGGGAATTTCATCTTCTTTAGATAGACAAGGTGCAGAGCGTCGTTGCCGGTTGAGAAAACCTCTTTAAGTTTGCTGTAGTCGTTGGCATTGATTTTCCTTATGGGAAAGAATACTGTTGCCGTAAGTCCATCCCGTGATTCGTCGAAGCTGCTACCGCTTTTCATGGCTTTGAGCGTGAAGTAGTGGTCGCAGAACTTCTCCATCTTTCTGCCATCCATGAACTCCTTGACATTGATGTCGTCAAGGTCAATCTCTTCGTACAGTTCGGGGAGCATCGCGATGTCCGTGTTCTTTCCCCTGCAAGCGAACATGTATTCACCACAGTTCCAAATGTAATGGCACATGTTCCATGTGTGCAGACGTGACTGCTCCTTGGAGATGGCACTTTCTATGGATACGTATGTCTCTATAATCTCCCCGGCACTCTTGAACTCCTTGTGCCAAAGCGAGTCGATGCTTTCTGTTCCTGTAATTACGGATATCTGCACCGTCTCATTCTTTACAGGTGTGTTCTGTGATACTGAACACGAAGCGGAGAACATCATCGCAATCAACAGGCATCCTGCTGGGCTGATAAATCTCATTGTCTTGGAAACTGTTTATTTGTTCTTTATACCATATGCGATACCTTTCAGGTCTATACCGTATCTCTCTTTCATATGGTTGGTTACGATTTCATACTTTTCCTTTATCATCGGATATTTGTCCGACGGATAACGGGCTTCGAACTCCTCCGGTGTAAGCCACATGGCGTTCTTTATGTATGTGGTGAAGAGGTTGTAGTTGGGGTACTTGTCCTTTTCCCAATAATAGCAACTTGTCTCGTTTGCGTAGGGGGGAGTCCAGACCTGTTTCTGTACACCTGTTCCGAAGTTGTCGTTTATCATATCCACAAATCCCAATTTGTATTTGTAGTTGGGCTTTGACGGGTCAATATGGTTCATCTTCAGGCTTTCGCTGAAGTCGTATCCTGTCCACAATTCATCTGGCGAAACAATTTCCCCTTTATCAATGGAGTTGTATATGGCCTGTATCATGAAAAGGCAACGCTGCTGCTTGAGCGTGTATTCGGCATCCCCACCACCATTTATGGCATCTTCCTTGAAACTGATGGCCCAGTTGTCGAAGTTACCGAGCTTTATGGGCTTGAACGGGTCGGTAGTCGTACCCCCTCCGCCGTTGTTGTTCCCTTCACCGTAATCACGGGGCTCGGTGCGCAGGTTGTGAATCATATAAATCTTTACGGGGAATGTGGAGCGTGCGAACTCCTTGCTTATGTTCGGGAATATGTAGTTGTAGAAGTAATCCACGTAGAAGGGGAGGTGCTCCTCGGGTAGGTTCCACGACGGGGCATCGCGCTCTTCGTCATAACCTGCCACATATATGTCACCGGTTCCTGCCGATACCCAGTCGCGGTTCAGGTCCTCCTCCGTGATGTCCTTGTAGAGAAGATACACTCCATACTCTTCCTTTATTTCGTTTATCAGCGAGTCGTATCTGCTGTCGCCCTGCGGAAAACCTCCACGTATTGGGGAGTAGTTGCCGGACGGTGTGATGTTTTCCTCATGGCTGCATGATGCAATGAGTGCCATTCCGGCAAGAATGATCGCTGTTGTACAGATAAACTTTTTCATGGTCATCTATTGGTTGTTCTTGTTTTACATTATCGGGGTACGTTTGCCCGGCAACTCATTCTGCTCGAGACTGGGGTTCATGTTCATGGCCTCATCGGGGATGGGGACGGTGTACATGAGGTCTCCCTCTTCGAGACGGTATGTTACGGTCTCGTCTGCACTGTTGTGCCACTTGTGGGTTATTGCAGGCATACCCCAGCGGCGAAGGTCGAACCAGCGGTGTCCTTCGAAGCAGAGTTCGCGGCGGCGTTCCTCGCGGATGAAGCTTATGAGTTCCTCCTGGCTTGAGAATGTCTCGTCATCATAGTCCTCGGGGTCGAATCTCTTCTCCCGGAGGGTGTTGAGGGCCTTCTCGGCCTCGGCCATTGCATTTCCGCCAATCATTGCCTTTGCCTCGGCATAGTTGAGGTACGCTTCAGAGAGTCTGAGGCATCGTCCGAAGACTCCTGTCGCATTCTGCGGCAAGTAGTATTGTGTTCCTATATTCACCTTTCCGAATGGCATGTTCATGAGTGTTCCTGTATTGTCACCCATGGGTGCTCTGGCTATGTACTGCGACAGTCTGAGGTCATAGTCAACGTATGTGTCGAGCAGTTCCTGCGATGCCTGGAAATATGCGTACATCTTCTTTCCGGTAGTGGTATTAACGTTGTTGGTCCCATAATATGTCCATTCGAACATGTCAATGACATTTCCATAAGGCCATATCGTTTCAGTTGAAGAATATGTGGGATATACCATGTATGTACGTACTGTGGCTCCTTCGTCATTCGTTCCGGTCGTTGATACGTTGTTCAGGTCAACAAGCTTGAATCTGGGGTTGTCCATAACCATTTCTGCATACTCGGCTGCCTTTTCCCAGTTTTCCATATATAAATATGTACGCGATAGCATGAGTTGTACCATTGGCAGGCTAGTTCTGAAGTTGTCGCTCCAACGGTCAGCCTCTGGTAGTGACAGGTAGGCTTCTTCTGCAGTATGAAGGTCGCTCAGAATCTGTGAATATACCTCTCCTACCGTACGTCTCTTCAGATAGTCGTTGCTCTCTTCTATTCCGCTGTTCAGTTTCAAAGGAACACCAAGGGCTTCGGGGTTGCTGTTGTATGGTGTGCCGAATATGTTTACTAGGTTGAAGTAGTAGAAACCGCGGAGTGCATATGCCTGTGCCTTCACCTTGTTTATGTTTTCTTCGGTATCTCTTACTTCGGGAAGGTAATCTATGACTGCGTTGGCACCGAGTATTACGCTGTAGTAGCTCTCGTACATGTTTATATGACCGGCCCCAGCCTCTTCCATCATCTCGAACATGTCGGGTTGCCATGTGAAACTTGCAATATACTTGTTCCCGTCAAAGCCTTCGTTGGGAGTCTGGTAGGGAGCAGCTTCGATGTCATCGTCAAGCAGGTTCAGGAATATGTTGAAACCGCTCATGTCGTTACGCTGGTATGCTTCTCCGAGAAGCAGCTCATTGAGTGATGTCGCATCCTCGGGAACGAATTCGCTTTCCGAATTCGGCTCAAGGAAGTCGCTGCAGGAGCTCATGGTGAATGCAGTAAGTACTGCCAGTATGTTGTATTTTGTCTTCATATGGTTTTTGTTTTTAGAATCCGACACTTAATCCTATCGAATATACTCTGGGCTGTATGCTGTAACCCAATTCCGGGTCATATCCCTTCCACTCTTTACTTGCGATGACAAAGAGGTTATTAACGTTCGCGCTCAACTGTATGCGGTTGATACCCATCTTCTTACAGAGACTGCTGGGGAATGTGTATGAGAGTGAAATCTGCGTACAGCGCAGGAATGACGCGTCCGCAACCCTTACATCGGACTGTGCCCACATTGAGTAGATGTTGTCGTAGAGTCCGTTGGGGAGGTTGAGGTTGTATAAATCCCTTACCGAAGTGTAGAGTGATGGTATATTCGTGTGAGCTTCATCACCCGGCTGCTTCCATCTGTCGTTCAACTCTTTTGAAAGGTTGCTGAAGATGTCCGGCATCTTTCCGTATGTGAAAGTTGAGTATGGGTTGGGAAGTCGCTTGTTTGCACCGAGCATCAGCGCGAAGTCCATGCCTATGTGGAAGTTCTTCCAGCGGAGGCGTGTGTTAAGACCACCGGTAAAATCCGGTTCCTGCTGTCCAGAATATACAAGGAATGTCGTTGGGTCGATATTCCCGTTGCCGTCCACATTATCGTATGTGGCATGCATGAATGTCGGATATCCTGTCTTGCCGTCAAGTCCTGTGAAGTCATATGACCAGAATGCTGAAAGGGGGTATCCGTTCTTGAGAGGACGGTCGCTGCTTCCGTTAAGGAAATCCACGTGAGTAAGTTCATCGGCCTTTGCTGTGCGGTCATCGCTTTCCGACCTGTTCCAGTTCTTGCTGGCATTGAGTCCTACTGTCCATACCCAATCTTTGGTACGTACCGGAGTGAAGTTCAATGTGAACTCAACTCCACTGTTTGTTATGAGTCCTCCGTTTAGAGGCATTGTTGACATACCATACTCCTGTGCGATATCCTGTCTGATGATTGCGTTTGAACTACGGTTATAGTATTCAAAGTTCATGGTGACACCGAACAGAGAGACGTCTGCACCCAAGTTCAGTGATTTTGTGCGTTCCCATTTGAGTTGTTTGTTGGGAAGGCTGGATATGGTAAGGTAGTATTCGTTATAACTCTGCAGTAGTCCCTGGTAACGTACAATCATCTCAGGGCTGATGGAGTTTACAACATTGCCCTGGATACCGTATGTTGCACGTATGTTGAACTGTTCAAGCCAGGGCAGATGCTCAATTACCAATGGCTCCTGTGCGATTTTCCATGATGCTCCGAATGACCACGTTGGGTCGAACTGCTTGTTGACATCCTGGCCGAAGCGGTTCGATGCATCGGAACGGACATTCATGTTGATCACATACCTGTTCATCAGTGAGTATGCCAGTGTCGCATAGAATGACATGTAGTTTGTAGTAGTTGTAGTTCTGCTCCATGCCCCGTTGTAAAGCTGGCTCAATGCACCCCAGCCAATATTTACACTGCTTCCTATTGGCTTGAAATTCTCGGGCAGTGTGGGCGATACCAAGATGGAGCCGCGCTCCGGCACATAACCCCATGCCGTGTTGCCTTCGCTCTCACCTCTGCTTGAGCGTATCTCCATACCAAGCATTGCATTGAGACGATGGTTTTCGTTGAACTCCTTGCTGAATTGCAGACGGTGTGACGTGCTGTATGATACGGTCTGTGAATTGGCCTGGTTGAGAACACCTCCATATGGCATCAGTGCTGCATTGAATCTGTCCGAACCCGCCTTCTCCGTACCTTGGGCATAGCCACGGTACAATCTCTCCACCTGTGAGGTCTTCTCTCCGGCATAGCTCTCACTCTTGTTGGTGCTCAATGACATACTTGCGGTACCGTTGTAGCTTAACCAACTGAGAATCTTGTATGTAACGTTCAACGATGCATTGAACATGGTTCCTCTGTTCTTTGAGTAGCTGTTCTCCATCTCGTTGAATATGTTGTACGAGTACTGGTTCTTTCCGCCGAGCAGAGTGTTGTACTGGTATGTGTAATAATTCGAGTAGAATGCGCGTTCACCGTTCTCTTCGTATGCAGGAATAGCGCGGCTCGTGTTCATCGCATATGTGTAGGGGTTCACTCCGGCTCCGTAACCGTCGGAGTTTCTTATGCTTCCGTTCAGCTGGGCACTAATGCTCAAACGTTCGTTGACGTTGCTGTTGATGCTGAGACGTGTGGTAATCTGGTCGTTGTCGTTGCCTATCTCGTATCCGCCGTTGTTCGAATATCCGACAGATGCGTTGTAGGTGTATTTGTCGGTACCGCCCGATACGCTCAGGTTGTGGTTGTGGCTCACCGCGTTGCGTGTGAGCATGTCGAACCAGTCGGTGTTCACGGTCTCCAGACGCTGCAGGTAGTACGAGAACTGCTCCTCTGTAATCATGCGCTTGTTGAACATGGCCATGAGACCTTCATATGTGTAAATCTGCGGCAGGGGCTCGGTCTGGTAACGGACGCCTGCTTCGTATGCCTCCTTGCTGAACTGGATGCGCTCGAACGAGTTCATGAAGTCGTACATCTCGTATGTGGGCCGTTCCCTTACAGAGATGTTTGTGCTGTAGTTCACGCTTATGCGTCCCGGTGTTCCCTTTTTGGTCGTAATAACAATTACACCGTTCGATGCCTTGGAACCATATATGGCAGTAGCCGATGCGTCCTTAAGTACGGTAATGTTGTCGATGTCCTGAGGGTTCAACCATGATATCTGGTTTCCTATGAGCTCACGCATGTCGGATGTTATTGCAGAACTCATGTCTATAGATATCGGGTCTTCCTGTATGACTCCGTCAACTACCCAGAGCGGGCTTGTGTTGCCGAGAATGGTGGAAGTACCGCGGATTGTTATCTTTGGTGATGCTCCTACGCGTGCTGACGTGTTCATTACACTGAGTCCGGCAATTTTTCCCTGAAGCATCTGGTCAACGCTCTGGAACGCTGGCATCATGATGTCGTCCGCTTTCACCGTCGTGAAAGCTCCTACCATATCCTTGCGCGGTAGGCGTGCATAGCCGTCCTCGACGATTGTAACCTCGTTGAGCATCGCATTGTCGGGCAGGAGCTCGACTTTGATATCTTTGCCCAATATGTCGCTTGACAATTTTATGATTTTAGTCTTTGAACCCAGATAGCTTACGTGCAGCTCCTTGTCTCCCTCTTTCAGTCTTACTTCGACCTTGAAATCACCGTTGATGTTGGTGCTGGTTCCCCTTGCCATCTTTCCTTTACTATTCATGACCACGACGTTTGCTCCGGGAAGTGCTTCTCCGGTGTCATCGACAACTTTACCTATAGCCATGGTCGTTGTTACCTGGGCCAGTAGGGGTGATGCACACAGCAGGCATACGGCCATCAGTGCGGCCTTTATTATCCTGTTTCCTGTTTTCATATTATAGATCGTATTTTAGTCAAGTTCAATTTCCAATATGCACGGGAATGCATAACTGCGGTCGTTACGCGTGTTGAGTGTGCTATACAGGTTGTATATGGTTCTCTTCAGTTTTTTTCTTGCAATCTTCTTGCCCTTGTACCTTACCGTTACTTTCTTGTCAAGGTTGAGCATGTTGTCGTTGAGGTATATTGTAAGTCTGCTGTAGTCGCAGTGCTCGATATTCACTGTATTTCCGTCGATGCTTGCCACGACACTCTTGCCTTGGGCAATCTCGTCGCCGGGGGCCGACAGCCAGTAGAAATGTTCGCGGGTAACCTTCTCCTGTCGCCATACGACCTTCTTGGGGTACGGGTTACGTCTGTATTGTGCCATCCAACCAAGTGCATCGGCATCGACCCCGTCCATCCAGTGTCCCTTGCCTTCGATGATGTTGGTCTGGTGTATGTATTTGCCGGGGTTGGCCTTACTCAGAGAGTCCATGACCTCGCCTTTCTCCTTTGCCAGAATATTCCTGTCGTAATAGTGGTCGTACTCTCCCATCCATATCATATAAGGGAGATTCATGAGATTTACCTGTGACGCTTCTCCGGGATGTCCTGCCATCATCGATGCGGCAGCCCACTTGTCGGCCATGCGCGGAGCCATGCGCCAGACACCGTCACCGCCGGCGGAATATCCGAGAAGATATACTTTGTTGGGGTTTACTCCTTCGAAGACTACACATGCCTGTATGAGATCTTCGAAAAGCTCGTCCAGTCCCTTTCTGTGCCAAAGGTCCGACGTGTTCCATGGCGCACGGGGTGCGATATATACACCCTCTTCCGGGTGGTACAGGTATATCTGGTTCATCCACTGTTCATCGTTTACCTCCTTGGGGCACTCCCCACCTCCGTGCATTGAGATGAACAGGCTTCGCCCATCATCGGGAAGTGAGCCCAATGTGCGGCACGCGCATGCCAGTTTTATGCTGTCATTGCTTATTGTAAGTTTGCTCCATTGGGTTTTTAGTCTCTCGGCAGTCGTGGTTAGCCATAATGAGTCAACAATCCCGGCTGCAATCGCGCATTCTTCTTTGTCGAGTTTCGTATTCGCGAACTTCTGAAGCTGCAGCTCGCCGGCCGGTGCCTTGAGCCACTCCTGGAACTCCTTTGTCTGTGCAGTCGCATGTCCGGCTGCAAACAGTATGGCTATAATCAAAAAAATCTTTTTCATTGTCGTGTCTGTAAATATGTTGTCCCTTATGTGAATATCTGGCTCAATGCCATTGAAATTATCATGTAGAATGTCATGCCGCTAAGGTCATTTATAATTTGTATGAACGGTCCTGTCGCGACGGCCGGGTTAATGTTTATCCTTTCGAGTACCATCGGTATCAGCGTTCCGAACCCGGAGGCGAAGAGCACTACCACGAACAGGCTCAGCGGAACGGCGAGCGTTACGATGTCTAAGGCTCCGTATATGCAGAAGTTGTAGATGTAAACCATCAGGGAGAGTATTGTCGCGTTGATGAGTGCGACAACCATCTCTTTGAGGATGTGCTTGAATATATGTTGCGAATCCAGGGAGTTGTTGGCAAGTCCCTGCACTGCAATTGCCGATGACTGTGTACCCACATTACCTCCCATGCCGGCGAGCAGAGGAATGAACAGTGCCATTTCGGGGTGGCTGCCCAATGTGTTTGTGAAGCAGTCCAGCAGAAGCGATGAACCGATACCTCCCAGCATGCCTATCACGAGCCATGGCAGGCGGGCCCTTGTCTGCAGGAATACGCTGTCACCGGTTTCTACGTCTTGGGTAAGACCTGCTGTCAACTGTTGGTCGTGCTCTGTCTGTTCGCGCACCTCGTCCATTACGTCATCGACGGTAATTTGTCCGACAAGGCGGTTTATCTTGTCAACAACGGGTATGGCAACGAGGTTGTACTTCTCGATGAGCATTGTAACCTCGTCAATGGGGGTATCAACATCTACACTTATGACCTCGGTGCTCATCACATGCTTGACCTTCGATACGGAAGGGCTTGTAATCATCTTTTTCAGTGGGAACAGGCCGCAGAGACGTTCATCATCATCGACAACGTATATGTAGTAGATGTCGTCAAGCTCTTCGGCCTGGTGGCGCATCTCCTTCAGGCACTCGGGCATACTCCAATTCTCGTTCACCACGACCATCTCGGTACTCATGAGACCTCCGGCCGTGTCTTCGTCGTACTGCAGAAGGTCAACGATATCACCGGCCTGCTCAATGTCCTTGATGTGCTGGAGCACCTCCTCCTGCTTCTCTTCGTCCATATCACGGATAATTTCGACGGCGTCGTCGGTATCCATGTAGTTGACGAATCTTTTGGCGATGGCTTCAGAGGGAAGTTCTTCGAGAAGCTCGTTGCGCAGGTCCTCGTCCATCTCGGTGAGGGCATCGGCGGCCTTCTCGTTCTCGAGCTGCCTGTAGAGGAAACGTGCCTCGTCGAGGTCGAGTTCCGAACAGATTTCCGCGATGTCGGCAGGGTGCATCCTGGAGAGGTTCTCCTGCAACAGTACCGAATCTTTCTGCCCGATAAGTTCCTTTATGTAGCTGATGTATTCTTTGGTCATAGCATTTCTCCTTTATGCCAAATCCTTTTCAATCTTTCTTGTCAATTCGATGAATTCCTCTATGGATAGCTGTTCCGGGCGTTTGTCGAGTATCGGGTCTGTCAGTATCTCCGAATCCTTGCCCACAATCTGCTGTATCGAGTTGCGGAGCTTCTTCCTCCGCTGGTTGAATGTCCCTTTGACAATCTTCTTCAGCAGTGCCTCATCGCACCCGACGTCAGTGCGTCCGTTGCGCTTCATGAGCACTACCGCGCTTTTTACTTTCGGGGGTGGCGAGAAGACGTTTTCATCGACGGTGAACAGATATTCCACATCGTACCACAGCTGTATGAGGATACTCAGTATTCCATATGCCTTTGAACCGGGGGAGGCTGCAAGACGTTCCCCGACCTCTTTCTGTATCATGCCGCTGCAGTAGGGGATATACTCCTTGTAGTCGAGCATCTTGAAGAATATCTGGCTGGAGATGTTGTAGGGGTAGTTGCCTATGAGCATGAACTCCTCGCCCGAGAATATCCTGTCGAGGTGCATCTTGAGAAAATCGTCGGGGATGATGTTTTCGTCCTGCAGCTGTGCGAGATTCTTTCTTAAATATGCCACGGATTCCTCGTCAATCTCCACGACTTTTACCGGGTGGTTCTTCTCCAGAAGATATTGTGTTAGGACTCCCATTCCGGGGCCGACTTCAAGTACGGGAATGCCCGGGCAGACATCTATCGTGTCCGCAATTCTTTTTGCGATAGAAAGGTCTGTCAGGAAGTGCTGTCCCAATCTTTTTTTTGCGGTAACTGCTTTCATTGCCGGGTGAGCTTCTCGAATTTTGTTTAAAATAACTTCAAAAAAACAAAGAATCGCCAATATATTGCTATCTTTGCATAACTCTGTGTCGTGTAAAGACCGTTGCGGTCTGTTTCTGTGAAAACACGCAGGCGGCAGTCTTGACTGCCTTATAATGATGCAAAGTTAATTAAAACAATTAAAAAAGTCTCTAAAGTTGTGAAAAAGATTTTCAATTATACGGTAAAAACCGCACTGCCGCTTCTGCTGGGTGTGCTGATTCTCATCATGATATATGATGACTTCGACTTTTCCAGGCTTCTGGATGACTTCAAGGATATGGACCTTTTTTGGTTTGTTTTGTCAACATTTTTCGGTGTGATGAGCCATGTTATAAGGGGGTGGCGATGGAGGCTTACGCTTGCGCCTTTGGGCTACGTTCCGCGTTCGTCAACCTGCGTGGAATCCATCTTCGTGGCTTACGCAGCCAATCTGGTTGTTCCGCGTGTAGGAGAGGTGTCGCGCTGTTTCGTTCTCGAACGGCAGGAGGGTGTCCCGTTTGCCCCTTCGTTGGGAACTGTTGTTTCGGAAAGGCTTGTGGATACGCTGATGGTAGTGCTCATAACTACGGTAGCAGTTGTGCTGCAGTGGCCGGTTTTTGTTGAATTCCTTCGTGAGACGGGCTTCTCATGCTCGGGAGAGGCTGTCTTTTCTTCTATGGGCGGCTGGGCTGTCATTCTGCTTTCAGCGGCGGCAGTGGTGGTTCTTCTGGTGATTCTCCTGAAAAAAATGAGTTTTTGGAAAAAAATACGTGCATTTGTCGCAAAATTTGTCGAAGGATTGTTATCTTTGACAAAGATGGAAGGCCGCTGGCTTTTCGCGCTTGAGACTGTGGGTATATGGTTCTGCTATTTCATGCAGTTCTACCTCTGCTTCTACTGCTTCCGGTTTACGGAGGAACTCTCCGTTGCGGCAGGTCTGCTGCTGTTTGTGGCAGGCAGTATAGCGGTTGTGGTACCTACACCGAACGGGGCAGGTCCATGGCATTTCGCCATAATAAGTATAATGGTCCTTTATGGCGTGAGCCCGGCCGATTCCGAGGCCTTTGCATTGATAGTGCACAGTACGCAGACACTGCTTGTGGCGGTGTTGGGCATATATGCGCTTGTGGTGTTGCAGTTTAAAAAGAAACAACTTAAATATTAACGAATTATGGCATTGACAATCAAAGATTTGGAGCCTCGTGCAGTTTGGAAGCACTTTGAGGCGTTGACACAGGTGCCCCGCCCCTCGGGTCATCTTGAGAAGATACAGAAGTTCCTGCTCGATTTCGGAAAGAGCGTAAATGTACAGACCTGGCAGGATGAGGCCGGCAATATCATAATGCGCAAGCCTGCGACTCCGGGGCTTGAGGGCAGGAAGGGTATTATCCTTCAGGCTCATATGGATATGGTGCCCCAGAAGACTCCCGACAGCAAGCACGATTTCGTGAATGACCCTATCACGACTGTAGTGAAAGGCGATTGGCTTTATGCCGACAATACCACGCTCGGTGCAGACAACGGTCTGGGTGTAGCCGCAATCATGGCAATCATGGAGGATGGTTCTTTGCAGCATGGTCCGCTCGAGGCTCTCATTACAGCCGATGAGGAGACCGGCATGTACGGTGCGTTCGGTCTCAAGGGCGGTGAACTCGAAGGTGAACTGCTCCTGAACCTCGACTCGGAGGAAGAGGGTGTCATGTACATCGGTTGTGCCGGCGGACTCGACATCTCGGCTTATCTTGAATTTATGGAAGAGGAGAGTGATGACGAGGTTGCAGTAAAGGTGCAGCTGAAGGGCTTGCGCGGCGGTCACTCAGGTCTCGAAATCAATGCCGGACGCGGCAATGCCAACAAACTTATGGCACGTTTCTTGCGCGAGGCCATGGACGAGTGCGGTGTGGTGCTTGCGAGCTGGAACGGTGGAAACATGCGCAACGCCATTCCTGCAAGCTGTGAAGTTGTGCTTACTCTTCCGCAGGAGGCTGTTGAGGAGCTCAAGAGCATTGCTGCCAAATACGAGGCTCTCTACAACAGTGAATATTCTACGATAGAGGAGGGCATAACCTTGACCGTTACAGAAACCGAGATGCCCGAAACTGTTGTGCCCGAGGAGATTCAGGACAATCTGCTCGACGCTATTCTTGCTTGTCACAACGGTGTCCTCCGCTTTATACCGACAATTCCCGACACCGTAGAGACTTCAAGCAACCTCTCTATCGTGAAGATAGGTGACGGCAAAGCGGAAATCAATATCCTTGCGCGCAGTTCTTGCGACACCATGAAGGAGTTCCTTGCACTGCAATTGTCAAGTTGTTTCGCAATGGCCGGAATGAAGGTTGAACTCAGCGGAAGCTATAGCGGATGGCAACCGAATGTCAACTCTCCATTGTTGGCTGCATTGAAAAAGGCTTACACTGATATGTTCGGTACAGAACCCGATGTACGCGTGATACACGCAGGTCTCGAGTGCGGTATCATATCTACGAACTATCCGAAGATGGATATGGTATCATTCGGTCCTACATTGATGTCTCCTCACTCTCCTACAGAGCGTGTTGAGATTCCTACAGTGGAGAAGTTCTATTCACTGGTGAAGGCTCTTGTGGTGAACGGAGTGCTTTGATGCATTCAATTTATATTACTGCGGCGGGTGCGTTTGTGCCCGTCGCAGTTTTTTGTACTGTCAAAAATGGACTATTTGGTGTATGGTTGATAAAAAAAAGTTTTGTAAAAGTTTGTTTTTGTTAAAAAAACGATAAATTTGCAATGTCGTGGTCGCCGTCAGGGGCCTTGGCTTTTATGTGAACTTATTTTATTAACTTAAAAACTATAATTATGAAAAAGCATTTAAAGATTTCGGCTCTGTTGCTTTCTGCAACAATCATCATGTCTTCATGTATCGGTTCTTTCCGTTTGACAAACAGTATCAAAGACTGGAACGATGGCGTAAGCAACAAGTGGGTGAACGAGGTCATATTCTTGGCTTTGCATATAGTTCCCGTTTATGAGATTGCAATGCTTGTCGATGGCGTGGTTCTCAATACAATCGAGTTCTGGGGCGGCAGCAACGTTGTTGACAACGCCGGAGATACAAAGGTGGTGAAGAACAGCCAGGGTCAGGATATCGAGATAACAACAATGGAGAACGGTTATGAGATTACAGACGGTAAGGTTGCCATGAATCTTGTATTCGACGAGGAGACTCAGGTTTGGAGCGCAGTTTGCGGCGAGCAGGTTACAGACCTCGTGAAGCTTGTGGATGAGAACAATGCACAGCTTTTCCTCATGAACGGTGACGTTATGGACATTACATTGGATGAGGCCGGTATGGACATCGCACGTCAGTACATGACAAACAGCTTTGCTCTGAAATAAGTATAGCTTTTTATAAAACAGCAGGGGGAGTGCGCGATTTAGCGTGCTCCCCTGTTGTTTTTACATTCCTTATTTGTTATCTTCGCATCAAATGAATTCCTACCGTTATGGAACATCCCGAAAATGATGACGCTTATAAGGGCCTTAAGGTCAATAGGGGCGTGGATGCTGTAAGCACCATAAACCCGTATCTTTCAACCATGCGCCGCAAGAGGGCGAGCAGGCTCTCTGCCGGCGAGTATGTAGAGGGAATACTCAAAGGTGACGTCACGGTGCTGAGCAGGGCGGTGACGCTTGTTGAGAGCGTGCTGCCGGAGCATCATGCCTTGGCGCAGGAGGTGGTGGAACGCTGCCTGCCATATTCCGGCAACTCCGTGCGTGTCGGCATAACCGGTGTTCCCGGGGCTGGAAAGAGCACTTCCATCGACTCTTTCGGTATGCACCTTCTTTCTGAGTATGGCGGCAAACTGGCTGTTCTTGCTGTTGACCCCAGCAGCGAACGGAGCAAAGGCAGTATTCTTGGTGACAAGACCCGTATGGAACGCCTCGCTCTTCATCCATCGGCCTTCATTCGCCCCAGTGCATCGGCCGGTTCGCTCGGAGGCGTGGCGCGCAAGACGCGCGAAGCGATAATTTTGTGCGAGGCTGCAGGTTACGACAAGGTGTTTGTCGAGACTGTCGGAGTCGGGCAGAGTGAAACTGCGGTCTGTTCCATGGTCGATTTTTTCCTCCTTTTGCAGATAGCCGGGGCTGGCGATGAACTTCAGGGAATAAAGCGCGGCATTATGGAAATGGCCGATGGTATCGTCATCAACAAGGCTGACGGCGATAATGTGGAGGCCGCGAGGCGTGCTGCTGTGCACTACCGCAATGCGCTGCAACTGTTCCCTATGCCCGCAAGCGGAATAAGGCCCGAGGTGCTGACATATTCAGGCTTCTTCGATATCGGAATAAAGGAGATATGGGAGATGGTATTCGGGTATATCGCCAAGGTCAAGGCAAACGGAACTTTTGAACAACGCCGTAACAGGCAGCTGAGATATTGGATGCATGAGACAATTGAGGACAGGCTCAGGCAACGCTTCTACTCGACTGACGGGATGGAACGCTTGTTGGGAGAGTGTGAGGAACTGATGCTGTCGGGGAGAATGACATCCTTTGTGGCGGCCTCAAAGGCGATGGAATATTTTGACAAGTCGGATGGAAAAAGCAATGGATAAGAGGGCCTTGCGGAAAATGGTGCGTGCAAGGTTGTCTGCTGTCTCTATGGAGGAGAGAGTGGAGCGTTCCGCGAGGATATCGGCGGAACTGGATGCCTGTCTCTCCGCGAGCGGTGCAAGGGTAGTCGCTCTTTTCTCGCCATTGCCCGATGAACCGCAGATATGGAAGTTCGTGGAATATCTCTCCGGGAGGTGTCTGGTGGCACTTCCTCGTGTAGAGGGTGACGTTATGCGTTTCTACCGTTATGGTGGAGCCGGAATGGAAAAGGGTGCGTTCGGTATAATGGAGCCTTCCGATGCGGAACTTGTGGAGCCGGGCGATATTGATGTCATTGTAGTTCCGGGTGTCGCTTTTTCTTTGTCGGGAGTCCGCACGGGGCGCGGGAAAGGGTATTATGACAAGTATCTTTCGCAGAGTGATTTCGCGGCATTGAAGATTGGCGTATGCTACCGAGAGCAGCTTGTGCCGCATATACTCACAGAACCGCATGATGTGCCAATGGATGTTGTTATATACAAATAAAGGAGAACTTCACAAATGTTCTCCTTTATTTGTATTATTTTGTTTTTTACGATGCGAGTATCTCCTGTGCAGAATAAAAAAACGGTGACAGAATTGTGTAATGTATAAAAATTGCTATTTTTGCATATTATAACATATGTGAAATCATGTGGTCATGTCGTGAATGTAATTCTTAATGAATATTTAAGTAGTATAATTTGAAATGAAAGCTGTTGAACCCAAGAGCCGTACAAGGAACTTAAGCGATGAATATAACCATAACTTTCCAAAGTTGGTAGATGCTATTATCAAAGGAGAGGTGATTCTTGTGGTAGGAAACAATTTTGACTTTAATGTTGAACACAATAAGGACATCATGTCTTCTTTGGGGGATAATGCTAATTTTACAGATTATATTTTTAATGTAATCAATGAGTCTTACAAGACAGATGCTGTGGATTTTTCGGAATTGGAAAATCACCCGATGTTCTCTTATAAGGATGTTGAGACCGGCCATCAGAGACGCCCGAACCTGTATCTTGAAATCAATAATGTCGTAAATGATGCTGAACTTACAATCGATGATGTTTCGGAACCGCTTAAGAAACTGTTGTCAACAGGTTACTTCAGGTTCGTGATTACTACATCATATTCTCCATTGGTTGAAATTGCAATGAAACATCAGTGGGGCGAAGATAATGTAAAAGTTCTGAATATATATGATTCGGATATAACTAAACGTGATATTAGTCACAACTACTCGGAATTGCATACCCCGACCTTGTATTATATGTTAGGTAAAGTGGGAAATGTCCAGAAGTATGTTGTGACTGATAATGATTATCTGCAGGTCATAAAGACAATGTTGGTTGATATGTCCGGTTCAAACTTGATGGAACTGACTGCTTCAAAACATTTGTTGGTTCTGGGATGTGAACAGGATGACTGGTTGTTTCGTTTCATTTGGTACACTCTTAAGATCAATAAAGCTCATGTCAAAAATGAGTATGTCGGCAGAATGCATAAGGATTTGAAGCTGGATAAATTCTTGACAATAAACAATGTCTCATTGAACTATAACAGCCGGAAATTTGCAGATGAGATATACGACGCACTGGTTAAGGCAAAAGAATCTCAGGTATTTGCAGATCCAAGAAATAAGAGATGGGATGTTTTTATCTCTTATTCAAGAAAAGATGGATATATTGCTCAGCGTATTTATGATGCATTGACAAATGCCGGTTTGAGAGTCTGGTATGACAAGAATAATCTGGGTGGTAGGGGTTGCTATTTTATGGATTATATATATGAGGCAATACGTTCGAGCACAATCTTTATGCCCATCCTTTCAACCACAATTACAGAGCAGAGAGCGGAGAACCATCCTTATCGTCTTGAATGGGAATATGCGATTAAAGAGGGTGGGGTTAAACAGACCGGTGTAACATCCTGCATCCCGGTTATTGAAGATGAATATGATATATGCGCCCGTGAATTGCCGGATAAGATACCCGGGGAGTTTGTAAAGATAGATGGTTTTGTGTTCAATGAATATACTAAATTTGACGAGTGGGCAGAATTGGTAAGAAAAATTATATCAAACAAAGAATAGGACATGCTGACAGAAACAACTAGAAAATGGAATGAACTCGACTATTATAAAGAGGGGCAGACTTTATATGGACGAGATGAAGAGGTCTATTCTATATCAAATGGTATTAAAAGAAATATTCAGACTGTAATCTATGGTCAATCAGGTGTCGGCAAATCATCATTGTTGTTTGCCGGAGTGTTTCCTGAATTAAGAAAAGATTCTTTTTTTCCGATATTTATACGCCTTGGCGTAATTCCTCCCACAGACTATGTCAAGGCCATAAAAGAACAAGTCCTTGAGGAGGCCAAGAGTGAGAAACTGCATTTGGGCAAGCAGGCTCTGATTTGCACCATAAAGGATGACGAGGTTTATAAGAATGGTGATTTGTGGTCGTTCTTTCATACGGTCGAGTTTACGGATGATAACGGGGAAATATTCATTCCGGTGCTGGTCTTTGACCAATTCGAGGAAGTGCTTAACGACAAAAAGACCTTTGCGAGTGCCAAAGAACTGTTACTGGAACTATATACATTGCTGGATAACAACAGGATTATTACCGAGAACCTCATCCAATATTCAAATTACAGGGTTGTTCTTTCCCTAAGGGAGGATTATCTTTATTGCCTTGAAGAGTTGATTGACAAATTCAACCTATCGGAGTTCAGACACAATCGCTACAGGGTTAAATGGCTCAAAGAACGTAATGCAAGAATTGTGATTACAAAAACGTTTGGCGATGCATTGAAGAGCGATGATGTTGATGATATATGTAGTTGGATTATTGAAAAAGTAACTAATGAATCGGGTGACATCAGTACCATTTGTCTTTCGTTGGTGTGCTCCATTCTTGAAATGAGGAACCAAAATAAAGTTATAGAAGGGAAAGACTTTGGCTCAATGGATGATTATATATATAAGTACTACAGCCTGAAGATGGATGTGGTTTCTTATAAGGCCCGGAAATATCTCGAGCAGCACTTGATAACCCCAGATGGACGCCGCAATTCGGTGGATTTTAATGAGGCTGTAAGAAGTGGTCAGGTTACACAACCGGAGTTGGATCTGTTGATCTCGAAAAGGTTGTTGAGGCGTGTGACATTGACCGGTAATACCCGTATTGAATATATACACGATATAATACCAAAGGTGGTTGTCAAGAAGAAAAAACAGTTTTTCTACTATATAAAGAATACTTTCAAGGAACGTCATAATATTGCAGGAACGGCTTCCAAACCGGAGTTCATTGTATCTCTGTTGTTCTATTGCATTTGTATGGCCTTACTATATACTGTATTTGCTTCCCTCTATGATATGTATCCGGTAGTTGCTGGTGCCGGTTCTTATTTGTCTATGTACTTTGTTCTCAAATTGTTGCTCTCTCTGCTGATAAGGAGAGCACATGATGTGGGACTTAGTGGTTGGCACTGCTTGAACTTCAAACTGTTTGAAGAGTCTGAGATCAATCCGTATGTACCAAAAACATCTTACCACTATGCTCAGACTGTGTCGCTTATTGATTTTTGGCTTGGAAGGTATTCCAAGAAGTCTCAATTCCTGAATGTAGCGATAAACAGGTATGAGTTTATCGCATCTTTAGTAAAAGAGTGCAAAACTGTTATTTGGTGTTTCCTGCTTCTTAATATTGCGGAGTTGGTAAATAATGAAATTTTGTATGGAGTAGTTCAAGTCTTTGTAATTATATTGGCAGCGTTAAGTGTTTTTATTGTTCAATTAGCATATTCAAAACGCTTGAATTATAATGGTATTAATCCGTTCTACGGAATGATTCCTGTTTATGATTTGGTGTTGTTTATCAAATGTTTTAAAAAAGATACTTTGGAAACACCTGCTGTGTGTACAAAAAACTGGAAACGTCTATATCTTATCTCAGGATTTGTACTTTTAAGTTTCTTCTTGACAGTTTGTATGACATTCCTCTTGTTTGCGTTTATTATTTTTGGTGTCCGATAAAAAGGAAAGCTTTTCGGAGAAAAGGTGTATATTGGAAAAACTCTTTTTGAGAACCTTTTTGTTGATGGTATCCAGTTGTTTATCAAGGTCAAGAATAATATGAAAAACTCGCTTATGAGTATTGCCGACAAGGTTTGCCTGAGGAAACGCGCGCTTATAGAAACGGTAAATGATGAACTTAAGAATATCGCGCAGATTGAACATTTACGTCATCGCTCATTCAGCAACTTTATTGCAAATGCGTTGAGTGTAATTGCAGCATATTGTTCCTTTGAAAAGAAACCCGCCATTGATGTGAAATTCATCAATGACGGGCAACTTTCTTTGTTCTAAAATTATATCGAACTCACGTTAGCTTATAAAAAATGACTTATACACAAAATAGGCAGACTCATGGGACTGCCTATTTTGTGTATTTTCTCTTTAGAGTATTGCTTACGATGCGAGTATCTCCTGTGCACGTACTGTGTCCTTGTCAAGGGGTTTGTCGTCCTTGATGGCCTTTGTGAACGGGATATATACAATCTCGTTGTTCTTGAGACCTACCATGACGTTACGCTGACCTTCGAGCAGGGCATCGACGGCTGCAACACCCAAACGGCTTGCAAGGATGCGGTCGTTGGCAGTTGGGCTGCCGCCACGCTGCAAGTAGCCGAGGATTGACACGCGGACATCAAGTTCGGGGAAGCGCTGGCGCATACCCTCGGCAACTTCCATGATGTTGTAGTCCTTCTCGCGGCCTTCTGCAAAGAGTACGATACTACTGCTCTTTGTGCGGCGCAGACCGTTTGCGATGAACTGGTTGATTTTCTCGAACTCGGGGTCAATCTCGGGCAACACGCAAGCTTCGGCACCTGTTGCGATTGTACCGTTGAGGGCGAGGAAACCTGCGTCACGGCCCATTACCTCAACGATGAAGAGACGCTCGTGTGACGATGCGGTGTCGCGAATCTTATCGACGCACTCCATGATGGTGTTCAGGGCTGTGTCGTAGCCGATGGTGGTATCTGTTCCGTAAAGGTCGTTGTCTATTGTACCCGGCAATGCTATGCACGGAATGTCATATTCTCTCGCAAGGTTGTATGCGCCGGTGATTGAGCCGTCACCGCCGATTACGACCAGTGCGTTGATACCCTCCTTCTGGAGTGTCTCGTAAGCCTTTGCGCGGCCTTCCTCGGTCTTGAACTCGTCGCAACGGCTTGTCTTGAGGATTGTACCGCCACGCTGGATTATGTTACTTACGTTCTCGGTCTTGAACTCCTTGATTTCTCCTGTCATGAGTCCTTTATATCCACGATAGATAGCCTTTACCTTAATGTCGTGATAGATGCAGGCGCGGGTTACGGCGCGTATTGCGGCGTTCATGCCGGGAGCGTCACCTCCTGATGTGAGGATTCCGACGCATTGAATCTTGTTTTTCATGTTATTTCTCGTTATGGTAGTTTATAATAGCCTGTTTGCAGTTTTCCATTAGCCACTTCGGTGTGGATGTGGCTCCGCAGATGCCTATGGAGTTGACTCCTTCCGTCAACTTGAGGTCAATGTCTTCAGGTCCCTCAATCTGGTATGAATTAGGGTTCATCCTTTTGCATTCGTTGAAAAGAATCTTTCCGTTGGAACTCTTGCTGCCGCATACGAAGAAAATGAGCTCGTGTGATTCCGCGAACTCTCCTATCCCGTTCATTCTGTTCGCGACCTGTCCGCATACGGTGTTGAAGGATTCGCACTCCTTGCCGTCTGCAAGGCTCTCCTTTATGGCTCCGACTATGCGCTTGTATCCTTCGAGCGATTTTGTGGTCTGTGAATAGATATATGTGTCCTTTTCCTTAGAAATGCGGTCGAGCTGGCTCGGGTCCTCGATGACTATGGCTTCGCCGTGCGTCTGTCCTACGAGTCCAAGAACCTCGGCGTGTCCGGCCTGTCCGTGTATTATTATCTGACACTCCTTCTCTTTTGTGTCGAGCCATTTCTTCTTGATGCGCTGCTGCAGCTTGAGAACAACCGGGCATGTTGCGTCAATCAGCTCAAGGTTGTTCTTTTTTGCGGTGTCGTACGTTTCAGGCGGCTCGCCGTGCGCCCTGAGAAGAACCTTTGCGTTGTGCAGGTTCCTGAAAGTCTCGTGGTCAATGGTTACAAGACCGAGCTGCTTGAGTCTGTTGCACTCTATACTGTTGTGCACGATGTCGCCAAGGCAGTACAATGTACCGCCGTTCTGTAGCTCCTCTTCCGCCTTTTTTATGGCTGTCGTCACACCAAAACAGAATCCGGAGTGTTCGTCTATTTCAATGTTCAGCATTCCTGTATCTTTTTATTGAATTCATCTATAAGCCATTCCATCTGCTCTTCCCTTGTAAGGTTGCTGTTGTCGAGCAACATTGCGTCGTCGGCCTTCTTCAGTGGGCTGACTTCTCTGGTCTGGTCTATATGGTCGCGTTGCAGCACGTTTTCAAGAATTTCGTTGTAATCGGCCTTGTCGCCGCGTGCTGTAAGCTCATCGTATCTTCTTTGTGCCCTCACCTCAGCCGATGCCGTGACGAATACCTTCAACTCCGCATCGGGGAATACGGTAGTGCCTATGTCCCTTCCGTCCATGACAATACCTTTCTGCTTTCCCATTTCGCGCTGTTGTTCCACCATTTCGCTGCGTACGAAATCGAGAGCCGCCACCTGGCTGACGAAACGCGAGACTTCGAGCGAGCGTATTTCGTGCTCGACGTCAACTCCGTTGAGGTGCGTTATCGAGTTTTTGCTTTCCGGGTCTGCGGTAAAGGTTATGTGTATCTCTTTCATCTTTCCGCGCAAGGCCTCGCTGTCTATGGTACCGTCGGTTATGAGTCCGTTCTGCATGCAGTACAGAGCTACAGCACGGTACATCGCACCGCTGTCGAAATAGAGGTAGCCGATGTTGCGTGCAAGTGCTTTTGCCATTGTGCTCTTGCCGCACGATGAGAAACCGTCTATTGCTATCGTTATCTTTTTCATGTCGTTTTTATATGTTTGTATATATGTGAATTCCGCGTTCTTTACAATGAGTATGAGAGGTTGAAAAGCAGCGAGGATGCCGAAACGTGAAGCCGGCTGTATGATGCGCTGAATTTTACCTTATTAATATGCAGGCCGGCTCCGGCTGTGATGCCCTCCCATTTGCTGCCGCCTGCCGACAGTTCTCTGCCCATCCTGTAGTTGTATCCCAGTGATGCGTAGAAGTTCTTTCCTATCAGTATGTCCGCTCCAAAAGTGATGTGCTTGAGAAGCATTTCTCCGAAATTGTCCCTGCTGCCGTCAGCATTGTAGAAATCATCCCGGCTCCATCTGTGAAGGTCGGTCAATGTCGCCGAAATTCTTATCGGCGCATGCGAGAGACGTTTTGTGAATCCCAATTGTATGTCCATAGGCATGCTTTCGTGCTTCTCTTCATAAGCCATTACCTGTCCGCCGAGGTTCTTGAATGTGAGAGAGGCCGAAAAGTCTATTTCCGGGTCATAGTAGTTGATTCCAAGATCGACGCCTATTGCCAGCGCGTTCATGTCGGCATATTTCGAGTAGATGAATTTGCCCGACACACCGCCGCTCCAGTGGTCGCTCAGAAGATAACTGTACATTACTGAGAATTCTATGTCCTTCGCGCTGAATGAACCTGTGTGTATGTTGTCCTCGGTGTATCCTTCAAAAGTCCCGTAGTCGGCATAACGTGCTGCGACAGCTCCGACAGACCTTTCGCCGAATACCTTGCTGAAGGCCGCCCCAGCAATCTTGCTGTCGCTCATGTATGTCATAAACGTAAGGTTTATGGTTTTGTCCGTGACATTCGTCAGCAGCGCCGGGTTGTGCATCGAGAGTGTTATGTCATCATCAATCACGGAGATGTTGTTTCCGCCTAGTGCCGCGGCCCGTGAGGAGTATGGCAGTCTCAGGAATTTGAACGCGCTTTCACCCCCTTGCGAGTGGCAAAGAAGAGGAAAAACCATAAAAATTAAAAAAATGGTATTTTTAAGTTTCACGTTCTTAATATTTTTTTTAGTTTTGCAAGCGGATACAGTCCATTGCTTTGCGAAGATACATAATTTTTTCTTCTTTCAGTGTTATGGGAAGATAAAATGTGGCTCAAAAAGTTGGGGTCCCGTTATAAATAACGCGCGAAAGAGGTGCTTATGCACCGTTTAATGAATAAAATATCGTTAAAATAAAAAAAAAGATACTTTTCATCGTGTGTGTTGAAAAATATTGTTTATTTTTGTCGATTAGAAAATAAATACATTTATAATAATGAGTACGGAAAAGAATCAAAAGAACGCAGGCCTCGATCTGCTTGAAGTGAAGAAGAGCCCCAAGGTTGATTTGGAATCCCAAAGATCAGTTTGGGTTCTGATTGGTCTCGTAATCTCTCTCGCAGCTTTTTTTGCTTTCATTGAGTGGACCGCATTTGAGGATAAGGAAAAGCCTCTGGCGGTAAAAACAAAGAAGGACGTGGAGGAACCCATCATCATGATTGAGATTCCTGTAACATTGCCCGAGAAGAAGGTGGTTCCGCCCCCTCCCGAAGCAAAGGAGATTGTGGATATCATTGAACTCGTTGACGAGAAGGATATGGAAGAGGTTGAGGAGAGTGAGCTCATCTCTACCGATGTGATGAGTGAATTTGCCGATTTTACCGAAACCGAGACAATCGTTGTCGAGGAGGAGGTAGTCGAGGAACAGGTCTTCCAGGTAGTTGAGGAACAGCCCGAGTTTGTCGGCGGTATGGAAAAACTGATGGAGTATCTTCAGGACAATATCAACTATCCGCGTATTTCACAGGAGAACGGTTCACAGGGTAGGTCATTCATCCGCTTCGTGGTCAACTCCGACGGTTCTATCCAGGATGTTGAGGTCGTGAAGTCTTCAGGTGACATCTATCTTGACAAGGAGGCTGTACGTGTGGTAGAGGCCATGCCGAAGTGGAAGCCTGGACGTCAGTCAGGTAAGCCTGTTCGAGTTTACTTCACATTGCCGGTAAATTTCCGCTTGCAGTAATAAGAACATTATATATAATAAAGAGGCTGCTGAATGCAGCCTCTTTTTCATATTTTTAGTTTAAAGATTCATTAATATTATAAGAAACCGTTTCTGAATATGTATAACTGGGAAGAATTAAGAGATGCTGTCAATGCGTTCATTGACAAGCTGCAGTTCGAAAGAGAACCTCGTGAATTGTATGCTCCGATACGCTATACGCTCGAGCAGAGCGGCAAGCGTGTGCGTCCAGTCCTGTTGCTCATGTCTTATAACATGTACAAGGATGATGTAGAGCCGGCGCTTTATCCGGCTGTTGCTCTTGAGACATACCATAACTATACGTTGATACACGACGATGTCATGGACAGGGCACTCATCCGTCGTGGCAAACCTACGGTTTGTGCAAAGTGGGGCGACACGGCTGCAATCCTTTCGGGAGATACCATGCTTGTCCTTGCATACGAGTTCCTTTCCCACGTTCCGGCTGATAAACTCCCGGCACTTCTTTCACTCTTTACGGAGACGGCAAAGGAGATTGGAGACGGACAGCAGTATGACCTGGACTTCGAGAAACGGGACAATGTACGCGAAGAGGAGTATCTTGAAATGATACGTCTCAAGACATCCGTTCTGCTTGCCACATCAATGAAGATGGGAGGAATGCTCGCAGGTGCCTCTGCTGAGGACCTGGAACTTCTCTATGCCTACGGTGAGACTATGGGCCTTGCGTTCCAGCTGCAGGATGACCTGCTGGACGTGTATGCCGACCAGTCGCTTTTCGGTAAAAAGATAGGTGGCGACATCTGCTGTAACAAGAAGACATTCCTGCTCATAACAGCAATGAATATGGCATCGCCCGAGCTTCTTGCCGAGATGAAGGCATGGATGCAGAAGGAGGAGTTTGACGCAGAAGAGAAAATAGCATACTTTACCGATGTATTCAACAGGCTTGGCGTGAAGCAGGTGTGCGAGGCGCGTATTCAGGAGCTGTTTGAAAAATGCGATTCTTATATTGAGCGTATATCCGTACCTGCAGAGAAGAAACAGCTCCTTAAGAATTTTGCCGACTCGATACTGAACAGGAATCTGTAACAGCCGCAGAGTATGCCGTATCGTAGATTGCCAAAGACGGATCAGGCACGTATCCGCGCATTGAAGGCTGCTGTCGAGAGCAGTGTTGACAATGGTGTCTATACCAATGTCCTGTCGCATAACACCTATCACCGTGCAAAAGATTTTCTCGAGAGGTTCTCCCGTGAAGTGGCAATATACAAGCGGTGCGTTGCCGAACAGTCGTCGAAGCGTGGAAACGAGAGCTATGAGGCTGCATTGAAGAAGGCCCGTATGTATGTCTCGCACTTCATACAGGTGTTGAGCATGTCGATAATGAGAGGCGAGATAGCGCGTAGCAAACGCCCCTATTATGGCTTGCCCGAGGATGAGGATACCGTGCCCAACCTCTTTTCCGAATCATCGGTGCTGGAGTGGGGCAGTAAAATCATGAAGGGTGAGCAACGCCGTCAAGGTGAAGGAGGTATCCCTGTATATAATCCGACCATGGGTCGTGTCTCGGTCGTCTTTGAGATTTTCAAAGAGATGTACGACAAGCAACAGATGCTGCAGCAACGTACCAATGATGCTCTCAGCAATATCTCTGACATGCGTTTCGAGGCGGATGAGATAATTTTCGAGGCCTGGAGCGAAATTGAGAAGGCTTTTGCCGGCTTTGAGGGCGAGGCACGTATAAAGAAATGCGCAAAGTACGGAGTCATATACTATTACCGTCGTGACAGGGCAAAAAAGAAAACCGTAGCAGATGATTGAATTTGTAGATACGCATACCCATCTTTTTGAGCCTGAATTCCAAGAGGACAGGGAGGCTGTTGTACAGCGTGCAGTTTCCTCCGGGGTAAAGGGACTCTGTCTTCCCTGCATCAGGGAGGACTCAATAGATTCCATCGCGGATATGTGTGACAGCCATCCGGGTGTATGTTACGGTATGCTGGGACTGCACCCTACGGAACTTCCGCAAGACTATTCTGCCGCACTTGACAGAATGCATGCGAGGTTGCTTTCGGACAGCCGTTTCATTGCCATCGGTGAAGTGGGGCTTGATTTCTATTGGGATTCCTCGCGCAAGGCTGAACAGATTGATGCCTTCAGACGCCAGATAGAATGGTCCGTGGAGACGGGATTGCCGTTGGCCATACACTCCCGCAATGCGTTTGACGATTTGTATGCCATAATGGAGGCGTATCGTCCGAAGGGGTTGACCGGGGTTTTCCACTGCTTTTCGGGAAGTGAGGAGGAGGCGCGCAAGCTGCTCTCTTTCGACGGCTTCTATCTTGGGATAGGCGGTGTGGTCACGTACAAGAAATCGTCGCTTCCCGAACTGCTACGCTCGGTACCGCTTGAACGGGTTGTCCTTGAAACCGATTCCCCTTATCTTGCTCCTGTGCCTTACAGGGGACGCCGTAATGAAAGTTCGTATATTCCGTACATAGCGGAAAAACTCTCGGAAATATATGGCGTAAGTGTCGGTAAGGTAGCTGAGGTTACGACAGAAAACGCATATTCTCTTTTTCCTAAAATCAGAAATTGATGATATTCGACAATAAAGATATATTCGGCGGTTGCAAAGGCCCGGTGCTTGTGGCCGGTCCATGCAGTGCCGAGAACGAGGCACAGGTTCTGGAAATAGCATCTGCCTTGTCGGGTAGCGGTGTCTCTCTTTTCCGTGCAGGTATCTGGAAACCGCGTACCCGCCCCGGCTGTTTCGAGGGGGTGGGGAAAGAGGGTCTCCCGTGGTTACAGCGTGTGAAAAATGAATTCGGAATTCCTGTAGCTATAGAGGTTGCCACGGCGGAGCATGTAAAGCTGGCTCTTGATGCCGGAATAGATGTACTGTGGGTGGGAGCACGTACTACTACCAATCCTTTTGCCGTTCAGGAAATTGCAGATGCTTTGCGCGGTGCCGATGTCCCGGTTCTCGTGAAGAACCCTGTAAATCCCGACCTGGAACTTTGGGTAGGTGCCTTAGAGCGTCTTGGCAATGCCGGTGTCACACGGCTGGGTGCGATACATCGCGGGTTTTCATCTTATGGAGAGAAGTGTTTCCGTAATGCCCCGCAGTGGCAGATACCTCTGGAATTGAGAAGACGTTTCCCTGAAATTCCGCTTCTGTGCGACCCCAGCCATATCGGCGGAAAACGGGAGCTTGTGATGACGCTTTCCCAGCAGGCTTTGGACCTCAATTTCGATGGTCTCATGATAGAGACGCACAGCAATCCCCAATGTGCCTTGAGCGATTCGCGTCAACAGGTGACTCCTGACGAGCTTATGATGATTGCCGGAAGGCTCGTGCTGCGTTCGGCCGAGAGTCCGGGTGAAGAGTTCCTGCCTTATCGCAGACAGATAGATGCCATAGACCTCAAACTTGTCGAACTTTTGGAGAAACGTATGGAGTTGTCGCGTGAAATAGGTCTGCTTAAACGCGACAAGGGACTTACTGTCTATCGTCCGACGCGCTACAACGAGGTGCTTGAACACTGTGCTGCTTGCTGTGACGGAAGGGGCTTGGATGCCGATGCCGTGAAAGGTATTTTTGAAATGATACATTCAGAGAGCATCCGGCAGCAGTTGGATATAATAAATGAGGGTACCGACAATGGCACGGCGCTTCTTTGAAAGGTTTCTTATGTGCATGGCAGCAACCATGCTGTTGCTTTCTGGCTCTATTCCTGCATCATGCGTGGGAAGTCACGACAAAGTCGCGGTAGCGGGCGACACTATTCCCATGCGGCATTCATCGCTGTTGACAATGGTCGAGTGTGACGGTTATACGGTGGTGGATGTGAAAAATCCATGGAAGGCTTCGATGAAGCAACGCTATATTCTTGTGCCGAAAGATTCGGTTCCCTCTTCGGAACTTCCCGAAGGTGTGGTGATACATACTCCGATAGAGTCGGCAATCGTCTTCTCTGGTGTGCATGCCGGGCTCCTTGAGGAACTGGGTTCTGCCGGGTGCATCAAAGGTGTGTGCGATGCACGTTATGTCTATTCCGAAACGGTCAAGCACGGGCTTGCCGACGGCACTGTCGCCGATTGCGGAAGTTCCTTGGATGTTGACCTGGAGCGTGTTTTCGGTGTGAATGCCGAGGCGGTATTTGTACTTCCGTATGAGAACGGCGGTTATGGCAAATTGGACCGTGTAAAGATTCCCCTTGTCGAATGTGCCGACTATATGGAAAATTCCGCGTTGGGGTGTGCGGAGTGGGTACGCTTCTATGCCCGTCTTGTAGGCAAGGGGGATGTCGGTGACTCCATTTTCGATTCTGTATGCAATGAGTATGTTTCATTGAGGTCACTGGCGTCATCTGCCGGGAAACGCCCCAAACTGATGTGCGAACTCAAAAGCGGTTCAGCCTGGTATGTTCCGGGCGGAGGCAGTACTATGGGGATTCTCTATGCCGATGCCGGTGCAGATTATATATTCGCATCCAACAACACGGGCGGTTCCATACCTCTCTCTTATGAGGTGATGCTTGACAAGGCGTCCGATGCCGACGTGTGGCTTGTGAAATATAATTCGCCGTCGGATATGACACGCGCCTCGCTTGTCGCTGATTTCAAAGGGTATTCATATTTCAAACCATTCACGGAGGGCAATATATATGCATGCAATACGGCAAGGAAGAGGGTGTTCGAAGAGACGGCCTTCCATCCCGAAAGGCTGTTGCGTGAACTGCTCTTCATTTTCCATCCCGGGTTGCTGCCTGGATATGAACTTGTGTATTATGAAAAGATGCCTGAGTAAATTGAGTGTGGCTGTGTTTGCCGTGTTGCTGTTGCTTTTCCTCTTCGCGGCAAATTTGTTCTGGGGTAGTGTGGATATTCCTGCAAGCAGTGTTTTGTCTGCAATGTCGGGCTGCGGCTCGGGTTATGAACCATGGGACCTTATAATACTTGAAAGCCGTCTTCCCCAGGCATTGACAGCTCTGCTGGCTGGTGCGTCAATCTCTGTCGCAGGACTTCTGCTGCAGACGCTTTTCCGTAATCCTCTTGCCGGTCCCGAGGTGTTGGGTGTCAATGGCGGTGCAGGTTTGGGCGTGGCGGTAGTGATGCTTCTTTTTCAGGGCGCCTTCCTGGTCGATGGCATAAATTTCGGAGGGCACGTGGCTGTGTTGGCCGGAGCATTCATCGGCGCATCCATGATAATGGCTGTCATACTGTTCTTCTCGATGTTGCTGCGCAACAACATCTTCCTGCTGATTGCCGGTGTCGCTGTCAGCTACATTGTCTCATCAGCCGTCTCTTTGCTGAACTATTCGGCAACATCTGAAGGAGTACACTCTTTCATGGTGTGGGGTATGGGCAGTTTCGGTGCTGTGACTATGGAGCAGATGTCTCTTTTTGCACCATTGCTTCTTTTTCTGCTTTGCTGTTCCCTGTTGCTCACGAAGAAACTCGATGCCATGCTGTTGGGTGACATGTATGCGCGTAATCTCGGTATAAACGTAGAGTCTGTACGTCTCTCAGCCCTTGCCGTAACAGGTATGCTGACGGCTGTGGTGACGGCATATTGCGGCCCGGTCTCATTCTTGGGCCTTGCAGTCCCTCATATAGCTCGTCTCTCTTTTGGCAGCAACAGTCATAAATGGCTCCTGCCTGCGGTGATTCTTCTTGGCGGTGCGGTGGCACTTCTGTGCAACCTTATATGTCAGTTGCCTGGGGAAAGCGGTGTCTTGCCGTTGGGGGCTGTCACGCCTCTGATCGGTGCGCCTGTAATAATATACGTGGTGTTGCGTAACCGCAATGCCGGCTGATGGGGATGCCCTCGGAAAAGGTATTCGCAAACAGAAGAAGGGATTGAGTAAGAATCAATCTTTCAACAAAAAAAAGACAACCCATTTTACTTTTGGGTTGCCCTCTTCTGTTCTATGAATTCTTCTTGGAATGTTTACTTCTTGTTCATCTTCATAATGCCGTCTGTTGCGATTACACCGCAAAGGATTACAGATACAAACATGCAAACCCAGGTTCCAAAACCGGTGCCTTCCCCTACAATAAGCATCAGGAGTGAGCCCAGGAATGATGCGAATGTGCATGACACTCTGGTGATGAATGCATTCATGTCCTCCTTGCCTTTGCAGATGTGCATGCCGACCGGGCCGGCGAACATGAGGATGAGCCATAGCCACACGGCTCCGGGTAGCGCAAACAGAGCCCAGAACATACCTGTAATGATTACTCCTGCCGGTGTGAGGGTCATGAATCCACTAAATCCTGTGACAGGGAATGCCACCAATGATACTGCCAATGCTACTGTTAGCCATTTGGTCAGAATTTTAACAAGTTTTTCGTCCATAGTGATGTAGTTGAAAATGTTTATAATGTTGCAAATGTATTGCTTTTTATCATTACTTGTGTGAATGTTCCAGTTTTTTTTTATTTTTGTAGGCTTTTTGTCAATAAAACCGTGCCATCTGTTCATATAGGTACTGTTTGTCTTGTATAAACTGAAAAAAGGAACTATTTTTGTAACTGATAAGCAAGTCTCGGGGCTGAGTGGTACGTTGACACCAAGGGGTGAATGTCGCTTGTCAGTCATGTCTTCTGCCTGAGCGTTGCCTTTATCCGGGGCAATCCTCTCTTTCTGGCGGGGATTATGCCTTCGGTATTTCGGTTTTTAATATTTTCCAATACAATGAAAATAAAGTTGAGGAGCTCCCAATGTACTGACGGACGCAGAATGGCCGGTGCCAGGGCGTTGTGGATAGCGAACGGTATGAAGCGCGAGATGTTCGGCAAGCCGATAATTGCCATTGCCAACTCGTTCACGCAGTTTGTTCCCGGTCATACTCATCTGCACGAGGCAGGCCAGATAGTGAAGGCGGAAATCGAGAAGATGGGTTGCTATGCTGCGGAATTCAATACAATAGCGATTGATGACGGTATTGCAATGGGGCATGACGGCATGCTGTATTCGCTTCCGTCGCGTGACATAATCGCGGACAGCGTGGAATATATGTGCAATGCCCACAAGGCGGATGCTCTGGTCTGCATATCGAACTGCGACAAGATAACACCGGGGATGCTTATGGCAGCAATGCGCCTGAACATACCGACGGTATTCGTGTCGGGCGGTCCCATGGAGAAGGGAACGTGGAAAAATGAGAATCTTGATCTTGTAATAGCTATGGTCAAGGCTGCCGACACGACGGTAAGTGATGATGAACTTGCCGAGATTGAGAAACGTTCATGTCCCGGCTGCGGTTGCTGTTCGGGCATGTTCACCGCAAACTCTATGAACTCGCTTACCGAGGCTATTGGTCTCTCTTTGCCCGGCAACGGAACTGTACTTGCAACTCATGTGAACCGTGTGCAGTTGCTGAAGGATGCCGCAAGGCTTGTGGTGGAGAATGCCATGAAGTATTATGGCGAAGGGGATTCGTCAGTGCTTCCGCGAAGCATAGCGACGCGTGAGGCCTTCCTCAATGCAATGACGCTTGATATCGCTATGGGCGGTTCTACAAATACCATATTGCATCTTCTTGCAGTGGCCCAGGAGGCCGGTGTCGATTTCAGAATGGCGGATATCGATGCGCTGAGCCGCAAGGTTCCGTGTCTGTGCAAGCTCGCACCCAACGGACAGAAATATTCAGTGCAGGATTGCGGCCGCGCAGGAGGCATTCTCGGCATAATGGGTGAACTTGCAAAGGGAGGGCTTCTCGATACCTCTCTCAAACGTGTGAATGGTGCGACTATGGCTCAGGATATTGAAAAATATTCCATACTCGGCGACAAACTTGACAGTGAAGCCGAAAGGATATACGGTACAGCTCCTGCCAATGTGTTCTGCAACAGGATGGGCGTGCAGGACTCTACATACGCTACGCTTGATACAGACAGGGAAAACGGTTGCATCCGTTCTCTTGAGAATGCCTATACCAAGGACGGTGGGTTGGCGATACTCTTCGGCAATATAGCAAAAGACGGCTGTGTCGTAAAAACGGCCGGTGTCGATGAGAGCATATGGCGTTTCACAGGAAAGGCGAAAGTCTTCGATTCGCAGGAGTCTGCCGTAGAGGGCATTCTTGGCGGAGCGGTCCAGGCCGGGGATGTGGTGGTCATTGTGTATGAAGGTCCGAAGGGTGGTCCGGGAATGCAGGAGATGCTTTATCCTACATCATACATAAAATCGCGCCATCTGGGCAAGGAGTGCGCGTTGATTACGGACGGACGTTTCAGCGGAGGTACATCGGGCTTGAGTATCGGTCACATTTCGCCCGAGGCGGCAGCCGGAGGCAACATAGGCAAGTTGCGCGACGGCGATATTATAGAAATAGACATTCCTGCGCGTTCGATAAACGTCAAATTGAGCGACGAAGAGCTTGAGGCACGCGAAATGTTTCCACTTACGCGTGACAGGGTCGTTCCCAAGAGCCTCAAGGCTTATGCCAATATGGTAAGTTCGGCCGACAAGGGCGGTGTAAGGATTATAGAATAGGAAAACTGAACAATGGGAAAAGAGAAAATAACAGGAAGCGAGGCTCTTATGCGCTCGCTTGTGAATGAAGGTGCCGATACGGTGTTCGGCTATCCCGGCGGTTCAATAATGCCGGTGTTCGACGCCATGTATGACTACCGTGACGTGTTCCGCAGTGTGCTCGTGCGTCACGAACAGGGTGCGGTACATGCGGCACAGGGCTACGCCCGCAGTTCGGGCAAGGTAGGCCTCTGTATAGTTACCAGCGGTCCGGGAGCGACGAATACGTTGACCGGTATAAGCGACGCTATGCTTGACAGCACTCCGGTGGTTGTCATTGCCGGACAGGTGGCTTCTGCAGTGTTGGGTACCGACGCCTTCCAGGAGATTGACTTCGTGGGCATAACGCAGCCCATAACGAAATGGAGCTACCAGATACGCCGTGCCGAGGATGTCGCATGGGCGGTGGCAAGAGCGTTCTATATTGCCGGTACAGGGCGTCCGGGTCCCGTTGTGCTGGACTTTACCAAGGATGCACAGACTGCACTTGTCGATTTTGAACCGGTCACCGTTGACAGTGTCCGCAGTTATATACCTTACCCTACACCCTCTTCTGCGGCAATAAAGGAGGCTGCGGAACTGATAAACGCGGCAAAGCGTCCGTTCGTGCTTGTCGGTCAGGGCGTAGAGCTGGGCGAGGCTCATGAAGAACTCAAGGCTTTCATTGAGAAGGCCGGCATTCCTGCCGCACGTACGCTCATGGGACTCTCCGCATTGCCCAGTGACCACCCCCTGTGTGTAGGCATGCTTGGTATGCACGGTAACTACGGTCCCAACTACAATACCAATGAATGCGACCTGCTCATTGCTGTGGGCATGCGTTTCAGTGACCGTGTCACGGGCAACGTGAGCACATACGCAAAGCAAGCGAAGGTCATTCACATTGATATCGACCATGCCGAGATAAACAAGAACGTCAGGGTGGATGTGCCCATTGTTGGTGACTGCAAGGAGGTGCTTCCGATGCTTTCCGCGCTTGTTGATGAGGCTTCCCATGACGAATGGGTGGAGAGCTTCCGCAAGTACAATGCAATAGAGGATGAGAAGGTCACTGTTAAGGCTCTTAATCCCGGCGAGGGACCGTTGCTTATGGGTGAGGTTGCCCGTAAGGTGAGCGAGGCCACTGGAAACAGCGCGATACTTGTAACCGATGTTGGGCAGAACCAGATGATGTCGGCGCGTTATTTCAAATATACCAAGCCCCACAGCATTCTTACGTCGGGTGGTCTCGGAACTATGGGATACGGCTTGCCTGCCGCCATAGGTGCCAAGATTGCTATGCCCGAGCGTACTGTGTGCGTGTTCGTCGGCGACGGTGGTCTGCAGATGAACATACAGGAATTCGGAACCATAATGGAACAGGGCGTTGCGGTTAAGATAATACTTCTGAACAACAACTATTTGGGCAATGTGCGCCAGTGGCAGGAACTCTTCTTCAACCACCGTTATTCGTGGACTCCGATGCTCAATCCCGACTATGCCCTTGTCGCCAAGGGGTATGACATTGCTTCGCGTCTTGTGACCGACAGGGCCGACCTCGACGATGCCATAAGGGAGATGCTTGAGACTCCTGGCGCGTTCCTTCTGCATGTGGCAGTGAAGGAGGAGGCGAACGTAATGCCGATGACTCCACCGGGTGCAACGGTAAGCGAAATGATTTTTGAATAAGCAGATAAAGAATGGAAAAGAAACTTTATACCATTATTATATATACAGAAAATATCGCGGGTATGCTGAACCAAGTTACGGCAGAGTTCACGCGCCGCATGATGAATATCGATACCATTACGGCGTCATCGTCATCGGTTGACGGCGTACACCGCTATACGATTTCACTATGGGGAGAAGAAGATTCCGTGCATAAGGTTACCAAGCGCATTGCCAAGAAGGTGGATGTGCTCAAGGCCGATTATTACACGGACAACGAGATTTTCTTTCAGGAGGTCGCGCTGTACAAACTCTCTACTCCGAAACTGCTTGCCGACAGCGAAATATCACGCATGATACGTCATAGTACGGCGCGTGTGATAGAGATGAACGACAATTATACGGTTGTGGAGATGACGGGTCAGACCGATGTAATTGTAGAGATGTACGATGAGTTCGTGGCAAGAGACTGCATGCTGCAGTTCGTGAAGTCGGGCCGTGTTGCAATTCCGCGTGCTTCTCAGGAGGCACTCTCGGACCTCCTCTTCGATGAGGATTTCAAACGTAAATCAGTTAAATGAAAATATTATGGCAGAAATGAATTTTGGTGGTGTGGTTGAGAATGTAACCACTCCCGTAGAGTTTTCACTTGAGAAAGCACTCGAAGTGCTCAAGGACGAAACGATTGCAGTGCTCGGATACGGCGTACAGGGCCCCGGTCAGGCATGTAACTTGCGCGACAACGGTTTCAATGTGATTGTAGGTCAGCGCGAGGGCGCTACATACGACAAGGCCGTGAAGGACGGTTGGGTACCCGGCGAGACACTCTTCTCTCTTGAAGAGGCCGCCGAACGTGGTACAATCGTGTGCATGCTCCTGTCCGATGCTGCGCAGATAGCAGTGTGGCCAAGAATAAAAGGCTCGTTGACAGCAGGCAAGGCTCTCTATTTCTCTCACGGCTTCGGTATAAACTGGAGTGACAGAACCGGTATAGTACCTCCGGCCGATGTTGACGTGATAATGGTCGCTCCCAAAGGCTCTGGCACATCATTGCGTACGATGTTCCTTGAGGGCCGTGGTGTGAATGCGTCGTATGCTGTTCATCAGGATGCTACAGGCAAGGCTCTTGAGAGAGTGCTTGCATTCGGTATAGGTATCGGTTCGGGATATATGTTCGAGACTACATTCGAACGCGAGGCTGTCTCTGACCTCACCGGTGAGCGCGGTTCGCTCATGGGTGCTATCCAGGGCCTATTCCTCGCACAGTATGAGGTCCTCCGCGAGAACGGACATACTCCTTCCGAGGCATTCAACGAGACAGTTGAGGAACTTACCCAGTCGCTCATGCCTCTCTTCTCGGCAAAGGGTATGGACTGGATGTACGCGAACTGCTCTACTACAGCTCAGCGCGGTGCTCTTGATTGGATGACTCCCTTCCACGATGCCATCAAGCCTGTTATGTACAAACTCTATGAGTCTGTAAAGAGCGGCAACGAGGCGCAAATCTCAATCGATTCGAATTCTCAGCCCGACTATCGCGAGAAACTAAACGAGGAACTCAAAGCATTGCGCGAGAGTGAGATGTGGCGAACAGCCGAGGTGGTACGCCGTCTGCGTCCCGAAAACAACTGATACGGCTCTTTAAAAAGTGGCTTTTACGTTTAATCGTAGCACTTTTTCATCAAATAGGAAAATCCCTCTCCATAAGTAGGGGATTTTCCTGTTTTGATTGTTTCCCACTCATTACTTTTGTAGTGTGAAAGTGGACTTAAACATTACGACTATGAAAAAAATTGCATTCCTTTTGTTGTTGACCTTCCCTCTGGCAATCTTTGCCCAGGTGGACGATATCTACTTTGTTCCCAAGAAGGAGAAGAAAGTGCTCGTTGTTGAAGGTGCCGAGGACGCATACTTTGTCGATGCTGATGAATTGGCCGGCGGAGATGCGGATGTTGTCGTCGATGGTCATGAATATGATACGTATATTGAGAACATGTATTATACTAATGACGTTGATGACGTGTATGACGATTACGGATATTCTTCAAGAATAATACGTTTCCGTTCGCCCGGTAGGTTGCTGTCAAGCAATCTTTATTGGGACTTGACGTACAACTGCGGAATCAACGACTGGTTGGTATATGACAACGGTTACAGCATAGATATCTATCCGACTTCAATCAACCCGTTCTACTGGTCGGATTTCAGATATGGATGGAGTGCGTATAACTATTGGAACTGGAATTCATGGTATCGTCCGCACTATTGGTACGATCACTATTGGAATACTCATTGGGGATGTGCGTGGTATGGCAACCATTATTATGGTGGCTGGCACGACCACTATCACGCAAGTTGGAAACCATCGGGAAGACGTCCTTACAGTATAACTACAAACGGAATTGCAGGTGGCCGTAACGACCGCTTCGGAAACCGCTATACCAATGGTCGCGGTGTAAGGTCCGACAGAAAAGAGAGACCCGGTGTTGTTGCCGGCAGACGTGATGGCGACAGACCTGGTGCAGACAAGGGCGTGCGTCGTGAAAGGAATGGTCGCGGTAACGAGATTAAAGTCGGTGCCGGTAATGGTGTCCGTGATGGAAAAGACCGCAAGGACGGACGTCGCGGTAGCGGTAACGGTGCTACAGTCCGCAAGGATGATCGTCGCGGTAACGGCAACGATGCTACAGTTCGCAAGGATGGGCGTCGCGGTAATGGCAACGATGCTACAGTTCGCAAGGATGGACGTCGCGGTAACGGCAACGATGCTACAATCCGCAAGGATGGACGTCGTGGTAATGGCAACGATGCTACAGTCCGCAAGGACGGGCGTCGCGGCAACAGCGGAACTCGTGTAGGCGGCTCTTCTTCAAGGGGATACGACAGACCTAGCAGTACAAGTGTAAGAGGCTCTTCCGATAGAGGTTCACGTTCTTCGGGTGGCGGTTCGAGTCTCAGTGGCGGTTCACGCAGCGGTTCTTCCGGTAGTGGTTCGCGTATAAGCAGCGGTTCACGCAGTGGATCTTCCGGTAGCGGTTCGCGTGCAGGATCTTCTGGTGGCGGTTCACGTGGCGGTGGCAGTTCGCGCAGCGGTGGCGGTTCACGTGGCGGTGGTCGTGGAAGATAAAGGGTCTTTTCTTACAGAGTATCTGCGGTAGTGCGGATGCTTCAGAAATCAATAATAATAAATAATTTAATGTTTTGACTATGAAACGCTTCACATATATTCTTTTCCTGTTGTTGCCATTCGGTGTCTGTGCTCAGGACATGTACAACGTAATACCGCTTTTTGAAAGTGACCTTACCGGAACTGCACGCTTCATCGGTATGGGCGGTTCTATGGGTTCGCTCGGCGGTGATATCTCCGTCATGGGTACCAACCCTGCCGGTATAGGCCTTTATCGCAGGAATGATGTCTCTTTCACTGCAAGTTATGATTATATAGACAATAAGGCTAAATTTAATGGTGAAACCACTAAGGCCAAAGAGAACAATTTTTCTGTCGAGAACCTGGGCATGGTTTTCTCCTGCGATATCGGTGATAACTACCTGAAGTATATCAACGTCGGTTTGGGCTATCGTAACAGAAACAATCTTTCCGGAAAACTCGATGTATATAATCCGTATGCGGATGGCTTCTCACAGCAATATGTGATGGCCGACCTTTACGAGAACAGAAAGTTCGCATGGGACAATCTTTCCTATTCAATGTATGATGACATGTACAACAGCTGGCTTCCTCTTCTTGGTGCTGAGGCAAGGTTATCCGACGACCAGGGCAATTTTCTTACCAAGCCAGACGGCACCCTTATATGGACACCGACATACTATGGCTATTATAGTGAGGAGAGCGGCGGTGTCGATGAGTTCGATCTTAACGTTGCGATGAATTTTAGCGACAGGGTATATATCGGTGCAACCGTGGGTGTACAGAATATTGATTACAGCCGATATTCATGTTATGACGAGGGGGATGACGTCGGTGAACTGTATGCGATAGAGAACCGTTACAGGATTAAAGGACAGGGTGTTGATGTCAAAATCGGTGCTATATTCCGTCCGTTCAAGTATTCTCCCTTCAAGGTCGGTTTCGCACTTCACACTCCTACATGGTTCGAATATGACGAGTACAGTTCCGCATCAATAACTGACATGGACGGAAAAGTTATTGATACCCGTGATTACGAACTATACAACGGTGATGTCATTATTCGTTCAAAATTGTCAACCCCCCTGCGTCTGAATGCTTCAATGTCTTATACATTTGGAACTTATCTTGCACTCAATGCAGAGTACGAATATGCAGATTTCGCCTCTGGTAGCTTCAATGGTTCATCAAGTGTTGCCAAAGCCCAGAACGAGGAAATCGGATATAATCTCAAGGAACAGCACACAGCCCGCGTTGGTGCCGAACTTAATCTTGACGGCTTCGCAATACGTGCAGGCTATAATTTTGTTACTTCTCCTTTCAATTCAGATGCATATAAGAATATGCTCAATGCGGCGGTGACATCGACCTCCACCGAGTTCCAGAACAGACTGGATAAGGAGATTATTACAGCAGGTTGCGGCTATCGCGGCAAGAATTTTTATTTTGACCTTGCGTATATGTTCCAAAGACAGGGCAGCGACTTCTCACCCTTCTACGACACCGAATATGTCAATCCCAGTGCTAGGGTCGAGAATACCAGACAATCAATTGTGGGAACTGTAGGTTTCAAGTTCTGATGGCAGGAATCAGTCCCTTCGCCAGAAGTTGAATCCGACATAGACATTTATCACACCGAATCCGTTGAGAATAGCAAGCGAACTCTTGTTGTAGGAGTAGGTGTGTGATACGAGTGACGCGCCGGCATAGTATTTACCGTTGTTGTAAACTATGGCGGCGCGTGTTATCAAATCGAAATTGATGTTCGAAAAGAATTCACTGCCGTTCTTCAGCTTGAATGAGGTGTTCTTGTATCCGACCGCCGGCGTGACTGATATGTTTGCCAGGCAATCTTTTGCGAACACCCAGTTGTAGCTGTACCCGAAGTTTATGCTGAAATCCTTGTATTTTATTTTATTGAACTTCAATTCGGGCAGCAATGCCTCCTGTATCTTCGGGTCGAATTTGGTGTGGTCGAATGCGAAAGACTGTTCGTTATAGTTTACTCCCAGGATGAAGGAACCGGCACTTATGCGCTGGTTCGTCGATTGGCTGTATGCAGCAGGGTAGGAGAACTTTTTATTGTTGAACACGTAGTAGAGGTTCAGTCCCATTTGCTCGACAGTCAGTCCGTCAAAACTGTGGTTGTAGTCAACGATTTCCCTTCCGCCTTCCTTGAAACCTTCGAGGTTACGTATCAGGTATCCTTCGGTGCGTTTTCTGTAGAAGAGGTCTATTCCTGCCTTTGAGGTGTAAAAGCTGAAATTTATATCCGTTTGCGGGCTTCCTTCCTCAAGGTCTATGCTGTATCCAAGGAACAGCCACCTCCATCCTAAGTAGAGTCCTATTCTGTTTATGCTAGACGGGCTCATTGTTATTCTTTGCTGCCCGTTGCCTGTCGAGAATCTGTAATACTCGTATGCATTCGAGTATTGCGGCATTATTGTGAAGTTGTAGAGGTTAGGCGAAATGTAAATGCTGTCCTTCTCGTCAAGATAGGTGTTTATGAACTCCTCGGTCTTTTCGAGTACGTTTTCGGGCTCCCTTTCGAGTCTCCTTTCGAGGTATTCCGTAACGTTCAGTTCTTTACCTCGCCCAATGCTGTCTGTCGTTACCGTTTCCTGGGAATTTGCCGGCACCACGAATACCAAGAGAGTCAATATGAATGATATCAACCCTCTTTTCATTGGCATACTTGCTGGTTCCCGAACTCCCATGGACTTCAGATTATTTTACCTAAAATCTTGTCAAGAACCCAGTTTGTCGGTGTTGCACTGATGCTGTCGCAACTGCAGTTTCCTTTGTGCTGGAGATGCTCGACAATGTTTCTTATCAACGGCAATTGTACGTATGGAGGGTTCGGAACGCTGAATGTCTGTGTGCCGTCCTCATTCTTCAGCTCTATGGCTTCGAATGTGAAGACCGAGAACTTTATTGTCCCCTTGCTTCCGAAAATTTCAATGTGGTCCTCCTTTGACGACTCGTCTGCCACGAAACACCAGGAACCTGAGCCCGGGATACCGTTCTCGAACTTGAAACATGCGCTTACCGTGTCTTCGGCCTTGTATAGTCCTCCTCTGTTGGCCGTGTATCCTTCGGCGTACAGTATGCATCCGAACATCTCCTGAAGAAGGTCTATCTGGTGTGGTGCAAGATCGTAGAAGTATCCTCCGCCTGCGATGTCCGGCTGTACTCTCCACGGGAGGTTGTCGCGGTTGTAGTCAAGGTCGCGGGGCGGAACCGAGAATCTTATCTGCACGTTCAGCACGTTGCCTATCTTCGGGAGCAGTTCCTTGACCTTCAGGAAGTAGGGGAGGTATCTTCTGTAATATGCGACAAAGCAAGGGACGCCGGTCTCGCGTGATATTCTGTTTATTCGGGCACAATCCTCGTAGCTTGCGGCAAGCGGCTTCTCCACATATACCGGCTTGCCGGCTTTCATGGCCATTATGGCGAATGTGGCGTGCGATGATGGGGGCGTAGCAATATATATGGCATTCACTTCCGGGTCGTCAATCAGTGACTGCGCGTCAACGTACCAGTTCGGAATGTTGTGGAGTTTCGCGTAGTTTTTGGTCTTTTCCCTGTCGCGTCCCATTACCGCAACGACTTCTGATCCTTTGACAAGAGGGAATGCCGGGCCGCTCTTCTTCTCAGTGGCCTCTCCGCATCCTATGAATCCCCATTTGACCGTAATGTTCATGTCGGTATTAGATAAAGGTTATAAGTTAAAATCCATAAACACCCCTCCTGTGAATAATGTTGCGGTATGGCATGTCAATTATAGAAGTTCCATGACAGGCCGAACCATAGTACACCTGGATTCATGGGGTGGTGCGGCACCAGAAAATAGTTTCTGTTTCCGAGCCCCTCGTTCCAATGGTAATATTTTACATAGAATCGGGTCTGTTTCAGAAGGAAGTTCGCATACACGCTGGCAAGAGGGTAGTTTCCTATCTCAATCTTTTCGCCAGGGTTCTGTTGCACGAACTGTCCCAGCGCCGGGGAGTAGTCGGGTGCATAGTACTTCGTGAAATATCTTACGTCTGTGCCGATTTCCGTGTTGAGAACCTTGGCGATTCTGAACTTCAGGAACAGGTTGGCATAGACGTTCAGTGCCGGCAACGGAAGAATGTCCTGGTTGCTGCTGTTCTGGTATGTGATTTCTGTGTTCAGGTTCAGTATGCCGAGCTTGAAATCCTGCTTTAGGGTTGCCGAAAAGACTCTTGTGCTGCCGCTTTCCTGCTTAACCGAGAGCCGGCTCGGGTAGTTGTTCGTACCAGGGAGCTGCTCTGATTCATTGGCGATATACGTATAGTTCATTATGTTTTCGAATCCGACGCTCAGTCTTGTCCTCCACCCGGGAATCTCTATCTTTCCTTCAATCCGCGTCCTGAACTCCTTGTCAAGGTCGTTGTCCCACCAGTAGTGCTCCGAGTGGTAATGTCTGTAGAAGAACGAGGGAAGGTTGTTCTTCATGTATGCGTTCGCACTCACTTTTACCTCCCTGTTCCATAATTTGAAGTTGGCTTCGACCGTTCCGTCAATGTCGAACGAGCCGGCATATTCCTTGCCGAATGCCGTTTCGCCCTCTACCCTGTACCTGAAGTGTTCGTTGAGTTTGCTTTCGATGATGCCTCCGACTGAAATTATGTGTTCGCCGTATTTCAGGCTAGTCTCTTTTCCACCGGGAAGAGTGTCGGGCATCGTGTAATTGTCGTACCTGTAGGCTACATATGCCGTGATATCCGCAAATGCCCATTTGCTGAATCCTTCGCAGAGCGAAATCGCCAGTCTGTTGCTTACGGTGAAGCTTTTGCTTCTGTCCAACGAGTCGTACGGCAGGAATGTGTCGGCATAGTATCCTCTTTGGTTAGTGTGGCTGATGAACTCTCTTCTGTGGTACTTCAGGTCGGCGGTATGCGTTATTCGCGATACGCTTACGAATTCCTGCTCTGTCGAATCCTTTACTGTGCTCGTGCTGTCTGCCGTCAGTTTTTTACGGTAGAATCCAAAGTTGTAGTGGTGTGAGAAGAACAGGTCATGGGCATCGTTCCTGTTCCAGCTGTCTTGCAACTTTACCGGTATGTCCGATGTGCCGAAGTTGCTGTTCGAACCGTCTGTTTCTTCGGGGCGTGTAATGTACCTGTCATCGGTTATACCTCCGTTCTCGGCCTGTTTCATGTGGTAGCGGCTTGCCAACAGATGGTAATTGTACCTGTCACTGCGGTAGAACGAGAAAAACGAGAAATTCATCTGCGAACTTGCCTGGTTGTCATATCTTCCCCGGGCGTAAAGGTAGTCGAAAAGGAAGCCGGCACCGAAGTGCTTGCCTGCGTTTGTCGAAAAGTATGCCTTGAACCGGTCGTCACCGTCGATTTGGTTTCCCGAAGAGTGATATGTAAGGTTCGTATATGGCGATTTCGTATCGGTGAAGAAGAATCTGTCGGGTTCTGTATAGAAATAGTCATATGGTTGCAGAAAGTCGAACCTTGTGTCGGTGGGGCGGTTGAAGAAAATTCTGCTCTGTCGTGGGGTACCCATGCTTCCCAGAAAATTGTATTCTCCGTTTTCCCCTTCAGTGAGGTGGCTGTTCTGGAACATGTGCTGCAAGGTGTCGGCATTGACTTCGTGTCTGATGCCGAATTTGCTGTCAACCTTCCACTGGTGTATCTCCTTCGGGACTTTGATTTCGGTTTTGGTGGAGTCACCGGCATTGTTCTTGAACGGGTTGAAGACTTCTCCGCTACCTAAACCGCCTCCGCTGTTGTGATCGAGCTGGTGTCCCTGCAGATGCTGTCCCCATCCTGTCAAGGTGAGTGATGCAAGTATGATTGAAAAGAAAACTTTCTTCATTTATCTTGTAACGGTCAAAGTCGGTTCAGTTGATGAAACGCAGCAGGAAGTCAATCGCCTTTATTCCCAAAGAGGTGAATCCTGTTATCTTGAATGCCATACCGTGGCTGTCGGCTGCCCATAGGATGAATGTGAGCAGTGCACCGGCCAGGAACAATATGTTAAGAATCTGCCTTATCTTATCGACTTTTCTCATGTTTTTCAATTGTTGTTATTTTAACGCCTCTTTAATTTCCTCTATCAGCAAGTTCTTGAGGTCTATTGTCTTGCGACGGAATTTCCCTTCGAATTTCTTGAGCTTGCCGTTCTCTTTGAATGCGTTTTCATCGGTAATCCAGTTCTCGGCTTTCATCTTTATTCCGCCGTTCTCGTCTTCATCGTCGTACCAGTATGTTATGCGCGAAAGCTTGAATCTGCACTCTCCGTCAGCTGGGACAATAGTCATGTAGTAGTACATTCTTGCTCTGCTGAGTACAAAGAATGTGTTTTTGAACACAATATATTCTTCTCCTTTTATCACAATCTCTTCGGGCGATTCTCCGTCGTATCTCTTAGCCGAGAGTACGGTGGGCTCTACATAGCGTTCCGCTATCCAACCATTCACCTTTTCCGAAATCTCAGCTGCAGTGAGACCTTCGGCAGGGATAGTCTCCTCGAATGTCACTTTTCCGTTTACCACAGGTACCATGCCTGCTGCATATTCCGGTTCAACTTTGCTCTGTTTCTTCTTGAACAACTGTGCATCGGCTGCGGTTGTCATCAACACCAAAGCAATCAGCATGAGAATCTTTTTCATAACTTTATAATAATATTATAATTATTCCGCGAAGATAATACAAAACCGACAAGAAAACAAGAATAGTAATCCTTTGCACCCCCTCATTTTCTGTTACAAGCTGTTAAAACTTCAGTTTGTCCTCTTTTGATCTGTCCTGCATGCAAAAATAGCGGCATATTTTTGTTATTGCTCCTACTTTGTATTATTTTTGCCTAATATAAGTTATATTGATACATGGATAACGGCAAAAAGAAATCTGCGTCAGGAGGTAAAAAGAATTCGGCAATGAAGAATGCGGGGATTCTGTTCTTGAATCTTTTAGGAATGGCTGTACTGACAGCCGGTCTTGTACTTTTGGGTATGCAGCTGCTGCGTTGGCATGTTGACCATGGTGTGGAGGTCGAGGTACCCAATGTATGCAATATGAATCTCGATGATGCCAAGGCTGAACTCAACTCGAAAGGCTTTACGCTCGAGATACAGTATTATGAATTCGAAGAGGGGCGCTTGCAGGACGAGGTTCTCGAACAGACGCCCAAGGCCAATTCCGTAGTGAAGGAGGGCCGTAAGATATATGTGGTTCTCAATACCACGCAGAAACCGAAAAAGGTGATTCCGAGTGTCATAGACAACTGCTCTTTGCGCGAAGCGAAGGAGCGTATAATATCTTATGGCTTTGAGGTTGATGGCGTCCGCAAAATCGACGGTGAGAAGGATTGGGTCTATGAACTCCGTTATAACGGCAAGGCTCTTTCCAACGGAGATGCAGTTCCGGAAGGTTCCGCCATTACTATTGTCGTAGGTAACGGAAAGGTTGAAGAGGAGGAAGACGGCCCGGAGGTAGATGAGGAATTTTTCGATTGATTATGGCTGTGAGTGAGGAACTTGATGAGCTGACGGGCTTCGCGGCCGAGGATTTTGATTCCGAGGAGGAGACTCTGTTCCGTGAGATACGTGTGACTGCCGACAGAGGGCAGTCGCCTGTACGTATTGACAAGTTTCTTGTCGATCATGTTGCCAATACTTCGCGCAACAAAATACAACAGGCAGCCGATGCCGGTTCAATATCTGTCAACGGACGGGTGGTGAAGAGCAATTATAAGGTGAAGCCGCTTGACGAAGTTGTGATTACTCTCAATACACCTGCGTATGACAACAGTATCATCCCCGAGGATATTCCACTCGATGTAGTATATGAGGACGATGACCTCATGGTCGTGAACAAGCCGGCCGGGCTTGTAGTGCATCCGGGTTGCGGAAATACTCACGGTACACTCATAAATGCGGTTGCATGGCATTTGAAGGACAATCCGTCATTCGATCCGAATGACCCTCAAGTGGGTCTTGTGCACCGTATTGACAAAAATACGTCCGGTCTTCTTGTTGTTGCCAAGACAGCCACGGCGAAGGCGCATCTCGGGATGCAGTTCTTCAAAAAAACTACGCGCAGGACATACAATGCGGTCGTGTGGGGTTCGCTCAAGGAGGATTCCGGCACGGTTGTCGGGAACATTACTCGCAATCCGCGCAACCGTCTGCAGATGTGCGTGTCGTCCGACGAATCCGTCGGCAAACATGCCGTGACCCATTATCGGGTGCTTGAGAGACTCAGCTATGTGTCACTTGTGGAATGTAATCTTGAGACCGGACGCACGCATCAGATAAGGGTGCATATGAAGCATATCGGCCATATCCTGTTCAACGATGATGTGTATGGTGGCGATGAGATTCTGAAAGGTACAAATTTTAGCAAGTACAGCCAGTTCGTGCGCAACTGTTTCAAGCTCTGTCCACGTCAGGCCTTGCATGCCAAGACTTTAGGTTTCGTGCATCCGCGTACAGGAAAAGAGATGTTCTTTGACTCTGAGCTTCCGGCGGATTTCCTCTCTATGGTAGATGCGTGGAGACGCTATTCAAGCGCAAGCGCTGCATATCTTGAAGAATAGACCACCTGTTTGAATTGCGCGTATTTCCAAATAGGGATTGTCCTAAAATACTTTAGGGTAAATCACTCTTTGTCCTAGATTTTATTTGCTGATATTTGCAAAAAGAATTTCAGGATTATGAAAAGAACAGTTTTTCCAATCGTGCTTTTTGCAATGATGCAAATGCCGCTTTTTGCGGCTTCACCCGTTTCAAGTGTAGCTTCCTCAACAGTTTCTGCCGCAAATCACTCCAATATGCCGCGCATGCGTGCAATGGCAATGGATAAGTCCGATTTTAAATTATTGTGTTCT
>JAZRLO010000045.1:0-77958 GCA_045646845.1 Bacteroidaceae bacterium
GTTAGGATAAAGGATATAGCGAATGCCCTTGAAATGTTCGCGCCTCTGCCGTTGCAGGACGGATTTGACAATGCCGGCTTGCAGATTGGATTAACAGAAGCGGAAGTTGCAGGGGTTTTATTGTGTCTTGATGTGACCGAGGCCGTTGTTGACGAGGCCGTTGCATCGGGGTGCAATCTCATTGTGTCGCATCATCCGCTGATTTTCTCTCCGCTGAAACGCATTACCGGTTCTAACTACATTGAGCGTTGTGTCATCAAGGCTCTGGCCAACGGTATTGCAATCTATTCGGCTCACACAAATATTGACAATGCTCCGGGTGGGGTGAACTACCGTATTGCCGAGAAACTTGGTTTGCAGAATGTGCGTATTCTTGTTCCAAAGGAGGATGCGCTATTGAAACTTGCGGTATATGTTCCTACATCGGCGGCCGATGCTGTGCGCAACGCGCTCTTTGCGGCGGGTTGTGGCAATATCGGTAACTACGACTCTTGCAGCTACAATGTCGATGGTTTTGGTACTTTCAAGGCCGGTGAAGGGTGCAATCCTTTCTGTGGCGAGGTGGGCGAGTTGCATCGCGAGCAGGAGGTGCGCATTGAGACTGTGTTGCCTGCATACCTCAAGAACAAGGTTATTGCGGCGTTGTTGAAGGCGCATCCATACGAGGAGCCTGCTTTCGACATCTACCAGTTGAAGAACAGTTGGGGTAGTGTGGGCAGTGGTGTAATTGGTGAACTGCCTACCGAGTGTGACGAGGTGGAGTTCATGCAGTGCGTGAAGGAAAGGTTCAAAGTGGGCAGTGTGCGCCACACTCCGTTGCTTGGCAAGGGGGTGAAACGTGTTGCTTTGTGCGGAGGTGCGGGCGGTTCGTTTGCAGGTGCTGCAATGGCTGCGGGTGCCGATGTGTACATTACGGGCGAGGCGCGTTACCACGACCTCTTCAACTACACAGGCAAGATGGTGATGGCTGTGATTGGTCACTACGAGAGCGAGCAATATACAATGGATATTTTCAGGGAGATTGTTGAAAGGGCTTGCCCGGGTGTGAAGGTGATGAAGACTACGGTAAACACCAACCCTGTAAACTATTTATAAAGAATGTTTCATGTTGGGTGCGAATGGATGAGATTCTTCAGTCGCTTCGCTCCATGAGAATGACAAGACGAAAGATAAATTATTAACACTTTAAATATATAAGAAAATGGCAAAGAAAGATCCTTCTGAATACACAGTAGAAGAGAAGTTGAAGACCCTCTATGAGTTGCAGACAATCCTTTCGCAGATTGACGCGATAAAGATTCTGCGCGGTGAGCTTCCCTTGGAGGTTAAGGACCTCGAGGATGAGATTGTAGGTCTTGGCACACGTATCGAGAACATCACCAATGACATCAAGAACATCCGCGAGAACGTGGTTGGTTTCCGCGAGGAGATGGAGCAGGCCAAGAGAAGCATAGAGAAATACACATCTGACCAGAACAATGTACGCAATAACCGCGAGTTCGACCTCCTGAACAAGGAAATAGAGTACAACCGTCTGGTTATAGAGCACGATGAGAAGAAGATCAACGATGCTAAGCGTCAGGAGCAGCAGAAGAGTGAAGAGCTCGAGAGATCTACAAACATACTCGAGGAGCGCAAGAAGGACCTCGAGATGAAGAAGGCTGAACTTGAGGATATCGTTGCCGAGACAAAGGCCGAGGAGGAGAAACTCCGCGAGCAGGCACGTGACCTTGAACTCAACATCGAGCCACGCCTCTTGACATCATTCAAGCGCATCCGCAAGAGCTCACGCAACGGTCTCGGTATCGTTTATGTCGAGCGTGACGCATGTGCCGGCTGCTTCAGCAAGATTCCGCCCCAGCGTCAGATGGACATCCGCATGAGAAAGAAAATCATCGTTTGCGAGAACTGCGGCCGTATTATGATTGACCCTGAGCTTGCAGGTGTACAGCAGGAGAAGCCGGCAGAGGCTCCGGCACCAAAGCGTCGCGGTATCCGCCGTGCGGCTAAAGCCGAGTAAAAACGGTTGAAAATGTATATTTAAGAAACTGCTATGTCATTTTGGGCATAGCAGTTTTTTTATGACTGGACTTTTTAAGGAGAAAGCGGCTCTCAACTGATGTTTTCCTGGCAGTTTATTGCCATTGATGGCGATAAAACCCGTAGATACCCTTGCTCTATGGTTTAACTATTTTTGTTCAAAAATGCTTTTGTTTGTTAAATAATCATTGCAGATTAGGGAAGGTTTGTGAAATTATACTACTTTTACACATCATGAGCGAAGAGAAAATTTACACACAGAAAGAGGAGAAGCTCAATATAATTTCCCATGGCGCAGGAATAGTCATAGCTATTGCTGTGGGTGCATTCTTCATTTGTGAGACAATAGCGCGAGGAGGCGACACCGTTTCAATCACAAGCTTAGTTCTTTACACATTGGGAATGATGTCATCATACATTTTCTCAACGGCTTACCACGCGGCTGAACCGGGAACGCAGAAACGGCGCAGGCTGCGCAAGTTCGACCACGCTGCCATATACTGGTATATTGCAGGAAGCTACTCCCCGGTAACGCTTATGGCTATGCGCGACAGCGGCTGGTGGGGATGGGGAATATTCATTTTCTGTTGGTTGTGCGCTATAGTAGGAACTTCGCTCAGCCTTTACAGTCTGAAGAAACAGAGCTATCTTGCGACCATATGTTACGTACTCATGGGACTGACGATACTTGTCGCCATGAGACAGTTCTATGACGCAGTTCCGTTGCCGGTATTCCTGTGGGTCATTGGCGAAGGTGTCGCATACATAACGGGTGCGCTGCTCTACAGCCTGCACAAGGTGAAATATACCCATTCAGTATTCCACCTGTTCGTGCTTCTCGGCACATTCTGCCACATGATGGCTGTGTGGGGCATTATTGAAATGCTGTAAAATTGCTCCAAGAGAACACTTGACTGTACCGACATATTGCAATAAGTATTCCATTTAATTGCTTTATTGAGATTAAAAAAGTAATTTCGCATAATGATTGCGCCTTTGTTGCGCGAATATGACTGCTATATGATAAATTGCTTTGATAATTATCAGTTACTGAAACATAATACATTCGGCATTGAGGCCAGGACACGACTTTTTGTCGAATTCAGTACAGAGGAGGAGATTGCCGGCTTTATTGCAAACGGATTTGAAGGTGACTCTCTGGTAATAGGCGGTGGCAGCAATCTGCTTTTTGCCGGGGATTTCAACGGGGTGATATTCCACTCGGATATTAAGAGCATTGAACGTATCGGTGAAGATGAAAACGATGTGCTGTTGCGTGTCGGGAGCGGAGTGAACTGGGACGAGTTGGTCGCATATACCGTCGGAGAGGGGCTTTACGGCCTTGAAAACCTTTCGCTTATCCCCGGTGAGGTCGGCGCAAGTGCAGTACAGAATGTGGGAGCTTATGGAGTAGAGGCCGGAGACCTCATAGAAAAGGTGGAGACCGTTGCACTGAGCGATGCGTCAAGGCATGTGTTTACAAAAGAGGAATGCCGGTTCGCATACCGATACAGCATATTCAAGGACGAGGAGAAGGGCAAACATGTGGTCACATACGTGACATACCGTCTCAAGAAGAACGCGCCTTTCAAGCTGTCATACGGAAACCTTAAAGACAAAGTAAATGAACTGGGCGGAGAAACGCTTGCCAACGTGCGCCGTGCCGTATGCGAGATACGCCGTGCAAAATTGCCCGATCCCGCAGAGATGGGAAGTGCAGGCAGCTTCTTCATGAACCCTATCGTGACAGCCCGGAAAGCTGACGAACTGCGTGCGCAGTACCCGACAATGCCGTGTTATCCGCTTCCCGACGGCAATGTAAAGTTGTCTGCCGGGTGGATGATAGAGCAATGCGGCTGGAAGGAGAAGCCACACAAGAATGTGGGTGTGTATCGTCATCAGGCACTGGTTGTAGTAAACCTGGGCGGTGCAAAGGGATGCGACGTAATCGCGTTCGCCAAGGAGGTGGTTGCATCCGTAACAGAAAAGTTCGGAGTGCAGCTCAATATGGAGGTAAATGTGATAGAGTAAAACCATGAAACTGAAATTCTTAGGCACCGGCACATCGACCGGCGTCCCCGAAATAGGATGCAAGTGCGAAGTCTGCACTTCGTCAGACCCACGCGACAGACGATTGCGCTGTTCGGCTTTATTGGAAGACAAGGGTACTACGATACTCATAGATTGTGGCCCGGACTTTCGTGAACAGATGCTCAGTGCAGATGTGAAGAATATCGATGCACTGCTCATGACTCACAAGCATTATGACCATATCATAGGTATTGACGACCTGAGGCCATATACAAGAAACAAAGAGCTGCCGATTTATGCCGACCGCGAAACGGAGATGCAGATAAGAGCCTTCTTCCCATACTGCTTCGGAAGAATAAAATACCCCGGAGTTGCCAACATATGTATAGTCCCGGTTTCAGACAAAAGCTGTTTCAGAGTCGGTAACATAGACGTAACACCCATCCGCGTGTTCCATGGAATGTTTCCGATAACGGCATACAGGTTCGGCAAACTTGCATATATAACAGACATGAGTTATATAGAGCCGGGAGAACTGGAGAAACTTGAAGGTGTTGAAGTTCTTGTAATAAACGCACTCCGCTTCTCCAAACCGCACAAGACTCACCAGACAGTCTTGGAAGCCTTGCAGGTTGTGGAAAGGTTAAAGCCGAGAGAGGTATATTTCACGCACATGATGCACCACATCGGTTTGCATGCGAAGATTGAAAAATGCCTTCCCGAGGGCGTGCATCTTGCATATGACGGCCTTGAAATTGATATTTAAAGGAACCCCCATTCTGTAAATATCAATCAGCATACAACATGCAATGAATAAATAAACGATTACCCGGTAGGGCATCATATAAGATAGGATAGCACTGACATCGGAGTGCTTTACTGAGAATATCGTAATACTGTGAAACTTCATATATTCAACCCTGAAAATGACCTTGCGCTTGCTGACGGAAGCGCTAATTATCGTGCTCCGCAATATGCGGAGCAGATTGCTTACGATCTTGCGACACTGCCACTATGGTATGCACCGGTCGGCGATGCCGTATTGCTGCCGGGAGAGGGACACTGCCAATATTACGACTCTGTTTCAGCCATTTTTGACATTGCTGCGCCATACGGCGAGGAAAACAGGAGTGTTGTCACAGGAGCGGTTCCCTGGGGGTGGAGCGCGCAGATTAAAAGACGTTTAAAGCAAACAGGTGTCAAGGATGCCGCGTTGCCAAGCGACGAGGCTGTTGAAACCATACGCAAGCTATCGAACCGACAATCATCCATAGAAATACTTTCGCGATTGAGAAAGAGGGGTGTGGAGACGCCTCCGTTGCCATGCTATTTTACAGAGATGTCCGATGTGGCCGAGTATATATGTAGCCGCGAACGTTCTGTGGTAAAAGCTCCATGGTCGGGCAGCGGAAAAGGAATTCTGTGGGGAATAGGACGTGTGGAACCACCAATGGAGAACTTCTGCAAAGGAATAATCAGACGTCAAGGCGGCGTAGTCTGTGAGGAGTTTCTCGACTGTGTAAAGGAGTTCGCTATGGAGTTCTTCGTTTCCGGAGCAAAGGTCTCATTTGCAGGATATTCGCTATTCAGTACCGTGAAAGGCGGCTATTCGGGTAACATGTTGGCTGCCGACGGCGAAATAGAGGAAATACTTGAGCGTTATCTTTCTGCAGAGCAAATAATAAAAGTCAAGGATGCTCTGGAAGAAATTCTGTGCGGAATGCTGTCAGGCACAGGTTATGAGGGATATTTGGGTGTTGATATGATGATATATAAAACAGAGACAGGGCTCGCGCTTAACCCATGCATGGAGCTGAACCTGAGGATGAATATGGGCCTTGTTTCACGCATCTTCTACGACAGATTTGTTGTGTCGGGGCGTAGTGGACGTTACACCGTCGAGTTCCACAAATGCCGGGGCGAAGCCTTGCGCGCACACGAATCGTACACTAAAGAATATCCGCTCCAACTTGATAACGGCAGGATATCAAAGGGGTATCTGAACTTGAACCCGGTAACGGAAAACAACAATTACATCGCTTATGTGGTTGTGGAATAAATTTTTACACGACAACTGTTTATAAAAAACGCTAATTGTTCTTTTTTTACACAACTTCTTTTTATCTTCGCATGAATGGAACGGGAGCACGTGTTCCTCTCTATCATTTGCACGATATATTTGAATGCCATTATGGATATGATTAAGGAAAGACTGGAAAGACTGCGCGGCTTCATGCATGAGCATGGCCAGAGCGCGTTCGTTGTTGTAAGCAGCGACCCCCACAGCAGTGAATATGTAGCAGACTGTTGGAAATCACGCGAATGGATTTCCGGCTTCGACGGCTCTGCAGGAACCGTTGTAGTGACCAAGGAGAAAGCCTGCCTGTGGACCGATTCGCGTTATTGGTTGGCAGCCGGAATCTCGCTTGAGGGCACAGGCATAGAATTGATGAAAGACGGCCTTCCCGAAACACTATCCATAGCAGAATGGTTGTGTAGCAACCTTTCCGAAGGTGATGTCGTGGGCCTTGACGGCAAGGTATGTTCCATAGCGGAGGTAAAGGCATGGAGCGAACTCTTTTCGGAACATGGCATAAATGTGGATGCCTCGACAGATCCATTTGCGGAAATTTGGGACGGACGCCCGTCTGTTCCGGCAGGCGAAGCTTTTGTGCTGCCGATGGAATTCTGCGGCGAAAGTGCCGGCGACAAGATTGCACGTCTGCGTGCCGCATTGGCAGCCAAAGAAGCAGACGGCATGCTCGTAACGATGCTCGATGAGGTCGCATGGTTGACCAATCTCCGCGGCAGTGACGTTGAGTACAACCCGGTCGTTGTTGCATACATGATGGTTACGTCCGACAATGCGACATTGTACGTCAACAAGGAGAAGATTGCAGCCGACGTGAAGGCATATCTCGAAGAGGAGGGTATCGCCATTGCCCCATACGAAAACGTTTGGCAGGCACTCGGGTCGTACCCCCACGGAACACTTCTTGTCCAGCCTAACCGCTGCAACCGCGCGGTGCTGGAGAACCTGAACGGGAATTGCGTCCCAGTGTATGTAGATTCTCCGGTCGCAATGATGAAGGCTGTAAAGAACAGCGTTGAGATTGCCGGCTTCGAGGATGCCATGCTCAGCGAAGGCGTGGCAATGGTGAAGTTGCTCAACTGGCTGAAGCCGGCGGTAAAGAGTGGCACTGTCACCGAACTCGACGTTGATGCAAAGCTTACAGAGTTCCGTTCCGTTGACGAGACTTTCAGAGGACTCAGTTTTTCTACTATAGCCGCATATGGCAAGAATGCTGCCATTGTACACTATGAACCTACTGCAGAATCCAATGCAACGCTCGAGCAGAAAGGGCTCCTGCTTCTTGACTGCGGAGGACAGTACATAAACGGAACAACCGATATAACACGTACAATACCGCTTGGCGAGCTGACACAAGAGGAAAAAGAGGATTATACACGCGTCCTGCGCGGACACATATCACTTGCAATGGCGAAATTCCCCAAAGGAACTTGCGGTACTCAGTTAGATGTACTTGCCCGCCAATGGCTGTGGCAGGCAGGTGAGAACTATCTGCATGGTACAGGGCATGGAGTAGGGCATTTCCTGAACGTTCATGAAGGCCCACACCAGATAAGGATGAACAATGTGCCGGCACCGCTTCTGCCGGGAATGACCGTTACCAACGAACCCGGGCTATACAAGGCAGAGCGTCACGGAATACGAATAGAGAACACTATGGTGGTAAAAGAGTTTTGCGAGAGCGAGTTCGGACAATTCTATGCACTTGAACCGCTTACTCTTTGCCCGATAGATACTGAACCTATTATTCCAGAGCTTCTCGGCGATGATGCACGCGAATACCTGAACGACTATCATACAGTTGTATTCGGCAAGCTCTCACCGCATCTTTCCGGCGCGGAACTTGAGTTCCTGAAACAGGCTTGCAGGCCCATCTGAACATGAACAGACTGCTGTTGCTTGCACTATTGCCGTTGTTTTTCTCCTGTGTCACGCAAGAGAAAATACACCGGGCTGAACTTATTGCGCACGCAGGTGGCGCCATTGACGGTTATGTCTATACAAATTCTCTCGAAGCACTTGAAAATGCCGTGAATAATGGATATGGGTTCGTTGAAATCGACTTAATGTTCACAAGCGACAGCGTACTTGTGGCAGCGCACTCATGGAGTGATTTCAACCGCATGACAGGGCACGCGGAGTGGGGTGACAGCATACCCTCTTTAGCTCATTTCTCGGCACAGAAGATTCACGGCCGTTACACACCGATGACCGCAGAGAAGATAAACGACTACTTCATGCGGAACAGGAATATATATCTGGTGACTGACAAGGTTTCCGACCCGGATATTCTTGCACGGTACTTCCCGGACTTGCGGGAGCGCATGGTAGTTGAGGCATTCTCGTACAACGACTACAGGGAATTGGTTGCGCAAAGATATTACAGGGTACTGTATTCATGCATGGCGGAAGACCTCTCTTCGGCTTTGATTAAAAACCTGCTTTTCGACAAGTTGTTTGCCGGTGAACGCATTGAATGGATAGCACTGCATACAAGCGCGTATAGCCACCCTATGTTCAGGTTCCTCGACAAAGTACGCCGTTTCAAGGTCGCACTCTTCACTGTTGACAACTATAACGAGATATCTCCCGAACAACTAGAGAGGGCTGGAATGATATACACGAACACACTGTTGCCTGAAAAGTAATATGAGGAAAGCTGTAATGATACTGGCCCTGCTTGCAATTCCGTTGACCGGAATTCTTGCACAGGATGAACGGGGAAAATATTTTTATAAAAAGGAGTATGAGTATGCTTCCTTACCGCAGTTCAATGAGATAAAGAACAGCCTGCCCCGGCCTGTGTGGGAGGAGAACCCCGAATGGGTGAAACTATACTGGAGAGCCTGGGAAATTGCATTCTCGAACCTGAGGCAACCACCAGCGGGCTCCCCTCTCGTCGCCAACTGGATTGATGAGGGGCTTTCACCTCAGATTTTCCAATGGGACACACATTTCATGGTAATGTTCGGCAGATATGCCGGGCATATATTTCCGTTCATAGAATCGCAAGACAATTTCTATGCACGTCAGCACAGCAACGGAATGATTTGCCGCATACTTAACGAAGCTGACGGCATTGACCACCATTGGGGGCTCGGTCCCAACTATGCGCGTACTATAAATCCACCGCTCTTCAGTTGGGCCGAGATGGAGTATTTCAGGTTCACGAAGGATACGCTGCGTCTTGAAAGAGTTCTTGAGCCAATAGAAAGATATGTGGCATGGGTTGAGGAGAACCGTAGGGCCAACGGAACTGAGCACCGGCTTTATTGGTCGAACGGACAGGCTAGCGGAATGGACAACACACCACGTGACATGGGACGTCCGGCTCCCGACGGTGACATACACTCGGCTACCGATGCCATGGGGTGGATAGACATGTCATCGCAGATAAAGATGTGTTACGATAATCTTGCCGAAATATGTACCATCCTCGGTGAAAACAGAAAGGCAAAAAAATACAAAAAGAAAGCCACAGACCTGTCAGAGCGTATAAACCGTTACATGTGGGACAATGAAACAGGCCTTTATTACGATGTGGACACTGCATCGGTACGCACTCCATGGATAACGTCCGCCACATTCTGGCCTATGCTAGCCGGAATATCATCACCGGAACAGACCGCATGTCTTGTAAAAGCCATAAAGGATGAAAGTCTCTTTTGGCGTCGTCTGCCCCTGCCTTCACTTGCAGCCAACCAACCCTACTACGACAAATGTGGATGTTATTGGCGAGGCGGAGTATGGGCACCGACAACTTATATGACAGTGAAGGGGTTGCAGAAAAGCGGTTACGAGGAACTTGCCACAACAATAGCCCGCAAGAACATGGAGACCATGTATAAGGTATTTGAATCGACCGGAACCATTTGGGAACTATATTCTCCCGATATGTATATGCCGGCAACGGACGCAACTGGTATTAACATGGTAAAGCCTGATTTTGTGGGATGGAGTGGCCTAATACCGATATCCCTGTTCATTGAGAATATAATAGGAATAAGGGCCGATGCTACTGTAAACCGCGTTGTATGGCACAGCACAAGCGACAGATGTCACGGTGTAACCGGGCTGCGATTCGGGGATGTGGAAACATCATTGATTCGTGAGGGGAACATGGTTTATGTGGAATCCAATGCTCCTTATCAGTTGTCAATCAACGGAAAAGAATACAGGATTTTACAAGGTAAACAGAGTCTTGGACTTTGATTTGACAGGCACGCCATGTCTGTAAGGTTCGCATGATTTCCATCTCCCTCCGCAACTACGTTGCTCGTCCCTCCTGACAAAGAGGGACAGTTTTTAGCATGTATGCGTTTTAGGGCCTTCTTGTGTGTTGTTATTCTTCCCCTTCGGGTGTGTGAAGTATCAGCGTTGTTGCGCCCAGGGTGATTATTGCACCGTCCTCAATGAGCAGTCTTTCTCGATTGCCGAGTATGCGGTTCATGACGAATGTTCCCACCACGCTCTGGTTGTCACGTATAGTGTATGTAAGCTCGCCATTATAGCCGCGTTTCACGTTTATTATACAGTGACGGCGGTCCATACTGGGGTCGCTGGTCTCAATGGGATGTGAAATTACGGTACCTTTGTTATATCGTCCGAACATATTGTCACCCTCGCAAAGAGGAATGACCTGCTTGTAACAGAATGTATTCTCTATTACTACTATATGTCCGAAATCTTCAGTCTGGATATCTTCTTCGTTCTCACCTATTCTAATGGTGAAACTCTTGCGGCAATGCTCGCATTCGAAGACCAATGACTGACCCTCCTTGTAACCCCTTGCATCGAAATCAATGGCATGGTCGCACTTGGGGCATATAATCTTACTCATAAAGCGTAGTGTTGTTGTGGATTAGAGTGAGTAAACCCAGGCATCGGCAAATACTGCCTTTACGGCCGGGAGTGACGAGTAGGCTTCTTCAGGAGTCATAAAGCTACCGTAAACGACTCTATACCTGTTCTTTTCGCCCAACACCGTATAGTCGGCCTTGTGCAGCAACTGGAACTCGTCAACAGCCATCTTGGCTTTCTTCTCGCTCTGGAAGCATGCAATAACAATGTGATGTTTTTCCTTTGCTTCACTCTCGAGTATAGTTACCGGTTCTTCGGCCACTGCGGACTCCTGAAGAGTGGTGGCTGCAGAAACGGGAACTGCTACGACAGGTTCCTGTTCTGTGCGTACGTCCATAGTCTTTGCGGATACGGAGATGTCGGCGATTGAAGCCTGCATGTCAGATGATGAGAACATATGGTTTGCAAAAGGTGCGATAAGAAAGAATGCTACTGCTATTGTAGCAGCAACGGCAATGTATTTCCTTATGCTCTTGTGCGATATTACAATCTCCTTCTTTTCGAGGTCGCTCAACAGAGGAAGCGGCAGGGGCTCGAAACCGAAATTGTACGGGTCGTCAATGCCGTTGGGATTGGGGGCAAAAGAGAATTCACCCTTCACATTCATTGAGAATGTTCCGAGTTCACCGAAACGGAGCGCACCCTTGGCCGAAAGTTCCTTCTTGAAATCAGCGGTATCCTTTGAGAGTGCAGAAAGTGCCTCGCTGTATGAATATTTGCCTCCGGCAAGGTATTCCGACAGCAACAGCATGTCGTCAACCTTGATGTTGGGGTTAAAAAGAAGTGCCCTATGAGGGGGCATAAACATCTTATCCTCAGGGTTATAACTTGCAGGAACCTCGTGAGCGAGGAATGCACCGACACCGGGGATAATCACGCAATCATTGCGTGCAATAAGCTTAGATATGTTCTTAATCAATTTTTCCACGAAGCAAATTTAGTAAAAAATATATTGATACACCTCATTTTATACGAAAAAAATATCTTCTTTTTTGTATCTTCGTGACCTGAATAACCCAACGACAGGAAATCATGCAACAACCACGCAAAATAGAACTTCTTGCTCCTGCTAAAGATTGTGAAACAGGAATCGCCGCAATTGACCACGGCGCAGATGCTGTATATATAGGCGCAGCACAGTTCGGTGCGCGTCAGGCCGCCGGAAATTCTGTGGAAGATATAGCGCGTCTGGTAGAATATGCACACATCTTCGGCGCGAAAGTATATGTAACACTCAACACAATCATATATGATGATGAAGTCCCGGCAGTCGAGAAGCTTGTCAAGGAACTGTACGAGATTGGGGTGGATGCACTGATTGTACAGGATATGGGCATAACAAGAATGGACATCCCGCCAATTGAACTGCATGCAAGCACGCAGATGGACAACCGCACACCCGAAAAGGCCCGATTCCTTGCAGACATCGGTTTTCCACGCATAGTTCTTGCCCGTGAACTGTCGCTTTCGCAGATTAAGGAGATACACGATGTCGTCCCCGAAACGGAACTCGAGGTGTTTGTTCATGGTGCGTTGTGTGTCAGCTACAGCGGACAATGCTACGCATCGCAGCACTGTTTCGGGCGCAGTGCCAACCGTGGCGCATGCGCACAGTTCTGTCGTCTGCCGTTCAGCCTTGTCGATTCGGACGGGAGCGTCATTGCACGCGACAAGCACCTTCTCTCATTGAAAGACATGAACCGCAGCGCGCATATCGAGGAAATGCTCGACGCCGGCGTGACCTCGTTCAAGATTGAAGGCCGCCTGAAAGATATCTCTTACGTAAAGAACATAACCGCATACTACAGAAAAAAACTGGATGAAGTACTTGCACGACGCAGGGAATATACAAGAGCGTCATACGGCAAGTGTGTTCCGCAGTTCACACCTGCTCCCGGAAAGAGTTTCAACCGCGGTTTCACGGACTATATGCTGCATGGCGAAAAAGGTGACATGACATCGTTTGACACACCTAAGTCAAAGGGAGAATATGTGGGAAAGGTCAAATTCGTTTCACGCAACTATTTTACCGCAGTAGGAGAGATTCTCAACAACGGTGACGGGCTATGCTTCGTGGGCCGTGACGGAAAGCTTTGCGGATTCCGCATAAACAGGGTAGAGGGGAACAGGGTTTTTCCCCAGACGATGCCACCAGTGGAGAGCGGCGATGAACTCTTCCGCAACTACGACTGCGCATTCGAAAGGGAGCTTGCCCGCCCGGCACAACCCCGCAAGATGTCGCTGTCGCTAAAGTTCGGAGAGAGTAAGTTCGGCTTCATGCTGCAGGGTACCGACGAGAGCGGAGTAGAGCAATGTGTGGAGATGCCGTTCAAGAAGGAACCGGCCCGTTCATCACAAAAAGAGAATATCGTCAACCAGTTGAAGAAATGGGGAAACACCCCCTTTGATGCAGTAAAGGTCGAGGTTGACTTGTCGGGCGAGTGGTTTGTACCGTCTTCACTGCTTTCCGAGATGCGCCGCTCACTATGCGCACTGCTTTTGGAGGGACATAAAGGCACCCCAAGTGGCGAATTGACAAACAACAGTAAATTAAAAACACCATTCGTAACTGCCGAAATAGACTATAAAGGAAACATATCAAATAATTATGCCAGAGAGTTTTATGCACAACATGGAGTGTTAAAAACAGCACCGGCATATGAAATTGAGCCGCCAGTTGGCGTAACAGTCATGTTCTGCAAACATTGCATTAAATACAGCATGGGGTGGTGCACCAAAAACGGCACAAAATCGCCTTTCAAAGAGCCGTTTTACCTTGTAAGCGGCGATGGAAAACGCTTCGGACTGCGCTTTAATTGCAAAGAATGTATAATGGAGGTGATTGCTGAGAAATAATTCCTTGGTATATAAGAGAAAAAGCCGCATTAACTATACAAAAGATTTAACAAAATGCCATTCAAGACAAAGCGGCAATTCCTACACGGAACATAAGGTAAAACAATAAAAAACTGCACCATAGACAGCTGTCTATGGTGCAGTTTTTTATATATGTCATTTACAGATTCACTCTACCGGGATACTGTTCAAGAGCCTTGCCGAGCAGGAATATGGCGCGCTTCAAATCGGCTTTGTCAATGGCGTATGCTATACGCACTTCGTTCTTTCCAAAGCCCTCCTCGCTGTAGAATCCCGATGCGGGAGCCATCATGATTGTCTCGCCCTCGTACTCGAAATCGGTCAAACACCATTCGCAGAACTTGTCACTGTCATCAATGGGCAAGCGTGCAACAGTGTAAAAAGCACCCATAGGAATAGGGGAATAAACACCGGGCAATTTGTTCAATTCATCAACAAGGCAGTTCCTGCGTTCTATGTACTGCTCATATGTGTTTATGGCGTATGAGCGTGGAGCATCAATGGAAGCCTCTGCCACAACCTGGCCAAGGAGTGGGGGACTAAGACGCGCCTGGCAGAACTTCATGACAGCCTGACGTACAGCCTTGTTCTTTGTTATCAATGCACCTATTCTTATACCGCATTCGGAATAACGCTTTGAAACTGAATCTATAAGGACTACATTCTCTTCAATTCCCTCGAGGTGACATGCCGAGATATAAGGTGAACCAGTATAGATGAATTCACGATAGACCTCATCGGAGAAGAGGTATAGATTATGCTTCTTTACAAGATCGCGTATGCGGTTCATCTCGTTGCGTGTGTAGAGATAGCCCGTAGGGTTGTTGGGGTTACATATAAGAATACCGCGTGTACGCTCGTTTATAAGCTCCTCGAAACGTTCCATAGGTGGCAACGCGAACGACTCGTCGATGGTTGAGCGTATGGGACGGATTACTGCGCCGGCCGATATTGCGAATGCCATATAGTTGGCATATGCAGGTTCGGGAACAATAATCTCGTCACCGGGGTTCAAACAGGTGAGGAATGCGAATAGCACAGCCTCGGAACCGCCGGATGTCACTATAATGTCATCGGCCTTGAGCTTTATCTGATACTGGTCGTAGTATCCCACGAGTTTTTCACGGAGTGACAGAAAACCGTCACTGGGACTGTATTCAAGAATCTTCTGGTCAAACTTTTTTATTGCATCAAGCGCGACATCGGGAGAATTGAGGTCGGGCTGACCGATATTTAGATGATATACCTTGACACCGCGTTCCTTTGCAGCATTGGCGAAAGGTGCCAATTTGCGGATTGGTGACGAAGGCATAAGAACGGCTCTTTCTGATAATTCGGGCATATTTATTCAATTTTTCAAAACTCCGCAAATTTATAAAAAATAATGGATAATAAGGAATATCTATTACTATATATAAATAAGGAGAATTATATTATTTATTACTGATGCGTTAAAATTTAAACAAATTTGGTGATAATATAGAACTTGATTCAAATTTAGGAAACTCGGCGTTGCTGTCATATCAACCATACCTTAATGAGAAAATCATAAGATGTTCTCGATGAGCGGTAGCGAACTACCGAACGTGAGATATCTCAACTTTCAATTAGAGATCCCTCGTCGCTTCGCTCTGTCGGGATAACATTATTGGGTCAACTGATATATTATTACAAAAAAAATAGTTTTTCGGAAAAATTCTCAAATCCGCGAGAATTCCAAATTTCTGTCCAGTTATCAAGGTGGTGTGCAAATTTCAAAATCGTATTAAACATAATATTCATTATCATTCAAAAGGGTATATATTAATCAAGAGGGGTTATAAACGGGAATTTAAGGTAAAGACAGATAATGAAAAGAATGACACCAATGAATATCCATCGATGTCATTCAAGTATGTGTTCAATTAGAAAAACCATCTTCCTCTACTATAAGGTCAGATCTTGAAAATGTGGGTCAACATCTATATTATTACCAAAATTTATCAATATTCTTCAAGTTCGTTAAGTCTTTCTGTAGCCTCTTCATTTCCTTGCAGACTTGCCTTCATGTACCAGGTCATTGCATCGTAAATATTCATCATAACACCACGACCTTCCTCATAACACTTTGCAAGTGAGACCTGTGCATTTACATCTCCATTCTCGGCTGCCTTTTTAAGCCATTTGATTCCAAGCGTTCACCTATTGTGTACATACAGTCTGCATTTCCTGCAGCTGCACCTTTTTGCAACCACTCAAATGCTTCATCCACATTCTCTTCAACCTCAATGTAATGTAAAAACAGTACATAGAAAGATGCGTCAAATCCGTTCTCTGCCGATTTTTTGAACCATTTCACAGCCTCTTCGTAGTTCTTCTCAACAAGGACTCCTTTCTGGTATCGAACTGCAACGATAAATTCGGCCTTGGCACTCCCCTGTTCTGCGGCTTTAATGTACCAATCCATTGCCAAAGAGTCGCAATGTTCTTCTCCTTCACTTTTTTCGTATATGGTACCTATATCAATCATTGCATCGCTATTCCCTTGCGCTGCAGCCATCGTCAACCATTTCAGTGCTTCTTTATTATCTGCCTCAACGCCATTACCTTCGGCGTACATATCACCCAATTTGACTTGAGCTGTTACATCTCCACCTTCAGCGGCTTTTATATAACATTCAACAGCTTTTTTTGGGTCTGCTTCGGCATACTCACCGAATTCATACATTATACCAAGATGATATGCAGCCTGTATGTCGCCAAGTTCCGATGCTGCCGAGAGCAGCTCGAACGCTTTTTTGTTGTCGGCCGGGATTTCATTATCTCTCAGAAGCAGCAATGCAAGCTCTCTCATGGCTTCTGCATTGCCCTGCTCGGCAGCTGCAGTAAACCATTTCATGGCTTCTTGCAGGTCAGTCTCAACATCCTCATGATATACAATCAACAATCCTAAACGGTACTGAGCATCTTTGAGACCGTTTTCTGCGGCAGTTCTGTAGAGTTCAACAGCCTTTGTTATGTCCGTGTCAACAAATATCCCCCATTCATACATCGCCCCAAGATAGTATATTGATTCCATATCCTGCTGCTCAGCTGCGTGCGAGTACATTTCAAATGCCTTTTTGTAATCTTGAGGTACCTTGTCACCAACTATATATTTCCTACCTAATTCTCTTTGGGCTTCAGGACTTCCTTTCTCTGCAGCCGCTGTATATAGTTGGATTGCCTTTTCAATATCATTTTCATAATACTCATAATTGCAACCAAGCATAAACATGGCATTGGCATCGCCCATTTCCGCAGCCTTTTCAAAATAACCGTTTGACTTTTCTGCATCAATATCAATATAGATAAATCCCAATAACGCATATGCATCATTAGCCCCTGACTCGGCTGCCTTATTACACCATTCTATTGCTTTGCTTTTATCTGCCTCTACACCTGTGCCCAAAAAATATGAGCTGGCAACATTCAGCTGAGCATTTGGATATCCCCTCTCGGCAGACAACAGGAAATACTCAAAAGCCTTTTTCTCATCCTTTTCAACCCCCAATCCTTCGGCATACATTTTTCCCAGGCAGTTGAGGGCAACGCTGTCACCCTCTTCGGAACTCTTTGTATATAACTTAAAAGCTTTCTTGTAATCCCCTTTTTCAAAAGCCGACTCGGCTTTCTCGAATGTACTCTGTGCCATGATTGCACCGGCAAACACAAAGCATGACAATAATGTTAAAAGTAATCTTTTCATATCTGTAATTATTTATTAATTTATCAAAATGAGTTTTAAACGACGGCAAACCTATCATTCGGTTGCCACGATTAATACAAATTTAACAAATATAATTATATTTGTAATATTATACGGATTTTATTTCTGCCCTACTATGAAAATATACTCAGCACCACTCCAGGGATTTACCGAAGCTGTGTGGCGTAACATCCACAGTGCGGTTTTCGGCGGTATGGACGGTTATTATACACCGTTCCTGCGCTATGAACACAGCGAGATACGCAGCAAGGACATACGTGACATTGAGCGCAAGAACAACACAGTACCAAACCTTGTACCGCAGATTATTGCAGCCACGCCTGACGAGATGCGTCCCCTGATGGAGTTTATAGCCAAAGAGGGCTATGCTCGCGTTGACATAAACATGGGCTGTTCGTTCCCGCTGCAGATGCGCAAGAAACATGGGGCAGGGCTGCTCCCCCACCCCGATATGGTTGCCGAACTGATGAAGGCAACGGCTGAATATCCCGATGTCGAATTTTCCGTAAAGATGCGCTTGGGTTGTGAGAGCAAGGAGGAGTGGCGCACACTAATGCCCGTGCTAAACGATACTCCGTTGACACATATTACCATGCACCCGCGCCTGGGAACCGAGCAGTACAAGAAGCCGGTTGATATCGATGCGTTTGCCGAATTCTATGCAGCCTGCAAGCACCCTGTTATATACAATGGTGACCTGCTGACATTGCATGACATCAGGCGCATTGAGACAGAATTCCCGGGACTCAAAGGCATCATGCTCGGCCGCGGTCTGCTCGCGAACCCGGCATTAGGCATCGAATACTGCGAAAGCCGCGAACTTACCGAAGCGGAAGTATGGCGCCTTGTGCGGCAGATGCACGACGAAAAGTTCCGCCAACTCACCCCTCGCCTGCAGGGCAACACCCAGTTCCTCACCAAGATGAAACCCTATTGGGAGTACCTGCTCCCTACCATGCTAAAGCGAGACAAAAAAGCAATTCTAAAAGCAACAACAATAGAAAAATACATGAACGCTGTAAACGAAGGGCTGGCAAACTATTGATTTCAGTGCCCAATTTAAATAGAGAGCCTTTTCTTTTTTATGCAATATCCCATTGGGAGTGTTGTCCGTTTTAAAAATATTTTCTAAATTTGCTTTGTCGGGTGTTTATTCCCCGGCAGACATATTTTACGAAAGTGTTTTTCGATTAAGCCTTAAGTAGGAAATGTGGAAGTTTTCAACAACAGAAGGGCAACGGACAGCACTCTCTTCTTGTTTAGTTATGGTATATATGCCCTCTTTCAGTGTGGGCATACTGTACATACTATTCAAGTGTGGGGTATTGCATCGTTTATTTCTGTTAAGGTCTTTCCACAACCTCCTACTTAATGAACGAAAAAGGCTCCACACTTTTCTTTATATCAATAGCCCACATATGGGGTCTGTGGGCACAAACACTATTTGCTATGAAAAAAGGATTTTTTGGAGTAGTTCTCCTCGCCATGGCTTTGACAAGTTGCTCAAGCAGGCAGTTTTACGTTACTGAACTCATTGACTATATGGAGTCTTCGGCGCGTATCCTTGAGGCTGAACACACATTGTTGTCAACCCCACTGATTGCCGACGTTGAGGTATCGGATAAAAAGATAACCTATACCGAGAAGGAGATGTTTGCTAACCTTGAAGTTAACAACAAACGTATTGACGATATGCCAGAGCTTAAGAAAATTGCACTCTCACGTGCAGCACAGGCACACAATGCCGATATTCTTGTTGGTACCACAATAGACGTGGTGACAAAGGACGACCGACTTGAAATCACCATAACCGGCTACCCTGCACGTTATGTAAAATTCCGTAACGTAAACGAGCAGGACATCAAGGTGATGGAGAAACTCCATTTGGTACGTGGTGGCAAAAGCAATGCAATTGACGAAATAATTGCTTCGCCCGAAAAGAAACTTAATGTCACAACCACAAAAGTGGAATAATCTCCAATCCATAAATTCCCTATCTTATGAAACGGATTTTAATTTTGGCACTCTTCTTTGCTGTATTGCTTCCTGGTGGCGATATATTTGCACAGAATAAGGTGCAGGGAGGTATGGTGGTGAGGAAACTTACCTACCACAAAAAGGAGAAGAAACCTAAAAAGAAGATAGAACCGGTGAAACCCGGTTTTCAGCACTCGGTCACTTTAATGGGCGGTACAGATTTCGATTGCTTCCGTGGTGAAATTGACTATATTTACGGTTATCGTTTCAATAACCGCTTTTTTGCCGGAGCCGGTATTGGATTGAACTATGACGATGACGGTGATTGGGATGATTATGATGTACGTACAACTGACTTTGATGATTATGAACTGCGCAATATGTATTCCATACCGCTTTATGCCCATGCCCGAGCATATCTGGGCAAGAAACGTTGTCTGCCATTCTTTGCCTTTTCGGCCGGTGCGAAATTTGGATTACCTGCAATGACAATAATGTTGAACGATAGTGATAATTGCACTTTGTATTCCGAGACCATTGAGTTTGTCACATATCTCTTTGAACCGGCATTTGGTCTTGATGTGCGCCTTACATCGCGCGCAAGCATTAACCTGCAGCTTGGTGCAACCATTTACGGGGTACCACGATTGAGGTTTTCCGATTCCACCCACGCGCAGATATACCAGAAAACCACGTGTGATTTTGCCATTAAATTAGGTTGTACTTTCTAAATGAGCTGTTATGAAAAAATTTTTGAACATATTTGCAGCCATTGTGGCTTTGGGTATCTTAACCGGCTGTTACGAGGAGATTGACCTTGTAGAGGGTGGCACATACACAGTTATCAACTATACAACCAATGACAACGAGGTTGCCGACATCAGTACAGGCTACTCTGGCATGCACGTAATCAGCAATACATATACCGATGGTGTTGGCAAGGTGGTTGTCAAGGGTAAGATTACGCATTTCTACCCTTATTTTGAATACTGTGGTAATGTGACAAGCGTGACAATTCCCAAGGGGGTAACAAGCATTGGAGGTTCAGCGTTCAGTGGTTGCTACGGGCTTACAAAAGTTGTAATCCCTAACAGCGTAACAAGCATTGGAAATTATGCGTTCAATGGCTGTACATCGTTAAAGGAATTACGCATTGAGGATGGAAAAGGTACATTGTCTTTAGAGTATAATACATACGGTGAAGGCCTGTTCTATGATTGCCCTTTGGAAACTTTGTATTTAGGTCGTAATTTATCTTATAATACAGATTATTCTTCTGGTTTTTCTCCGTTCTATAATATAAAGACATTGGCAAGTGTAACCATCGGCAATAGCGTAACAACAATTGGAGAGTATGCTTTCTCTGATTGTGATAATATTAAAAGTATCGCAATTCCCGAAGGCGTAACAGAAATAGAAAGTCGCGCGTTCGAAGATTGTGACAGGCTTGCGAGTGTAACGCTTCCAAAAACTCTTGTTACTATAGGTTCAGAGGCTTTCTGCAGTTGCGATGCATTGGGCAGCATTGTGATTCCCGATAAAGTTACAACTATAGATGGGAGAGCTTTCAAGAATTGTATAGCTCTCAAGAGTGTTACTATCGGTAGCAGTGTCACTACTATCGGTACTGATGCTTTCTATGGATGTAATAACCTGAAGACAGTTATCAATAAATCAAAGTTGCGTTTCACTAAAGGTTCAAGCAGTTATGGCTATGTTGCATATTACGCCGACAAGATAACCCAGAACGAGCCTGCAAAAGGCAATTATGTCGATTTGGGATTGTCTAGTGGTGTAAAATGGGCAACCTGCAACCTTGGTGCAGCAACCCCTGAGGAGTTGGGTGACCTTTACTATTGGGGTGAGACAACAACATCAATGGTCAACAACACGATATACGTGAACGTTGGCGATGATATTTCGGGCAATGCAAAATATGATGCTGCACGTGCTCAATTGGGCGGTAGTTGGCGTATGCCTACATATATTGAATTTAACGAATTGGTTAGTGAATGTGAATGGTACACAGATACATACAATGGAGAGAGTGTGTTTAAGGTCTATGGCCCCAACGGCAATTACATATTCTTGCCAATATACTATTGTTGGAGCAGCACCTCTTATCAAAGAGATGAACCCAATGATGCTGCAATTTGCTTTGGTTATGACTTAGATAAGAATACCGTAGGATTTTATATCTCGTATCGCAACACATTGTTGCCTATACGTCCTGTAACCAACTAAGAACTATATATAATTGAAAATAGCGTTCCAGACCGTTGTGGCCAGGAACGCTATTTGTCTATGTGTGAATTTATCTGTTTGTTACTCTATTTCAAACTCAATCTGTGCGGCGAGGTCATACCCCTCCTGATACAATGCAAGCAACTTGTCAATGTCGCGTTCAATGCGGGCTACCTCAACCGGCTTCACGGGGCGCAGAACCTCTACCCTGCCTTCGCTCTCCATGGTTTCAACAAGCTCCATCTGGCGGTTATACATTGCATTGCGGCCACGTATGGCATCCTTCACCTTGGGGTATTTGCGGTAGAAGAAGAACGGCACCTTTGTAACCTTCTGTGGCTTGCGATAACCCTGGTTACGTGTGAGCACTACAAGGTTGTTGTCATATCCCTGTGACATTGCATGACATCCGGCGCATTGAGACAGAATTCCCGGGACTCAAAGGCATCATGCTCGGCCGCGGTCTGCTCGCGAACCCGGCATTAGGCATCGAATACCGCGAAAGCCGCGAACTTACCGAAGCGGAACTCTGCCGCCTTGTGCGGCTGATGCACGACGAAATGTTCCGCCAACTCACCCCTCGCCTGCAGGGCAACACCCAGTTCCTCACCAAGACGAAACCCTATTGGGAGTACCTGCTCCCTACCCTTCCCAAACGCCTGAGGAAGCCCATCCTCAAAGCGACGACCACAGAAAAATATCAGGCTGCTGTAGCAAACGTATTACGCGGAGATTGGTAAACCAACCTCCGCGTAATACGTTTGCTATTTAATTATAAATTATATATTGAGGTAACATCGAATAAGACTATTGTAATAATGCAATAACAAAGTATATTATGCTTATAACAGTAGATACCGCTGAAAGCCTTAACAAAATTATATAAAAAACTTCCCAAAGATCCCATTTTTCATGACCATATATTTCATAAGAGCCCAGTTCAAGTTCTTTAGCTCTATAGCAATTCAATGGTATTAACGGAATGATGAAATAAAAGAATTGATACATTGATTTAGAGTCAGTCTCCTCCTCGTATCTTCCACCTCCAAACAAAGAGACTCCAACAATAAAGTTGATAGAAAATAAGACCGGGTTACATTCTTGGAAATTCAAGAATTTTGTTTCTCTGTATTCCTTGATGTATCTCGTACCAATAATAAAATATGTCACGCATAGTATAGCGAGAGAAACAATCAGAATAATCAATGAATTCAGCATAGGCTCAAGTTTTTATACGGTGTTTATTTTGTGTCAAATGACAGATATATAATATCTACAATATTAAGTAAAAAAATGAAATGCAAATATAAATTACCGTTAAAATATTTCCACTTGTAATAAAATATGCGTTTATAACGACACGAACCCGTCCATGTCAAGAGTTAGCATGCCTTGCGTAGCTGCTCGAACTTTTCGTCAGTGAGCCCGGCCAGCAGTGACTCGCGCAGTTGGAGTATATTCTCTGCTGCACGTTTGCCGTGCTAAAGGTCTTCCCGGTTGTCCACGCGCCATTGGTCGTGCAGATAAGCGAAAAGACGCACGACTGTCTGGTTTACTCCCTTGGTTGCCAATGCGGCATTCCGTGACATTTGTCGAGAACCCAGCCGTTAATGGCAGATTGTTTCACTCTGTCTATCATTGTGTTTTCAATGGGTTGTTTCATTCTTTAGCGAACTCAATCTGTGCGGCGAGGTCATATCCCTCCTGGTACAGCGCAAGCAGTTTGTTAATGTCGCGTTCAATGCGAGCCACCTCAACCGGCTTCACAGGGCGCAGAACCTCTACCCTGCCTTCGCTCTCCATGGTTTCAACAAGCTCCATCTGGCGGTTATACATTGCATTGCGGTCACGTATGGCGTCCTTTACCTTGGGGTATTTGCGGTAGAAGAAGAACGGTACTTTTGTAGCCTTCTGTGGCTTGCGGTAGCCATAGTTGCGTGTGAGCACTACAAGGTTGTTGTCATATCCCTGTGACATAGCGCGTTCAAGAGGTATGGAATCGGAAATGCCGCCGTCGAGCATGGGCTCGCCGTCAACGTATGCAATGGGGCACACGAATGGCAGGCTGCTCGATGCCTTTACAATCTCAATCACGCGCTTGGGATTGTGCTTCTCCTCAAAGTAGCATGCCTTGCCGGTGATGCAGCTTGTGGTTACCATCTCGTAACGTTCGGGGCTGCCGGCCAGCTTGTCATAGTCATATGGGCTTATCTCCTCGGGGAACTTGTGGAACAGCAGGTCAAAATCCATTATGTTGCCTTTGGTGAGCAGGTATTTCATGCCAATGTAGTTGTACTCTTTTAGCAGGTCAATGTCGGCATACTTTGCGCGTCCGCGCTGGTGCGACATATATGAAAGGCCATTGCAGGCACCGGCGCTCACACCTATTACATAAGGGAATCGTATGCCACGGTCCATAAAGTTGTCGAGCACTCCAATGGTGAATATCCCACGCATTCCACCACCCTCGAGCACAAGACCGGTTCTGTTATCTATTTTAAATGTACGTTTCATAATGCCAAAATTACACAAAAGCTTCAAAAAAAAGTTTGTGGAGGCAGATATTTTTTGCGGCATATCATTCAAAATATTATATTCGCAGTTGATAATGAACAAAATATATTGATACTATGAAAAAAACTATTGCTTTTGTAATGTTAGGATTTGCCCTCGCCGCGTGCGGTGGAGACAGCAAACAAAAAGCGGCTGTCAAAGAAGAGGTACAGCCAGTGTTGGAAGAGAAACGCGATACCGTGGTGTATGAACACGAGTATATAGTAAAGGTGGGCGACATGGCTCCCGACTTCACCCTTGAGATGATTGACGGTAGTAAGTTCACCCTGTCGGAACAGCGTGGAAAGGTGGTGATGCTGCAGTTTACCGCCGGATGGTGCGGAATATGCCGTAAGGAGATGCCACACATTGAAAGCGAGATATGGCAACCCAACAAAGACAACAAGAATTTTGTGCTCGTAGCCGTTGACCGCGAGGAGACCAAAGAAGAGATTCTTGCCTACATTGAAAAGGTTGGTACCACTTACCCTGTTGCCATGGATACTAATGCCGATGTCTTCGCAAGCTATGCTCTGCGCAATTCAGGCATTACGCGTAACGTTCTCATCGACCGCGACGGCCGCATCGTAATGCTCACCCGCAAGTTCGAACAGGAAGAGTTCGATGCCCTGGTGAAGAAGATTAATGCCATGTTGGCTGAATGAAAAATGACAGTCAGCATGTGAGATATCCAATGTTCTCGATGTTTTGAACTCCCTCCGAGGCTTTGCCTCTCGTCCCTCTTTGCAAAGAGGGACAGTTTTTTGCGGCACATCAGGAATAACCGATTATCGAAAAGATGGCAAATTACATACAAAATCAGCACCGCATTGCGGTGCTGATTTTGTATGTATATATGAGGATTTGATTACTCCTCGAAGCCGTTGGGATTGTTCTTCTGCCAGTTCCAGCTGTCGCGGCACATCTCCTCAATGCCGAACTGAGCCTTCCAGCCAAGTTCTGCCTCTGCCTTTGCAGGGTTACAGTAGCAAGTAGCGATGTCACCCGGACGGCGTGGCTTGATAGCGTAAGGAACGGGAACACCGTTAGCCTTCTCGAATGCCTTAACAACGTCGAGCACTGAATAACCGTGACCTGTACCGATGTTGTAGATTGCGATACCCTTGTTAGCAACGATAGCCTTCAAAGCAGCAACGTGAGCACGTGCAAGGTCAACTACGTGGATGTAGTCGCGTACACCTGTACCGTCGTGTGTGTCATAGTCGTCACCGAATACACCAAGCTCGGCACGCTTGCCAACTGCAGTCTGTGTGATGTAAGGCATAAGGTTGTTGGGGATACCGTTGGGGTTCTCACCGATTGTACCGCTCTTGTGGGCACCGATTGGGTTGAAGTAACGCAACAGAACAATATTCCACTCGTTGTCGGCCTTCTGGATATCCATCAAAACCTCCTCGAGCATAGACTTTGTCTGGCCATAAGGATTGGTGCAGTGTCCTTTGGGGCACTCCTCTGTGATGGGGATGATGGCGGGGTCACCATAAACTGTAGCACTTGAAGAGAAAATCATGTTCTTGCAACCGTTCTTGCGCATAACATCGGCAAGCACGAATGTACCGTTCATGTTGTTCTCATAGTACTCAAGAGGCTTTGCGCAGCTCTCTCCTACAGCCTTCAAACCAGCGAAGTGGATACAAGCGTCGAATTTATGCTCATCGAACACCTTCTGCAAACCCTCGCGGTCGCGGATGTCAACCTTATAGAAGGGAACATCCTTGCCAATAATCTTGGCAACACGCTTTAACGAGATGGGAGACGAGTTGTCAAGGTTGTCAACTACAACAGCCTCGTGGCCTGCCTCTGTGAGCTCAATCAAGGTGTGGCTTCCGATGAAACCTGCACCACCTGTCAAAAGAATCTTCATTTTAGTAAACTGTTATAATGTTAGTTAAGTTACCACATTTGTGCAATATCCCATTTTGGGGAATAAATTATCGCAAATTTAATACATTTTATCCAACAGCAAAATTATTTGCGGAATTTATTGGAGCAGGCACATTTTTCACCTTCAGCACCACTCTACCAGTTCACGTGGCAATGAAATCCTCTTGGGCTCGCCACGTTTGCCATAAATATAGTAGTTGCTTGCAAGCGCATTCTCAAATTTGAGTGTAAAGGCAGCTTTAATTCTTGAACAGTGTTCGTTTATGGCATTGCTGAACGGGTCGGTAACACGTGCCACTGTTGCCTTCACATTCTCCTCATCGTCGCTCTCTATCATATCCCAGTAAAGGGCAGTGAGTTCATTGCGGTAGTCGGGCAGTTCCTTGAACATAATACCTTCGTCATATCTTAGGAATAACAGATAAATAGCCTTGGTCATAGGTGCCATTTCAATAACCATATTGTTGTAATCGGGCAACGTAATATTGTATTCATCGTCGATATGTATGCGGCTGAGCAAGTTCTTTTCACCTGCTATACTGCGTATTACAAGACTGCCGATACCAAGTTTATGCAGTTGCTTTATACCTTCATAAATCTTGTTTGTTGCCTCGATATAAGCATCGGAAGTCATCACTTCGTTGAACAGAGCGTCGGCTCCAATATTCTTTACATTGGTTTCCCATTGAACCTTTATTGGCAATGTTGCAGGTATTGATTCAAACTCAACCTCGTCCTCCATGCAACCGCCGGCAAACTCTGCTTCGTTATCATCGGAACATAATTGATAGGCTGCCCACTCCTTAAATGTACCGAGAAAGGAACCGAACTTGTTCGAACCCTTTTGGGCCTTGCACTTCTCTTCGGTTTGTGATTCAGTAAAATCAAATTTTCTTCTGAAACGGATTCCGCTATCTTCCTCATCTTTCGGGCGTATTATGCGGAACATTGTTTGGCCGGTTTCCTCCTCTTCCTCGTCTGCGGTAGCCGGCTCGTCGCACTGCCCGGAGAGAATGCCGGAGTCGTCATCAGTGTCTTCTTTCACATCGGGTGAAAAGGGCGTTTCAAAACATTCCTGTTGGAATTCATAATCCAATGACAAGGAACATTCTTCGTTATTGCTTGACTGTGGGAGTGCATAGATGAAATCGTAAATCTCTTCATACAACAACAATGCGTCCGTGTAGTTTTCAAACTCCCACATTTCAAAAACAGGCTCACCACCCTCGTTGCTGCAACGCAACAGGAAAGGATTGTAGGGCAACCCCTCCATTCCACCTAACAGCATCTCAAAAACATCGGCCGTGGCAAATGCCGTGGTACGTTCTCCTGTAGGAACAATGTAATCGAGGTACTCCTGCCCCGATATCTCCTCGGCCAATTTTGGCAGATATACCAACTCCATACCGTTACTGTTGAAATCGTTCTTTAGTATTTCGTGCGCCTCGGACATAAGCAGGTTGGCTTCGTGGTTGTATTCCCTCTCCATGTATATGTACTGCTTCTCCCCAATTCCGTAATCAATAGCAATACTGTTCTTGGCTGTTATTTTTGTGTATTTCATTCTGTGTAAGTGTTGTGTCTGTTACCTTGAACGCAAATATACCTTTCTCTCCCGATATTTCAAACCTCTTGCACAGCTTTTTTCGCTGCAAGCCTTGCAGAGCAAATAAATGCTTGGAATAAAATCCATATATCTAATTTTGCTGTAGAGATGTTTAACCCAAATACTAAATTCAACATTATGAAAACAAAGATTTACAACCTTATTATCCTTGACGAGAGTGGTTCAATGCAAAGTATCAAAACTGCGGCACTCAACAGCGTTAACGAGAGCCTGCAGAGCATACGTCATGCACAGATGAAATACGAGGATCAGGAGCACTATGTTACTTTCGTAACCTTTAACAACGATGTGAAAACCCTGTTCGAATGTGTAAGCATCGATATGATAAATGACCTCACCCCGCGTGACTATAACCCCGACTGCTGCACTGCGCTCTACGATGCCATGGGCATGTCGCTTGGCAAGCTGCGCCGCACCGTTGCAAAGGATGACAAAGTACTTGTCACCATTGTAACCGATGGCTATGAGAACGCATCGCGTGAATACAGTGCCAAGGCAATAAAGGCTCTTGTCGAAGAGCTCAAGAGCCAAGGCTGGGTATTTGCCTACATGGGTGCCAACCAGGATGTAGAGGCCGTTGGTGCAAGCCTTGCAATAACCAACACCTTGAGTTTTGCAGCAACCGATGAGGGAACACATGAGATGTCCTGTAAAATGAAAAAAGGCCGCTCACGCTTGTTCGACAGTATTGCCTTTTGCTGCTTTGATGCTTCGGCAGCAAATGAGTCGTTCTTTAAAGAGGAGGATGATGAACAATAAGGAGTAAATAAACAACTATAATTACTATCATTGCCACAAGGTCCAAGACATTCTCATTAATGTAATCAACGGGATTAATTCGGAGAGCATCGATGTAAAGATTGAGGGAGATGACTACCAGTTCAAGTTCAGGGGTATTCATGCAAGACATGTTGCACAACTGCATGAATTGGGAGTAAAGGAGAATGGCGAGTACTCCCCTATCCGCCTGTAGCCCGTGGCCCCGGCACTCTATTTATATTCGTGCCATTTGAAATATATGTGTGTAGGATACATTTTTAATCCACCACGCCATAATTATTGGGATAACAGAGACAGTTGCGATTCCATATTTTACTAAAATAGATTTAAATAATATTTAAATGAGCGACAAAGTAAGATTGAAAGACTCACCGGAAAGAATCTTCGATCTCCTAATAAGGTTATTGTGGAGTTTGAAAGCGAGCAAGACAACAATCAAAGCGGTGGTAGCACTTCTGCCGGAAGCACAACAGCGATGGAAACTGATGGAGTGGATATCAAAGCAGATGGAGACTCACAATCCCGTAGAGGGCGAGATACTGGAACAGGCTTTGAAAATGAGCAAGAAGAGATAAAATGCATAACAAAAGCCGTAAACTGGCCTATTTGCTGAGGCACGACAAGGAATATGATTTTGACGGGCGAGGTTGGCGCACTGTTGCCGTCCTTGTAGAGAATCATGGCTATACATTCGATGAACTTTGCCACATTGTAGAGAGTAACGACAAACAACGGTTTGAATTCTCAGATAATATGTCAATGATTCGCGCAAGGCAAGGGCACTCCGTGCATGTAGATGTTGAACTTGAGGAAAAAGAACCTCCTGCAATATTGTATCATGGCACTGCGAAAAAGAATATTGAGAGTATTCTCAACAACGGCATATCTCCCGGCAAACGCTTACACGTTCACTTGTCGGCAGAAAAAGAGACGGCAATCAAAGTTGGCAAACGACATGGTGAGCCTGCTGTTCTTGCCATAGATACAAAACGGATGCGTGAAAATGGAATAAAGTTCTACCTGTCGAGAAATGGAGTTTGGCTCACTGAATTTATAGACAGCAAGTTCCTGAATATGCAAAACAACGGATAATCATATTAGACATAACAAAACCCCGAAAGTTTTTTTCTAACTTTCGGGGTTCAGGTTAAAGGGTACAATCCTTTTTCGTTTATATGCCGTGCGTTCAATCTATATCGGCTGCAAGTATCTTCCATATAGAGTAGATATTGCAGACAACAAGAATAGTAACGGATATGACAATTATTGGAGTTCCAGCCTTGAATATGGTGGAGAGCACTGAAATGATAAGCATAATGGTGAACATGATGCTGCTGACGGCCTTTATGTTCGTGGCAGCTCTGCCGTTGGGAGTGCTTACGGACATTATTGGAAGCAAGGTTGCGACAAAGCCGATGAAAGTACCTATAGTAAGTACCATGCAGGCATCGTATCCTTCGTTAAGCGTATATGTCAGGTAGCTGAAGGCTGCTGACAATACGACAGACAATATTGCGGGGAATGCCGAGATTTTCATATCTGTTCTGTATTTAAAGGTGGTGGTGTCAGGGCTATAAGTTTGAGTATTGCCGGAACATTCTCAATAGGTTGCCATGCGGTCATTCCGGGCATCCATGCAAGTGTGTTCTTGTTTATCTTTCTGAGGTTCACAAGCTGCATCATCTCACTTTCGTTGAAAGGACCTGCCTGTTTGCCCTCTATTGCAACATAATAGATGGTTGACTGTTGGTACTGGACGTTCTGCATGGAACCGGGGATATACATATTCTGCATGCCCTGGTTCATGCTGTCAATCATCTGTCTTGCAATATTTACCCCCAGACCGAATTCTATCAGTCTGTCCATTGAATAAAAATCATTGTCGTTCATATTGCGCTGTTTTATTGTAGTTAATTGAAAATGTTTATGTTGCTCACACTTCCGGCATCGGCGGCGGTGTTTGGCCGGGGGCCGGTGGCATGAATAATGCCTGCAATTCAACAACATTACCTGCAAATTCCCAATTGAGCATGCCCTGTTTCCAAACGTACGTCTGCACGCCTATTTGACCGTTTTGTACAAGTTGTGCAAGCTGCTGCATGTTGAACGGACCGCTCTGCGTGCCGTTGACTGCCACGAAGTAGTTTGTGTTGGGCGGGGGCGGCGGAGTGTTCATGGACTGCTGCATCTGCTGGCCCATATTGTTCATCATTCCGCTCATCTGGTGACCCATGGCACCACCCATCATCATGCCGGTCATCATGGCTGCAGGGTTCATACCGCCACCTCCTTCGCCAATGTTACCCATCTGACCAAGGCTCTGCGCACCGGTCTTGAGTACATCGGCCTGCAGGTTTATTTGGTGAGCACCTATGAAGTTCGTCTCGGTCTGCAGACGCTGGGCACGCTGTGCCTCTTCGCGCTGTATGCGCATCGTTTCTGTCATGTTCTCCGTGTTTATGGCCTGCATGTCGTAGAGGTTCTTTACGTTTATGTCGGCCTGAGCATTCATTGTGCGTGCCGTGATTCCAGCAGTGAGCCCACGCAGTTCAATATAATAAGGACTTTCTTTGTCTATCTCTATGGCTGAAATGTCGAGGTTTTTGAGATTTACTCCGAATTCTTCTTCGACACGCGGCTTCAGCTGTTCGAGGACCTTGTCATTGATTTCAAGAATTTGCCTTTCCATCTGCACAACGGGAATGCCCATGTTCTGAGGGATATTGACGACAATACTCTTCACATATTTGGTAACAGCATCCTTTATTTGTCTTTTGAAATCATCAAGCTCGAAGTTTATAAGACGGTTCAACTTTATGAAATTACGGTAATCGGTCAAGTTGAACGTGATTGTTCCGCGTACGGCCATGGGAATTCCATGGTCGGGAAGACGCGGGTCAAAGACATCGAAGTAAGGAATTCCGAAGAGAATCTGGTTGTTTCCTTGAATGTTTATGAAATACACCTCGGCTTGAAACGGTGTGTCACCGCCATACGCAAGACCGACAATGCTTGAAAGCACCGGCAAGTTTGCAGTCTTTATGATGCCGTCAAAGGGGCCGACAATAAAATCCTGACAACTGCCGTTATTCTGCTTATATACAAAGACTGCGACTTCACCTTCTTTGACCCTGAGAGAGCTTCCATAACGTATTGAATTTTCACGAGTAGTACTATTGGCATCTTGTCCCTCGGGACGCCATTTCCACACAAGGTATTCCTGTTCATCACAGCGGATGACGTTCATCAAGCCTCCACTCTTTCCTTTGCTAAAAAGTCCCATAATTATTCTATTTTATTAAGAAACCGTTTAAATTTTCACACCAGTTTCACGTACAATTTTCTCTATCTCGGCAATAGTAGCTTTGTCCTCTTTCATGCTCAAACGCGCCTTTATTACAACCTGTTTCAGTTTATCCTGCCATGCACCTACGAGAGCATTGTGTGCCGCATTGTCGGGATGGTTGGCTGTAAAGAAATTACCTTTCTTCTGCGCAAGTGGAGCTCCCATTGTCACGAATTCCAGAATGTCGGCCTTAGTTGTCGGAATAGGGAAATTACTGATGATTGATTTCTTTCTATCATCTGTACGGTCAGTGATTCCCATCATCATCTCTTTCATGGTCAGAGACTTCCTGTTTGCTTCAACTGAATCAAGTTCGCGCATAAGTTTTGTAAAAGTTGCCGATGCTTCCACATTAGAGAATGTAAATCCGCACTGGGGGCAGTGTGTTGAATATGTCTCAATCATGGCACCGCAACCCGGACACTTGTTCACATCACCGTACTTTGCATGTTTTTGCTGTGCCGCAGGCGCTGCCTGGTGATGGATTGCAGCCTGTGTTTGAGCCAGAGCAACAGCCTGTGCATGCTCTTTGTCCTTCTGTTCCTGTTTCCTTTTATAAAGTTTTGCCTCAAGAACCATTTCGAACTCATCAAGGTCAATACCCGAAGCCTGCGCCTTCCTGAAAAGAACCTGTTTTTCCTTTTCGGTAAGTACACCGTCGGCAAGAGCCATGTTTATGAGATTCTCCAACTTTGAGTCATATATCTGCTCGTCATTGTCATCTTGTTGCGTAGAGGGAGAAACTTTCGGTTGCGAAGCCTGCACCCGAACTTCCGGACTTTGTGGTACCGGCGGTGCGGATGGTGCGAACGACGCATGAGGCTGAACGGTGGAACGAGTTTGTGGAGTAGTTGCCGATTGAGCCGGCCGTTCGGCTTGTTGCTTCATCTGAAGTCTCCGTATCATCGATTCAGAGACCTCCACTTCTTCGGTATTAACGGTTTTATCTGTATCATCACCGACCAAATCGTTTACAAAAGAATCTATTTTGTTTACTATATTGTCCAAAAAACCCATAATAGTTAAATGTTTACATAGAGTATTACTTGATTTGGTGATCGACTCACCAAAGTGCAGAACCCCAATTTTGAAATGCAATATTACATTAATTTTTATTCATACGAAAAAAATTATTAGAGTCTTTTTGGTTCTTTTTGAACAATCACAGGGTTTTCGCGGCAATAACCGGCCTTAACAGATAAAAAACAGCAAATAATCGGATGAGAAATAAAAATAGTCGCCGAAAAATGAGGATGTTACATAAAAAAGCATTACCTTTGCGCTGCCTATACGAGTTATGGGCTAACTCAAATCATTAACCATTAAAAACTATTTGAAAAAATGGCAACAAAAATCAGACTTCAGAGAAGAGGCCACAAGCACTATGCCTTCTACTCTATCGTGATTGCAGATTCGAGAGCTCCACGTGATGGAAAGTTCACCGAGAAGATCGGTACTTACAATCCTAACACAAACCCCGCTTCTGTTGAGCTCAACTTCGAGCGCGCTTTGTGGTGGGTAAACAACGGTGCTACTCCTACCGACACAGTTCGTAACATCCTTTCTCGCGAGGGCGTATATTTGATGAAGCACCTCCAGGGCGGTGTTAAGAAGGGTGCGTTTGACGAGGCTGCTGCTCAGGCTAAGTTTGAGGCTTGGAAGACAGCTAAGGTAAATGCTCTCAACGGTATCAAGAGCGCCGAAGAGCAGGCTAAGCGTGACAACAAGAAGGCACGTTTGGAGGCTGAGAAGGAGGTTAACGCAGCTATTGCAAAGAAGGTTGCTGACAAGAAGGCTGCCGAGGCTCTTGCAAAGGCTGAGGCTGAGGCTGCTGCAGCTGCTGAAGAGGCTGCTCCTGCAGAGGAGGCAACAGAGGCTCCCGCTGAGGCTTAAGAACCTTTCCCCGACTGGGGTTTGCAGTAATGCTCAGAATAGGACCGGTACCATTTGGTGCCGGTCTTTGTTTTATGGCAGGACGAAGAAAACGGACAATAGAACCGGCTATGCCGCAATTCCGTACAGACAAAATCCTTTGTTTGCACCAAGAGATAACGATATACCGTTTCATTGTCCCGGGAGACAGTTTTTACTCTGAAATTCAGCAGAGACAAACCTTTGCACAGGACCGGAACAAGCCACTGATGGCTATTTTTTGAGAGTAAAGAATGATCAAAGTTTCTAAAGAGGATGCTCTGTAGAGAACCGGTTGCCCATTTCAAGTTCCAGCAGAAATCTCTTTCTGTCAATACCGGCAGCGTAGCCGGTCATCTTTCCACCTGATCCTACCACCCTGTGACATGGCACAGCAATGAGCAATGGATTACGGTTACACGCCATGCCTACTGCCCGTGAGGCCTGCGGTTTACCAATGCGTTCGGCCACCTCGCCATATGTCACCGTAGTGCCGTACGGTATGCGCAGCAACTCCTTCCACACCATAATCTGGAAAGCGCTCCCTTTCATACAAACAGGAAAGGCCAATTCCTTGGTTTCCGAATTAAAATACGCCTCAAGTTCCCTTTTAACCAACATGGTAAAAGGCGTGACAACGGAATCGCCGCGCTCTTCTTCAGCTACAACAGTAATAGCGGTCACACATTCGTCTTCGCAACAGACTGCTAATATCCCTATCGGTGATTCAATATAAATTTTCTCTTTCATAAACCTCCACGGCAATCCTTTCAACTGAAAGACACAAGAGAGGACAACCCTGTTTTTACTTATGGGTTGCCCTCTCTTTGTTGAGGTTAATTCAACCTCTCTCTTATATCAATACGTACAAAATCAATACTGCTCCTTTTCGTTGGGGAAGTCACAAGACTTGACGTCGCTCACGTAACTGCCTACAGCATCGGTAATGATGGCGTTGAGGTCGGCATAACGGCGAAGGAATTTGGGCGCAAAATCGGCTGTCATACCGAGCATGTCGGCATATACCAGAATCTGGCCGTCAACTTTCACTCCGGCACCGATACCGATTACAGGAATGCTTATTGAAGAGGCTACCTTCTCGGCAAGCGCGGCAGGAATCTTCTCAAGAACAAGTGCAAAGCAACCTGCCTCCTCGAGCAGTTTTGCATCGGCAAGAAGTTTCTCCGCTTCAGCCTCCCCTTTTGCGCGTACGCCATAGGTACCGAACTTGTTTATGCTCTGAGGGGTAAGCCCGAGGTGTCCCATGATGGGTATTCCGGCATCGAGTATCTTGCGCACCGAAGGAAGAATCTCTTCACCGCCCTCAAGCTTCAGAGCATCGGCATTTGTCTCCTTCATTATACGTATGGCATTCTTCACCGCCTCGTCGGCATTCACCTGATATGTTCCGAAAGGCATATCAACAACCACCAATGCACGCTTTACTCCGCGCACGACACCTCTGGCATGATATATCATCTCATCGAGCGTTATAGGCAAAGTGGTTGCGTTTCCAGCCATCACATTCGATGCAGAATCACCTACCAGAAAGGCATCTACACCGGCCGCATCGAGTATCGATGCTGTCGTATAATCGTATGCTGTGAGCATGGCGATTTTCTCGCCCTTGCGCTTCATCTCCAAGAAACGGTTTGTAGTCACCTTGCGGGTGTCCTCAACTAAATACTTTGACATCTCTATTGTGTTTTTTTATGTTTGTAATATCTTCCCACACCATGGAATGGCATTCGGACTGCAAAGGTAGCCAAATAATCAAAAGCACACAAAAAAGGCGATAAAGTTTTCGAAGTTTTCGGGACATTCCGAAAAAAGGAGATAAAAATTTCAAGGATATTAATTCGGAGAACACCTTAATTTATCGCGCAAAATTTGTATCTTAGCAATTGATTTGTTCCCGTTAACAGGAACAGGCAGACAAACAATCTTTTCCAGGAATTTATGGACAGAACACTCAAGATTTACAGGGCATCGGCCGGTTCGGGAAAGACCTTCACGCTCGCGCTCGAATATATGAAACTCGTGATAGAGAACCCATACTCGTACCGCAACATTTTGGCCGTAACATTCACTAACAAGGCTACGGGAGAGATGAAAGAGCGTATCCTGAGCAAACTTTACGGCGTAGCGAACGGCACGAAGGATGCCGAGGATTATATGGCAAAGCTCCTCACGGGACTGCCCCACCTCACTCCCGAGAAAATAAGGGAGAATGCGGGAAAGGCGTTCTGGATGCTGATGCACGATTACGGACACTTCCGCATACAGACTATAGACGCATTTTTCCAGACTGTACTGCGCAGCCTTGCGAAGGAGCTTGACCTGAGCGGTGACATGGAGATCACGCTCGACGGAAAGGAGTTGCTGAACGATGCGGTTGACACATATATAAAGAAGCTTGAACCCGACACGCTGAATATTGCGCAGGTGATACGCTACATTGAGGAGCGGCTGAGCGATGGAGGACAATGGAGAGTCGGCAGCGAAATAAAGCTGTTTGCCGAAAACATTCTGAAAGAGGAGTACCAGCAGCGCGGCGAGAAACTGCGCGAGGAGATGGAGCGTGACAACGGTGTATTGCTGAAGCAGTTCCACAACGACATTACGGAGTACCGCAAGAGCATATTGGAGAAGAGCAAGAGATTGGGCGATGAGTTCTTCAGCATAACAAAGGGGTTCGTGGCAGAGGATTTCATAGGCAACAAGGGAGGTATCTGGGGCATATTCGACAAGATGCGCAACGGCAAAGTGATAGAATGGGCACCTACCAGAGCAGCTCTGGCCAACACACCTGAAAAAATATCTTCGAAATGCAGCAAGGTAAATGAGATTGCGGCGCTCATAAAGGATGCCGTTCCGCTTTACAGGGAGATGACGAACTGCGACCTTTCGCTCGAACATTTCCATCAGCTGGGCATGCTGAACAACATTGCATCAACACTCAAGGAGGAGAACAGCCGTGAGAACCGTTTCCTGCTTGCCGAAACTACGCATCTGCTCAGTTCAATGATAGGCAAGAACACGACATTCATATTCGAGAAGATAGGCACGGAGATTGACCACATTTTCATAGATGAATTCCAGGACACTTCCAAACTGCAGTGGACCTGCTTCCACGTGCTGCTCGAAGAGATTCTGGCACGCGGCAACTTCAACCTTATAGTAGGCGACGTAAAGCAGTCGATATACCGCTGGCGAAACAGCGACTGGAATATCATGAACAATATCGATGGATTCTTCCGTAACGACCAGATAACCTTTGCCGAACAGGATGTGAAGATTGATGGACAGGTGTATAAATCGACCAACTACCGTAGCGACCGCAGGATAATAAGCTTCAACAACGCCCTCTACCGGGCTGCCATAAATACTATAAAGAGCAGCTATAGCGACAAGATCGACCCCAAAGGGATGAAGGAGATTGAACAGGCGTATTCCGATGTAGAACAGGCGATACCGCTGCCCGCCCCCGGCAAAAAGGAGAAGCCGCAGCAAGGATACGCAGAGGTGCGCGCAATACCCAAGAAGGACAAGAAGGACAACTTCACGGTAAATGCCATAAGCCAACTGATGAAGACACTGCATCATCTGCTGGAAGAGAAGAATATCGCACCGCGCGACATCGTGATACTGATGCGTACGAAGAAGAAAAAGATGCAGATGGTGGTCGAAGCTTTCAACAGTGAGTTTCCGAACCTGAAGATTGTCAGCGACGAGGCATACAAACTCTCTTCGTCGCTTGCCGTGCAGCTTGTGATAGCGTCGTTACGCTACATTGCCACGCCGGACGACAAAATCAACATCGCCAACATGGTGAAGCTGTACAACAAGGTTATAAACAAGGTCGATTACAGTTTCCGTGCGAAAGGCGACAAGGAGGCTCTGCACGAGTTACTGCCTGAGGAGTTCCGCGCAGCACTTGAACGGCTCAAGAGACTTCCGCTGTACGAACTCATAGAGCAGTTGCTGTCGCTACTGAACATAAAGGACGCGAAGGACGAGGAGGCCTACATTTATGCACTGCTCGACCATGCGGCGCAGTATATAAACACACGAAGTTCGGACATACACAAGTTTCTGAACGCATGGGACGAGAGCATACACGACAAGAGCATTCCGGCCGAAAGCATAGACAGCATACGCATAATGACAGTACACAAGTCCAAGGGACTGGAATTCCACACGGTAATAATTCCGCTATGCGACTGGGCACTGACCGGGGACAGCCGTTCCCTGCTATGGTGCGAACCGACCGGTGAACCATTCAATACGCTGAGCCTGTTGCCGATAAACAACAAACAGGCAATGACGAAGAGCATATTCAGCAAAGACTATTACAAGGATTACATGTACCAGGTCGTTGACAACCTGAACATACTCTACGTTGCCACTACAAGAGCAAAGAGCAACCTGTTCATATTCACCGACGGCAGCGGCGGACGTGGAGAGAACGTATCGAAACTGATGAACAAGGTCATCGAGAACATCACCCACCTCGATGGTTCGACATTGGACCAGTCTGAAGGTACATTCAGATATGGAGAAATCGTAGGAAGCAAAAGTGGGAAAAAAGAGAAGGAGGAGAAAGAGGAGAAGGAAGAGAAGAAGAACCCGTTCGAAACAGAACCGCAGATAGTGGAACAGCCTTTCACCTTCTACGAAAGCAAAATAGAATTCAGACAGTCGAACGAACTTGAGCGTTTCCTCTCCGACAACGAAGAGGAGAAGAGGCAGTACGACTACATAGAAGAAGGAAAGCTCATGCACCTTGTGATGTCGGGCATAGAGAAAAAGGAGGACATTGAAAAGACACTGAGACGCATAATGACGGAAGGCCTCATTTCCACCGAAGAGAAATACGACAGGATAAAGAGGCTTGTGGAAAAGGCCCTTACACTGCCCGAAGCGGCAGAATGGTTCAACGGCAGTTACAGGCTGTACAACGAATGCGCCATACTCAGCAACGACGAAAAGAAGACCCGCCGCCCCGACCGGGTAATGATAAAGGGAAAGAAAGCCGTGGTGGTGGATTACAAGTTCGGACGCGAAGACAAAAAATACAAAGAACAGGTGAAGAAATATATGGAACTTCTTGAAAATATCGGCTACACCGATGTCAAGGGGTATCTATGGTACGTATATAAGAATTATACAAAGGAGGTTTGAGATGAGACAGTTTCTTAAAACAGTAGCAGAGGACCTGTACAATAGAGTCAACGGACATTTCGAGGACATCGCAGTGATATTCCCGAACAAGCGTGCAAGCCTTTTCTTCAGCGAATATCTATTAGCCATCAATGGCGGAAAACCGATGTGGAGCCCACGATACATGACTATCGGAGAACTCTTCCAGCAGAACAGCACTCTGACAGTAGGCGACAGCATACTGCTGGTAAGCAAGCTGTACAAGCAGTATGTGAGGCCGATGAGAGCCGATGAGACTCAGGAGGAGTACGAAAAGAGCGTCGAATCGCTTGACAGCTTCTATTATTGGGGAGAGATGCTGTTGCGCGACTTCGACGATATTGACAAGCACCTTGCCGACCCGAAGCAGCTGTTCGCCAATATAAAGGAACTGCGCGAGATGGGAATAGCCAAGGAGACGCTTACAAAGGAGCAAGCCGATTCGATAGCGCAGTTCTTCAAGAACTTCAAGCCCGAGGACGAGAGTGGTATAAAGCAGAATTTCCTGGGCGTATGGGAGAGGTTGTATGCAATATACACAGGCTTCAAGGAGTCTTTGCGCCGCGAAAGCCTTGCATACGAAGGCATGCTGTACCGCGATGTGATTGAACATAAAGAGGAGATCGCTCTGCCGCACGAAAAATATGTATTCGTGGGATTCAATGCCTTGAATGACGTGGAGACCGCTCTTTTCGACTTCATCAACAGACAGAAAAAGGCACTCTTCTATTGGGACTACGATGTACATTACACAGGAAACATATACCACGAGGCCGGCCACTTCATGCGCAAGAACCTCGAACAGTTCCCTAACGCATTGGGAAAACAGCATTTCGACAACATGTCGAAGAAAAAGGAGGTCACCATTGTTGAGGCCAGCAGCGAGAGTATAGAAGCACGATACATATCTACATGGCTCAATGAGAGCCTTACGGAGAATGAGATAGAGACAGCCGTGGTACTGTGCGACGAAAGCATGTTGGAGCCTGTACTCCACACCATTCCCCCGGAAGCAAACGGCAAGAAGCTTGAGAGCATGAACGTTACAATGGGATTCCCTATTTCACACACGCCCGTTTTCACACTGCTAAAATTGATTGTTGACATGCATACGCGCGGTTGGAGCGAAAAGCATGGCACATATACGTTGCAGGCCGTGAGCGAAGTGCTGAACCACCCGTATGTGGTACGGTGCAGCGAGAAGAGCCTGACCCTTCGCAAGGAACTGCTCGAAGAGAAACGTTTCTTCCCGTCAATTGAAGAGCTTTCGGCCGATGATTTCCTGTCGGGTATTTTCCGCCGTACTACAGACAACAAGGTGTGGTTCGAAAACATTGCAGCGACAGTAAAGACCATTGCAGACAGTTACTCAGCTACAGACAGGGAGAAGATGGAACTTTATGACAAGATGTTCTGCGAGTCGATATACAAGGCATATACCCAGGTACAGCGCATAGTCAGCCTCGTTGACAGCGGCGAGTTGCAGATGAGGCAGCAGACATTAGGACGTCTTCTTGTAAAAATGCTTTCGTTCCAGAGCCTTCCGTTCCATGGCGAACCGGTAATAGGACTGCAGGTCATGGGCCTTCTCGAAACGCGCAACCTCGACTTCAGGAATGTGATATTGCTGGGAATGAACGAAGGCAACATGCCCAAGAAGAGCAACGAGAACTCATATATACCCTACAACCTGCGCCGAGCATTCGGGCTCACGCTCAGCGAGCACCGCGATTCGATATATACCTACTATTTCTATCGCCTGATACAACGTGCTGAAAAGGTCACGCTGGTATATAACAGTGCACCCGAGGGCAAGTCACGCGGCGAATGTTCGAGATACATACTGCAGCTGATGGGCAGCAACCTTTATGAGATAAAACATATTGCATTGAGTTCGCACCAGGGCAACGACAGCATGAAGAGCGATGACATAACAAAGACCGAAGATGTCATAGAGGCACTACGCTCCAAGTTCGGCATCACAGGAAAAAAGAAGATATGGGAAATCACACCATCAGCCATAAACAGCTACATAAGATGCGGCGTGTCGTTCTTCTACAAATATGTGTTGGGAATAAGAAAAGCCGATGAATTGAGCGAAGAGATAGGGAACAACGATTTCGGAAACATCTTCCATGCTGCGGCTGATGCTCTCTACAAGCACCTCTCGGACGAAACGAACGGTATGATAACGAAGAATGCACTCGAATACTACGTCCAGAATGAGAACCTTCTGTACCGATACATCGACAATGCATTCTCAAGCGTGTTCTTCAACGGCGGAAAGCCGGAATACAATGGTGAGCAATACATAAACCGCGGTGTTCTGCACCATTTCCTGCTAAGGCTTGTAAAGATGGACTGCAAATTCGCACCGTTCCTGTACATAGGCGGTGAAAGGAAGATAAACATGCCTTACACCATTGAAAGCAACGGGCACAGAATTGAAATTGCTCTCGGAGGAACAATAGACCGCATAGACATAAAGGACGGAACTATAAACATTGTGGATTACAAGACCGGCAGGAACAACAACGACAGCAAGACATCACTCGATGACATATTTGCACATGAGACCCCATCATCGGGATACCGTCTGCAGGCATTCCTCTACTCCATCATACTCGATGAACTGCTCAACGGCAAGGAGTGCGTGGGAGACAAGGATTTCAGGTGGATTGATAAGGTAAAGACCGACAGCGCAAGAAAGATTTCGCCTGCACTGCTGTATATACACGACCCAGTAAACAGCATGCGCGACAACTTTATCGTTGATATACTGAAAACGCCTGTCAATGACATAACCGCAATCAAGAGCGAATATATGACAAGACTTGATGCAGTCCTTAATGAGATTTTCGACATTGACAAACCATTCAGGGCCACGACAGACGAGAAGAAATGCGAACATTGCGATTTTCGGAAAATCTGCGGAAAATAACATTTTTTAACATTAACAAGGCAAACCATCCGGCATGCTCATCTGTTATCAATATGTGTTTTTCATAGTAATAGATTTTCCGGAAGTACTTGCCTGTGAAGGTCGGTGCCCGAACGGGCAAAGGCGTTTGCCCGGACAGCAATGCCACTCCTTTCCCCTGGGAGTGGCATTTTACATAATACTGAGACAGCGGCGGCTCCTTTGTTCTTATACTCGCTCTCATAGCTGTTTACGAAAGTTGATACTCTAAATAACGGACTTTACATCAAGCCTTTGAATTTATTTTCCATAAACGGCAACATTCGTTTGTAAAATGTTTTCATAATCATTATATTCGCATCGATGAACAAAAAACTACCAGAATGAATACCGACGAAACAAACAAAGCCGAAAGGAATGAAAACCATGTTACAGGCGAAAACAGAACAACAAGTTCCAAAGAACCGGTTTACACATCACTGGGAGAATCGGGTCTTGTCATGGATGAGGATGGAGAATTGTACAATGCGTCTGACTTGTCCCCGATAGAGTCCATCGCTTCCAGGAACAACAGCACTTCACAGAACATCAGTACCTCCAAATTAAAGAATTTTGGCGTAGCATCGGAGCTGGATAACAAAAGCAACCCGGCTTATTGGTATTACGACTATGACCCACGATACTGCGGACCGAGCCGTGAAGCCTGGATGGAGGAAATGGCTAAAAGGCACCGCAGGATGGCAAAGAAGAAAAAGGAGACCATAAAAAAGCTGAATGCAGGGAATCACTTTAATGAAGAGAAGGAACTTGGATTGTATCCCACATACAAGGTTCTCCAATCAGGCATGGTATTCACAGGAGTTGTTGACAGCAAAGGCAACGTTGTAGTTCCGAGCGACAAATACTCTTTTGTGGGCAGATACAACAATGGCCTGGCCCAGGCACAAAACAAAAAAAACAAGAAATGGGGGTTCATAGACAGAATGGGAAACGAAGTGATACCCTGCACATGGCGTTCTGTAGGAATCTTCAATGAGAATTTCGCATGCGTTCAGGACGATAACCGTAAATGCGGTTACGTGGACCGTAATGGCAAACTGGTGATACCATGCACATGGGACGAGGGGTGGCCTTTTCATGAAAAATTGGCAAAAGTACAGAAGGATGGCAAGTTTGGTATGATTGACCCCAACGGTGTTGTGATAATCCCATGTGTCTGGAAAGGAATGGGCCAATGCAGTTACGGTTGCATAAATGTAATGAACGATGAGGGCAAATGCGGATACCTTGACTGGAAAGGCGACACGGTAGCTCCCTGCCAATGGAAGCAAGTCTGGTCTTTCGTCGAAGGACGTGGCATTGTCCAAGACTTCAACAACCGCCTCGGCTACATAAACAACAATGGAAAACTGGTTATACCTTGCCGTTGGAAGAAAGCAAGCCAATTCAATAACGGTGTGGCAAGAGTGTCCGACTCCAAGAAATTCTTCTTTTTCAACAAATGGGTATATATTGACCGCGAAGGCCGCATAGTGAAGGAGTGATTCAAAAGAATCTCTGTCACACAGCTCTTGAATACGGCATCGCCGTCAACAATGAATACCAAGGTCTTTACATCACAATCCTGTCGATTATTCCGGTAAGGGTCGCTATTGCAATACCGTAATTCGTTATGGGAACTCCCTGTGCCCTTGCCTGGCGCACACGCGACATCACCATACGGCGGTTGAACATGCATGCCCCACAATGGATTACAAGGTCATACCCGGCAAGGTCGGCCGGGAAATCATTGCCCGAAACGACATCTATCACAATCCCGTCACCGAGTTTGCCACGCAGCAGACGCGGCAGTTTCACGCGGCCAATATCCTCGTTCTGCGGAATATGCGAACATGCCTCCGCTATGAGCACCCTTCCGTTTGCAGGCATCGTGCGCAACACCTTTGCCCCCTCGCGGAAAGCATCAATGTCGCCCTTGTGACGTGCCATAAGCACCGAAAAGGAGGTCAATGCTGTGCCTTGCGGTGTCAACCGCTCTACCGGAGCAAACACTTGCGAATCGGTTATTATAAGTTTGGGAGGAGCAACAAGCGTCTGCAAGAGCTGCGGCAGCTCCTCCGGGGCACAGCAGAGCGGAATAGCATGCTTGTCGAGGAGGTTACGCAGAGTCTGTACCTGTGGCTGGATAAGACGTCCTTTGGGAGCCGAAGCATCCTGCGGCATTACAAGCAGCACGACATCCCCCTTTGCAGCAAGGCAATGTGTTATGTCGTCAATATTATCGTCATTGCCATAACATTCGGCTATTTTTTTGAGCAACTCCTCACGGCCTTCGCCTGTAAGCGATGAGAAAGGGAGCACAGCTTCGCCGAAGATGGAGCTCCACTCGGCACAGCATTGCGCACTACCCTTCTTGTCGCACTTCCCCACGACCAATATATAAGGTATCTGCAAGGCTGCGAGCTGCTCTTGCCACAACTTTTCGTGAGCCGGAACAGACGGAACTTTACCAAGCAGTATTATCGCGAGATCTGTGCGCTGGAGAGCCTTTCGTGTTGCCTCGACACGTTTTTCTCCCAGGTCACCCTCATCGTCAAAGCCCGCAGTATCGCCAATCACCGCAGCCCCAATCCCTGGAAGCTCCATATTCTTCCACACCGTGTCGGTAGTCGTTCCTGCGACATCCGAAACAATTGAAACCTCCTGCCCGGCAAGAGCATTCAAAAGAGAAGACTTCCCGGCATTCCGTCTGCCGAGGATTGTTATATAATAGCGGTTAGAGCGTGCCGTTCCGTCCATTTTTCATTACTGTTTGTTCCACCGCAAATTTAATACTTATAGCGTAATTTCAAAGAAACAAAGTGAGCAAAAGCTCCACATTAAAAACAAAGGAGGAAACTGCTGTATCAAAACAGCCGTTTCCTATTGATGAGCATATAGAACACAACAAAAAGAAAGGTTGTAGCTTCGGAAAGTGGCATTGAGAGCCAAATTCCGCTCGTGCCAAGGATTTCGGGCAGCAAAATAAAACATGGAAGCATGAACAGAGCCCCTCGCAACAGCGCGAATACAAGTGCAGGCTTCACCCTCTCTATACTCTGGAAGAAACCTACAGCAACGAGATTGAGGATAAAAAACAGGAAGCCGGCAGCAAAATACGGAAAGCCGTCAATTGCAATGAGCGATGCAGGGTCGGTGCCTTCTATAAAAAGATGTACAAGCCATGCAGGAAACATCGTGAATGCCATTATCGACAGCAAGGAACCGATAATTCCAGTACGACACGATATAGCCAAAGCCTCTGCCACGCGCTCCTTGCGTCCAACACCGTAGTTGAAACTAATTATAGGCTGCGCCGATTCTGCTATGGCATTACCGAACATAAAAACGAAAGGTAGATAGTAGCATGCTACTCCGAACGCTGCAACACCATTATCGCCCAAACATTCCATAAAGACAAGGTTTCCTGTTATCATGAGCACAGCCATAGTAATTTCGCCCAGAAGAGCAGGGAATCCTATCCTGCACTGATACCCGATGTTACGCAACGTAAGCCTGAGGCTTATTGCCGTGAACTTAATGCGGTAAAGTTCAAGAGTCTTTGCCTTGAACAGGAAATATGCCATAGACATCGTTCCCGATACGGCTGTACTTATTGCAGATGCAATTGCTGCACCTTTAATGCCCATCCCAAACGGAAAAATAAGCAGCCAATCCAGCAACATATTCAGCATTGCCGGGACAACATTGCACCACATCGCATATTTAGGAGAGCCGTCAAGGCGTATCATAAAAAGCCCTATCATACCCCACATCTGAAAGACGGCCGAGGGTATCATATAAACCAGATAGTCCATTACCGGTTGTTCAAGCGATTGCGATGCACCCAAAAGACACGAAATCTCATGCGGGAACAGTAACGCAACAGCTGTAGCCATTATTGACACAACAGATGCAAACCACAATGCCTGCGTAGTATTTATGCGTGCTGCCTTTATATTATTTTTTGAAAGGTGTATTGATGCAGCTACTGACGCACCCATTCCAACCATAAGGGCAAAACCGGCAAGCAGAATAAATACCGGATAACAGATGTTTATTGCAGCAATACCATGACTACCAACCCCTCGCCCCACAAAAATGCCGTCAGCAACAGTTATAAACGACCAGCTCGCCATACCGAGCAATGTTGGGAGAAAAATATTCCTGAACAGTCTCGGAATTTTTGCCGTACCGAAGTCTATGTCGTCTCTTCCAGCCATAACCTTTCAGTTTTCCCTTCCGCTTCAACCTTTAATATATCAGACCGTTGGTAAGCGTCGCGCGCATCGCCGTTGGCAAGATATATGACACCGCAACGGGTGAATCCGTAACCATGCAATATGTGGTGCATTATAATATTGTCGCGGTGCGTGTCTATACGCACAGTAGCGCAATGGGCAAAAGCCCAGTCAAGCAACCTGCGCGCATATCCCTTTCCGGGTGCGGCTACCGCTATGCGGTGAATTACATGGTATGGTTCATCGTTGAGCCACGCACCGCCCTCGATGACGGAATATGTAGGGTCAGGCCCCGGAATGAACGCCATAGTAGCTTCAATCTCTCCGTCGGCGGAACCTGACGCCACATAGCACACGCCGCGCTCAATGTCACCGCGTACCACCCCGGGCGAGGGATAGCCGCTCCCCCACTGGTTCATATTACCGCTCGCGCGCATTATTGCCTTTGCGCGCTCAAACAGCTGCATCAGTGCCGGAATATCATCGTATGTTGCTTTGCGTATGTACATAATAATCAATTTGTCATTTTGACTATTCCTAATTAAGAAGCTTCTAAAATATTAAAAGAGGTTTTGATGAGCAAAGCGAGTAACCGAAGGGAAAAGTCTCCGTAATCACACTTTATGCGTGTTTTATAGAAACTTTTAACCTTACACTTCATTTACCTTTACTCAAGACTGTATTCCTCTTTTTCCTCCGGCGTCAGCGACCAGTCGTGTTCCGGGTCTTTGCTGTACTTGTCTATAAGTTCCTGCAATGCAATGATTTGCTTCGTCTGCTCCATCACAGGTTTACCCGTCTTTGCGTCCCATATGCGGGCGCTGTGGTCACCTGATGCTGTAACGACAAACTTGCCGTCAGGGCTGAAGACGGCGGAAGTGACATAGCTTTCATGCTCCATCGGCTCCGTTACGGGCTTGCCTGTCTTTGCGGCCCAAATGCGGGCGGTGTGGTCATATGATGCTGTAACGACAAACTTACCGTCAGGGCTGAAGACAGCGGAATTGACAGAGCGTTCATGTCTCATAGGCTCTGTTACTGGCTTGCCTGTCTGTGCGTCCCATATGCGGGTGGTGCGGTCATCTGATGCTGTAACGACAAACTTACCGTCAGGGCTAAAGACGGCGGAATTGACCAAGTCTCCATGCTTCATCGGCTCTGTCACGGGCTTGCCTGTCTGTGCGTCCCATATGCGGGCGGTGCGGTCCATTGATGCTGTATCGATCACAGCTTCAAGTGCATTTGATGCTGTAACGACAAACTTACCGTCAGGGCTGAAGACAGCGGATCTAACAGCATCCTCATGTCTCATAGGCTCTGTTACGGGCTTGCCTATCTGTGCGTCCCATATGCGGGCGGTAAGGTCACCTGATGCTGTAACGATAAACTCCCCATCAGGACTGAAGGCGGCGGAAGTGACATAGTTTTCATGCTTCATCGGCTCTGTTACGGGCTTGCCTGTCTGTGCGTCCCATATGCGGGCGGTGTGGTCACCTGATGCTGTAACGACAAACTCCCCATTAGGGCTGAAGGCGGCGGATATAACAACGTCCTCATGTCTCATCGGTTCTGTCATGGGCTTACCTGTATGTGCATCCCATATGCGAGCGGTGTTGTCATCTGATGCCGTAACGACAAACTTACCGTCAGGACTAAAGACGGCGGAATTGACATAGCGTTCATGCTTCATCGGCTCTGTTACGGGCTTGCCTGTCTGTGCGTCCCATATGCGGGCGGTATGGTCACCTGATGCTGTAACGACATACCTACCGTCAGGGCTAAAGACAGCGGATCTGACAGGGCCTTCATGCTTCATAGGCTTACCGGTCTGTGCGTCCCATATGCGGACGGTGTGGTCATATGATACTGTAACGACAAACTTACCGTCAGGGCTGAAGACGGCGGATTCGACAGAGCGTTCATGCTTCATCGGCTCTGTCGCCGGTTTGCCAGTCTGTGCGTCCCATATGCGGGCGGTGCGGTCATCTGATGCTGTAACGACATACTTACCATCAGGGCTGAAGGCGGCGGATACAACAACGTCCTCATGTCTCATAGGTTCTGTCACGGGCTTGCCTGTCTGTACGTCCCATATGCGGGCAGTGCGGTCACTTGATGCCGTAACCACAGACTTACCGTCAGGGCTGAAGACGGCGGAATTGACATAGCTTTCATGCTTCATCGGTTCAGTTACCGGTTTGCCAGTCTGTGCGTCCCATATGCGAGCGGTGTTGTCATCTGATGCCGTAACGACAAACTTACCGTCAGGGCTGAAGACAGCGGATCTAACAGCGTCCTCATGTCTCATAGGCTCTGTTACGGGCTTGCCTGTCTGTGCGTCCCATATGCGGGCGGTATGGTCACCTGATGCTGTAACGACATACTTACCGTCAGGGCTGAAGGCAGCGGAATTGACCCAGTGTTCATGCTTCATCGGCTCTGTTACGGGTTTGCCTGTCTGTGCGTCCCATATACGGGCAGTGCGGTCCATTGATGCTGTAACGACAAACTTCCCGTCAGGGCCGAAAACGGCGGAAGTGACATAGCTTTCATGCTTCATCGGTTCAGTTACCGGCTTGCCTGTCTGTGCGTCCCAAATGCGGGCGCGGTCCATTGATGCTGTAACGACAAACTTCCCGTCAGGGCTGAAGACGGCAGAATAGACCCTGCCTTCATGCTTCATCGGCTTTGTTACGGGTTTGCCTGTCTGTGCGTCCCATATGCGGACAGTTTTGTCATATGATGCTGTAACAACAAACTTCCCGTCAAGGCTGAAGACGGCGGAATTGACCAAGTCTCCATGCTTTAAAAAACTTCTGCAATAGGCACCCAGCTTTTGAGGAGTATCGCAAAGTCTCAACATTGCTTCAGCTTCATCAACGTATGGTCTGTTCGTGTTATTCAAACATTCAGGCAACGCATACAATGCCATTCTCAAGGCTAATGTAATATTACCTTTGTCGTATTCCTTTTGGGCCTCGCTGACCAAATATTTAGATTGGTTTATGAGCAGATTCTTCTGTTTTTGGGTAATTTCTTTATTCTTCTCCGATATCATGTAGGACTGGAATGCAAAGAAGCCGGCAATGGCCAGCACAAACACAATTACCGCAGCGTTGCGGCGTTTCCTGCGCATCTTTGCCGCTTCGGTCTTCAACAGTCGCTCGTTACGGCTGTTTTTCATGTGACCCGCAAGCAGGTCATGGATAATTTCGACATGGGGTTCTTTTGCCGAAGAGTATGTGACATACCTTAACATGGCATACTTGCCATAGAAAAGGAACTGCGAATCGGGGACATTTCTCTCGAACTGCGACTTGAGGATTGAATTGCGTCTTCCGTCATCGGTAACAAGAACCTCTTCGATATATTCCCATTTTTTGCGGTCCTTGAAGTTTGCAATCACATCGGTATAGAAAGATTCCATAAAATTACCGCCTGATGCTTTGAGGAAAGACTCCACCGATTCCATACCGATACCAGAATCTCCCTTCCCTATAGTGGCTTCATAAATGCGGCTGCACAGCAGAGAGAGCATGGCACTGTTTATCTCTCCGTCTTCACCTCTTATTATAGATATTATCCGCTCCACTACGACAGCAGCATCGTTATCCATAAAAAGTCCTGCGGCAGGTGCTGTAATCACCTCCTTAGCCTCTTCGTAACTCAATTCGGTAAGGCGGTAGCGGTTGTACTTCATCTCTATAAGACGCATTCTTTCCACAATATCTTCGAGCCTGAAGAAATCGTCCTCGCGTATTGACAGCAGTATGCGGAAATTCGTTATATCCTCGCCATTGTTCCTATTGAACGACAAAGAGCTGTCGTCAAGCAGCAAATATAGCTGTCTGAACATAAGTGGTAGTTTATCCTTGCTGCGGAAGAAGAGTTCCTCGAACTGGTCGAGTACAATGACCGGATATACCACATTACCGCCGTTGTCCCTGAATTCCCTGTTTGCAAAGTAGTCCCACAGATACTCCTCATTGTCGTGGGAAACAGGCTCCTTTGTGCAACATGATTCATAGCCGCGTTTCTCGAGTTCCTGCTCCAGAGCATCAGTGATATTCCTGGCATACGAAACATCGCTGTCATCCTCCACGCCAAGACGTATATATACGGGCAAGTAGCTGTTGGCACGTAACTTGGGGAAAAGGCCAGCCTGCAGAATTGAAGATTTGCCAATACCGGACTTACCGTACATGGTAACGAAAATATTATTATCGACAAGTGAATAGAGTTCCATTGTGGCTGCTGTACGGCCACAGAACATATAACCATTTGAAATTATATCCTCGTTATATGATGTCAGTCCTATCCATGGATTCCTGTTCATAGCTATGAATCTGTTTCGTTGTTGTTTGTATAAGTATTTGGGCGTTTACAAGACTCCTTTCAAACGGTTGACAAGTTCACCCAGCGAGCTCTTTTCAATGTCAAATACCGTAACGCGCATGCATTCGGGCAAGCTGTCGGAACATGTCTGTGAGCGCGTGTCATAACCGGGAATCCGTAAAGGCAGAACCTTGTACTGCTCGGGGTTCATATTCTTGGCTGCCTGAGCAGTGCTCCACTCCACATCCATGTAAAAGCGGTTGTTGCCGTTTAGGAGGTCGTGCTGGCTCTGCGCACTCAGAATCGGGATAAACACCTTGCTCTTGTATATGGCATCGGGGATTCTCCTGTCGTAGATGTCACCACCTTCAAGATTCCTCTCGTCGAACCATACGTCAATACCATTTTCCTGCAGATAAAAGAATATGCGTGACGCAACCTCTAAATCCTCGTGTGCATATGACAGGAATACGCCGTTCTCCTTGCGTTTCGAGATTATCTCATTTGCAACATCATACTGCTTGAGCTTTTCTATCATCTGCCACATGAACAGGCGCGCATCGGGCTGGAAGTAGATTCTCTCATGATCGAAATATTTTTTGAGTTTGCAGTCGCCTTCACTCTGCATGTCGAGCGAAATGGCAACCTCGCCATGGGTAAGTCCCTTGACGGTTCCGTGCAGCGAATACCAGAAGAAACGGAAGAACCAGTCGTCGAACTTACAGCCCAAAGCAAGAATTCGCTTGGAGCGTATATAACTGAGGAACTTCTGCGGTGCATCCTTTCCCATCCATTTCGACACGGTCTCTATGGCATCGTTGTCGGTCACTACGAAACGCGAATCGCTATTGTCGGGAAATGCCTTGCCGAATATGTAATACAGCGTCGGAGGCAGCGGATTGACAGTATCATCGAGCACGTACTTCTCGAAATCGAACTCATTGTCATGACGCTGTGAATTTATATTCATTATGCGTACATTACCCTTGCCCCAAACCTCTTCCATCAGTCTCAGGACATACGGGTCGAAGCATGTCGTCAGTACGACACGGAACATTTTTGTCCGCATAAGTTCGATAAGCTTGGGCTCCATCTCCTCGACAAGGAAATCGAGCCCCGTATTTACCGATTCACGTATATGCGTGTCAATATCCCTTATATGATAAGCCAACTGTGAAAAGTCTTTTGCAGCATAATCAGGTGAAAGTATGTTCTTGGAAACAAGGTTGCTGCGGACATCATCGAAAATAAGATTGGTACTGTCACCGTTATAATTGCCGTCAATTGTCTTGGAGAGCATGACCTCTGAGCCGAGAACAAGTACATAATTTCCGTTCGTAACACTATGTATGAATGAATCCCAACTGAAATGGCCGGAATTGGATATACGTGAATCGCTTGGCTTTGAAACTTTCTTTGCCATATTTACAATCTTTATAAACCCCTATTTTGCAAAAATATATGAATTATTATAAAATTCAAAAATTGAGTACAAATATATCTTATATTGATTTTTATCGTTAAACAATATTAATTTTATCGTTTTCACCCCTATTTTTATTGTTTATCGATAAAAACAAACTACCTTTGCTGAGCCGGCAACATAAAGAAGGAATAAAATTAACTCAAAAAAAACAACAATTTCATGAAAACAAAAGGTTACAGAAGAATGATGGGAGTGACTATTTTTGCAGCACTTATATGTATAGTGAGCATTATATGGATTCTTGTACAGAGCTATTTAATCGGCACAGGCTGTGGCGAGGGATGTATTGTTTGGCATGAAGAACTATACCCCATTCAATATACCATATTTTATGGTCGGCTGATTTTTAAGTCTTTATTTTACTTGCTTATAATAGTATTCCTTTTTAAACAACTTAAAGCAATAAAAAACGGAATGCTTTTCCCTGGTGCTAACGTAAAGATAATGTATGTAATTGCAACAAGCTACCTCATGGGGAACATCTGCGACGACAACATTGCAACAGCCTTGACCTGTGGAGAGCATGGTGCATTTGTAATCAATGGCGACACATTGCTCTATGCATCCTTGCTTATGATATTTGCACTCATATACAAGGTTGCGGTAAAAGTGAGCGAAGAGAACAATCTGACAATATAAGAAAGTTATGTCCATTATAGTAAATGTTGATGTCATGCTTGCCAGGCGCAAGATGACATCGGGAGAGCTGGCCGAAAAGATAGGAATTACACAAGCTAACCTATCTATACTAAAAACAGGAAAAGCCAAAGCCATAAGGTTCAGCACACTCGACGCAATATGCAAGGCTCTTGACTGCCAACCGGGTGATATTCTTGAATATAAAGAATGAAACATGAAAAGGGTTATATTTTCACTTATCGTACTGTGCGCCACATGCGGCACAGCACAGCAGACTGTAACAATTCGGGGAAGAGTCGTTGACGAAGAAGGCAATGCCGTAGAATACGCGACAATAGGCATTCCCGGCACAAGGCAAGGCACACTTACCGACAATAACGGTAGTTTCACGTTAAAGACAGACACGACCGGCAACGATACATTGCTGATAAGCCATGTTTCGTATGAGGAGCTGCGTTTGGCGGTAAAGGATATCGCTTTGAATGCCGATATTACCGTTACACCCAAGAGGCTTAACGAAGTGACGGTGTTCAGCGGAAAGAAGAAAAAAGCAAAACTTGCCGGCCGCGGAATGAGGGTTCCGGGAGGCACGACCTCGTGGACTACAGCCAATGTAGGATGCGAAATAGGTTCTTTGGTCGAAACGGAAAGGAGTTTCGAAGCCGATGCAATAACGTTCGAAGTCCGGCACAACAGCATGGATGGAGCAAAGCTCAGCATAAACATATACCGGGCCGATGAAGAGAACGGGAAATTCACCAACATGCTATGTAAACCGATATATGCCGAAATACCGGCAAACGAAGAAAAGCAGGAGATAAACATAAAAGTCAACGGCGTTGTCATAGAACCCGGGAAATGGTTCGTCGCCCTAAAGCTGGTCGATTACAGGAAAGAAAGGACAAAAGAGGGCGAGGAGACCGGAAACATCTTTTTTCCGCTCTATCTGAAGAGTTCATACACCCGGAGCGGAATAATGGAAGAATTGGAGAGCATCCCTGTGAACATGGGACTAAAGATTACAGGCTACGAATACAGATAGAATGTACAAAGCCGTTCAATGAGCAATAACAGGAACGATACGCGCACGTATCGTTTTTTTTATTATCTTCGCGCAGACAGAACTGCCATGACGTTTATTCAAGACGTTTATTTAAATTATTCACAAAATATGAGAAAACTTTTTTATTCACTATTTACACTTTCGATTATGCTTGGAATGAGTGCATGCAACTCCAAAGAGAAGGCAGCTGCATCTGCCGATGCAGGAAACAGCATACTGAATGAGAGTACTGCGCCCTTCGGTGCACCGGAATTCGGTAAGATTAAGGTTGAGGATTACAAGGAGGCTTTCGATAAGGGATTCGCCGAAAAGCGCGCCGATGTAAAGAAAATTATCGAGAACACCGAAGCACCCACATTTGCCAACACCATTGACGCGCTTGAAATGAGCGGCAAGACATTGGAGAAGGTTTCGACGATTTTCTTCACCCTCAACGAGAGCAACAACAGCGAACAGACTGTAGAGATTGAGAACTATGTAGTCCCCAAGATGACAGAGATTAACGGCTACATATTCATGAACGACACACTCTTCAGCCGCATAAAGACACTTTATGACAACCGCGCCACCTTAGGACTCAACGAGGAGCAGAGCATTGTGCTCGAGAACTACTATCAGGGATTCGTACGCGGAGGAGCGTTGCTGAATGCCGAGGAGAAGGCAAAACTGCTCGATATTGACACGAAACTCGGCCTGCTCTCCGTACAGTTCGGCAACAATCTCCTTGCCGACAACAAGGCATTCAAGCTTGTCATCACCGACAAGAAGGACCTTGCAGGCCTGCCGCAGAATATCATCGACGCTGCTGCAAGCGAGGACGGCAAGAGCTGGGTATTCACACTCGACAAGCCCAGTTGCATTCCGTTCCTGCAGTATGCCGACAACCGCGAACTGCGCGAAAAGGTATATAAGGCATATTACGGACGCGGCGACAACAATGACAGCAACGACAACAAGGCCGTGATAAAGGAGATTCTCCAACTTCGCCAGCAGAAAGCAAAGCTTCTCGGTTTCGAGAGCTATGCACACTTTGTTCTCGACGAGAAGATGGCAAAAACCCCGGAGGCAGCCCTGGCTCTGATGAACAGCATTTGGAAGCCGGCTGTGCAGCGCGCAAAGGAAGAGCGTGCCGAGCTGCAGAAGATTGCCGACCGCGAAGGTGCCGGCATTAAGATTGAAGGCTGGGACTGGTTCTACTACACAGAGAAGCTCCGCAAAGAGAAATACGCGCTCAACGACGAGGTGATAACCCCATACTTCAAACTCGAGAATGTGCTCAAAGGCGCGTTCGACTGCGCGACAAAACTCTATGGGATACATTTTGTAAAGCGTAGCGACATTCCTGTATATTATGACGGCGTAGAGGTTTATCAGGTGCTTGACAAAACAGGTGCTCACCTTGGCCTGTTCTACACAGACTTCTTCCCACGCGACTCAAAGCGTCAGGGAGCATGGATGACCAACTTCGTGAACCAGAAGAACCTCGGCGGAGAGAACGTACGCCCGATGATTGTCAACGTATGTAACTTTACAGCTCCACAGGGTGACACTCCTGCATTGCTTAACATTGACGAGACACGTACACTATTCCACGAGTTCGGCCACGCCCTCCACGGAATGCTCACACAGACACACTACCCCAGCGTAAGCGGAACAAACGTGAAGCATGACTTTGTAGAGCTGTTCTCACAGATAAACGAGAAATGGTCGGTACACCCCGACGTGATGCCCACCTATGCAAAGCACTACAAGACAGGCGAGGCGATACCCGACTCGCTCATCGCAAAGATGCAGCAGAGTTCACACTTCAACCTTGGCTTCGAGACCACGGAACTTGTAGCTGCGGCATTGCTTGACATGAAGATGCACCTGATTGACGATTACAGCAACTTCGACTGCAACGAGTACGAGAAGCAGTTGCGCAAGGAACTTGGTTTTATTGACGAGATTGAGTACCGCTACCGCAGCACCAATTTTGCACACGTATTCGGCGGCGGATATGCAGTAGGTTACTACTCATACCTATGGGCCGAAGTACTCGATTGCGATGCGTTCGAGCTGTTCCTCGAGAAGGGTATCTTCGACCAGGAGACAGCAACAGCCTTCAAACATCTGCTTGAGATGGGAGGCAGCGAAGACCCTATGCGCGAGTACCGCAAGTTCCGTGGCGCAGACCCCAACCCCGAGGCATTGCTTCGCGCACGCGGACTTATCTGACAACCAAATAACAGCCTCCCCTCCGCCCTACGGGCACCTCCCCTCCAAGGAGTGGCGGAGTTGTTAACATAGAAACTTATATAAAAACACTATGGAAGAAAGAATAGAAAAAGCAGTGGCACTCTTCAAAGAAGGCTATAACTGCAGCCAATCGGTGGTAGCGGCATTCGCCGACATGTACGGCTTTACCGATGAACAGGCTCTTAAGATGTCGGCCTCTTTCGGAGGCGGCATCGGACGCATGCGACAGACCTGTGGCTCGGCATGCGGCCTCTTCATGCTTGCCGGGCTTGAGAATGGTTGCACCGAAGGCAGGGACAAGGACGGCAAGGAAGCCAACTACAAACTCGTGCAGCAGTTTGCCGAGGAGTTCAAGAAACGCAACGGTTCGCTCATATGCGCCGAACTGCTTGGGCTTGCAAAGAACGCCCCTACCCCTGCGACACCCGAGGCACGCACTGCCGAGTATTACAAGAAACGCCCCTGTGTAAAGATGGTCGAAGAGGCCGCACGAATCTTTGCGGAGTATCTTAAAAATAAGGAACAGGAATAACATCCAATATTCAACAGAACGGATACCGGCTCCTGCCTTTGTCAAAGAGTATCATCTTCGGCAAGACAGGAGCTTTATTTATTCTAATGCAGTTCCAGGCTACTCTTGCATGCCCTTCTGCTGCGCAGGCAACAACAAGCAGAATGAATTTTATTTACATTCCGACTTTAACAGCAAACTGTTGAATAAAATGCACGAAAAAGGGCCGATTCCGTTATAAATTTGCAGAAAATACTGAAAATCACCGACTTTTCGTTTGTCATATCAAAAAAAAGACGTACCTTTGCACCCAAATTAAAAAGCTGACAGCAAAAACCACCCTACAATGGTGATAAACAACAGTTTGGCTATTTAATTTAACACAAGAGAGGCTATATTAATTTTTAATTTAAATATTAAGAAACTATGATTGAGAACGCTGGTGCATTCGCAGGCCGTATCTGGACTGCTTTGAACGAGACAGAGGGTCTTACATTGAAGGAGATCAAGACAAAGACTAAGTTGAAAGACAAGGAACTTTACCTCGGTTTGGGTTGGTTGCTTCGCGAGGACAAGATCTTTACTTGCGTTGCAGGTGAGGACGAGATTTTCGCTCTCAAGTAATTGAAAATCACATTCAATTCAATAGAAGGCTTGGCAAATTTGCCAAGCCTTTCTATTTTATCTACTTTTGGACGTGCCTCGCACAAATGGTGATGCCGACAGAACTCTCCGTTGTGTTGCTTACAGTGCCGGAGTGTTTTGAAATTACCGTTGCCGGTGGTTTGTAGGCATGAGATGTTCGCGTGCAAACTCCCTCCGCAACTCCGTTGGCCTATCGGCACTCCTTTGGGGAGCTAAAGCTCAGTGCTAAAGCACACTCCTTTGGGGAGCTAAAGCTCCCGTCGTCGCAAACAATGCTTTTTCGCATTGTCGTCGCAAGCAACGCTCCCCCGCGTTGCCCCTCTTCAATGGCAAGATGGACAGTTTTTTTCATATTCACGTAGCGTTCTTGCCGGACTTTATCCCAACAAAAAAGGCAACCCGAGGGTTGCCTTTTTCAAAAATCCGTAATTAACCGGAAATCAATATCCGAGTGACTCCTGAAGTTTCTCAAGTTCCTTCAGCTCCTTATCCATATTGAGGTTGTAGTAGCAGTTCATAAGACCGTTCATCCAGAAATCGGTACGGTCGGGAGCAACCTCGCGGAGCTTCAGGTACAAAGGCAGAGCCTCGCTGTAATAACCTTTGAGTACCTCTTTATCCTTTGCAAGTTTCTTCTTGTCCTTGATGTTTGTAGAAGCGTTCTCGTTATTGTATATCTGAGCCTTCTGCAGGTAGCAACGGCCGAGGTTTGCAAGAGCGGTCTGATACTTGTCATCAGCCTCAAGGGTCTTCTTGTACCACTCGATTGCAGTATCAAGATCAGCCATATTCTTCTCGTCACGCTCGAACTTACCCTGTGCGATGTAGCCCTTCAAGAAGAGGAACAAGGGGTTGGAAGGATCGGATGCGATGAGTTCGTCGGCAAGGCTGTTGAGCTTGTCGCTCTCGTTGCGGTTGTCATAGTACTGGATGAGAGACTGGCTGAAATAGGTATCGTTAGGATAGAGCTTGATACCTTCCAGGCAGAGGTCAATCCACTTGGCTGTATCACCCATCTCGAGATGAGCGTTTGTCTTGTAACGGTATGCAGTAGGTGCAATCTGCGGATTCGCCATGGCGATATCAACGTGTGAAAGAACCATGTCGTAGTTCTTGAGCTGCATACCGCAAAGGCTCATGTTGTATGCTGCAACAGGAACGTTTACAGTATCCTTGGGCATCATACCTGCGTTGAAGAGCTTGTCTGAAGCTGTAATGAACATACCGAAAAGGTCATAAGCCTTCTTGTAGTCCTCGTTGCCATAATAGTATGCACCGGCGTTGTAGAACTGTGCAAACTGCTGTGCGTAAGACATCAACACGAACTCGCCATACTTGGGCTTTACACGACCCTTCTTGTCGGGCATGTTGTCGTACTTCTCGCAATTAGCAAGTTCGTTTCCGAACTCGTAAGCATAAGAGTAGAGCTTTGCCTCGTCACAGGGAGCACCCTCGGCACGCTTGCGGTTCTCCTCGTCCAGAATACCCTTCTTTGCGCTCGCGCTCACGAACCATACATACGGATCCTGGTTTACCAACGGGCTTGCGATTACTGTTCTCATAGCCTCCGCAGCCGCTGTCGGGTTGGTCTGAAGATTCACTTCTGCATCTTCGGCAACATTCATAAGGGCTTTAATCTGCCTTTTCTGCTGCTTCAGTTCTTCTTTTGTAAGTTCCTGGCCAAAAGCGAATGTTGCGGCAAGGACAAAAGCGAAAGATAATACTAATTTTTTCATATCATTCCAATTTTAAATTGTTAAGGATTATTCTTGATTTACGTTCTCGTTTGTTTCGGGTGCTGTTTCGGGTGCCTGTACATCGGCATCCACAGCAACAGGTTCCTCTTCCTCGCGTGTAACCTTGCATACAGAACCAATGCAGTCATTCTTCTTTCCGAGGTTGATGATTCTTACACCCTGTGTCGCACGTCTCTGTACAGGAATCTGGTCAACTGATGTACGGATGGTGATACCCGATTTATTGATAATCATGAGGTCATTGTCATTATTTACATCCATGATGGCAACCAACTGGCCTGTCTTCTCTGTTACCTGAAGTGTCTTGACACCCTTACATCCGCGGCTTACCGTAGGATAGTCATCGGTTGCTGAACGCTTTCCGTAGCCCTGCTCTGAGAGTACGAGCAATGAATGTTCAGCCTCGTCTTTCTTAGGCAACACAACCATGCCTACAACCTCGTCGTTATCGGCAATGTCCATTCCCTTGACACCGGTCGCCGTACGACCCATGGCACGTACTGTACCCTCGTTGAAACGAACCGCCTTACCGCCACGGTTTGCCAGGATGATGTCGCTGTCACCGTCGGTCAAAGCAACTGAGATTACGCGGTCATCCTCACGGATGGTGATGGCGATGATACCGTTGGTACGCGGACGTGAATACTGCTCGAGACTTGTCTTCTTGATGATACCGTTCTTTGTACAGAACACGATGTTATGGCTCTCGATGAAGTTCTTGTCGGCAAGAGTCTTGACGCGCACGAATGCATTGACTGCATCGTCGGCATCGATGTTGAGCATGTTCTGTATTGCGCGGCCCTTCGAGTTCTTGTTACCCTCGGGTATCTCATATACCTTGAGCCAGTAGCACTTTCCGCGCTGTGTAAAGAACAGCATGGTATTGTGCATGGTTGCTGTATATATGTATTCGATGAAGTCGCTGTCGCGCGTATCACTACCCTTGGAGCCTACGCCGCCACGATTCTGACTGCGGTACTCGGTAAGAGGAGTACGCTTGATGTATCCCATGTGAGAGATTGTTATAACCATCTCGTCGTCAGCATAGAAGTCCTCGGGGTTGAAGTCGCTTGATGCGCTGTAGTCAATCTTGCAACGGCGCTCGTCGCCATACTTCTCCTTGACCTCAATAAGTTCGTCCTTTATTACCTGCTTGCAGAGTTCCTCGTCGGTGAGAATAGCATTGTAGTATTCAATCTTGCGCATGAGTTCCTCATATTCGGCATGCAACTTGTCCTGCTGAATACCGGTAAGCTGTGCAAGACGCATCTCGACGATGGCCGCGGCCTGAACCTCGGTCAGATTGAAACGCTCCTGCAATGCAATCCTTGCCTCAGCCGGAGACTTTGCCGCCTTGATGAGACGTACAACCTCGTCGATATTGTCCGATGCTATTATGAGACCTTCAACGATGTGTGCGCGCTCCTCGGCCTTGCGCAGTTCATATTTGGTACGGCGGATGACAACCTCGTGACGATGCTCGACGAAACAGCCGATACACTCCTTCAAAGAGAGGAGCTTGGGACGACCACCTACAAGGGCAATACAGTTTACGCTGAACGATGTCTGCAAAGAACTCATCTTGTAGAGCTTGTTCAGAATTACATTGGCGTTTGCATCGCGCTTTACATCGATGACGATGCGCATACCCGATTGGTCGGACTCGTCATTGATATTGGAAATGCCCTCGATCTTCTTCTCGTTGACCATAGAGGCAATATCCTTTATAAGTTCCTCCTTGTTGACATTGTAAGGGATGGCAGTCACGACAATCTTTTCGTGTGTTCCCGATTCTATCTCGGCAACCGCACGCATGATTACACGGCCACGTCCGGTCTCATAAGCGTCACGTACACCGTTCAGGCCGAATATGTCACAGCCTGTCGGAAAATCGGGAGCCTTGACAAACTGCATAAGTCCGTCCGTGTCTATATCGGGATTGTCGATATATGCAATGCTGGCATCAATAACCTCGTTGAGATTGTGGGTAGGTATGTTCGTAGCCATACCTACGGCAATACCCGATGAACCATTCACCAGAAGGTTCGGTATTCTTGTAGGCAACACCGTAGGCTCAATGAACTCGTCATTGTAGTTCGGCTGAAAATCTACAGTATCCTTGTAGAGATCCTGTGCAAGCTCCTCGCCGATTTTGTGAAGACGCGCTTCTGTATAACGCATGGCAGCGGGAGAGTCACCGTCAATGGAACCGAAGTTACCCTGACCGTCGATAAGCGGATAACGCATTACCCAGTCCTGTGCCATTCGCACCAATGCACCATATACCGATGAGTCGCCATGAGGGTGGTACTTACCAAGTACATCACCGACAGTACGGGCAGACTTCTTGTATGGCTTGTCCGAAGTGTTTCCCAGCTCCATCATGCCATAGAGGATGCGGCGGTGTACCGGCTTCAAGCCGTCACGCACATCGGGCAAGGCACGGGCTACGATCACCGACATTGAGTAGTCAATGTAGGACGATCTCATCTCCTCCTCGACATTCACTTTAATAATTCTGTCGTTTTCAATCATCTGAATTTGTATTTAATATTTTGTTATAAAATTGTTCAATTATACCTTATAAATATGAAATAACTTTGCTAAATTACTTAAAAATGACGAAACCGGCAAGAATTTTAAACAATATTAAGCTCCCGGGAGGCTTTTAAACGCGTTTTAAACACGTTTTAAGGCAAAAAGCTCTTATAACGGGTTTAAAAGGGGTTTAAAAGCATCGGCAAACATCATGGCTTGGGTGCCGCCGAGGAGAAAAGAGCAATACAGAAATATATTGAGTCTTTGCCAGAAAATTATGCTTCTAAACATCCACTTGCTTTCGAAAATAATGGCTATATTTACATATTCAATACGTCGCGTATTCAATATGAGGATAATAGAGATGATAAGCACGACGGATTTTATATATTGCGAAAAATAGATCTAAATAATATTTCAAATGAGCAACAAAGCAAAATTGAAAGACTCACCGGAGAGAATCTTCGACATGCTGATAGAGTGGATGGCGAGTTTAGGAGCGAGCAAGACAACAATCAAAGCAGTGGTAGCGCTTCTTCCGGAACACCAACAGCAGTACAAACTGATGGAGTGGATATCGAAACAGATGGAAACTCGCAATCCCGTAGAGGGCGAGATACAGGAACAGGCTTTGAAAATGAGCAAGCAGAGGTAAACCGCGAGGGTACCGGCCCACTCACTGACCGCGAGGTGGTGATGGAGAGTGACCCGTATTCAAAGGTGCTTGGCAAGCCGCGTTACTATGGCAAGCGTCAGAGAAAGTTTAGTCTGCAAAGATGCGGAAGCTATCGAATAAAATCGTTATCTTCGCAAACGGAATTGACAGACAAAATACTATAAAGTATAATTTACAAAACTAAATTACATATGCGTGTTGACATTATTACAACATTTCCCGAGATGATGGAGTCGTTCTTCAACTCATCTATAATGGGGCGTGCACAGCGCAACGGATATGCCGAAATTTGTTTACACAATTTACGGGATTATACAACTGACAAGCACAGAAAGACCGATGATTACCCATTCGGAGGCTGCGCAGGACTTGTTATGAAAATTGAGCCTATTGACAACTGTATAAAGCACCTTAAGGCTCAGCGCGATTATGACGAGGTCATCTATACGACCCCTGACGGCAAAGTTTTTGACCAGCCGATGGCAAATTCCCTCTCAATGAAGCAAAATCTGATATTTTTGTGCGGACATTACAAGGGAATTGACCATAGAATACGTGAACACTTGATTACAAAGGAAATAAGTATAGGAGATTACGTATTAACGGGTGGCGAATTGGCCGTAGAGGTAATATGCGATGCTGTCATTCGCCTAATTCCGGGCGTAATTTCGGACGAAACATCGGCTTTAAGCGACTCTTTCCAGGACAATTTGCTCGCTGCACCCGTCTATACACGTCCGGCCGAGTACAACGGATGGAAAGTACCCGAGATTCTGCTGTCAGGACACGAGGCAAAGATACGCCAATGGGAATTCGAGCAGTCACTTGAGAGAACAAAGCTGTTGAGGCCAGACCTGTTGAAATAATTCAAATATTTTTACATGTTACATTTGTATATACAAAAGTAAACAGCAAATAAAAAGAGGACAACCCAAAAGTAAACAGGGTTGTCCTCTCTTTGTTTAAGCTGAATAAAAGAAGTTCTTTTCAGACTTGCGAGTATAACTACAAAAGAGCCTTTCAGCAAACTTCTTCTTTTATACTTGATTATCAGGTTACACCTCAAGGGCACCTATAAGGTCGGTCACGGAATCCATCTTGTGACGTACCAGGTAATCCTCAATGTAATCCACAATCTCACCGGTAACAGCAGGATTCATGAAATTGGCAGTACCGACCTCTATGGCACTTGCTCCTGCAAGCAGGAACTCTATGGCATCGGCACCCGTCGTGATACCTCCAATGCCCACTACAGGTATTTTCACCGCCTTTGCAACCTGCCATACCATGCGCAGAGCTATAGGTTTCACCGCAGGGCCGCTCATGCCGCCGGTAACTGTCGAGAGCACGGGACGACGTCTTTCCGAATCAATGGCCATACCCAAAAGAGTATTTATCAACGACACGCTGTCGGCACCCGCCCCCTCTACGGCACGCGCTATTTCCGTGATATCAGTAACGTTCGGAGAGAGCTTTACGATCAGGGTCTTGGGATAAGCTTTGCGCACCGCAAAGACCACCTCGGCAGCCGATGCAGCCTGAACACCGAAGGCCATACCTCCCTGCTTGACGTTAGGGCAAGAGATGTTCAACTCTATACCGGGTATTTTATCCAACGCGGCCACCTTCTCGGCACACGCCACATAATCCTCGATACACGCACCTGACACGTTCACAATAACATTGGTATCAAGATCCTTTAGCTGCGGATATATATTCTCTGCAAAGTAATCGACACCCTTGTTCTGCAGTCCTACGGCATTCAGCATACCCATAGGAGTCTCGGCACTGCGCGGATAGGCATTACCCTCGCGGTGGTTCAGGGTAGTTCCCTTGACAATGAAACCGCCCAACTTGTTCAAATCCACAAAATCGGCAAATTCAAGGCCATAGCCGAACGTGCCCGATGCGGTCATGACAGGATTCTTCAACTCAAGACCGCCTATATTTACATTTGTCTTTACCATTTCAGTTCATCTATTGAAAATACCGGACCATCTGTACACACACACCTGTGACCCTCCTTGGTATCCTCCACACAGCAGAGGCATGCACCAAGACCGCAGGCCATCTTGTTCTCGAGGGAAACTTCGCACCCAATACCCTTCTCACGCGCGTATTTCGCTACAGAAACCATCATCGGCTTGGGACCGCAGGTATAGATGTAATCGAACCCCTCGCCCAGAACAGAGTGGTTGGTTACATAACCCTTCTCGCCAAGCGATGCATCCTCGGTCGTATACACGACACGTCCGAGAGCCTCGTAAGCATCGCGCAGGTAGAGATCTTTCGCCGAACGGGCACCGATAAGAATGGTAAAGTCACATCCACGCGACTTCAGCTCCTGAGCCAGATAATAGAGAGGAGCAGAACCGACACCGCCTCCGACGAGCAAATAACGCTTGCCTACAGTCTCCGGCAACGTGAATCCGTTACCGAGCGGCATAAGAGTATTCACTTTGTCACCGGGCTTCAATGAAGCTAACCAGCGCGTTCCGTCACCCACTACCTGGACAAGAAAGCCCACCTCGTTCTTCTCGGCATCGAAACTGTGTACAGAGATAGGACGACGAAGCATTACCGTCGGAGTTTCATCAATACGCAACTCGGCAAACTGGCCGGGATACGTAGCAGGAAGAGGAGTTTCGCTTGTCATAACCAACAGCACGCAGTTGGAATTGACATTCAGCATCTCCTTTATTGTCAAATCGACAAGAACTTTTTTCATAATGTGATGTTCTTATATGTTACCTTATACTAACAACGCGAAGATAACACATTTTTATAAGCCGAATGAATTTCTTTCAAAAAATATTTCTCTCCGGCAAAAGTTATGCAAGGCCAGGCATCCGTCAATGACAAAAAAAAGACCGCAGTGCCATTTGCAAGGCATTGCGGCTATAACCGGAACCTGATTCAAAGTCGCAGCCACACGAAGCATGTGGAAACCATACTGTAGCCGTATGATGAAGAAGCAGGCCGGCGAGGATATATCAATAGAGTGCTATTTTTCGGGAACAAGAGTCTCGTATGTACCGTCGGTGTAGAATATACGAACCTCCTTTATCCTGCGTGCGGGGGCGGGCTGCTGGGCCGGCACACGGGAGGGGGCGGTTTTTCTCGGTTGGCGTTCTACAGGCAGCTTCTGCTGCACCCTGGGAGCTTCAGGCTGTCTGTAGGAATCGGACTGGTTGGCCGGAGCTACCGCAATCGGCTGCGCGTTACTTTGGGGAACTACAGTCTGCGCCATGGCCGAAAACAGGGTGTTATCAAGCGCGGAAGGATGCTGAGGAGCCGCAGAAGGGATTTCTCCTTCGCCCGTCATGAGCCATTTCATATCGAGCCCGGGGAAAGCATCATAAATCTTCAACATCACATCGAGACTCGGCTTGTTACGCCCGCTTATAATATGCGAAATGGAAGCACGCTGTATTCCTACCTTGTCGGCAAACTGCGAAGGGGTCAATTCGTAACATTTCATCAACAGTTCAATCCTCTCCTTTTCGTTCATGATTTTATGCAATTTTAAAGATTTACAAATGTCATATTCAATTCGCGAGACAAATTTACAAAACAAATCTGAATAAAACAATACCGTTACAAAAAGTCGTAAATACACCAATTTACATCCTTAAACACAGTATAGCGAAAAACAAAATGACAGAACCTATTCTACAGTTTACGCCGAGAGGTTCAAAGAAATAGAAAGGACCGAGGAACTATGCAAATGCCCCACCCTATAAATTACATTATTATTTTAGACAAAAAGCGTGATTTAAAGCACATTAAATACGCAAAAAGAACCCATTTATGCAAAAACATCACAGAATGGATGAAAAACGAATAAAATAATTCATCTTCAAGAATATCAAAATTGATATAACATACAGATTTACAACATATTACTACTACACAAAATAACTTGCATATTTTATGTATAATGTTATTAACCCTGTTGATATCGCCCTGTTGATAACCTGAACAACATACATAGAAATATGTCATTTACGGGTTACACTATTATATTACATTTGCAACACACTATCAAACAACCCTACCAAAAGCAAAGAATTTACATTTCACACCAAAGGTGAAAACATATGTAAATACATATGTAAACATAAAATAGAGATGAAATATTGAATAATTATGTAAAAACAAGGACAGGAAGAGCCAGAAAGAGGTACTAAAACAGGTATTAAGCACGACACGATGAAATAATTTGAAAATTCCCCTACATTTTACAAGGAAATAAGGAAAAAGCGATTCTCACAAAGTAAAAATCCATAGAATGCGCTATAAATCAACAACTTAATCCCATAAATTATGACTAAAGAAATTAACAATCCAGAAAAAGCGTATTTTCGGCACCTTTCAGCTACTTACAAGCCAACCAACAGCAAGGAATATCAACAAAAAAACACGACAGGTTATAAAGACACAACCCGGATAACCATCATTCACCGCATTTGACATGTCGTTTGAGAGGTGGTTTTACAGAGCAACAAGGGATACAGAGCCATTCACGAACACCCCACTCAATTGAGATATCAAAAACCTCATAAAAGGCCTCACAAACATCATAACGGCCTCTAAAATGGCCGGAACAGAGAGTAATATAAAGGACAGAGAACATGAGGACTCCCCTTTTGTCAACAACAAAAAAAAAGACGCTACAGACCCGACAGAGCCTGTAGCGCATATGCAAAACCGTCAAATAGCGGCTGGATTTATTTCACCATATACTTTTTCACGCCATTTCTGCCCTTAAAGATATAAACTCCTCTGGGCAACGAATTCAAACCGGCAGCATTACCGGCATAGAGCCTTATTCCGGAAAGGCTATAAACCTCGATATAACCGTCGCTGAGCTCCAATTCCTCTATCGATGTGGGAAGCATCTCCACAACCTGATAATCGGAGAAAGCAGACTCACCGACAGTATCCACCGACTTAACACGGTATGCGTACCTGCAACCAGGTTCAAGCCCCTCAAACTTATAGCTTGTACCGCCTGTAACAACTTCAGCAACCTTTTCGCTGCTTGTCGAACCGGCCACACTGATAACGACGTCGTCGATGTTCACACGTCTATTCCCGGTGCTTCCTTCTGTACTGAACTTAATCCAACATCCATACTCCACAGTTGCACTCAACTTGTATGCTTTATTTGTGGCAGTAGGAACAATATCCACACTGGCTATTTCAAGGTATGAAGCATCATACATTGTGGCAGTCAGTTTCACACCATTATCCTTACTGTTGTAAAGCCATGCATTGAAATCGACCGTCACCTTGCCTTCAACATCTAAAATAGGAGTTTCAAGGAGACCGGCATTCTTTGAAGAGCCAATACGCAATACACCGGCCTCACTATACACGTTCTCTGCATACCATCCATAATCGCTTACATACCCGTTTATGTCAGATATGCTCTGGTTGGAATCCACACAGCCCATAAAGTCTTCGGCAAGCAGCCTTGTCGCATCTCCGGAACCATCCTGCACGTCAGTCACTCTGTGAACCTCCACCACATACTCACTTACACCTTCTACAGCCTCCCAGTTCGCAACAAAAGAGGTTTCAGTAATATCGGTTGCCGGCAAGACCTGAGGAACATCCATAACACCGGCCATAAAATCAAATGATATAACACCATCGACATACTTTATATTAGTAATGGGCTTGTTCATGTAACCGCCAGTATAGACCTTTGCTGCAGGAATTGAGGTATTTGTCAGTTCGGTATTACCGCTTGTTCCGGGCCAAACATCACCTTTGAGGCTCTCCACAAACTCGTTCACTGAGACTTCGCCATACATAGCAAGCTCACCGTCGGCCGGAATCAATGTATAACGCGGATGTCCCTTTGTGTTGTTGATTGTATTATTATCCCAAGCCGACTTGAGATAATCGACATGGATTATAAGCATACCCTCATTAAAGAGATAGGTATCCCACCCCTCTTGTTTACGGTTTTCAAGGATATAATATTCATTCTTGTTGGCATCGTTCACAACTTTGTAGGCAATACCGCCCTGTGTAAGCGGCTCCATAGAATATTCACCCCTGGCATCAATCTCAACAAGCTCTCTCCAACCACAGAAATCTCTCTGGTACGCGCTGTATCCAACAGGACAATAACCTTCGGCAGCATAGTTGCCCTGGTCCATCACATCCCAATAGTCCATAGCCCAGTTACCGCTCTCGTACGAAGTGTCGTAGATGTCGTGCAGGCCAAGACAATGAGAGAACTCATGACATATAAGACCTATGCCGGCAAGCACCTTTCCTATCTGCGGCTCATCCGCTTCGGAATACACAAGCTCACCGCTACATGCGTAAGTATTACATTTCACACCATCAACGGTAATATAACCGGACTCAGCCCTCAGTTCCCACTGATGCGGCCATATGGTATTCTCATCAGCGCCATATGATTCCGAATAGCCCGCATATATGCAATACACGAACTCAACCTCACCATCGCCATCGTTATCACACTTTGAAAAATCAAAAGTAGCATCAGCCTTCTGGATACCTTCCTTTACTGCATAAGATGCTTTTTTGTCATCACCATTGGCATCATTGCCGCCATAGTATGACATATTGTTGTCCAATGTAACAATATCGGTCACAATAAAGTTAGGACGGAACTTGCCGTCGGACTGCGCAATGAAATAGTCACGGGCACTACCTATCGTACCGCCGACAAACGGATTCTCGAGCGAATAGCCTTCAGCATTGAGAACATTGTCAATATCCTCCTTGGTATATGTAAACTTCTGGTCCTTGAACTGCACGAGCACCACTGCTATATTCACATCGCCTTCAGGCTTAATCTGAGAACCGGCTCTCTGTGCAGCAGCCTTGTATGTTGCCGAACGCGCTTCCGCAGCCCTTTTCATGGACTGCTTCATCTTGCCGTAATCCATCGATGCAAGCACGCTCTCTTCAACCAAACCGCGCATTCCCTTGTTGTGGGCAAGCATATTGGTCGAAACAAAACGGCCATCGTCGGAAAATGAGGCATATACAAAATCGCCATCGGCTTCCTTCAAAAGAGGTTTGCCGTCGAGAGTCATATGATAGTGGAAAGACTCGTCACCGGTTAGAATGACCGACAACTCAGAACCGTCGGACTGCTTGACGGTGAATGACTTGCGGTATGCAGGCGCAGCAATCACTGAGACTGCCGCACACAATATCATCAAAAACAGATATACCCTTTTCATTTCATTAAAATATTTTCACAATAACAGACTTGGGGATACGCCCATAAATCGTACAAATTTAGCAATTATTTTTATATGTACGAAAGAAAGCGGCCGGATATTTCACACAAAACCGCAAGAACAAGAGCAAGGAAAACAATGCCGCAACCGTCACTTGTCACGCCCCACAAGATAAACACTCGCACCTATAAGAAACAACGAGATGATTATCACCGGGTCGAATCTGTCCAGCCCGGCAAAATACGAGACTATAGCCGCAACCAAAAGCGTAACATACCCATAAATTGCAACGACCGAACTTTTAAGATATTTCAGTCCTATCGGCACGAGAAAATATGTAAGCACTGTAGGAAAAACAAGCACGAACAGCAGTACAGCAAAAGGGACAAACTTAAAATTTGAAGAAAACAGGTGTATATCGAACCCCACCACAGCCGTCACGACAACCGCGACCACGGCTGCCGAACTGAACGTATAACGTAAAATCGTAATGCTCTTGAGATGCCCCACCATTCTTGCCGAAAGCACAAGATATATTGCATAGATTATTGAAGCAAAGATAGCGAACGTATTACCTAACAACGCATTATCGGCATATCCTTTGGCCGGTTCAGAAAGGATGCAAAGCAATGCTCCTACAAAACCGACAGCAAGCCCGAGCAGCTTGCGGGAATCGACGCTCTCGTGGTAGAATATTGCAGAAACGATTACCACCCACAACGGTTGCATGGCATTGAATATCGCAAAATTCACGGGTGTCGTATAACTGATACCTATGGCAAACATTGACATATAACCGAATATACCCAAGGAACCCAATGCAATGAGCATCAATTTGTCACGACGGGAGACAGTTTCAGGCTTCATAAAAAACGAGACAGCCCAGAAAACAGCGGCGCCAAAAGCCAAACGCAAAGAGACACAACTCAAAGGAGCTATCCAGAAAGGGAGAAGATAACCGAGGGCATTCACATTGACACCGCTGAAAACGCGCGCCACAAAAAGAGCGAGAGAACCTTTTGTATATCCGTTCATAACAATGCTGCATTATTTAATGAAGCGTCTCCTCAAAAGCAGAAGAACCAGCGAAACGAAAGCCATTACAGCATTCACAAGGAATGGCAGAAGGAAGCTGTTGTTACCGGAGATGTCACCCACAGCCTCTACCCCGAAAGGTGACACGAGTATTGCAACATAGTTCATCGTCATAAGCAAAGCGAGCGCATAAGTTGCCTTTCCCGGCGATGCAAGAGAAGCCGTAATATCATATATGTATGGTTGAGCCGTACCATATCCGAACCCCACAGCAATGCAACCAACTGCAATGAACGGCAAAGAACTGTTCATATATATGTCGAGAAGCCCCAAGCCTATCAACAGCAAAGTCCATAGCAGCACGTTACGCCCCATCACCTTCACTATGCGGTTTATGAAGAAACCCGGAAGCATCATTGCTACAAACTGTAGAGATATAAAAAGACCGGAAACCCCACTGTCATACCCCATCTTTCCCAGCTGAAACGGAAGGTTAATGTTTAGCACCATTACAAGATACGTAATGAACAGATAATAAAGCATATACTTAGATAATGAGCGGTAATTGACATAGGCTTGCGACAATGTAGCATTCTCCTCGGAAACAGAAACAGACCTCTCGCTATGCTTTATTGCCGGCACAAGTATCAACGAGACCACAGATACAAGATATACCAGAAAAGGCAGACGCCATTGGATGTCCGCTAACCAACCTGCAACCGCAGTGGCCACTACAAGAGCGATATTCGTTATAGCCGATATATATCCGAACTGCTTGCTTCTCTGCTCACCCGAAAAGAACCTTGACACAAGGGAGGTGGATAGTGGTATTATAATTCCCGCGCCTATACCCAAAAGCACACTGACTGCAATCAGCTGCCACATACTGTCGCAAAGGAAGTATAATATTCCACTTGAAAGGAATATAGATAAACCAATGTATAACAACTTTGTATAAGAAACCTTACTGCTCAAGAAACCTGCCAGAAGAATAAATGGTATGATAAACAACGAAGGTAAGGTAGAAAGCGACTGTATATCGAGTTCGGTCGCAGTCGGGAATATTGTAGAAAGTTTTTCCGAGATAGGAGATATTGCAAGACCCGGCAATGAGGTCAATGCTGAAACAGACCAAATGCCAAACAACGCACTACGCGTTATATACCCTTTTCCAGTATTTATACCATTCATAATCTTAAAAATTAATCATTTTCACATCATCAAGCTTTAAACAATAAAAGGTGACAAAAAGTTGAACGACGGTAATAAGATTAAAAAAACAAAAAAGCACGAACCCTATACACCCTTCCGCCGTTTCCAGATTGAAGCAGCCCAGACTGCAATAACCAATTAAAAGTAAAGAAAATGAAACAAGAAGATTGCAAGACAACCGTAACCACATCGGTATTCGGTTCCGAAGAGATGCTAAAGAGTTCACCTATGGACAGAATTCCGCAACACCCGACCACGCCTGAGATTGCATACCGCATGGTAAAGGACGAAACGTATGCCCAGACACAACCGCGTCTGAACATGGCAACCTTTGTCACCACATACATGGATGCGTACGCCACCAAGCTGATGAACGATGCCATTGCTATGAACTACATCGACGAGACCGAATATCCGCGTGTAGCAGTAATGTGCGCAAAGTGCATCAACATCGTCGCAAACCTATGGAACAGCCCCGAGCAGGCCAAATGGAAAGCCGGAGCATTGGGAATAGGTTCAAGCGAAGCCTGCATGCTTGGTGGCGTGGCAGCGTGGCAACGATGGAAAAAACGCCGTATGGCTGAGGGCAAACCATGCGACAAGCCTAACTTCGTCATATCATCAGCCTACCAGGTTGTATGGGAGAAATTCGCGCAATTATGGCAAATAGAGATGCGTACAGTGCCGTTGACAAGCGACAAGCTCACACTGTGTCCAAAGGAGGCTATAGCCATGTGCGACGAGAACACCATCTGCGTAGTACCCATAATGGGAGTCACATGGACCGGACTCAACGATGACGTCAAGGCATTGAACGATGCCCTCGACGAGTACAACAAAAAGACCGGTTATGACATTCCAATCCATGTAGATGCTGCATCGGGCGGCTTCATACTACCCTTCCTGAAGCCAGAACTCGAATGGGACTTCCGTCTTAAATGGGTACTTTCCATCAGTACAAGCGGCCACAAGTACGGACTTGTATATCCCGGACTGGGATGGATTGTCTGGAAAGACAAGAAATTCCTGCCCGACAGCATGTCATTCAGTGTCAACTACCTTGGAGCCGAAGTGACACAGGTCGGTTTGAATTTCTCGCGCCCTGCAGCCCAGATACTCGGCCAGTACTACCAGTTCATACGCTTGGGTTATGAGGGTTACAAGGCTATACAGCACAACTCGATGGAAATCGCAAAATACCTGCACGGCGAGATCGGAAAGATGAAACCATTCAGGAACTACAGCAGTGAGGTAACCAACCCGTTATTCATCTGGGAGATGAAGAAAGAGCATGCAAAACAGTGCAAATGGACACTTTATGATTTGCAGGACAAGCTCAAACAGAACGGATGGATGGTACCGGCATACACGCTTCCGGCAAAGCTCGAGGAGACGATAGTCATGCGCATTGTTGTACGACAAGGATTCAGCCGCGACATGGCCGACCAGCTGTTGGGAGACATAACATCTGCAGTTGCCGAACTTGACAAACTGCAATACCCGACCCCGTCCCGCCAGAGCATTGAGAGCAACATAAAAGTCAAAGGTACTGTATATACGCATACAGGAAAATAACCTTAGAGAATGTTTGCAGCAACAGGCCGCAGGCTGCACGGACAACGTTCGTGCCCTGCGGGTTGCGTAAAGAAAACATAAAAATAGAAGAATCATGAAAAGGGATAGAAGGATAACCAAAGAAGAACTGAAGCTTGCTGTTCGGGAAGCATACATAAAGTTCAAAGATTGCAATGAAGGGTGCAATGCCGACTACATTCCGTACCTTGCCAACATCGATAGCAAACTGTTCGGGATAGCAGTCTGCCTGCCCGACGGTGAGACAATCACCGTAGGTGACTGCGACTACAAGTTCGGCATTGAATCAATTTCCAAAGTCGCGACAGCCCTTCTTGTACTCAAGGATTACGGTTCCGAAACGCTACTGGATATGATTGGCGCCGATGCCACCGGCATGCCGTTCAACTCGGTACTCGCAATACTTCTTGAGAACGCACATCCTTCTACCCCTCTTGTAAACGCAGGAGCAATATCCGCCGCGAGCATGGTGCGCCCGGTGGGCAACAGCCGCGGGAAGTGGGAAGCGATAAAACAGAATATCGAAAAACTGTGCGGCAGCGAGGTTACGCTCATCGACGAACTGTACAGGTCGGAAAGCGTCAGCAACCATAACAATCGCGCCATTGCATGGCTACTGAAGAGTTACAACCGCATTTATGACGAGCCTGACATGTCGCTCGACCTGTACACGCGCCAATGCTCTTTGGGTGTCACTGCGACACAGCTCTCAATTATGGCTGCCACTATCGCCTGCGGCGGATATAACCCAAAAACAAATGAAAATATATTCGACAAAGCATTTACAAGCAAAATAACATCGCTGATGGCAACGGTTGGTTTCTACGAACATACAGGAAACTGGATGTTCAGTTGTGGACTGCCGGCCAAGTCTGGCGTGGGCGGCGGTATCATGGGTGTACTTCCCGGCGCCTTCGGTATCGCCGCTTTCTCGCCGCCAATAGACGTTGCCGGCAATTCTGTCCGAGCCCAGAAGGCCCTGCAATACATCATGCAACAGTTGAACCTGCATATCTTCAGCGGTGAACGTGTATTAATGGTATAGAATGGAGTATTCATTGAGGAACTGTATTCCAGCCCAACCGGATATTATTATTTAGGCAATAATATAGCAGTTGACCCGCGATTTTAGGGTTGACTGCTATTTTTATTTAGTAATCAAATATTAGTAATAATAGCAGTTGACCCGCGACTTTTTTCTTCGCAAACTTGTCATCCTGACCATACCTTAATGAAAAAGATTAATAAGAGGTTCTCGATGAGCGTAGCGAACTAACGAATGTGAATGTTGCGATTGTGCGAGTGAAATAAAACTTGTTTAATTTCACAACGAGCATTAGCAACATCGCCAAAGGCATTGGAACTAAAAACTGCGTTTAAAATAGATACACTGCCTACAGCGATTTTGCAAACACTCGTTGTAAAAACTTCAAGTAAACTTGGTTTTAACTCGTTTAGTTGCAAAATTCGCTTTGCTCAGTATGACAAACAACATTTGGGTCAACTGCTATATTATTGCCTATTTCTTTTTACAAGAAATATAAACAGATTCTTAGATGCTGTTTTTAATTGACCCAGAAAGCAATGTCATCTTCACACACATCAGTAAAACATCAGTAAAAAAAGATAATTGAAAAAAAGGATATCAAATGTTTGGATAGTACAATATTTTTTCATACCTTTGCAACGCTTTTGAGAAACAGAAAGCAACATGGTGGCTGTAGTTCAGCTGGTTAGAGCGTCAGATTGTGGTTCTGAATGTCGTCGGTTCGAATCCGATCAGCCACCCGGAGAGTTAGGGAACGTAAGTTCCCTAATTTTTTTTATAGCAACCGACAGCGCCCACCCTACCCAGTTTGGGGACACGGCTCACCTGCACCGGAAGTGGACGATATAAATTCAAACAGCATCTAAAAAAGCAATCCCTGTTAGAGTACTCTAACAGGGATTATATTCTTTGTAAAATGATATTAAGTCATCTTCTTCATTCTACATCAAGCAACAATTGTTACTTTACTATACCAACTTATTTTTTGATAAAATTTGCAACTTTGGCAGCTGCATTACCTTTTGTTCCGCCATAGGGATAGAACACAATCAATGTATATTCTTCACTATAACTTACACAAGCAATTAGAGTTACATCTGCATCATATTGTGCATTTACATAATACCAGTTTCCTTCGTCATCTGTGCCAGCAGACCTGAAACGCTGATCAAGATGCTTATGAATATCATTATAATATTCATTATTTATTGCAACAATAGATGCTTCAAGCTTGCCATTAACAAACTCATATCCCTCCATAATCACAGCATTGCTATTCAAGCCGCTATCGTAAAAAATGTAATTGTCATTACTTGAATCAGGAGTGCCACGTTTGCTGATAAGTTTCTCTTGTGACATACCCCACTGTATTATAGGATCTTCAAAAAGGGTAAATGAAGGAAAAACATTTACAACATATTCCGTACTTTTTGTAGTGTAAATTGGATTTGAGCTTCGAACGGCACGAAAACGTGCTTTTCCAACCTTATTGCCATATACTTTCTGACCAACAGCATAAGCCACAAATGGATTATCGGAAACCCATTCGCCATACCATTGAGAAGAATTTGGGGATTCAATTGTTACAGACTCACCTACTTTGATATTGACAGTCTCTGTAAAGAGATCATCAATATAATCACATGAAGTAACAGATACAAGCGATACCATGAGAAGCATCAAAGAAAAAATATTCTTCATAATAACAGTTTTTTAATTGATGTTTAAATTATTTTGTTTTATTGTTTATCATAAAAAACTACTGCAACAGATATAGCCTTCGAAAACGAATGTCTGCCAATTCCCGCCACCAGTAATGTATAATACAAAAGTATGTTAAATTAAACAAATAACAGAGTCATTTAGGTCTTTTTCGTTAAAAAAACGCCCCGGAGTACTCCGGGGCGCAGTATTATTAACCAATAGGTTTATCTTAAATTACGCAAACCACTTAACGTATGCGAAGTCCATACGGTGAGGAAGTTCCTCGTGATTAGGATACATACGGAACGCGATTCTGAACTCTCCTGCATTTGTAGGAGCAATCTCGGCACCGAATGTAAAGATATTGCCCTCGCGCTTTGTAACCTCGAGAGGATATGTCATGAAGACATGATCGTGACCCTTTGAATCCGGAGCAAGAACTACAAGTTCAACAGCAACGGCATTGTCAAGACCCTTCTCGTCAACAGTCACAGAGACATTATACTTGCCGCCGGCTGTCATTGCACCGTTCAGGAAGTCCTGATTACCCTCTACAGAGAGAACCTCAACAGCATTCCACTTTGCAGCAACCTCTTCCTTCCACTTTGCGAGCTCACGAACAACCTTCGAGTCGTTAGCTACAAGGTGATGATAACGCTCAGCCTGCTTACAGTAGAACTTGCTGTAGTAGTCGTCGAGCTGACGCTTCATTGTGAAGTGAGGAGCAACCTCTGCGATAGACTTCTTGATACATGCAATCCACTCATCAGAGTATGCCTTGCCGCCACGGTTGTAGTACATAGGCAGAATCTCGTTCTCAAGAAGTGTATATATAGTAGCGGCATCGAGCTGATCCTGGAACTCCTGGTTCTGGTATGTGCGCTCCTCTTTGAGTGCCCAACCTGCACCGGGTTTGTAACCCTCGCACCACCAACCGTCGAGGACAGAGAAGTTGAGTACACCGTTCATAAGAGCCTTCTCACCAGATGTACCTGAAGCCTCGAGAGGACGTGTAGGTGTGTTCATCCAGATATCTACACCCGATACGAGCAGCTTTGCAAGATCCATGTCATAGTTCTCGAGGAAGATAATCTTGCCTACAAACTCAGGACGGCGAGATACCTCGATGATCTTCTTGATGAGACCCTGACCTGCACCATCGTGCGGGTGAGCCTTACCGGCGAAGAGGAACTGGATAGGACGCTCGGGGTTGTTGAGAAGCTTTGCGAGACGGTCGAGGTCTGTGAAGAGAAGGTGAGCACGCTTGTAAGTAGCGAAACGGCGTGCGAAACCGATAACAAGTGCATCGGGGTTAATCTTCTTCACAACGTCAACGATGCGCATTGGGTCGCCCTGGTTCTTCAACCACTCCTCGCTGAACGCCTTCTTGATGTAGTCGATAAGCATCTTCTTGCGGGCAACACGTGTGTTCCAGATTGTCTCGTTAGAGATGTTCTCGATTGCATGCCAGATGCTCTCGTTAGACTGGTCGTTAATGAAGCTTGGGTCGAAGTTCTGCTTGTAGAGGTTATCCCACTCGGGTGCAACCCATGTTGGGTAGTGAACACCGTTGGTTACATAACCTACGTGGTTCTCCGATGGGAAGTAACCCTTCCAGATCTCGGCGAACATATCCTTTGATACCTTACCGTGGAGGCGGCTCACACCGTTGATCTCCTGGCAAGTGTTGCATGCGAATGTTGACATACAGAAACGCTCGTTCTTGTCACCTGCGTTGATGCGACCAAGGTTCATCAAGTCGTCCCAAGTGATGTTGAGCTGGCTTGCATAGCCTCTCATGTACTTGCCGAAGAGAGCCTCGTCGAAGTAGTCGTGACCTGCAGGTACTG
>JAZRLO010000046.1:0-15227 GCA_045646845.1 Bacteroidaceae bacterium
TAAAGAACTTGAGACTATAACATTATTCTATGATGGCTCAGGTGATACTTCTCTTGTTGCACTAATGTCAGATGGTTTGATATCCTTCGTAGAAGAAGGCTATGACGACATTGATACCCTTGAGCTCAAAGATAAAAACGATAAGCTTTTTATTGATTTGCAAAGATTGCTCAAAACAGCCATTATTGATTCCACAATGTATATTGGTCGTACCGATACTATTTTGCGCTACGAAAAAGTAAAGAATATCATTGGAGTAGGTTTCGTTATTAAACGTACAAATACAACAACTATTGATACAATAGTATCTGGCAGTTCGGAATATCAAAGACTTAAAAATGGAAAATATGAATGTGTTAAACCAGGAATGACCGTTGTGTGTACATACTCCCCCGATTTGTATGACATACCAGCTGACCACATGCTACTGTACAGATACAAAAACCATTGCATTGCCAATGACACATTATGTTACAATCGGAGCAGTAATATTGTACGTATAAATTCATATGTTGCAGAAGTTGACTCAGCTTTATTTGAAGAAGTTACAGATAGGATAAGAGAGTTTACATTCGAATAGTATCCAAGCACCCCCACCGGCAGTAACAATGCCCCACAAGGCGCAACAAAAAGCAGGAACAAAAAAGCATGCTGCCGGTGGGTTCTTTAACCCACAGCACTCACTTCAACGGTGGGTGCTGTTTTTATACAATAACGCAAACCTATTTGTCATCTTGACGACTGAAAGGAGGAAAGATCTCAAAAACAACCAAAGCGAGTGGCTTAGGGCAGAAGAATTCCCCGGCAAAAACTTGCAAATAGCTTATAATCTTTGAGGTGAACCTCCAAGACTGGCTGTACTCACGGTTATAAATATCAAAGTGATATCAAAGCAAACTTCATATCTCTTGCTCGTTTGCAACTATGTTTGTAACTTGCCACAGCAAAATAAAGGATTGTATGAAAAGAATTATAACTTGTATTGCAATACTGATAACCGCATTCGCTCAAACACAGACCCAGCACCCAAGGGTTTGTGACTATGTATCATTGAAACATGCATTGAAAGGTTTGGAGTGTGAGGTGATAATAGCAACAGTTGGTTATAATAATAGTGTAAAAATTTTACACACAAAAAAGGAGATTAAAATACCAACAATAGGACAGTTTGGTAAAGAGATTGACAGCCTTGACATTATTGATTACAATGGTGACACGGTATATATATATAGAAAACTTATACAAGGTTGGAACGAGGATGTATCTAGAGAAATTAAAAGTAAAAAGGGAGCATATCGTATATATAAAAATGAAAAAAACATATCGTTTGAACATTTTGAAATAGAAGATAAGGGTGAAGGAGAATACAATTGTAATCCCAATTACTCTCCAAGTATATATCCAGATCTTTTTGAGTGGGAAGGTATGGAAAAGTTACTCAAGGAAAGAAGCATGACATTGCTAGATGAAGATGTTGAAGAACTAACGAGGTTGATATTTGATAGATACAAACTTGTTCATGTTGATAAATGGCTTTTTAGCCCTTTATTTATTCCGCAAAAAAGAATTCGTGAAATACACGAACGCGCAGGCTTGAAAACAAAAATTCCATTAGAAATAACACTTGTCCATGTTTACGACACCATCAGCAAAAAAACAATGATAAATACTGTGCCATAATAGACGAAGATGAGAGTGTTTTATGCAGTTGGGTCAAAAAAGGTTCTGAAGCAATAATTCTTATAAATGATGAAGATTCTATTAACAAAGAGAAATACTACCTTTATAAGGAGCCTGACACCAAAAGTAAAAAGATTTACAAAGTTAAAGAACTCGACGCATTGATTATATATGATACTGTTGGGTTATGGTATTATGTAAAAGTCATTGATAAGAAAGGAAAGGAGCACAATGGCTGGGTAAAACTGAAAAAGGAACCTGGTTGTTTTTACAATGCGGAATTTTATAAATAACCTATATTCGCCCCCACCGGCAGAACCGCGCTCAACAAGGCGCAACAAAAAGCAGGAATAAAAAAAGCATGCTGCCGGTGCGGGACTTAAACCAGAGAGCGGGCCAAAATAACTTTTGGCCCGCTCTCTTTACAATAATAATGCGCAGCTGAAGAAATCCCTTAACGCACCCTTTCTACTGCACTAAACGTAACAAGAACCAGCGTGTGGGACATCTCAATATCCAAAATTCAGTTTCAATAGTGTCAAAAGCACAACCTTGTACCCGGGAGAGAGAATATCTTTGCAGCAGAAACAAGAACTGCAATGAAGTATAGAGAAATTAGGATAAATGTAGAAGAGCTTTACAGAAGGCTGTTTGCCGAAAGCGGATACATAGCGATGTCGCGCTCGGCAATGGGAGTACCCGACAGGATTGTCGATACAATGCAGGCAACGGATGACGAAAGGCGCATCATAGACAACTGGATAAAGAGCAGCGTCAATGAAACGGCACATGCAATTAACCGTCATCTGGGTTCCTGTTCGGTAAGACATTGCAAAGAAAACGACGGACAGGAATTCATAATATCGTTCAAAGCTCCGCATAACTACCCCGAAGAAGCTATAGGTCTTTTGCAGGAGTGTGCCATGGACCTGGTATTCAAGCGTACTATGCAGCAATGGAACATGGCTATGAAACCCGATGAGGCAAGCATAACGGCAGCCGGGGCGCAATCCGATGCACTGAGATTCAGGGAGCTTCTGGCTCAACGCGACCGACCGACAAAAGAGAAAGGAAAAACCGAAAACTTGATAGAACTATGAAAAACACCATAATTGTAGAGAGAAACGAACTGCAGCAGCAGATTGATTTGAGGAACTATTACATGGGAGATTCGGCAAAGAGAAAAGACCCGGATGCCGACACCATACAAAGCAGCAAGGATGATGAAGAACTGCTCCTTATGTTTGTCCGCAGGGCAGCTAACGAGCTGGTGACTGCCGTTGCTCTTCGTTTCCCTACAATTGGATTTACTATAGATGACAATTACATCACATTCGAGTTCGAAACCATTGACGGCAGCCGTTCGCACCTGCTTCCAATGCTGAAACAAAGCATAACCGATTTCATAGCAAACGAAGTTACAATGCACTGGTTGCTGCTGCGTAACCCCTCCATGGCACAGGCCAATATATCGCTTAGGGGGAGCCTGCATGACAATGCACAGAGAATGTTCGCCAAATTCTACAACAGAGAGAAGGTACGACGCAGGAGTACTGACTTGGCAGGAATATGAAAACCATGAACAAAGATAGGATAATAGAAGAGAATTTGAGACGGCTGGGAGAAATCTCGGCCGTTTACAATCCTGTTACAGGTGAAGGATGCGCATCAGTCGTACGGCAATGGGTCGATATAAAGGGGTTCCCGGTAGAAAGGCTGAACTTGCCGGCAACAATGTTCGGAAGCCGAAAACTTGAAATGCTCTCTACATTGGGAACCGAAGAGTACATAAGAAAGGTCAAAGGAAAAGAGCCTACCGACAGGAACATTATTGCTCTGTGGCTCGAATTCTGCCTGGAACGCATAAAGCACGACTTTGAATACTGGGCACGGACAATGACTACCATTTCGGACAAAGGCAAAGGGCGCGACACGGCATTCATACTGAACCGTCCGCAACGTATTTACCTGAAGGCAATGGAGAAACTGCGACAGGAAAACAGACCTATTGACATCATTCTGTTGAAAGCACGCCAATGGGGAGGCAGCACACTGACGCAGCTTTACATGTTATGGATACAATTGGTTCACAAGCAGAACTGGAACAGTGTCATCTGCGGCGACATAGAGAAACAGTCATCGATAGTTGCAGGAATGCTGGCTAAAGTCATTTCGCGCTACCCCACCTGGGCAACAGGAGGAAAAAAACTTACAACATCACCCTACCAGGGTGCACAGAAGACACGTGTCATAAGCTGGAGTAATAGCCGTTATTCGTTAGGCTCGGCACAGAAGCCCGATTCGTTGCGAAGCGAAGACATCAGCATGGCACACCTGACCGAAGTAGGCCTATGGAAAGCCACAACAGGACGTAAGCCCGAAGACCTTGTACAGTCCATCTTCGGTTCAATAGCCAGCGGGCCATATACTATGAAGGTGATAGAATCAACTGCAAAAGGAGTCGGAAACTTTTTTCACCGCACATGGACCGACGCCTTGGCTCAGCGAAATAACTTTACACCGGTATTCATTCCTTGGTTCAGTATAGACCTTTATAGCAAGCCGCTCCATTCAGCCGATTATGGCTCATTCATTGAACATATGGACGAGTATGAGCAGAACCTGTTTTCGCTTGGCGCGACACTTGAAGCAATTGCATGGTACCGCGACAAGAGACGGGAGATGCCCGATGAGTGGCGGTTGTTTTCGGAATTCCCATCGACTGCAAACGAAGCATTCCAGAGTACGGGACGCAGAGTTTTCAAGATAAGCTATGTGAATGATGCACGCAAGGACTGCATACCTCCGCTTTTCATAGGAGATATAGAAACAAAGAAGGACTCGTCGGGGAAGCCGGTAACAGAGTTCGTCCCCGCTACCGCTGGGGAGAGAGGCAGCGAAGGGTCGCTCATGGTATGGCTGATGCCGGACAACACACAGCACCTCAGAGACAGGTATATTGTAACGGTGGATGTAGGCGGCACAGGCAACAAGGCCGACTACAGCTGCATTGTGGTTGCCGACCGCATAGCCATGCCCGAAGGTGGAGTGCCAGAGATTGCGGCATGCTGGCACGGACACATCGAGCACGACAGGCTCGCATGGAAAGCTGTGGAGATTGCAAAAGCATACGGCAATGCCCTGTTGGTAATTGAATCCAACACATTGGAAACGGAAGGAACTGAAGGCAACAACTTCGAGTACATACTCAGCGAGATTGCAGGAAAATACAGTAACCTCTACTGCCGCACATCACAGGTTGAGATAAAGCAGGGGCGGCCGCGCCGTTGGGGATTCCACACGAACAGTTCAACAAAGCCGATGGTGATAAACTTCCTGAACAAGGCTCTGCGTGACGGTCTCTACATTGAGCGGTGCATGGAAACCACATACGAACTGGACCTGTACGAATTCAAGGAAAACGGAAAGGAGATGGGAGCCATTGAAGGCAACCACGACGACCGGGTAATGGCAACCGCGATACTTGTATGGGTGTGCTACAACCACCCGTTGCCAACTGCTGTGAACAGCAGCCACAACACAAACAAACGCACACGCATCGTGAGCGAAGCAAGCATATAATATTGGATAACGATACAGTTTGATTACATGTATATTACCGGGGATTATCCAATAACCGTAAGTTACAATCCTCCCACACAAAAAACGAGCTTTAGTATTAACTAAAGCTCGTTTTAATTAATTAACTTTGGAATTTTGTATCCTTTTCTATGCTTGTTTCTTGTAGGTGATGGCAGCAAGAGTATTGAAGAGAAGAGCAAAAATGCCAAGCGCGACAAAATTCTCCCACAGTTCGGCAATTGTGGTGCCCTTGAGATATACCGACCGCAGAATCTCTACAAAATAACGCGGTGGCAATATCAGCGTAAAGCGTTGCGCCCACAGAGGCATCGAATCGACAGGAGTCAACAGTCCGCTCATCAGCATAAAAATCATTATAAAGAAAAACATCACGAACATCGTCTGCTGCATTGTATCGGAGAAATTTGAGATTGTCAGGCTGAACCCCGAAATGGTAAGAATGAACAACAATGCTCCAATGTATATTGCCCCCACTGAGCCCACAGGCACAAGACCATAGACCCACCTTGCCACAAGTATTGCTATGCTCAAGACAAAGAGACCAATAATCCAATACGGCACAAGTTTCGACAATGTAAATGTAAACCTGGAAACCGGAGTGACATTTATCTGTTCAATAGAGCCACTCTCCTTTTCGCCGACAATACTCAGCGCCGGCAGAAAACCGCAAATCAGGATAAAGAGAATTATCATCAGTGCCGGAATCATATAGTGACGATAGTTAAGCGTCGGGTTGTAACGGTTCTCAATGGTTACAAGTTCCGATAATTTTTCGGGGCTTTTTTCGCCGCGCAATTCAACTAAGGTACGGGCTATTGTTTGCACGACATACTGCATGCCCATGCCTCCCTTTGTAGCGTTTACGGCATTGGCGGTTATACTTATGCGCTCCGGCGTTGAGACAGCCATATCACGCTCAAAACCTGCAGGTATCTGCACTATGACATCTACACCACCCTGTTCCATTGCATCCATTGCAATTGGATATTCTGCTGTAGTCTCTGCAAGTGTAAGGTACTCCGAGGCTTTGATATGCGAAGCGATGCGGCGCGATACAGCCGAACGGTCGAGATCTACAACAGCCACATTGACATTGCGCACATCCATCGTCATTATAAGCGGCATAAGCAGCATAACGAGAACCGGAAAGGCAAGAATCAGCTTAGGCAGGAAGGGGTTACGCCTAATCTGCAGAAATTCCTTTTGAATGAGTACGATAAATGCTCTCATAGTCACTCCAATTTATCTTTAAACTTCTTTAATGACACACCAAGGATTACAACCGTCATACCGAGCAGAATCACGCAATTCTCCCACACCGCCATAATAGGCAGACCTTGGATCATCATCTTACGGACAGCATCGATATACCAACGTGCAGGTACAATGTTCGACACTACCTGGAAGAACGTGGGCAGGTTCTCAATAGGGAACAGCATTCCCGAAAGCATCAATATAGGCATCATCATAACCATTGCCGAAATTAGCAATGCAGCGACCTGCGTAGTGGCTATGGTAGAAACCAGAAGACCAAGCGAGAGAGAGAGCACCAGGTAAAGCAGCGAGAGAGAGAAGATTCCACATACACCTCCTGTCATTGGCACACCGAGAAGATACCGCGCCAAAAGCAGGATAGTCACAAGGACAATGCACGAAATGGCAAAGTAAGGTATCATCTTCGCAAAAATAATCTTTACAGGACGCACCGGTGAAACAAGCAACACCTCCATTGTACCTACCTCCTTCTCGCGGACAATAGATACAGAGGTCATCATAGCACACACCAGAATAAAAATCAGTCCCATGATGCCCGGCACAAAGTTATATGCCGACTTCATCTGCGGATTGAACAACATACGGGTTTCGAACATGTCCTGCTGAGATGCCGTGCCAAGCAATACACTCTGCAAATATGCCGATGCCGAACCTGCAGTATTTACATTGGAGGCATCGAGAATAAGCTGAATAATGGGTTTTGTTTCTATGCCTGCTGCGGCTTGGGCTGCAAGACGGTCATAGCCCTGAGCAAAGACAACCACTGCATTGGCCTTGCCCGAGCGCAGACAGTGGTCTATTTCATCTTGTGATATATAACCCTTAAAGGTAAAATATCCGTTTTGCGCGAGGCGCTCAACGGCATCACGCACACCGTCGGTGCGCTCCGGAGCAACAACCGCAACGTTTACATTGTTGACCTCTGTAGATATTGCAAATCCAAAGAGTATCATGAGTACAATGGGGATAAGCATCACGACAAGCATTGTACGTGTATCACGGAGTATATGCAATGACTCCTTTTTTACGAATGAAGCAAAATTCCGTTTCATAATCTACTCTCCTCTCTCTGCACCGCGAGCCAATGTACGGAACACCTCGTCCATAGACTCTGCGGCAAATTGTTTTTTCAGTCGTGCAGGAGTATCAAGTGCACACACCTTGCCATCAACCATTATTGATACGCGTGTACAGTACTCAGCTTCGTCCATATAATGAGTGGTAACAAATATGGTAATGCCATTCCCGGCAGCCTCATATATCATCTCCCAAAACTGGCGACGTGTTACGGGGTCAACGCCACCAGTAGGTTCGTCCAGGAACACCACATCGGGGCGATGGATTGTAGCAATGACAAACGACAGTTTCTGTTTCCAGCCAAGCGGAAGCGAGCCAACGAGAGTATTGCGCTCCGAAGAAAAATTCAAGCGCTCAAGCAACTCCGTTGCACGCTCATTGGTCTGCTTTGCCGTAAGTCCGTATATCCCTGCAAAGAGACGCATATTCTCCCACACTGTAAGGTCATTGTAGAGCGAGAAACGCTGACTCATATAGCCGATATGACGTTTAATCAGTTCTCCCTCGGTACGCACATCAAAGCCTGCCACCGTGCCGCTACCCGATGTAGGGTAACTCAAGCCACAGAGCATACGCATAGCTGTCGTCTTGCCGGCACCGTTTGCTCCAAGAAAGCCGAATATCTCACCGCGGCGCACATCGAACGAAATGTGGTCAACAGCTGTGAAATCGCCGAAACATTTGGTAAGGTCACGCACCGAAATTACTATATCGTTCATCGTTTCATCAGTTTAATAAACATATCTTCAATTGTTGGTTTTACCGGAGAAATCTCTATACCTTCAACATCGGCAAGCGCATTCTTGAATTTCATTTCATCAAACCCTTCACCGGCAAGCAAGTGGTGCTTCTCGCCAAAGGGATAGCAATCATCTACACCATTCACTTGGCGTGCCCGCTCCAGCAAGGCAAACATATTTTTGGCACTGATGCCGTAGAGAGGTCTATCAAATCCCTGCACAATCCCTTCGGGGGTGTCAATATCCAATATACGCCCCTCACTGCAAAGGGCTATATGGTCGCAACGGCTCGCCTCGTCCATATATGGCGTTGAAACAAGAATGGTTATCTCACGCTCCTTCAATCTTGCAAGCATATCCCAAAATTCACTACGCGACACCGCATCGACACCCGTTGTAGGTTCATCCAGGAACAGGACACTTGGATTATGAATCAAAGCACACGAGAGCGCAAGTTTCTGCTTCATACCGCCCGAGAGTTTGCCGGCACGACGCTTACGGAACGGTTCTATCTGTTTGTATATAGGTGCAATAAGTTCGTATGACTCCTCAATTGTAACACCAAACATAGCCGCAAAGAATTGCAGATTCTCTTCGACCGACAAATCGGGATATAGCGAGAAACGGCCTGGCATATAACCTACGCGGGAGCGGATAGCAAGATATTCATCCCTTATATCGTATCCATCAACCGTGGCACTGCCGGAATCGGGATTAATCAGCGTTGTAAGCAGCCTGAAGAGCGTAGTCTTGCCAGCACCGTCCGGACCGATAAGGCCAAACAGTTCACCTCGCTCAACGGAGAACGATACACCTTCGAGCGCCTTTACATTTCCGTAACACTTCGATAAATTTTGTACTTCAATGACAGCCATACTACAAGATAACTTCGCCAGTCAAGCCAATTTTCAATCGTCCATCATTTTCAACGGCAATCTTTACTGCATATACCAAGTTGGCACGTGATTCCTTTGTCTGGATTGTCTTTGGAGTAAACTCACTCTCTGATGATATCCATGTAATGCGACCCACATAATTGTAACGCTCGTCACCACCGAAGTCGGCAACAACAGTCACCTCGTCACCCAGATTAACTTTTGCAAGCTGCTCTGAAGTAAAGTAAGCGCGGAGGTATGTTTGGTTAAGGTCGGCAACCTTCATAAGGGGTTTACCGACTGTTGCCAGTTCGCCGGCCTGAGCGTATTTTACAAGCACAGTCCCACTGACAGGCGACACAATACTGCATTTTGTGATTTTATCGTCAAGAGCTGCTATCTGCGCCTCTAAAGCCAGTAAATTATTATTGATAGTTGTTGTATTTTTATCAAGTGTTGATAATGTGGCATCCCGTTGAGTCTCCAGAATTTTAATCTGCGCCTCTATATCATCGTACTGTTTTTGTGTTGCCGCACCATCTTTGAGCATATTCTCCACACGGCGAAGTTCGCTTTTATGTTTTGCAATCTGCTCACGTAGCGATGCCACCTGTATCCTTACATCGGGGAGCGAGCCAAGCAAGGCAGAATGCTGCGCCAAAAGTTGTTTACGTTGCAGATGCAACTGCACACTGTCAATTGCACCAACCGGTTTATCAGTTTCCACAATCGACCCTTCAACAACATCAAAGTCGAGAATTTTTCCGTTAGCCTCTGACGATATTACAACCTCAGTAGCCTCAAATGTGCCTTGTGCATCAAATTCGGGTTCTTTGCCACACGACACAGCAAGCATCATTGCTGCGATATATACAATTCGTTTCATATCTTATTGATTTAATGTTGTCTTTAATCTGTAAATTGCTTGTAAAAGTTCAATTTCGTGAGTACTGCGGGCGAGTGCAGCATTCGTTTCATCAGTAATCTTGCACAACAGGTCCGTGGCATCTATCACCCCATTCTCAAGTTGCGATTCAGCAGCCATACGCACCCTGCGACGTAGCTCAACAATGCGCTCATCATCCTCTACAGCCTTACGTAAACGCGCTATCTCGCCATTGTCCTGAGTTGTCTGCATCCGGGTATTGAAGAGAAAGACATCACGCTGAACGGCAATCTGCAGTTCTGCGGTTTTGAGTTTTTCAAGATTATTCTTCATGGTGTAGAATGCACCGATGTTCCATGACATACGCACACCTATAATAGCATTAAACGACCAATCGGTCGAAACCATACTCTTGAACATATCCATGCCGGGATAGCCATAATACCCTTGCGCAAATGCCGAAAATCGCGGCATAACCGAATTGTTTATCGCCTCGCGCTGTGCAACAAGTTTGTTCTCCTGTGCATCAAACAGTTTCAACTCCGGACGTGCCGATGTACTCGACAGCACCTCACACATAGCCGGTCGCTCTAACTTTTCAGTTAGAAGCTTCTTTCCAATAAAGAGCTCCAACATGCGTCGGAAACTTGCACGTGACGACTCGACCTGCCCCATAGTTTGCCGAGCAGAAAGCAGTTCCGCCTCCACTGCATCAACATCGGCCTGACGGGCTGTGCCATTGATATAACAGGACTGCATCCGCTTCAAATTGCTCTCCAAGACCGTAATTAATCCCTTTGTCTGTGCCATACGTTCATCGAGTAACAAAATACCGAAATAGAGATTATCTACTCTTGATTGCAAGTCATAGAGTGACACATCTACACGACTGCGCTGTTCTGCAGCCTCCGCTTCAGCAATGGCCATGTTCGCCTTTGAAACCCCGCCATCCCAAATATTCTGGGATACATCAATCATAATTTTGTACTGGTCGCGACGAATACCGGCCATCTCAATACCGTTTGCGTCCAATATAGCATTAAACGCCTCAGGATAAGTAGGGGTTGCCGACTGATAGGTTGCCTGGCCCGACAACACCACCTGTGGAATCCAGGCACGCGCCGCATTGGAGATATTATACTGTTCAGTCTGCGATATTAAATCGTACTGTCTGATTTCAGGATAGTGCTCACGAGCAAGACGGCGGCACTCGTCTAACGACTGCGCACCTGCAGACAGAGCAACTATCAAAGCAATAAACGCAATTTGTAATCGATTCATCAATTTATTGTTTTTTAATTCTACGCAATATTGTTTCTATATTCTCAGCCTTGCGCTGTGAGAGAAAACGAGTCCTGTCAGCCATCAAATCACCCATAAGTGGTTCCATGAACGGATAGGCAAGAAAAGTAAAGGCGTTCATAGACATAATACTGATGAACAACATCTTGACATCAACTTTATCCATCTCACCTCGCTCGGCTGCAAGGTCTATTTCAAGCTGCAAATCACGATACATCGTCTCAATGACGACTCCGGCACGCTTATAAAAAACCTCATAGCGCTCGGGGCGTGCAACAATCTCATTGATTATGAATCGCGGTAACAGCGGGGTCTCTGCCACAAAGTCGAAATGGGTTGCCACTCCCCCTATTATTCGCTCCACTATCGGAAGTTTAGGGTCACCCATTATGGCAAACATCGAACGCGACATCGTAGCAAACTTTTCATCCACAATGCGCTCAAAAAGCTGTTCCTTTGTACGAAAATAGTAGTGCAGCATTGCGTGCGTTACGCCAGCAACCTTAGCAATGACTGTCGTACGCGCCCCATCATACCCCTTCGTCAAAAACTCTTGCTCAGCTGCTGCAAGTATCTGTTGCTCTTTGGTCTTAACCACTTGATTATCCATACATTCCATCATTAACACTATTGTTTAACAATTTTGTTAGTACAAAACTATGGATTTATTATTTATCACACAAATAAATATGAAAAAATCTTCAATTATGATGAATATACATTCTACTCAACATCCCAAAAACACACCCGCATCATCAGCGAAGCGAGTATTTATAAGTTTAGCCTGTTTGTATTCCTATTACAAGCATCCACAGCATAAGCACGACTGTTTAAAACTACATACCGAGAATCAAAACAGATGGAATATAAAAAGGAAATGAAATGGGAAAACCGTTCCGAAGTAATGTTCGACTATTCACTGATACCCGAGAATCAGATAAAATAACCTCCCTCCAGGCTCCAGAATGCAAAAATCCACACAATATTCAATTGTGTGGATTTTTTTTGAACCATATGGCATTTATCTCTCTACTTTATCCCTGAAAAGAGAGTTCAGCTGAACATCATGGTGCACCTTGAATGTACTTCCAAGGATATCCATTACCGAGAGAACAAAATCATTGGTCGAAAAATCCTTGTCAACATATTTCCTTATCCGCTCCACCTCAGCCGGGAACCTCTGCTTATACTTGTCCGAAACATACACCATGAACGGTATCTCGTGACCATACTTTGATGAAACATCGTTGGCATACTTGCCATGACCGACATAATCGGCAGAACTGCGGTAAAGGTCAATGGAATGGTCGGGGAAGAAGAAAAGCAGAGTCTCCTCATTCTCGAACTGTCTGATTATCTCACTGACCACATAATCGGTATATAGAACAGAGTTGTCGTAATAGGCACGGTTTTCGCGCTGGCTATTAGGAAAACTACTGTATTCCGCAGGCTTGAATTTGTCGAACTCTTCAGGGTAACGCTCGTTGAACTGATAATGCGAACCCATCAGATGAACAAAATAGAAACTCTTATCACCCTCAAGAACCCTACCGCGTATCTCTTCAATCAAAGGCAGCACCTCCTCATCATGAGACTTGTGACGCCTTCCTACATTTTCGGAACTTGTAAAATGCTCCTCCTTGCACAGTTCTGCATAACGTGTTACAAGGTTGTCGTTAAGTCCGCTACGGCTCTGGTTCGAAACCCAATAGGTGTTATATCCCAAAATATTCACAATCTCGGGAAGCGAAGGACAGAGATGCCACTCCTTGCCATGGAACATGCCGCTCTTATATACGCTCAACAGACAACTGAAACTTGTTATGGTAGCCAAAGCCGGTGACTTCACATCGTTGTATAGAACAAGCTCACCCTTTCCCGAAGACTGCAACTTTTCCAAAAGCGGATTCGTTTCCTTTTCATAACCATACAGCGAACAGTTATAACGCGACAGCGATTCACCTATTACAACTACCACATTTGCAGGATGCTTCCGTGCGTTTATGTTCATCTCCGGGTTAGTAAGGTGCTCCCTCAAATCAGGGACAGGCTCAACTTCATTGAAGATCATCATCTTACCAAGATAAACCTCTTTCCATATTTCCGGACTCGTCGCAGAAGTAAATGCACCCAAAACAAGCAGAGTGACCAAGGTACGGTCAACAAACCTGTTCTTCAACTTCGGCAGCCTATTCTTTATTACGAACACCAATGCAGCGACAATTGAAAGACAACCTACTATAGAAAGCACCATAAGAGGAGAAAGATAGAATGACAGATACTCCTCCACCTCTACATAATTGGTTGAAAGTACAATACCGGCAAAGTCCACATTGAACCTCGACTGATAGACCATGGCGCAGAAACAATCAACTACAAATACAATTCCGGCCGTGGACAACAGCAGCGAAAGATAAGTCCGCCGCAACAACTTGCTTTTTATGGCAGTTGCAATGGAAGCAAAAAGGAATGCCAGAAAAAATGAATGAAGGAACAGTTTTGCCTTTAGGATAAAACTTACCGGGACATAAAACAAATCCACGGCATTGAACAGGAACAGCAAAGAAAGGAACAGATAAAGATTCCGTTCAAAAGGCTTCTGCAAGAAAGAATAAAGTTTCCCGAGAAGAGACTTAACACGTAAAAACGCATTACATCCTTTATCGTTATCCTTTTGCTTAAAATCCATTATATCCAATTTTGTTTCCGATTACAAAATTAAACATATATTCTAAACTACACAAATAAAACAGAAAGCATTGTACCTTTAAGGGGTCAACGTAAAAAGTTTACCCGGAAGAATTTCAAATACTAAAGGTGAAACTCGCCTATATATATTAATAAAGGTACAGCACCATTATACGAAGTTGCAAAATCTATAAGAACAGGCTATATTTGTAAGATTCTCACAAGACCACATCCGTGTGGGTTGCGATACAGTTGATACCAGTCAGTTGGTCGCGCGTTTTCATACAAACTCCCTCCCTGCTAATTTTAGCCCTTGTCGCCCTTGACAGCTTTATATGACAAAAAAAGGACACCTTTTAAAGTGTCCTTTTGTAAAAGCCCGTCACAGGGGATGTTCATTCATCCCCTGTAGTAGAGTATAGGGATTTCCAAATCCCGAAAAAGAGGAATTCTTATTTCTCGCATCGGGAGATGCTTATACTCATAGCCAGCGGATTAGGAAATCCACTGGAACGAGAACTCTTTATTCTTGATTACAAGTTCCACCAACCTGGAATATCCGCTGAGCCAATATCCGCTGAGCCCTTTTAGGCATTGACAGCTTTACATGACAAAAAAAGGACACCTTTTAAAGTGTCCTTTTTGTAAAAGTGGCGATGCCAACGCGGGGGAGCGTTGGTTGCGACGACGGGAGCTTTAGCTCCCCAAAGGAGTGCCTTTAGGCCACTACTCTCCCACAAGGTTGCTAACAGAGCAAGCTCGACAATTCCTGCAGCGAAAGGTCACGCGAAGTGTGGCGCAGTCACACCGCGTGGGTCGCGATAAGCAGGGATTGTCAAATGTTTGCAGTACCATCGGCCCAAGATGAATGAGGGGGATTAACGGCTGGGAACAAAAAAAGAGAAGAACCTCAATTGCTTGAAGTTCTTCTCAATAAAAGTGGCGATGACCTACTCTCCCACAAATGTTTGCAGTACCATCGGCGCTGTTGGGCTTAACTTCTCTGTTCGGGATGGGAAGAGGTGGATCCCCAACGCTATCAATCGCCTTAATATGTGTCCGATTAATGACATTGGATGTACAAAGACTCAGGAGTAATAT
>JAZRLO010000047.1:0-48103 GCA_045646845.1 Bacteroidaceae bacterium
AGGTAAAAGTCGAATCGTTCGTGAATTGGCTCGTGCTTGTTGGGATGAGGGTACACCTGAATATGAAGCTCAAAAGCCTATGAACTTTGAAATGATTCAGGTGAAACCCAATTGGCATGACTCAACAGAATTAATGGGATATGTTAGTCGTGTTAGCGGAAAACCAGTATATATAATAGGTGATTTCTTAAGGTTTATTACAAAAGCATGGGAAAACTTTGATGTTCCTCATTTCCTTTGCTTGGATGAGCTGAACCTTGCTCCAGCTGGACAATACTTTGCAGAGTTTCTAAGTGTTATAGAATCTCGTAAGAGTAATGGAAATGGAACAGTCATTACTGATCCTATTCTGAAAAAGAGTACAGAAGATTGGTATAGAGTCTTGACTGCTGAATTGACAGGAGAAAATGAAGCTTTAAGAAATCAATTCTTGGAAGAAGGTATTACCATTCCGCAAAACCTCATAGTTGTTGGTACGGTGAATATGGATGAAACAACTTTCTCTTTCTCAAGAAAGGTGCTTGACCGTGCCATGACTATAGAAATGAATGAAGTAGATTTGTATGCCGGATTACAAAATAAATATGAACGTATTGGCAAGCTAACTGGTGACATGCTTATTGGTACTGCGGTGGAAGGTGTTGACGTATATGTAGACAATGAAGAAGTATGCAATAAGGTATTAACATATCTCCAAGCTGTCAATGATGTTCTTGATCGTACACCATTCAAGATTGCTTATCGTACAAGAAATGAATTCTTGCTATATGTTGTGAACAACCTTCCATACACAACGGATGAAAATGGCAATGAGTTTAGCGAAGACGAAACGATTGCAATTGCTTTAGACGAAATAACAAGCATGAAGATTCTGTCACGCATTGAAGGGGATGACACCAAAGTTAAAAGTTCTCTTCTCAAAGGGCTGATTGATACCATTGAGGAACAATTGTTAGCACTGACAGGAGAGGAAAAGAAAATAGAATCTGTATCTATAGCTAAACTAAAGGAAATGCAAGAACGATTGTCTTCAGGCTATACTAGTTTCTGGAGCTAACAATGTAAAAGTTGTATACCACTTTGTAATTGAATATTTTCATCAACAGAAGAAAAGTTATAAGGGATATTAAATCAAGCTATGGATTTGCTGACAATTGTGCATCAAGATTTTACCTTAAGCATTGAATGTAGTAAGTTTGATGCGATATGGGACAAAGCCAAGAGTAATATAGGAGTAGAGCAACTTACTTCCACTTATTCTTGGTCAGATGGTGTAGTGTCTGTAAAAATGAATGATGAATCTATTGAAAATGGTCAAATAGCTCCAGCCATATTCTTTGACAATGCAGATTATCCCATTTGGGTTGAATTTAAAGACTATGTAAAGAAGGCGCAGTTCGGGTCTATTCTTCAGAACGAAAATGAAAAGTTTACTTTTCGCAAACAGATATTGGCTGGTTTCTTGAATTACGGCAATGAAGTCGGTCGTAGTGAAATTCAACTTATATATCAAGTAGGGGCAGAGACTCGTAATTTTATTTTCTCCTTTGAAGTCTTAAGCACTAAACTTAACTATCATGATCATTGGAAAAAGATAATCGAGGATATAGAGCAAGAGTATAGAATGCTCTCACTTGATTATATGCGGAGAACCTTCCACGGCTTTTCACCTGATACTAGTGGTGATACACCAGAAATAATTTGGTGGAGCGTATTCAACAATGAGCAGAAGAAGTTCATTAAAGCTTGTAAGAACATTATAGACCGTCCACGACATAGATTACATGGAAAGGAAACATACAAACGTGCAGACAGATTGACTTTTATACCCTCGTCCATCGAAAATGAATTAGCGGAACATAGAAACGATACAGCACATTTGTATCGTGTGGAAAAACGTGTTTGGACTAATGACACACAAGAAAATCGATTTCTAAAATTTGCTCTTGGACAAATTGCGGCTAAATATGAAACACTTAAGAAGCGTATAGAGGCTGTAAAGAATGCTTCGGAAGTAATGAAGGAAGACATGCAAACCACATTGGCTGTATTGAAATGTCTTCAACGAAATCCTTTTTTTCGCACCGTTGGTAATTATAAAGGAATGAGTCAAGAGAGTTTGGTCTTGCAAAAAGCTACCGGATATAGTCAGGTTTATCGAACTTGGAGTCTTCTCCGTAGATCATATTCCTTAAACGATGGTATTTACAGATTACAAACAAAGGATATTGCAACGCTTTATGAAATATGGTGTTTTATTGAAGTAAGCCATATTGTCAAGGAAAAACTACATTTATCTGATGATGATATAGACCATAGAAATAGAATGGAAATGAATGGATTGTTCACTTGGGATTTGGGTAAAGGTGAACATTCACGTATACTTTTCAAAAAAGATGGTATAGAATTGGCCGAATTAATTTATAATCCGAAAAGTTCTGAACGTGAAAATAAGTCTGTTGGAATAAAGGATTTGGTTGTACCAACTGTTCCGCAAAAACCGGATATTGTATTGCAACTTACAAAAAGCGATTTGCAAGAAGGTTTGAAGTTGACTTATCTGTTTGATGCTAAGTATCGTATTGACGGAAAAGACAAGAATGGTGTAGATGTTCCACCAGAAGATGCCATTAATCAAATGCATAGATACCGTGATGCTATTTATTACAAGGATTATCAAACAGACTCTTTGAAAAAAGAAGTTATAGGTGGTTATATCTTGTTCCCTGGTGATGGTGAACCTACGGATGTTGCTGTTTCTAAGTTTTATCAGACCATAGACAAAGTGAATATTGGTGCATTTCCTCTTCGCCCAAAAGATGTGCATAACAGGCAATTGTTAGAACAATTTATTGAGGAACTTATTCAAAACAAGTCACACGAGACCATTTCAAAAGTAATACCACAAAAGGGAGCATTGTTGAAAGTTCCTAATCGTGTTCTAGTTGGATTGGTAGGAAATAGTACTCGTCCTGGATATACACAAAGTTTCCATGACAGTAATGCCACTTTGTATTATACTGGTCCAAAATTTCCGACTACAATTTCATTGCATGACCTTCACTACTTTATTCCTTATATAAAGGGAGAGGGTGTCCGTGATATATACGAGATTGTACGTGTTAGAACAATAACGAGTAAAGAGGCAAAGCAAGTTGAGGGTGATGAAGCAACAAATGATATGAGATTGGCATTCGAATTGCGTTTTAGCCGTAAACTTTTTGCTAATTATCAGCAAATAGATACCCATAAACTCATCAACTATACCTTCATTGAAACTACATTTGATAAGATGGATGATTGGGTTGTGATTGATAAGTTGTAATGTAAATGAATTAGGGAAAATATGATTATTCGAAATAAAGTTTGGGAAGAACTAAAACAGGCTCACGTTAATATTTTGTGTCTGAAATGGTATACCGACAGACAACGAAAATATGAACGATATTATCAATGTTTTATTGCTTTTACAGCATCCGCAGGAACTTTCGGATATATAATTGAAGAATGGCTTCCATTAGTTTCCTCAATGTTAATAGCATTCGTTTCTGTTGTAAAGTCGTTATTTCCTCAGTTCATTCAGCCGGAAAAAGAATTGTGTATTCTTGATGGAATAATGGACTTTTATAATAGATACATGAATGATTTGGAGTTATTAATGTTTCAACATGACAATGATACTCTAAATGATGATGAGACCATGGCAAAAATCTATACATTAAAAGGAGACGAATGTGAAAAACAATCAATAATGAATCGTTTTGTCAGATCAATTCCTGAAAAGCGCATGACGCAATTAGTAAATGAATCCACAGAATACATAAATAAAGTATATTACGATAAATATGAATCAGAAGGTGAATAAAGGTAATGCAGATAAAGGGAGTCTGGGGGGGTCATGGAACAGCCCAAACTATATACAAAGGACCAGACATGCAAGGTCAAATGCCTCGTTCTTCAAAAACTCCTCCACCTCCAAAACCACAGAAATAGAAATATGAAAAAACTAGAACAAAGAGAATTGCCACGTCCTGCAAATGTGCCACCTCCACCACCTAAAAAGTAAGTTTGTATATTTACAATATAGTAATAAGAAATAGACCCAAAATTGAGTCTATTTTTGTTCAAGAAAAACCTTATAAGACAAAACTGTATTTCTACAATCATTGTGAGAATTAGGATAATAGCGGAAGACTGATTGTATTCTCTAAAACGATATTGGGCAAATGCATTAGATGTTAATTACACTATGAAAAAACTTCTTATAACAGGTGCGAGTGGTTTTGTGGGCTGCCGTGTTGTTGCGCGGTGGCGCAATGAGTATGCGGTGCTTGCTCCTTCGCATGCCGAGCTTGATATTACTGACCGTGAGTCGGTCGATGGTTATTTCCTGCAGCACACTCCCGATGTAGTGGTGCATCTTGCTGCATTGTCTAACACAGGTTACTGTGAGCAGAACCCGGATGAGAGCTACCGTGTGAACGTTGAGGGTGCAGCGAACATTGCGCGTGGCGCGGCTCTTTGCCGTGCAAAGTTGGTGTTCTTCTCGAGTGACCAGGTGTATAACGGCAATGTTGAAAGCGGCCTCCTTAATGAGGATGTGACTGTTGCCCCCGAGAATGTCTATGGCCGTCACAAGCTTGAAGCCGAGGAGCGTGTGCTCTATTTTAATCCTAACAGCGTGGTTTTGCGCGCAACATGGATGTATGACCGTGAGCGCGAGGGCATGCCGTCGCATGCAAACTTTGTGCTTAACATTGCAAAGGCTGTAAAGCAACGCACGCCAATAGTGTTCCCGGTGCGCGAGTGTCGTGGTATAACATGGGTGCGCGAGGTGGTTGAGTTCCTGCCACAGACATTCAATCTGCCATCGGGCATATATAACTATGGTGCTGAGAATGACACGAATACATACGAGGTTGCATGCTGCTATTGCGAGATGCTTGCCGGCTTGCAGTCGGGTGCTCTGTTGCGCCCCGATTATGACCGCTATCCGGCGCACGAACGTAACCTCTCAATCTCCACCGACAAGATTTTCCGCGCCTCGGGCGGTGCAATCTGTTTCAGTAATACTATATCGGGGTTGAGGCTGTTTGTGGAGATAGGCAATGAGTGTTGACCTTAAATATTACAACTATGAAACGCGTACTGTTTTTAATGGCACTTCTTCTGTGTATGGCTGCCACAGCGCATGCACAGAGCGACTATTATCTGAGACAGGCCGAAAGGCATCAGCGCGACGCCGAGTATTATCAGCGTCAGGCCGAGAATCACAGGCGTGATGCGGAATATCATCTTAAAAAGGCTGAGAAATACCAGCATGAAGTCTCGTATTACAGCCGCAGGAATGATACGGACCGGGTCAAGACGTACACCCGTTATGCCGAGGATGAAATGGAGAAGTATGAGCGTAAGATGCGTTACGCGTCAGAGGCTGATGAAAAGGCCGCACGCTGCTTGCGCTATGCTGCAGAAGCTTTGGAAAAGTACTCACGGCAATAATGCAATGCGACTTGCCCTGTGCGTGTCGCTGTTGCCGCTTACCAGAACTTGTTGTTCTCTGCGCTGTACTCGAAACCTACGGCGCGGAGTTTTTCTTCCAATTCCGCGCGGTCAACATCAAGGTCGGCACATAGTTCGTCAAGCGAGCCGTAACGGTCGCGCAAGTACATGTTCACGGTGCTGAAGAGCATCATCGGGTCATTGGGCAACTCCATGGTTTATCTTATTTTACGGGTTCGAAAATATTCTTGCTATCGTCGTATATGGTGCTTCTCATTCCCAACCAGTTCATTATGCTGTGGAATACATGGAACTGTTCCACACTGTCGAGCTCTTTGGTCTTTGTGCAACTGTCATTCTCCCACACGATGAACGGTATTTCAAATTGTTGCTTCGGGGCAAGGTCTTTTGGCAGTCCGTGCATAAATACGTTGTCCTCGCCAAGCGATTCACCATGGTCCGATACGAAAATCATGCAACAGCGTTTGCCGGTCACTTGTTTCAGTGTCTCTATGACCGAATGTACAAGGTAGTCGGTGTACAGTATTGTATTGTCATAGGCATTAAGAAGTCCTTCTTTGTCGTCCGATGATATTTCAACCGAGGTGCATACCGGGGTGAATACTTTGAACTCCTCGGGGTATTTCTCAAAATATTTGGGGCCGTGGCTTGTGCTTGTATGCAGGACTATCAGCTGCTTGTCCTTCTCGTTGTTCTCAATCTCTTCAATCAACCCGGCGATGAGTACTCCGTCATATCTGTCGTCGGCTTCGGGGTATTTCTCGGCAAGGTCTTTGTGGTTTTTGTATTTCTCTATGTGCAATGGAGGTTCTCCCCAGTTTGCGCTGCGCCACACGACATCCACTCCGTTGCGGAACAGGTAGTTGGGCAGAATCTCATACAATTCATCGGTCTCCTTGTGGTCGAGGATTGCCTTGACTCCCGCTGTGGTATATGTGTCGTGTGAATTGGCAATGTATGTCTTTACGCTGTCGCCGGCAAGCAATGGGTTTGTGTTGCGTCGGTAGCCATAGAGCGAGAAGTTTTCGCGACGTGCCGATTCGCCGATTATAAGTACGCAGACATCCTTGCTGTCGGTGGTTATCTCTGCATCGGGCAGTATGATGGCCTTCCTGTTGCGTTCTTTCTCAAAATTGTAATAGCGTACGGTGTTTACAATATATGACCATGGGAGAATGCGGCTGCCGAACGGTGTGGATACCTTGTCAATCCATAGGATGTTATGTAGGTTGGCAAGCAGGACTATTACGATAATCAGCAATGGTGCCAGTATGTTTGTGAGAAAGCCCAATATCTTGCCATAATTGATTTTCTGTTTAAAAAGGTATATGCATGGAGGGATTCCCAAAAAGAGTATATACATCACGGCTGTCACGGAGAAGAATCCCGATGCCTCGGAGTAACGCGTGTTGAACACGTTGCCCATCATTGAATCCGTTATCCATGCGTTGTACACGTTTATGAAATAGAGGGCTATGGAATTGCCGATGAACGTGAAAGCTATGATTCCTTTGCCGACAGCACGTCCCAGCCATAGCAGCAGGCTGTAGATAAACCAGTTCAGAGTGAACATTAGAATCACTACGCTCGAGAATAAGAGCACTCCGTTCCAATTGCAGTTGATATTGTCGATAACAACCCTGAAGGTGGGAATGTTGAATACGATTACAGTATAGAGGCTCAATATGGCGCATACCTTCCTTATGCTCAGGGGAGTCTGTAGGAATGCTTTTGTTTTTCCAATCACGGATTTGAATGTATTCTTTATGTCGTCGGCTTTCATCATTTTTTGATGGTTTTATAAAGTGTATATACAATCAGTACAAACAGTGCCAGCAGTGTGAGGTTGAATAGTACTGTCAATGGTATATTGACGCTGTGCTTGCTGTTTTTTGAAGGGTACGCGCTCTTGTCGGCATCGTAACGTGCAAAAGGGTTCGAGAAGATGACCTCGCCGCTTGAGAAATAGACTGTAAAGCGTGCGTATGGGTCTGTGCTCTTCATTACGTAACTGGCAAAGTCGCACTCTGTCGTTTTTGACAGGGTGGTGTGGTCCTGTCCAAAAACCTTTATGCTGTCAGCTGTCTGGGACAATGCAATGAATATGGTGTCTCCATTAAGCCCAATCTCCTTTATGTATGGCATGTTCAGGTTCTTCTCTCTCTTGATGTCCCAATCGCCATTGCCGTAATCGGGTACACGCATTGAGTAGTAACAACCATCGAGCAGAGTTTTCTTGATGTCTTCGTATGTGCCCGATGGTGAGCAGATGAAACTGCATCGCTTTGCCACACGGTGCGTGTCGTCGGGGTTGTGCAGGTCGTCTCCGGCAAGTCCGAAGCTGTAGTGCCCGGCACTCAAAGCCCAGTCCCAATATTCGCACTCAGTGTCGCTTTCGCAGTCCAGTTCAATGATGTCGTAACCGCTGAGTTTCTCCATTGCATCCTTGGTGACAGATAATGTGTGCAGTGGGTGGTTGAACTGTATTATATCGCTCTCATCGGCGAGAATGTCGAACTGTAACTGCATCTGTGACGGCAGGAACGGCAGCAGCTGGTCAAAACTGTTTGTCTCGGTGCAACCGAATACAAGCTTGTGGAATTTGAATAAATTGTATCCGTGCTCATACACATTCACTTGCAGCGTGCTGTCGAAAGGGTGTGTCGTCAGTTCGTTGTGGTTCGAGAATGTGACAATGTCGTATCCAAGCCTTTCATATACATTGTACACCTCTTCGGGCCAATGCTTGCATTCGTTCAAGGGCCCCTCAACACGTGTATGGGTGTGGAAATTTGCCCTTTTCCAGCAGTGTGCAGTGTCTATGTTCCTGTATGGGTTGAATATATGAGGCCCGGAAAAAGGCGTGGGCTCTGCAAAGTCATAGATGTAGCTTCTGCTTGTAGTCACAATAATCAACAATGCAATGAGCAGTGTCGCGCATAGCGATTTCAACAGAATTTTAAATATCTTTTTAGGGTTTTTCATAGCTGTAGGGGGCTGTTTATGCATTGAGCTATTCGTCGATGAAATCCCCGATTGTTTCAAAGAATCCTTCAATGCCGCCACCGAGCTCATTGGCGTATTCTTCGACCTGATTGCTCCACTTTTTCAAGGTTTTCTTTGTCATGTAGCCCTTGATGCGGCCTCTCTGTCGCCCGAACTCCTTCAATTCCTCTTTTGTGTGTTTTTCCTTGTTGAATTCGTCAACTATCTTGTTGTACTCCTTGGCTATCTTATCCCAGTCCTTGTCGGTGAACTCCTTGTGTCCGCACTCCACTTTGTCGGCTAATTTCTTGAGTCTCTCAACGGGGTTGGCGAAAATTGTAATTGAAGTGAATAGAAAAGCGAGAATAAAAAGTAATTTCTTCATCTCTTTTATGTAATAGTAGTTCTGTGTGTATGCTTTACTGCAAAAGTAGGTAAAAGTAGCAGAAAAACCAAACGGACGGTACAAAATGTGCCGATGCCATGAACTGCCGCCCTGTTTATGCGCGCGACAAGTTCCGCTTCATAACCGGCACGGCTCATTACTGCTCTTCCCCTTCAAAAAGACTCTCCAGAAACCCTTCGAATCCACCGTCAATGAGGTTGTTTATGTTGTCAATCTTGTTCTTGGAACTGGTAATCACGCTCTTTACGGCATTGCCGAGAAGGGTGCCTTTGAGCTGTCCTATCTCCTTTACCTCCTCTTGTGTGTAGTCATGTTTCTTCAGTCTCTTCTCAATGCCTGCATACTCTTTCAGGACCATTTTCCAGTCGTCCATGTCGTACGATACGCCATAAAGCTCAATTCTCTCGGCAAGTGATGACAGGTCGTCAATGGCGGCACGTCGCGTGTTGCATGAACTCAATAACAATGTTCCCGAAAGTATAAGACCAAATAGAATGCTCTTTTTCATTTGTGTATGGTTTTTATAAAAATAAAACAATCATTGGAAAGTTGCTGTATGGAATTCTCATTCCTCCACCTGCAAATGTATTGAAAAAAGCGATTGCGACATCGGTTTTTCGCCATTAATTGCCACTTGTATGTAAATCTTATGCGTCCGCAAATAATCCTGTATGTTCCTGGTTCTGGTGTTACGGAAATGTCAGGAAAATGAGCGCTCAGTTTTTGATACGTGTGATGTCGGCAACCGTGTGGGCAAGTTTTTTGTGGTATGTGTGATTTATTGTAAAATCGCACGAATTCACCAATTCGTTTCTGTTATAAACAATTCACCCGTCTGTGCGTGCACAGACGGGTGAATTGTTTATGTTAAGGTGTTTTTACTTCACCTCCTCGAACTCGGCATCTTGGATGTCGTCGTTCTGCTGGTTGCTGTTCTGCTGCTGACCTGCGTCATACTGCTGGCCGCCCTGTGCGCCCTGAGCTCCGCTCTGTGCGTACATCTCGGCACTTGCTGTCTGCCATGCGTTGTTGAGTTCAGCCATTGCTGCGTCGATGCCGGCGAGGTCCTGTGCCTTGTGGGCATCCTCGAGCTTCTGTACTGCAGCTTCGATGGGAGCTTTCTTGTCGGCAGGTATCTTGTCGCCGAGCTCTGTGAGCTGGTTCCTTGTCTGGAATACCATTGAGTCGGCCTGGTTGAGCTTGTCAATCTTCTCGCGCTCCTTCTTGTCTGCATCGGCATTTGCCTCAGCCTCCTGTTTCATGCGCTCGATTTCCTCCTTGCTGAGACCTGATGATGCCTCGATGCGGATAGCCTGTTCCTTACCTGTTGCCTTGTCCTTGGCCGATACCTTGAGGATACCGTTGGCGTCGATGTCGAATGTCACCTCAATCTGGGGAACACCGCGACGTGCAGGAGCGATACCTGTGAGGTTGAACTGGCCTATAGACTTGTTCTGGTTTGCCATAGGACGCTCACCCTGCAGGATGTGTATGGTTACCTCTGTCTGGTTATCGGCTGCGGTTGAGAAGACTTCGCTCTTCTTGAACGGAATTGTTGTGTTCGCGTCAATGAGCTTTGTCATTACTCCACCGAGTGTCTCGATACCCATTGAAAGCGGAGTCACGTCGAGCAATACGATGTCGCCTACACCGCCTTCCTTGTTGAGGATGGCGCCCTGGATGGCTGCACCTACTGCAACTACCTCGTCGGGGTTTACGCCCTTTGAAGGAGCTTTGCCGAAGAAGTCCTCAACGACCTTCTGAACGGCAGGGATACGTGTTGAACCACCTACAAGGATTACTTCGTCAATGTCGGCATTGTTGAGACCTGCATCGCTCATGGCCTTCTTGCAAGGTTCGAGACATGCCTGGATGAGGTTGTGTGCGAGTGATTCGAACTTTGCACGTGTCAAAGTCTTTACAAGGTGCTTTGGCATGCCGTTTACAGCTGTGATGTAGGGGAGGTTGATCTCTGTGGTTGTTGTTGATGACAACTCTATCTTTGCCTTCTCGGCAGCCTCTTTCAGACGCTGCAATGCCATTGGGTCTGCCTTGAGGTCAGCACCCTCTTCTGCCTTGAACTCGCTTGCAAGCCAGTCGATGATTACCTGGTCGAAGTCGTCACCGCCGAGGTGTGTATCACCGTTGGTTGAGAGTACCTCGAATACGCCGCCACCGAACTCAAGGATTGAGATATCGAATGTACCGCCGCCAAGGTCGAATACGGCAATCTTCATGTCCTTGTTTGCCTTGTCGATACCGTATGCAAGGGCTGCTGCTGTAGGCTCGTTCACGATGCGCTTTACCTCGAGACCGGCAATCTGTCCAGCCTCCTTTGTTGCCTGACGCTGGCTGTCGCTGAAGTAAGCGGGAACTGTGATGACAGCCTCTGTTACCTCCTGTCCAAGATACTCCTCGGCAGTCTTCTTCATCTTCTGGAGAATCATTGCTGAAATCTCCTGCGGTGTGTAGAGACGGCCGTCGATGTCAACGCGGGGCATGCTGTTCTCCTCAACTACTTTATAAGGTACGCGCGAGATTTCCTTGCTTACCTGTGCCCAGTTCTCTCCCATGAAGCGCTTGATGGAGAAAATTGTGCGCTGTGGGTTTGTGACTGCCTGACGCTTTGCAGGGTCGCCTATCTTGCGTTCGCCGTTGCCGTCAAAAGCTACTATTGACGGAGTGGTGCGCTTGCCCTCGCTGTTTGTTATAACCACGGGCTCGTTGCCCTCGAATACTGCTACACATGAGTTTGTTGTACCCAAGTCAATACCAATAATCTTTCCCATAATTCTATTATTTTTAATTGTTGTTTCCTTATATTACTACTGGCGTCAATCGCCTTCGCAGAATATAGAACAAAGTATGTGCCAAAGGGTTTTTTGTGCCTGTCATTTTGCCAAATGTCCTGTTTGTGGCACTCTTTTTGTGTGTTAGTGTGACAAAGTGGCAGAAAATGCGTCATGCCGTTGTCGCTTTCTGTTGGCGCAATTCCCCGTTTTTTTGCTGTGTTTCTGTAGTTTTTGTGTTTTTGTTGCATTTCCCCTTTTTTTATATTACTTTTGTGAAAACGTATATTGCATAGTTTGTGCTGTGTAGTGTGCGTTGCGTAAACTCCCTTCCGGCTAAATCATTACTCCCTCTTAAAAAAGCGGGAGAGTTTTCATGCCGCGTGGGTTGCAGACAAAAAAGTGTATTTGTGATAGAAACAATAATATAATTTAGATATTTATCAACTTTTAATCGTTCAGAAAAATGGGAAAAGTTCTGATTATAGGAGCCGGAGGCGTGGCTACTGTAGCGGCACATAAGGTGTGCCAGAATACAGACGTGTTTACCGAAATAATGATTGCCAGCCGTACAAAAAAGAAGTGCGATGCATTGGCCGACGTACTTAACAAGAAGTATGGAACAAATGTGCAGACAGCACAGGTGGATGCGGACAGTGTGGAACAGCTTGTGGAACTGCTTGGCTCATACAAACCCGATATTGTGATGAACCTGGCCTTGCCTTATCAGGACCTTACTATCATGGAGGCTTGTCTGCAGACCGGTTGCAACTATTTGGATACCGCTAACTATGAACCAAAGGATGAGGCTCACTTCGAATACAGCTGGCAGTGGGCTTATCGCGAGCGCTTCGAGAAGGCCGGCCTTTGCGCCATTCTTGGTTGCGGATTCGACCCGGGCGTGACCAGCGTCTTTACTGCTTATGCGGCAAAGCATTACTTCGACGAGATTCACTATCTCGATATTGTCGATTGCAATGCCGGTAACCACCACAAGGCATTCGCCACCAACTTCAATCCTGAAATAAACATTCGTGAAATCACCCAGAAGGGACTTTACTACGAGAATGGAAAGTACATTGAGACTGAACCGATGGAGATTCATCAGCCATTGAACTATCCCAACATAGGTCCCCGCGAAAGCTACCTTTTGCATCACGAAGAGATTGAGAGTCTTGTTATCAACTTCCCGACCATAAAGCGTGCCCGTTTCTGGATGACCTTCGGTCAGCAGTACTTGACCTATCTGGATGTGATTCAGAACATAGGCATGAGCCGCATTGACGAGGTGGAATACAAGGCACCCAAGGCTGACGGCACTGGCGAGGAGGTTGTGAAGATTGTTCCTCTGCAGTTCCTCAAGGCGGTTCTTCCCAATCCTCAGGATCTTGGCGAGAACTACGAGGGCGAGACATCTATCGGTTGCCGCATCCGTGGTATCAAGGATGGCGAGGAGCATACATACTATGTATATAACAACTGCAGCCACGAGGAGGCATACAAGGAGACCGGTATGCAGGGCGTAAGCTACACAACAGGTGTTCCTGCAATGATTGGTGCAATGATGTTCCTCAAGGGTATCTGGAGCAAGCCGGGTGTTTGGAACGTGGAGCAGTTCGACCCGGATCCGTTCATGGAACAGCTCAATATGAAGGGGTTGCCTTGGCATGAGGAGTTTGATAAGGAATTGGAACTTTAATTAGAGAATGACTAAAAAGTGAATTGCTGCGTTACGCTTGCCCTGAAAATCCTCATTTACGTTTAGTAAACTCCGGTTTTCAGGTCTTTGCAAGCCTTGCACTTCATCTTTTTATTCATCCTCTTTAAATAAAACAATTAAATAAATGGCAAAGAAAGAAGAATTGGACAACATTGCCGGCAATGAGAAACTGCGCGCTTTGCAGGCGGCAATGGACAAGATAGAGAAGAATTTCGGCAAAGGCTCCATCATGAAGCTCGGCGACGACAACTTCGAGGAGGTGGAGGTGATTCCTACCGGCTCGGTCGGCTTGAATGCGGCTCTTGGAGTGGGCGGTTTTCCCCGTGGCCGAATAATTGAGATTTATGGTCCCGAATCATCGGGTAAGACGACTTTGGCGATACATGCCATTGCTGAGGCGCAGAAGATGGGCGGCATTGCGGCTATAATAGATGCCGAGCATGCGTTCGACCGTTTCTATGCGCAGAAGCTGGGCGTGGATATCGACAATCTGCTCATTTCACAGCCCGACTGTGGTGAGCAGGCACTTGAGATTGCCGAGCAGCTTATCCGTTCATCGGCTATCGATATCATTGTGATTGACTCTGTGGCTGCGTTGACCCCGAAAGCTGAAATTGAAGGTGAGATGGGTGACAACAAGGTGGGACTTCAGGCACGTCTCATGTCGCAGGCACTGCGCAAGCTTACTTCTGCGATAAGCAAGACCAAGACTACATGTATCTTCATCAACCAGTTGCGTGAGAAAATCGGTATAATGTTCGGCAATCCCGAAACTACTACCGGCGGTAACGCCCTGAAGTTCTATGCTTCGGTGCGTCTCGACATACGCCGCGTGAGCCAGTTGAAGGACGGCGAAGAGGCTATCGGAAATTCAGTACGCGTAAAGGTTGTGAAGAACAAGGTGGCTCCTCCGTTCCGCAAGGCTGAATTCGACATCATGTTCGGCGAGGGTATCTCACGTACAGGTGAAATCGTTGACCTTGGCGTGCAGTACGACATCATTAAGAAGAGCGGTTCGTTCTTCAGTTATAACGACACAAAATTGGCGCAGGGACGTGACCGCACCAAAGCGCTCATTGCCGACAATCCGGAACTTGCCGAAGAGCTTGAGATGAAGATTGCAGAAGCTATAAAGGGTAATGCCGAGGTTGATGCTGCCGAATGAAAATAGACGACAAAACAATTTTTTAATTATAAGACTATGAAGAAGAATCTGTTATTTGCAGCCTTGGCTTTTGTAGGCCTCGGCGCATTTGCGCAGGATGCTCCCGACTTTACGGTTGTGAAGGAGAATCCTATCACAAGTATTAAGAACCAGAACCAGGCCGGTACATGCTGGTGCTACTCTTCACTCGCTTTCATCGAGTCGGAGTTGCTCCGTATGGGTAAGGGTGAGTATGATTTCGCCGAGATGTTCATTGTACATAACACCTATCTCGACCGTGCAGACAAGGCTGTCCGCACTCACGGCGACGTCTCTTTCTCACAGGGCGGTTCATTCTATGATGTAATTTATGGTATGGAGAAGTTCGGTCTCGTTCCCGAGGCTGAGATGCGTCCCGGTGTAATGTATGGTAAGGAGTTGAGCGTTCACAACGAACTCTCTGCCGTAAGTGATGCTGTCGTTGCAGCCATCGCAGAGGGCAAGCACCGCAGTCTTCAGGTAGGTCCCGACGGTCAGCCTCTTTGGAAGAAGGCTATCGAGGCTGTTCACGATATCTACCTCGGCGAGCGTCCCGAGAAGTTTACATACAACGGTAAGGAATATACTCCTCAGTCTTTCTATCAGTCTCTTGGCCTGAATGCAGAGGATTATATCTCTTTGACATCTTACACTCACCACCCATTCTACAAGCCTTTCGTTCTTGAGATTCAGGACAACTGGCGTTGGGCGCAGTCATACAACTTGCCTATCGATGAGTTGATGGAGGTGTTTGACTATGCTATCATGGAGGGTTACACCATTGCATGGGGTAGCGACGTCAGCGAGGCTGGTTTCGGTCGTGACGGTAAGGCTGTTATGCCTGCTGCTGCAAAGTCATCTGATCTCCAGGGTTCTGACATGGCAAAATGGCTTAATTTGAGCGAGGAGGAGAAGAAGACTACTCCTAACCCCACAGAGAAGTGGTGCACACAGGAGGAGCGTCAGATTGCTTATGACAACTGGGAAACTACTGATGACCACGGTATGCAGATTTACGGTATCGCAAAGGACAAGAACGGTGTAGAGTACTACATGGTTAAGAACTCTTGTGGCGTGGCCGGTACATACAAGGGTATATGGTATGCTTCAAAGGCTTTTGCACGTTACAAGACAATGAATATTGTTGTTCATAAGAACGCTATTCCTAAGGATATCCGCAAGAAGCTCGGTATCAAGTAATAGCTACAGGCGCAGTGTCGCTCAATGAGTAGCGATACAATACAACAAAAACAGCTGCAGATTAATCTGCGGCTGTTTTTGTTGTATTGTATTTGTCAGGTCGTTTATAATTTGATATGTTGGGTTAATCTTTTTACGGGACTGGTTGATTCGTTTTTTTGGGGGGATGTCGGACATTCTCGGGCAACGGGTAGGGAAAATGTAAGTATTTTGTTGATTACTAAAAATATTAGTTAAATAATTGCAACAAATAATTCTTGGTTCTTTGCAATCTTTGAGAATCCTGCCTATTGGGTTTTCTTTGTATGTGGGTCTATCAATAGCCCTGCAGATGAGTGGGTAGTCTATGAGAAAATAGGTGCAGTTGTTCGGTTGGAATGTTGTTTGGCTGTCGTTGTATTGTTTATATTTGAGAAAAACCCCGAATATATACTGCACTCGCTGTGAAATGTCAAAGTAAACTTTGCCTATCTCGCTCATTTGTTACTATATTTGCGGAAAGCTCGAGAATTGTTGCAATTTTTATAAATAAAGATATTTATTATGAAACTGTCTGTAAAAAACTATGCTATGAATCTTCTATCGGCGTTAGTGTTGCTTGCTCTTTTTTCGTTTGATGTGGCAGCGCAGAGTGTCAACAGGAAAATGGGCAAACCCACGGCCGAGGAGTTGAACATGACGGTCTATGATGCCGATTCGTCTGCAGTGGCTGTTGTGCTCTACAAAGAGTCTTATGTCAGCTATGATTGGGGCCGCGACGATTTCCAGGTCACTTACAATTTCAAAAGACGTATAAAGATTCTCAAGGAAGAGGGTGTAGAATATGCGAACGGAACAATCGTTTACATTGACAAAAAGGACAAAAGTCTTCTGAAAGAGCATGTCTATGGCCTTGAGGCGTCGGCCTACAATCTTGAGAACGGCAAGGTGGTGCGCATTAAGATGAAGGATGAGAATGTGTTCACGGAGCGTGTGACCGACAATGTAATGCAGATGAAGTATGCAGTGCCCCAGGCGAAAGTGGGCAGTGTGGTCGAGGTGGAGTACAAGATTGTCTCCGATTATTTCTTCCAGCCTCGCGACTGGTTCGCACAGGAGGAGATTCCCGTACGTTATGCCGAGCTTGAGATGCTTATCCCGGAATTCATCTCCTTCAATATCGAAAATCATGGAGCGGCTCTTCTGAATGTGACCTCTACGCCGTCTAACCAGAATATGTCTATCGGCGGTGGTCTTGTCGCGTGTTCGTCCGAGGAACGCAAGTATGTGGGAGAATATCTTCCTGCCATAAAGGATGAAGAGTATGTGTGGTGTCCGCAGGACTATCTTACTCAAGTGAATATGGAGTTCAACGGTTATGATATACCGGGTGTGATACATCAGAGTTATTCCGGAAGCTGGGACCAGGTAGACAAGACTCTTTTTGATGACAGTGATTTCGGTGGCCGTATGAAGGCGTCCAATCCATTGCGTGAGGAGATGGAGGCTTTGTGTCTTGATACCTTGCCTACCGTGGAGAGGAAAGTTGTTGCCATTTATGGTCTTCTCAAGAGCCGTGTCAAGTGGAATGGCAAATATGCCTTGACGGGAAATAATTTCCGTCAGGTCCTCAAGGACGGAACAGGAGATAATGCAGATATAAACTTCATACTCATGAGCATGCTCAAGGATGCCGGTATTTCTTCTTATCCTGTGGTTATGAGCCGTAGGGACGAGAGGGCCTTGCCATATTCGCATCCTAGCATCGACCGCTTGTCAACCTTTGTGGTCGGTGTGCTTGAGAACGAGACGACGCTCATGTTCATTGATGCATCGGTGGAGCATGGCTATGTTAATGTCCTTCCTCCCCTGCTCATGACTTCCAGGGCCAGGCTCATGATGCCGGGCAATTGCCAGTGGATTAATCTCCAGCAGTTGGGCTCACACTTGTTAAGCCGCACAATACAGGCTTCGCTGAGTGCAGAAGGAGCGATAGAAGGTCTTGTGTCTACCTATTATTATGGAATAGAGGCGGCTGACAAGCGCGAAGGGTATTTTGCGGCAAAGGACAGCGCCGATTATGTAAAGGCTATCGAGGACGAGAATTCGATTGACATCACGGAGTACAACAGCTTCTCTATGAAGGATTTTACTCCTGTTGTCCGCGATGTGCTCAAATTCACCAAGAGCACCGATGTCAACGGTGACTATATTTATGTGAATCCTATGCTTTTTGCCCACGTGGAGGCTTCTCCTTTCGTTAACGAAAAGCGTGACTTGCCGGTTGAGTTCCCTAACCAGACACAATATACTGTCAAAGTGGTGCTTGATATCCCCGAAGGTTATGTTGTTGAAGATAAGCCCGAGTCTTGCAATATAAAGATGAGTGACGGTGGCCTTTCTTTGTTGTATAACATAGTGCATCAGGGTAACAAGCTGATGCTCAAATATTCGTTCAATCTCGGCAATATGATGTATCTGCCGTCCGATTATCAGGAGCTGAAGTGGTTTTGGGATTTTGTGGCGGAGAAGAACAATGCAATGCTGGTGCTCAAGAAACAGTGATGCCATGAGAAAACTGCTGTTGTTCCTGTTGTTGCTTGCGAAGGGGGTCGCTGTTCATGCACAGGTCTATTCTGTTGTCGAGGAGAGTACGACGGATGTAGAGTATATCTCTGCTACGCAGATGGTGTGCAGGGAGCGGCGTGTGATAACCGTTCTTGACAAGAAGGGTCTTCATGCTGCCGATTTTCAGGTGAGTCTCAATAAGGGTTATTCCTCGTTGAATCGTTTCTCGGGTGTTGTGGCAGATGCCAATGGTAAGGTGGTGCGCAAGATTAAGAAAGGGGACCTTGCGTATTCCGAGTACTCTGAAATGCTCGCCGACGATGCCTGTTATTACCATTATGGATGTGCGTCTCCTGGCTATCCTTTCACGGTGACATACGAATGGGAAGAGAAACATGAAGATGGAATAGTGGGTTTACCGCTTTTTGTCCCACAGAACGAGTATCATCAGGCTGTGCGCAGTGCGCATTATCACCTTGAAGCCTCTCCGGGGCTTGAATTCGGATATAAAGTGTTCAATGTCGATGCCGACGTCAGGGAGAGTGTAGGGGAAAAGGGACGCAAGGTGCTCGATATTGTGCTTGATAGTTTGCCGGCGCTTCGTAAGGAACCATTCTCTCCCTCTATGTACGAACTTTTGCCTCATGCTTATGTCGTTCCTGCAACGTTTATCTTTGACGGTTATGAGGGCAGTTACGCAAGCTGGCAAGAGTATGCGGCGTGGCTCTATTCTCTTATGGAGGGTAGAGGCGTATTGCCGCAGAACTTTGTCTTGGAACTGAAACAAAAGGCATCGCAGTGCGGTGGTGACCGCGAGAAAGTGCAGCTTGTTTATGACATTCTCGCTTCGTCTACACGATATGTCAGCGTTCAACTGGGTGTAGGCGGTATGCAGCCGGCTCCGGCGTCCGAGGTCCATCGCACAGGTTATGGCGATTGCAAGGCTTTGACGAATTATGCACGGGCAATGTTGGCAGAGCTGGGGATAGAGTCAAATTACGTGGTAATAAATACTGAACGGGAGGATATCACGAAGGATTTTGTCAACGGAGCGCAATTCAATCATGCAATACTGCAGGTGCCTCTTCCTGGTGATACGCTGTGGCTGGAGTGTACCAATCCGACGTTGCCGTTGGGTTATCTGCACGACGGTATTGCCGGGCATGAGGCTCTTGTTGTTGTTGATGCAGGTGGTGTAGTGTGTCGTTTGCCTGCATATGCCGACTCGTTGAATGTCCAGTTGAACAGGATGACGCTGACGCTTGCTGCCGACGGAGGGGTGGTTGCTGCAGTGCGACGTGAATGCAGGGCTGCTCAATACGAGTCTCTAAAGTTCTTTTCAAGGCTCTCCGAGGTCGAAAAGCGTGACTTTTTGCGTTCGTCTCTGGATATGCCCAATGCCGATGTCGGCGGAATCGTTATTGAGGAAATCAAGGATGGTGAACCGTTTTTTGCGGTCGAGTGCTCTGTGGAGTCGGGCCGTTACGGCTCAAGAAGCGGCAACAGGCTCTTCCTTCCGTTGAATCCTTTCAAATCAACGGTCTCTCTCCCCGAAGAGGAGGAACACCGCTCAGATATTGTGATAAGAAGCGGTGGTGTCTATCTGGACAGCGTAGAATTCGTTTTACCCGATGGTTTAGAGGTCGAGGCTTTGGCGGAGCCGGTCGATGTCTCTACACCTTTCGGTAGTGTAAGCCTCAATGTTGTGCAGGAGGGCAATTCTGTTTTCGTGGTCCAAAGATCGAGTATTGTTAAAGGACGTTATCCCAAGGAAATGTACGGGGCTCTGCGGTTATTTGTGAAGCTCCTGTCCGGTATAAGCGACTCTAAGATGGTTCTCCGTAAGGTCAAATAGACTTTTATCTGTCATAACGGCTTTGTACATAACAATGTGTCCGTTGTCGGATTTTTTATCAAAAATTCCATGAACTCTGTTTTGATTTGTCTTTTAATGTTAAAAAGGTTATATTTGCAAATTAATAAGATGATGATAAATGACTATAATTGTGTATGAGTGATAATTTTAAGACACATAAAGTGTATATAGACTATCCCTTGAATGCTTCAAGCCTGAAGGAAATGGAGGGGTGCATAGATTCGTTGGAGCTTGCTATTGGCGACGTGGTAGTTGTGGATTGCACGGGTATGGATTATATCTGCAGTTCGGGCCTCCGCTTCTTCCTTAAGCTTTACCATGATACTGCAGCAAAAGGCGGCAAGATGATTATCAGAGGACTGCATCCGCTTGTGAAGGGTGTGTTCGATATGTCCGGTTTCAGTCATATTTTCAATATAGAGGAGTGATTGGGGTTTCTCATGTATAAATTACGTGATATATTACAGGTTCTTCTCCTTTGTGTGTTTTTGGCCGGAACGCTGTCGGCGTGTTCCTATAAGGAACTATATAGTGCACCCGAAGATCTCTCCGGTGCGAAGGTGGGGTTGCTGAATGTTGAACTGCCACAGGATTCGCTTTATAAGGTAATGCCCGATGCCGAGTTTAAAGAGTATGGGAAGTTTATGCAACTGTTCCTTGACCTGAGCGCCGGTAGATGTGATGCTGCGGTTGTTGATAGTGCTATGGCTGCAGAGGCTACCGTCAAGAACTCTGAGTATGTCTTGATAGGTAATGTATGCGGCTACCATGCAATTGTTCATGAAAGCCGGTGCGAGCACAGAGAGCAATATAGCATTACCTCAATCGGTTGGTGGAAGAACTGGAAAAATAGGTTCGAAAAGGGACTGTTGAACGGTGATGCTGCGTCTCTTCTGCTGAAAGGTCTTTATACTACAGTCGTAATATTCTTTTTTGCAGCGATATTTGCTATACTTTTGGCGGCCATACTCACCTATATGGCAATAAAGCACAGATGGGTATATATATATAAGCCGCTTAGCTGGATGGTATCTGTGTTGCACGATATCCCTCCTGTCGTGCTCATGATGTTCTTTTACTACGTCGTGTTTGTCTCATCGGGGCTCAGTGGAGTAGTGGTTTCTATAATAGCTCTCGGTATATATACCTCGGGGAGCCTATATAAGATTTTCAAGATACATATAATGCAGGTCGGTAAGGAACAGCGCGAATCGGCATTCATGCTCGGTCTCAAAGAGAGACAGGCCTACCGTTATGTGATACTCCCTCAGGCTCTAAAGAGTTCTATGCCTTTGATTGCCGGTGAACTCAAATTGCTGCTCCGTTCTACATCTTATGCAGGATACATTGCACAGAAGGATCTTGTAAAGGCCGCCGATGCCATCCAATCCGATACTTTGGAGGCTTTTATACCGTTGCTTGTAGTCTCACTTCTATATCTGTTCCTCTCATGGGCTATAACGGAACTGTTGTATTGGTTGTACAAAAAACTATTTGTTCATGGTTGAAGTATCGGATCTTAAAAAAACATTCGGTGGCAGAACCGTTCTCAACGGAATCTCCTTTACTTTGAAGGAGCATGATACGCTATGTGTGGTAGGTCCTACAGGTTGTGGAAAGAGCACCCTTTTGCGTTGTATTGCTGGTCTTGAGGAACCCGATTCAGGAAGTGTTGACATAAATGGTGAACCTCGCCGACTAATCTCCAAAGGGGGCAGACATAGTATTGGTATGGTATTCCAGTCCTATAATCTTTTCCCACATCTTGATGTCCTGAATAATGTGATGCTTGCTCCTGTACAAGTTTTAGGAATGTCGAAAAAAAGTGCCGAGCAGTTGGCTATTGAAAAACTTGAACAGGTAGGTCTTGCAGAGAAGGCTTCATCCAATGTGGAGAGTCTTTCTGCAGGTCAGCGTCAGCGTGTGGCAATAGCCCGTTGTCTTGCCATGGAGCCGTCTTTGTTGCTTTTGGATGAACCAACATCGGCACTTGACCAGGTAATGGTGAGTGAGATGCAATGTCTTGTGCGCGACCTTTCCAAGAGAGGCATAGCTATGGTTATTGTGACACACGATCTGCAATTTGCACGCGAGGTCGGGAGTCGTGTGGTCTTTATGCATGAAGGTACTGCCTATGAACAAGGAACACCCGAGGAGGTTTTCGACTTTCCCCAAAAAGAGCAGACAAATATTTTTGTAAATACAATACTCGACTATAGTTATCAGATACATTCACATAGGTATGACCTTTATGAGTTACAGGCCGGAATGATACAGTTCTGCAAACGTCACTCTCTTGGCAAAGAGGTGCAGTTCCGCGTCCAGCTGCTTGCCGAAGAGGTTCTGAACATTATCCCATTGGATCGTGGCGTTGTTGAACTTGCTTTGCGTTACTCCAAAAAGAATGGTGCGATATCTCTTGAACTGCTCATGCCGCAAGGGGTTACTGCGATATTCGGTGATTCGGAATTTGAGCCGGATGAGATAAGCATGAGTATTGTAAAAGGCTTATGTGATGGAGTCGATGAACTGTTGGAAGGGGATGCCGTTTCGTCCCGTCTGCGTGTCCGTTTTCAGCTTAAAGAGATGAATTGACGATTGTTATGAGGTTATTTTTGAAATTTCTGTTGCTTCTGTTGCCTTTGCAGCTTTCAGCACAGACCCGCATAGTGTTTACTCCGCAGTGGACAGCCCAAAGCCAGTTTGCAGGCTATTATGTAGCCCTTGAGAAAGGTTTTTATAAGAGTGCCGGTCTTGATGTGGAGATTGTTCATCCGTCGGCCTCGTCTCCTGCTGTGAACCGTATCAAGAACGGCTCCAGTGACATTGTGTCAATGCAGCTTCTCAATGCAATGTCCGAAGTCAGCAATGGTCTTGAACTTGTGAATCTCATGCAGACATCACAGCATTCGGGCATGCAGGTTATATCAAAGAATAAGAGTATCCGTACATTCGAGGATTTGCGCGGGAAGCGTGTCGGTATATGGAAAGCCGGTTATGGCGAGCTTGCGAAGATGCCCGATTATGACTTGAATCTCGGAATCGTGTGGGTGCCGTTTATACAGAATATCAATCTCTTTATATCCGGGGCTATCGATGCTACTTTGGCCATGAGTTATAATGAGGCCCTCAAAATAAAAGCCGCAGGTTATGATGATGTGTCTGTTATCCCTTTTGCCGGGACAGTCTATGACTTTCCTGATGACGGGTTATATACGACACGTAGCTATTATGAGAGGAACAAGAAGAGCGTGGATGCTTTTGTGGAAGCATCGCGTCGCGGTTGGGAATGGGCGCGGAAAAATGTTGATGAAACAGTTGAAATTGTGCTCAAATATACCAAAAAAGAGAATGTTGCAACAAATTATATAATGCAGAAATGGATGCTGGAAGAGATACTGGAATTGCAATGTCCCTATGGCTGCGACACCCCTACTTTCAAACTGGACAGAAGGGATTTCGAACGTCTCGATTCTTTAGCTTTTGAAAAAGGCATTATTCATCGAAGCGTACGTTATGAAGAGATGAAAGGAGGCTCAAGATGAAATTCAGTTTAGGTAGATATATACATTCGTTCTCTACAAAGCTGAGTCTATATATTCTGCTTGTTGTAGCTTTTGTTTTTGTGGCTGGTTTTGTGTGGAATTACAGAAGCTCCCGCAACTATGTTTCCAACGAGGCTGTTGAGCGTGTTCAGGGATCTCTCGACGGGGTTGTCATGAAAATTGACAATGTCCTCAATTCTGTTGAGACGGCAGTGAAAAACATGTCATGGGTGGTTGCTGATAACATTGATGACCCGGAAAGTATGTATAGACTCACGAGGATGATGCTCGTTGACAATCCTTTTATCACAGGAAGTGCCGTGGCGTTCGAGCCGAACTACTTTGAGGAAAAAGGGCTCTATTTCTCTCCTTACTCCTATCGTGTGGGTGACAGTATCTATAACAAACAATTGGGTCGTGAGGAGTATGATTATCATTACGATGACTGGTATCAGATTCCGAAGATTCTTGGTAAACCATATTGGAGCGAGCCTTATTTTGATGAAGGTGGTGCAGATATAATGATGACGACATATTCTTTCCCTTTGTATGATGATGAAGGGAAACTGTTCGCAATCTTTACTGCCGATGTCTCTTTGGATTGGTTTGCCGACCAGGTGAACTGCATAAGCCCTTATGAGAATTCCTACAACATAATGATAAGCCGTGGAGGAACATTTATTGTACATAGTGACAAGAGTGTTGTGCTCAACGAGACATTTTTTATTTCATCTTCTGCCATTGACGACAGCCGCTTCAAGGAGGTGGGGCATAAGATGCAGGCCGGTGAGAGAGGGGTTGCTACGTTTGAACGTAACGGGCAGGAATTCTACTTTGTCTATGCTCCGATAAAGACTACCGGCTGGTCTGTTGCCGTGTCGTGCCTTTACTCGGAAGTCTTTGCCGGAGTTGACAGCATGAGGAACAATATGTTTTGGATAGCAGTCTTTGTGTTATTGATAATGGCTGTTCTCTGTTATGTGACAATATATCGTCTTACTTCTCCATTGGTACAATTTGCCCAATCTGCCAACGATATTGCACATGGTAATTTCTCGGCACGTCTTCCGCGCGTGAGGAGCAGGAACGAAATGAGAATGCTCAGGGACTCATTCTACTATATGCAGAAGTCTCTGATTAAATATACCGAGGAGCTGAAGACAACCGTTGCGAACAATGAACGTATCGAGAGCGAACTGCGTATTGCACGTGAAATACAGATGGGAATGATTCCCAAAATGTTCCCACCTTTCCCTGAAAGAAAGGATGTTGACTTGTATGCCATGCTTGTTCCCGCAAAGGAGGTCGGTGGTGACCTGTACGATTTCTTCATTGAGGATGAGAAACTCTATTTCATTATAGGTGACGTCTCCGGCAAGGGCATACCGGCATCGCTTGTGATGGCTGTTACCTGCCGTCTATTCAGAACTGTTGCATCACATGTAAGTGACCCGGCAGAGATTGTTGCTTCTCTCAACAATGCGTTGGCCGAGTCTAACGAAAGCAACATGTTCTGTACGTTCTTTCTCGGAATACTTGATTTGCATAGTGGTGAGCTGTTCTATTGTAACGCAGGGCATAATGCGCCGTTGCTTGTTGCCCCGGATGGTGTTGTGAAACCTCTTGATGTAAATCCCAACCTGCCGTTGGGTGTCATTGGCGGTTTCCCGTATATGGCTCAGAATATGATTCTTAAGAAGGGGACAATGTTGTTCTTATATACCGATGGTGTGACCGAGGCCGAGAATCCGTCGAAAGAACTCTACTCCGATGCGCGTCTTAAGGATGTGCTTGCAACATTAGACGGCAATGCAAGGGACCTTGTAGAGGGTGTCAAGTCCGCTGTTGACGCATATGCAGCCGGTACAGAACAGAGTGATGATATCACAATCTTATGTCTTAAATGTAATGCAACGGATGATTCCAAGTGTGAGGCCGAAAAGGAATTGCATCTGGTTAACGATTTGGCCGAAATAGCTAAACTGCCTCTCTTGGTAGGTGAACTCGCGTCGGAATTTAATTTCTCCGAAGAATTGGTTTTCAACTTTAATCTGGTACTTGAGGAGGTTGTTACGAATGTTGTGATGTATGCCTATCCCGAAGGCAAGCATGGTTCCATAGAAATTGTTGCCAAGTGTGACGGCAATAGTGTTACGTTCGTTATCTCCGATTCCGGTAAACCTTTCGACCCGACATTGGTGCCCGATGTTGATGTAACATTGCCGGCTGAGGAGAGACGTATAGGAGGACTTGGAATATTTCTTATAAGACAGATGATGGATTCCTTGGAATATCGTCGCCACGGAGGAAAAAATATCCTTGTGCTGAATAAAAAAATCTAAAACAAAAAATAATAATTATGGTAGTCAATATATTGAATGAAGGAGATGCCAAAGTGGTTGTGATTGATGGTCGTCTTGACACTGTTACTGCACCTGAACTCGAAAGGACTATTGCTCCTTTGCTTGCCGAAAAATCCCAGACTGTGGTTTTCGAGTGTAAAGGTATGGAATATGTCAGCAGCTCGGGACTGCGTGTTGTTCTTTCATCTTATAAATCGGTCGTTTCTAACGGCGGCAAGTTTGTGCTTCGCAATCTTTCGAAAGATGTGCGTTCTGTCTTTGATCTTACAGGCTTTTCCCGAATACTGACAATAGAATAGTATTGAGCCTGTTTCGTGGTGGCTCAATCGTATTAACGGTTGGTTGCTACAGCTTTGTTGGTTGGTATTTTATGCCGATGCAATGGCGCGTAATGCTTGAAAAACATTGGTTCTGTAATTTTTTTTACGGAATCAATGTTTTTTTTGACACTTTTCTGTATCTTTACAAATTGAGAGAATTATCATGCGCGGAATAGGACTATTTGGCATTGCCCACTGTATGCCAGCTGTTTTGTGTCCGTTGGGTACACGTATGATGCTGTTGATTGTGAACGGGAAGAGTACCTGAAATGTTAATATGATGGTTCTTGCTTAATCAAGGAAAAATAAAAAAATATATAATGGGTCAGAAATGGAATTATCAACCTCCTACGTATGAACAGAATGTGGCTGCGAGGACGCTATCTGCAGAGCTGGATATCAGTCCAGTGCTTTGCAGTCTGTTGCTGAAGAGAGGTATAACTTCTGTTGCAGAAGCGAGGAATTTTTTCCGTCCCAAGCTGAGCCAGCTGCATAATCCGTTTCTTATGAATGATATGGATGTGGCTGTAAGACGTCTTAATAAAGCTTTAGGCAAGAAGGAACGCATTCTTGTATATGGCGATTATGATGTTGATGGCACAACGGCCGTTGCTTTGGTATATAAGTTCCTGCAACAGTTTTCGTCGAATATAGACTATTATATTCCCGACCGCAACGAGGAAGGCTATGGCATTTCGCGTCAGGGGGTGGAATATGCGTATTCGACTGGTGTAAAACTTATTATAGTGCTCGATTGCGGAATTAAGGCTATTGATGAAATCGCCTATGCGAAATCATTGGGTATAGATTTTATAGTGTGTGATCACCATGTTCCTGACAAGGAGATGCCATGCGCGGTAGCTATATTGAATCCGAAACGTCCGGATTCTACATATCCTTATCCGCATCTTTCGGGTTGTGGTGTGGGATTCAAGTTTATGCAGGCCTTTGCAGCCGACAATGGAATCCCTTCAGACCAGCTCTATCCATTGCTTGACCTTGTTGCTGTCAGCATAGCGTCGGATCTGGTGCCTATAATGGGGGAGAACAGAATAATGGCATATCATGGTCTAAAGCAGATAAACCATAGCCCTAGTACTGGACTTAAGGCCATAATAACTGTTTGCGGACTTGTCGATAAAGAGATAAGCATGAATGACATTATCTTTAAAATTGGTCCGCGAATCAATGCTTCTGGCCGCGTGCAGAGGGGACAGGTAGCCGTTGATTTGCTCATAGAGAACAATCTGAATACAGCTCTTGATGTGAGCCAGCAGATAAATGAACTCAATGAGGCACGCAAGGAACTTGACAAGAACATGACCGAGGAGGCCAACACCATTGTTGAAGGTCTGGAGTCTTTCGATGAGAAACGTGCAATAGTCATATATAATCCCGACTGGCATCGTGGCGTTATAGGTATTGTGGCATCACGTCTTACCGAGGTATATCACCGTCCTGCTGTGGTAATGACTAGCACCGGCGGTGTAGCGACCGGCTCTGCGCGTTCTGTTCCGGGCTTTGATGTGTATAAAGCTATGGAGAGCTGTAGAGATTTGCTTGAGAATTTCGGTGGCCATACATATGCCGCTGGTTTCTCTCTTCCAGTAGAAAATGTCGAGGCTTTTGCAAAGCGTTTCGAGGACTTCGTGTCGGAGAATATTCTGCCCGAACAGATGGCTCCTTCAATAGACATCGATGCCGAAATAGATTTCTATCAGATAAGCCGCCGTTTCTTCAACGACCTTAAGAAATTCGCGCCTCACGGTCCTGATAATCAAAAGCCTGTCTTCTGTACTTATAATGTACGGGACTATGGGACAAGTAAGGTGGTTGGCCGCAAGCAAGAACACATAAAACTTGAACTTGTTGACAACAAATCCAATACAGTCCTGAATGGTATTGCTTTCGGCCAAAGCCGTCAGGCAAAATATATAAAGTCGAAACAGTCTTTTGATATCTGCTACACTATTGAGGACAATGTATATAAGCATGGAGAGGTCCAGTTGCAGATAGAGAGCATTCATACCAAGGCTGTACGTCAATAGGGAATGCAGTACAGGGATATTCTCAAAAAGTATTGGGGCTACGATGATTTCCGCGGTGTACAGCGTGAAATCATCGAGAGCATCGGCTGTGGGCGCGACACATTAGGGCTTATGCCTACAGGCGGAGGCAAAAGTATCACTTTCCAGGTACCGGCACTTGCCGGCGAGGGTTTGTGTATTGTCGTCACGCCTCTGATTGCCCTTATGAAGGACCAGGTCGCGAATCTTCGGTGCCGGGGAATAAAAGCTGTTGCAGTTTATTCGGGAATGCGTACAAGCGAAGTGGTCACAGCACTTGAAAACTGCATATTCGGTGACTATAAGTTTCTCTATATATCGCCGGAGAGAATAACTTCGGAACTTTTCATAAAGAAGATACAGCGCGTCAAGGTGCAACTCATTACTGTTGATGAGGCTCATTGCATATCTCAGTGGGGACACGATTTCCGGCCCGCGTACCGACAAATAATTGAACTCAGAAATCTCTTTCCCGGTGTTCCCGTGCTCGCGCTTACGGCAACTGCCACTCCCGAAGTGGTCAAGGATATACAGCAGCAGCTCGGGTTCAAGGAGGAAAATTGCCACAGCATGAGTTTCGAGCGCAAGAATCTTGTCTATGTGGTGCGGAACACCGAGAACAAACAACAGGAACTGCTGCATATACTCAGGCGCGTCGAAGGGTCTGCTATAATATACGCCCTCAACCGTAAAAGGACCAAGGAGGTTTGTGATTTTCTGGTAGCCAACGGAATTACGGCCGAGTATTACCATGCCGGGCTTACATCGGCCGCCAAGGACGAGAAAGAGGAGTCTTGGAAGAGCGGAAGGGCGCGTGTTATGGTATCTACCAATGCTTTCGGAATGGGCATTGACAAACCCGATGTCAGGCTGGTCATACATATTGACCTGCCGAGCTCAGTGGAGGCTTACTTCCAGGAGGCCGGGCGTGCAGGACGCGACGGCAACAAAGCATATGCAGTGACTCTTTTCAGCCGTCCCGACAAGGCTGTCGTGACAAGGAGATTGTCGGACAACTATCCGTCGCAGGATTTTATACGCGAAATATACAACGAGGTGTGCTACTATTACAGCATGGCTTTAGGTGACGGGTTAGACTGTACGTTCGAGTTCTCCCTTGTCGATTTCTGCAGGGTCTATCGCAGGCCTACGTTGCAGACCGATAGTGCGCTACGTATCCTTACCCGGATGGGGTATCTTGAATATGTCGAGGAGATGGAGTATGCTTCTCGCGTGCGCTTCATCGTAGATAAGGATTCACTATATAACCTTCGTGGGTTGCATGCCGACTATGATACGCTTGTAAATGCGATACTGCGCAGTTATAGCGGGCTCTTCAGCGACTATGCATACATTGATGAGCGTTACCTTTCGAGGATAACCAAACTGTCGCGCCACCGCATGTACGAGATTCTGGTGTCGCTCACCAACAGGGGTGTTCTCCTGTATGCCCCGTCGAAAAGGTGTTCGGTGGTGACCTTCACGCGCCATCGTGTGTTGGCTAACGAACTGCGTTTCGCTCGGGAGGTTTATGATGAGCGTAAGGAGAGTTTCGCAAAAAGTCTCAATGCTGTCATTGGCTATGCAACGGGCAACGACAAGTGCCGCAGCCGTGTGCTGCTCGAATATTTCGGAGAGAAGGAGACTGCCCCCTGCGGTAATTGCGACGTCTGTATGGCGCAGAAGGAGGCGAGTGCCCGGCATTCCGCGGCAGCTCCTGAACAGTTGCTTGTGCAACTGCTCGCAGACAGGGAATACCACTCTCTTGAGGAACTCGACCGACTGCCATTGCCGCGCGCGACAATGTCGGCTCTCCTGCGCCATATGTGCGATGAGGAGAAAATTATTATAAAGGATGGAAAAATAACTTTAAGATAGAATTGCTATGATAACATTTCTTGTATGTTTGACGCTTCTTGTATTGGCATATTTTACATATGGTAAATATCTTGAAAAACTATGTGGCATAGATGCCGGCAATCCCGTGCCGTCCGAGACTATGTACGACGGGGTCGATTATATCCCCATGCCGCGTTGGAAGATTTTTCTCATACAGTTGTTGAACATTGCCGGCCTCGGCCCGATATTCGGTGCACTGCTTGGTGCTGCATACGGCCCGGTTGCCTTCCTGTGGATAACGCTCGGAGGTATATTCATGGGTGCCATGCACGACTTCGTGTCGGGTGTCATATCGTTGAAGAACAATGGACAGAGCCTTCCCGAAATAATAGGAAAATATCTTGGAAACGGTACCAGAAATTTTATGAGGGTCTTTTCTGTTCTGCTTATGGTTCTTGTGGGCGCGGTCTTCATGTCCCAGCCGGCCGAGCTTGTAGCGGCGAATGTCGGGCTCCCCGGTCTCGAGTCTGTCGCATTCGGCAATATCACATGGGAACTGTTGCTTGTCCTTGGTGTCATACTCGTGTATTACATACTGGCGACCCTGTTGCCCATTGATAAAATCATCGGACGTTTCTATCCCATATTCGGCATCGCGCTACTGATTATGGCATTGAGCATTCTTTATATCCTTCTTTTCAATAGTGACACCTATGTTATTCCCGAGCTTACCTCGTTGACAAACCAGATAGCGGATGCAGATAATTTCCCGATAATTCCGATGCTCTTTACGACAATCGCATGCGGTGCTCTGTCGGGTTTCCATGCTACGCAGTCGCCCATGATGGCGCGTTGCATGACGTCGGAGAAACAGGCGCGCAGCGTATTCTACGGTGCCATGATAGCCGAAAGCATAATCGCCCTTATCTGGGCTGCCATCGGAATGGCATTCTGGGGTGGAGTAGAAGGGTTGAACAATGCAATAGCTGAATACGGCGGAAGTGCGGCAGCAATGGTGAATGTGATAACGGAGACGACTATGGGTCCTGTTGTCGCAGCCTGTGTGCTTGTAGGTGTAATAGGATGTGCAGTGACTTCGGGTGACACGGCATTCCGTTGCGCAAGGCTCATCGTATCCGATATGTTCGGTATCGGGCAGAAACAGTTCCTCAAGCGAGTAGCGGTTTCTGTGCCCCTCTTCGCAGTTGCGCTGTTCATCATCTTCGGCTTGCCTTTCCAGACAATATGGAGCTATTTCGCATGGTGTAACCAGACACTTGCCGTCATTACGCTATGGTGTATAACAGTCTATCTGTTCCGCCAGAAGAAACCGGTTGTAATTGGTATGTTGCCGGCGCTTATAATGACATACGTCTGCTCGTCCTATATATTCATCTCGCCAATGATGTGCGGAATGCAAAACCGCACACTGGCGTATGCGCTTGGTGCAGTACTGACACTTATAATTGCTGTGGCTGTGCACATAAAGGCGAGGAAAGAGTAAATGATGAGGTGAAAACGGAATCCTGCAAACCGTTTACGACCTCAATGGTCGCGCGGTAGAGAATCCGTCAAACGGCATTTATATAATCAATGGCAAGAAAGTTCTTGTTAGATAATGTGATGTTTCTATAGATACAACTCCCAGCGTGGCGTGCCACACTGGGAGTTGTGTTATACTGGTATTGCAAATGTTGCTACCTTAATTTTAATTGTATGCTTTCAATTAGCTTTACTTCGTACAATTGTAATTTAAAATAAAAACCGGCACCGTTGAACGGCACAACTAAAGACCGACGTAATTCAGCAGTCGGGCGAGGACGTTAGTGCGCTATGCCGTTATATTATTCAATAACCTTAAGCTACAGAATCGCTACTTTTACAAAACTGCCAAACTTTGTTACCGGGCTACAGGTAGGTTTTCTCTCTTTTATAAAAACTATTTATTTATTCAAACTCGTTTGAATTAAACAAAACCTCACCTTCGTTATTGAATAGTTTTATATTTGTGGCGATTATTCCTTCTTTTTCCTCTAATTCCTTTCCAACTATTGTTTCAACAATGTTGTATGCAATAGAGGCGTATGTAAAATCGTTGTTTTTTGCATTATAAGACTTATTTATGTATGTATGAGTTTGTCCGTCGTAATCAAATTGTATTGTAAATGTTTTCATAAAATATTTATTTAGAGTTTGACTTTTATAGCTTTGTTATCAATGTTTATTATGTATGTTCCGCTTTCAAGATAAATAGATTCTCCCATATAGTTCTCTATTCTTTCTATAAGCTCACCATTTACGGAATAAATACTAATAGTCTTGTATTGATAACCTTCTAATAAAATACTATTACACGTCGTTTTTATTGTAATGTTGTCAATGTTTATATTGTTAATTTCGGTTGTATTGAATTCTTGAATATCCCAAAAGAAGCTCCAACCATTGCTTGTTTGATATGTGGCGAGAGAACCTTGTGGTACATAAAGAGTCGCGTTTATATAGTTCTTATTTGAAAAACTATTCGTAGATATTGTGGGCGGCTGGATGCTTAACACATAAATACTTGCAAGGCTTTCACAACTATAGAACGCATAATTTCCAATGCTTGTTACGCTGTTACCGATTACAACACTGGTAAGACCAGAGCAACCATCGAACGCATTCAAACCAATGCTAGTAACGCTATTACCGATTACAACACTGGTAAGACCAGAGCAACCATTGAACGCATTCAAACCAATGCTTGTTACGCTGTTGGGGATTACAACGCTGGTAAGGCCAGTGCAACCTTCGAACGCATAAGAGCCAATGCTAGTAACGCTGTTAGGGATTTCAACGCTTGTAAGGCCAGTGCAATCACGGAACGCATTATCTCCAATGCTAGTAACGCTATTACCGATTACAACACTGGTAAGACCAGAGCATTTATAGAACGCATCATCTCCAATGCTAGTGACGCTGTTAGGGATTACAATGCTGGTAAGACCAGAGCAATCAGCGAACGCATATTTTCCAATTACATAATTCTCCCCATCGTAATCGGTTGGCAAGTTTGCTGTTGTTGCACTGCCCAAGTACCCAACCAATGTTTTTACATCGTTTGGTTTACCAAGCACAAAATCACCCTCTATTCGGCCTTTGGGTGCATTGTAAACCTTGTCGGCATAACGTGCGACATAACCATCGCCTGAACTGCCTTTGGCAAATGTCCAATCGGATAGGTTGACTACTGTTTTAAGCCTTGAGCAACTCCAGAACGCTTCTTTTCCAATGCTTGTTACGCTGTTACCGATTACAACGCTTGTAAGGCCATAGCAACCACTGAACGCATAATTTCCAATGCTGGCAACGCTGTTAGGGATTACAATGCTGGTAAGGCCACGGCAATCATAGAACGCATGATCTCCGATGCTGGTAACGCTGTTAGGGATTACAATGCTGGTAAGGCCACGGCAATCATAGAACGCGGAATTTTTAATGCTTGTAACCTTTAGTTTTTTTGATTTGTAAGTTATTGTTTCAGGAATAATAACCTCGCCGGCGTATTTGTAAGTACCAGATGTCACTTCTACTGTTAATTCGGTATGTGAAATGATATTGTAATAAATGCCATCTACAGTTAAATCATAGGCTTTTGCAGTGCTACAGCATAGTAATATCGTTACTATTATAAATATATTTTTTATAGTTTTCATCTTTTATAGCTTGTATTCTTGGTTCTTTGGATTTCGTGTCATTGTTTCAATAATCAAATCTATTTGTGAGCTAAAAATAGTAGATTCGGTATTTGTCATTCCACTATTTTTGTACAGATTCAAAAGCCACTCTTTGTATTCGTATGATATTGCATTTGCATAATGGCAAGCCCAAAGATATTCTATGATTTTCCAACTTGCATACTTGTTTTCAAATGGTTTATGTACATTTGTTGTTTGTTCTTTGATCTCATCTTGAAGGATTCTTTTTTTAGATTCTACGTCCATAAAAAACATTTTTTAGCTCTCCAATTCCCAGATGAAAGCGGATAAAAAACAAGGTGTGGGAACTATATATGTTTTATCCTACTGACAGGCTTCTCGCATCGCCTATGGAACGGATAAAACAATAGCCCACACCAAAGGTTATGCAAAGAGCCAAAAAGGGCTGTACATACCAATGATGTGGTGCTACTGCTATCATCTTCGTTCCATTTCAAATTTTGCGAGAATTTGTCAGTTGAAGATAATTTCAATAACACCTTTAAATAATATGTCCGCTCAAAGGAGTAATCCTATGAACGTCGCAAAAATAATTAAAAGGTTTTTACAAAGCAAGAACAATTATGTGATTTTGTAAGATATGATGTGTGGGCATTAAATGATTTGCTATATTGGCGATTATTCCAAGATATTCAAAACCGCGCATATCGCAACTTCCCTCACTCTCTCCACCCGCCGCGGGTAAAGTCGGGAATCTCTACCGGTGTGCCACCGTTTCGTGCCGATGTATCGGTGAGTTCAACAAGTGAACTCCACAATGCGGCATCGTACACGGTCATATCGAGTGGCTCTCCACAGCGCAGGCAGTATATCAGTCTGCTGTCCATTGCGTAGTCTATCCAGCGACGGCCGCAAAGTGCCTCACCGCGCTGCTTGTATTCAGTTACAAAGGGGTGACGGTGCTTTTCAGTCATGGCCTGGAATTCGTCACCCATTATGGCGTTGTCGCTGTCGGGGGCAAAGGCAAAGTGTGGCATGGGGTATTTCTGCGCAAAGCCGTCGGTTCCGCTCACAAGGAACGAACGGCTGTAGGGGCGTGGTAGTGTCATGCAGTGCTGCACTACTATTGTATGTCCCTTTTCGGTTGTTATTATGGAACTGTTCATAGTGCCTGTAAGCGCATTGTCGCCGCCGACAGGCTTGGACGAACAGGATACGATGCTCTTCATCCTGTCGCCACGGTTGATGCCCATTGCAAGGGCGATGGGGCCGAGCCCGTGTGTGGGGTAGGGGTTGCCGTTGTGTCTGTTCATGAACTCTACCTGCCAATTGCTCCATTTGCGTCCTCCGTTATCGTTGGTGGCAATGCGTTCGCGCAGGTCGTGGAGGTAGGAGCCCTCGGCATGGATTATCTCGCCAAAGAGCCCTTTCTTTGCCATATTCAGTGTGCACAGCTCGAACTCGTCGTAGCAACAATTCTCTAACATTATGCAGTGGCGTTGTGTCGTCTCGGCGGTGTCAACGAGTCGCCAGCAGTCAGCAACGGTTGTTGCGGCAGGTACTTCTGTGGCTACGTGCTTGCCCTGCTGCATTGCATATACGGCAATGTCGGCGTGGCTTGCCCAATCGGTGCATATATACACAAGGTCAACATCGGGCTTGCGGCACAGTTCTTTCCATCCCTCTTCTCCTGTGAAACAGTCTGGGATCTCTTTGCCCGAAGCGGATATTATCTCTTTTGCTTCGTCAATGTTCTCCTGTACAAGGTCGCACAGGGCTACAACCTTGCAACCTTCGATGTGCATCATGCGGTGGACGGCACGCTTGGCACGCACGCCCAGGCCTACAAATCCTATGCGTACGCACTCCATGGGTTCGCACTGCAGGTGTAGCACATCACCTCCTGCCTCTATGTTATAATCAACGTCCATTGGAGTAACTATTGAATCTCTATGCAAAATAACAAAAAATGAATCTTCTTTCAAAGAGTTATGGAGTAATTATAGTTCTTTCAGGATTTTTGCAGCCTCCTGGTTGCCGGCATTGGCTGCTTCACGGTAGAGGTCCTTCGCCAGTCCTTTGTCGCGCCCTGTACCTTTACCTTCGTAATAGTAGTCAGCCATGCGCTTTGTTCCTTCGTGGAAACCTTGCAGGTGGAGCTCCTTGGCATATCCGTATGCCTCCTTGAAGTTGCCTGCATTGTGTTCGTGTTCCATCATGTAAAACAAGGCCTCCTTGTTCTTCAGCTCTGCACTTCTCTTTATGAATCCGATGCCCTCCTTGCCCTTTTCTATGAGAACGATGCCGTATTCGGTCAAACCTTGCGGGTGTCCTGCGGCTGCTGCCTTCGACAGCAGCTCCTCATGCTTCTCTTCGTCCTTCTCTACAATGGTTCCGTCTCTGTAAAGGTGTGCCATCTGAATCAGAGCTCTTGGCTCCATTAATTCAGCAGCATCCCGGTATAGCATGAATGCCGAATCCGTGACGCATCCGTTCTCCTTCTCAATGATTTTTGCAAGGTCGAACATTGAGCTGAAGTGACCGTTGTTTGCAGCTTTGCCAAAGAACTGTTTTGCCATTCCGTCGTTTACAGTCAACCCCATTCCGTCGCGGTAGCATATTCCTACATAATGCATTGAGGGCGCATATCCATACTGTATCAGTTCCGCGAATATTGTTATTGCGTCCCTGTATCGTCCCTGGTTGAAGTAGATTACACCTTTTTCGTGTTCTCTTGCGCAGGCTGCTTCTGTCTCGGCGTCAAGAACAACTTTCTTCTCTTCAACCTTTTTCTCCTGAACTTGGCTCTTGGGCTGCACCGGCATTTCTGTCTGCTCTCTGGTGTATGTGGTCTCGTCATTGCTGTATATGGTGACATTGTCGCGTCCTGTCACTGACACGGTTATGTTCCTGCAATTGTCACTGTTGTAGAGTTCGATTACGGCTTCTCCGTTCTCTATCTTTACTTCGGGAATCCAAAGGAGCGTGCGTCTGTAGTCTTTTCCGTCGGGCTTCATCCGGCTGTAGTCGGGGGAGTAGAATTCCTTGCTTTCGCTGTATCCTTGTACCGACGTGTAGCGTAGCGAACTTCCGGTTGCCGCGAATTCCGGTATTATTCCCATGGTGCTGTCCTTCTCTGTATATGGTATGAGGCAGGCCACGTAATTGGGGTTTATAGGGTAGGCTATGCCGTTTCTTCGGCTTATGGAGTTCTGGAATGTGCGGCTGTCCGGGCAACCGTCCATGCCTTCGCCGGTGAAAAGATAGCTCTGGGAGAGGAATCCTTTGTAGAACTTCTGTACTGGAACCTTGTTGTCCATCATCCTGCCTAACGGGGTCCAGTAGTTGTCCCTGTTCTCGAACTGCATGCGTGTCTTTTCGTCACTTCGTATCACGAACTCTTTGAAGTTGGTCATCTTCCCTACATCGTGTATTCCTCTAAGATATTCCTTGTCGGGTTCCGGGGCTCTTTTCGAATCGTACTCTCCCAATACCACCATCAGCTGCACCCAGTATGCCCAGTTGTAGTTGTGGCGTCTCATGGCACTCAGCACCACATCGTTGGCTGTCAGCGTGTGGTCGTAATCGTGGTCAACCGTAAGGCTCGGTGTCTCCTTGTTGCCCCATCGTATGCTGCCCACATATCTTATTATCTGAACATTTTCATCGACACTCCTTACTGCCGTTATAGTCTCTTCTGAATTAGGAATCCTCTCAAGGGTGAGGGGGAGAGATATTATTTCATCGTTTTGTACCGCTAAGGTGTCGAACGCGATATTGTTTGTATAAATGTCGTCAAGGGCATCCTGGAACAGGTTGTCATCGTATGTATTGAATCTGTCAAGATATGTCACGTCCTGTGCATATTCCCACTCGTCGAGGTAGTTGAAGCGCATCTCGCTGTGTGGCGGACGGCCATTGATTTCCCTCTTTTTGTCCGCTACGACCTCGAGTGAAGAGAGCATATATTCGAACGGGTTTATCTTTACAAGCCCCTTGTTCTTGTCCGAACTTTCCACTGAGGTTCCGAGCGTGCGCTCCCAATAGTCGTAGAGGCGGAACCCTGGCGAGTAATAGCGGTTGAGCGCGAACTGGTATGATATGTTCCGGCTGTGCTTGAATGTTGTCTGGGGACGCAACGAGGCAATGCGTGTGCCGTAGAAATCGCCAAGGTCAAGAGTGAATGCTCCGGTGCTGTCTGTACGGAATGTCGTTGTCTCTATCTTTTTTCTGTCGGCTGCCATGTCGAGCCTTGTGAGCGTGTATGGCTGAGGGGTGACAACAAGGGTGTTGTTGCCTATCTTCTCGTTCTTGTGCTTGCGCATGAACATGCCGTTCAGGGTTATGCTCCTCTCTACTGGCTGCATGCTTTTTATCTCCTCTCGGGTGAGCAGGTTCCAGTTGTACGATGTCCAGCCGTGCGTGAGCATTATAAGGTCGAGCAGTCTGGCTCTCTCTGCGTTCTCCTTGTCGAAATATTGTGTGGCGTCGGGGATGTATCCCTTCAGTTCCGAGCCCAAAAGAAGATATGAGTAGAAATTGTGTCCGTACGATGTGGTCTGCTTTCCTGCCGCATCGTTCACAACGAGCGATATGTCCGTATTCTGTGGAATAGGTTTCCCGTCCTCACGTGCAATTTTCAATGTTATCTTTTCGTTGGGCGATGCTTCGAGGTTGTTCGGGAAGTATCCGTTGGCTGTCACGTTGAGCTTGACCGTTCCCCTGTCGTTCTTCTGCAAGGTGTCATGGGTTATGAAGAACTGACGTTCGGCAAGCGGAGTGTTCCCGTCAATGAACATTACTGCACGGTTGACGCCTTCGGGGAGGCTCGCTTTGCTGAATGTGAAACTTATCTCCTTGTCGTCCGTCATGAACTTCTTGAATATTCCCATTGAACCGCGGTACAGGATGGAAAAACCCAACTCATGACTCTCCGGCATATTGTTACTTGCAATGACGTCAATGCTGTCGCCTCTCTCCGTTATGCGCATTACAACGCCCTCTTCGGCAATCTCCGGGAGGTCGAACTTGTGCTTCTTGGTTTTGCCCTTTCCGTCGGTCATGGTTACTTCGGCTCTGTATTTCGCCCCTTTCCGTGGGGCGAGTACGAATGTTCCCTTGCCCATATGCTCAGGCGTGCTTTCCAGAATAGCTTTGCCGTCCTCGAAAATGGTTATCTTCTCCTTTCCCGGTATTCCGTCCTTGCCGCGCAATTCAAATGCGACCCTGCTCTCCAAGCCGGCTACAAGGTTACCGCCTTCGGGAAAGAATTCGAGAGTGGCTTCGGGCAGTTCGGCCGACACCCATTCTCCTTTTTCTCTGAATCCTCGTCTGCGGTCGAGCATGTTCTTGAAGTCCCAGTTGTCGGCATTTACTTTGTCGAATATGGGGAAAACTCTGCTGAAAACCGCAGATTTGTCCCAATTAAGCATATATCTTGTATATGCACGTATCTCGTAGTATCCCGAAAGCAGCAACGGATCCAGTTCGAATTCTCCGTAACAGCTTCCGTCATCGCCTATTTTGTATTTCTTTGTCTGTACCACATAGCCCTCGGGTGCTACCAATTCAACGTAAAGGACCTTGCTGAGCACGCTCGGGCGGTCGTTGTTGCCGAACGAGACATAAGCCTTGAACCATATGGTCTCGCCAAGATAGTATGCTGTGTTGTCGAAATGTAGGAATACGCGTTCCTGTTGCATTACGCGTCCTACCTGTAGCGCGCGGTATGCCACGCTGTCAACTCTGCTTTGTGAAACGGCCGTCAGGAGGGTGCAGGCCGTGAATATTAATAAGATCGTTAATCTTTTCATGTTTACTGTTGTCTGTGATAAAAGCCCGTTGCCGGATTTGTTGTCAGGCAACAGGCATGTCTAATGCAAATGTAAATAATAGTTCGTGATTTCTTTTTCTTTTTTGCAGAAAAACACCCTCTATGGCAAGATGTTAACATTCTTTTCATTTTGTTGCTGCCGTACATTGCTTTTGTCGGTTCCAGTTTTTGCACTATCTTAGCGGTATAAAAGAATTTTGCTATGAAAATACCTGCTTCAGTGTGGGCATTGTTCCTGATGCTCATTGCCGGTTGCACCAACCTGCACGAACAGCATCTTGAAATATATGAAAATGCGGTTGCCAATGTGAACAGTGACACCACTCTGGAGAGTGTCACCTTTAACCTGCTCGATGCCGAGACCGCTTCGGTGCGCTATCTCAGTTCGTTGACATCTGAAGAGAAACTTGAATTCGAGTCCGATTCTTTATGTGACATTGCTTTTGAGGTCTGCACCATGCGTGATAGCCTGTTCGTGCTTGCCGACGTTGCGTATGCAAGAGCCGGTATTCATTTTGTGGAGAAACGTACCGTGTTGTATGAAAATGCCGCACGTTTCTACAGTAGCGCAAGCACTCTCGGGGAACTCGAGGTGGTCAGAGGGATAGTGTCGGTCTATTCAGAAAAGGCCTATGTTGAAGGCGAACGCGTGTGTGACCCCCCGAAACAGGTCCGCGATGCTTATGAGTCGGCCAAGGATTCGTCCGCAAAGAACTATGATGAGGCTATAGGACGGATAGGACGGAACCCTATGTAAAGGACTTCAGTGAGGGGGATTGTGCCCACAATATGAATCTGTACAACCTTTTACGACAGATAACCTCAATTGAATAATACGACATAAGCCCCGCGGGGCTTATGTCGTATATGTCCTATAGTGGATTTCTCTTATCTTGCTCCCAATGGCAGAACCTTGAGCCATACTTCGCTTACCCAGTTGCCCGATTCAGCATCGCCAAGGTTGTATTCAATGTAAAGGATGTTCGGGTTCTTGTCGCTTACCCTGTATCTCAGGTTCGAAATGGTGTTGTTCAGGGTTTTGTCAATGTAGTGGCTGTTTATGTACTCCAGGTATGTGCTTTCCGAGGTCATTTCTATTTCACCCTGCTGGGTAATGAATGTAACGGTGCTTATTTTGCCCTCCTCCTGGTCGGCCTCCTTTATGGGAATGTCTATGCTTGCCATTACCGAATAGGTCTTGTCCTCTTGTATTGTCTTGTAAATTTCGTGGCCTATGTATATTGTGCTTCCGTCGGCCTTTGCGACCTCCTCGACATACTGCCATGTTCCCAAGAGCGGTTTGATGTAGCCTTCCTTCTTATTTTCTTGTGCATTGACGGTAACCAAGCTGCCGAAAACCATGACAGCTAACAGTAGCATAAATCTCTTGGTATTCATAGTGGTATGTTTTAAAGGTTTTACAAAAGTGTTTTCTTTGAGTGTTGCAATGTACGAAAATTTTTATAAAAAAACTTTTTTTTGAAAAAATAGTTGTGTTAATAAGTTGTTCGAATTTTATTTCGCGATTATTCGATTGATAAATTTAGTATCTTCGCGGACGGAATTGCGGCATGCGACATCACTGCAACCCCTTTTACTGATACTTTTTTTATAATGAAATATATTCTTGCATTCTTAGGTAGCCTTTCACTTGCACTCGGCATTCTTGGCATATTCCTGCCGGTTCTGCCAACGACGCCGTTCCTGCTTTTGGCTGCGGCACTCTATGTGCGCAGTTCCGAAAGACTTTATAACTGGCTGATGCAACACCGGCACTTGGGACCCTACATAAAGAACTTCAGGGAGAACAAGGCCATTCCGTTGAGAGTGAAGATTGTCTCTGTTGGCCTCGTGTGGGTGACACTGCTTTATTGTGCTGTTTTTGTAGCGAAAGAGTGGTGGATGAGTCTTGTGTTTGTCATCATAGCTACAGCAGTAAGCATTCATATACTCCACTATAAGACTCTGAAAAAGTGAAACTCACACACGTGCGGTTTGATTCTTATCATCCATCATAAAAACAGCCGGTCTGGCTGTACAAGAAGAGGTTGGGCGTAGCACCGGGGAAGATTGCACGCGGCATTGTCTAAATGATACTCTTCACTATCTTTTCCAGCCACAGACGGTCTGTCTCGTCGAATGTGGCAAGGTGTTCGCTGTCGATGTCAAGGACTGCGGTGACGTTACCGTCTGAGCCGAATACCGGTACAACTATCTCACTTTTCGATGCATTGCTGCATGCAATGTGTCCCGGGAACTGCTCCACATCGGGCACAACCTGTGTCGTGCGATCCTTCCACGCTGTGCCGCACACTCCGCGCCCGAACTTTATGCGGCTGCATGCAAGCGGTCCCTGGAACGGGCCAAGCACAAGTTCATCACCCACTACACGATAGAACCCTGTCCACCAGAACCCGAATGTGTTGTGAATCATTGCGGATATGTTAGCCATATTCGCCACGGTGTCGTTCTCGCCCTCAATAAGCGCGCAGACCTGTTTGTGCAGCAACGCATATTTTTCTTCCTTGCCACCCTGGGCTATGTGTAGTTCCTCGGCCATAATGAGTTGTATTTTCTTGATCGCGAATAGTGTTATTTTCTCTGTATCAAATAAGCTTTATTGAAAAAACTACAGAAGGTACCAATAATCTTGTGCTTCTTTGACAATCACTCTAATTCCTGCAACCAATTGTGGAAATCATCCACAGTCGCATACTCGTTCATCTCAATGTAATTCATTGCATAATCGAGCGAAACCGTGTAGCCATAAGTGGTGTAAAGTTCCTCAATCAAAGCTTCGGGTGAAATAGGGGTGTGCATGCTTTTTTATTATTACCCAAAGTCGGACATATCGACTAACTTGTTCATTATAGCATATACTGTGAGGCCGGGGATGGAGTTGATACCGAGCTTCTGTGATATGTTCCTGCGGTGGGATATTACGGTGTAGATGGATATGTTGAATTCGTCGGCTATCTCTTTGTTGGTCTTTCCCTTGGCGACGGCGGCGAGGATGTCGCGCTCTCGCGCGCTGAGTTCGTTGAGTTCGTTCTTGGGGTTCTGGGCGTTCTGCTCTAAGGCATTCTTGAGTTTCTGCACTATGCGTGGAGCGTTGTCGTAGATGCCAATGCATTCGTCGTACTGGCGCAGGACGCTCTCTTCGTAGTTGCTGTGGGTGAGTGCCACGATGGCGGCATCGGTGCCTGAGAAGTATGAGCGTATGTCGAGCCTGTCGTTGTAGTCGATGACACCCGGGTTTATTATTATTATGTCAGCTGTGGTGTTGCTGCTCAGGTAGTCGGGGTTGGAGAGTGTGTGTTCTATGATGAACTCGGGCTGTCGCTCTATGATGCTTGCGATGCCTGCAGCCACAATTTCGGATGGCTCTATGAGTACTATCCTGTATCTGTTTTCCTTATTCATGGCTATTCTCGAGTTTTTCGACAAGTGGGATGAGCAGTCTGTTCTCTATGAGGGAGTGTTTGCGAAGGTCGCTCTCTATGGTGTAGATGTCGGCCAGTACGCTGTAGCGCAGGGGGGACGAGTGTTCTTCGTCAAGGTATTTGGCGATGATGTTCTTGAGGTCGTTGAGTTTCTCGCTTATGTTGCTGTGGTTCTCCTCGAACTGGTGTATGCTGTATCTGCCACGGTCTCCACTTTTGTCGGCAAGGAGGCTGTCGATGTAGGGGAAGACGGTCTCTTCCTCGTATCTGAAGTGGCTGGTTATTTCGCTGTCGTAGTCGTCGTAGAACTTGTCGATGAGCTTGCGGCTTACTTCGTCGAGTTCGTTGACGAGGCTGTGTATGCCGTCGTGTATGGCCGGGAAGCATGTGCCCACGTAATAGCGGTGCGATACGCGCAGGTAGGCGGTGATGCTCCTGATGTCACCGGGCTCAAGGGTGTCGGTGTTGGGGATGTAGTCGCTCGATGAATAGATGTTGCATATCATGAGGAAGAGTTCTGTTGATATGCCGTATCTGTTGCACAGCTCGGCTACTGTGGCTTCGCCGAAGCCGAGCTTGATGTCGAGTCTCTGGAGTATCGACAGCAGGTTGCCGTCGGCTGCAAGAAGGTCGGCGACCTTCATGCGTCTTGTGTATGTCATTTCTTTGTTGTTCATGTGTCTGTTTCTTTTTTTCTTTGGTTGTTATCTTTCATCTTTCATCTTTCATCTTTCCACTTAAAAAACTCCTCCTATAGTGTAAACGGCAAAGCCGGCTATCCAGGCTATTGCTGTATTGTAGGCTATGGAGAAAAGTGCCCATCGCCAGTTGCCTGTCTCGTGGGCTATGGTGGTTATTGTGGCTATGCAGGGGAAGAACAGCAGTATGAAGACCAGAAAGGCTGCGGCTGAGCGTGGGGTGAAGTCTCCTGAGTGCTTCAGGTCCTGCTGTATGTTCTCTTCGCTGTCGCTGCTGTAGAGTACGCCCAATGTGCTCACGACAAGTTCTTTTGCCGGTATGCTTGTGATGAGGGCTATGCTTGAACGCCAGTTCTGTCCAAGAGGCTCGAGTGCAGGAGAAACTGCATGACCTATCATTGCAATGAACGAGTTTTCGTTGATGCCGCTTGGTGCGGTTGTTTCAGATCCTTCGTCTTCGCTCAGGATGACATTGCTGTTGCTTTGCTCTTTGCTCTTTGCTCTTTGCTCTGTACTCTGTACTCTTCCTCCGGTCTCGGATAGTAGCTGAGGAACCATATTACAATGGTGGACAGCAGTATTACTGTCCCTATCTTCTTGAGGTACTGGGCGCACTTGTCCCACATGTGGCGCAGGGTAGCGCGCATGGTGGGCCAACGGTAGGGCGGAAGCTCCATGACGAACGGGGTCTCGTCTTTCTTGAACTTGGTGAGTCTGAGCAACCGTGCCGTAACGATGGCTGCTGCTATTCCCAATAGGTATAGCGCTATGAGTACCAGCGGTGCATGGTCGGGGAAGAATGCTCCTGCAAAGAGTATCATTACCGGGAGACGTGCGCTGCATGACATAAAGGGGGTTACCAGTATGGTTATGATGCGGCTGCTACGGCTCTCAATGGTGCGTGTACCCATGATTGCCGGTACATTGCAGCCGAATCCCATGAGCATGGGGATGAACGATTTGCCATGTAGGCCCATCTTGTGCATCATGCGGTCCATGATGAAGGCTGCGCGTGCCATGTACCCTGAATCTTCCATGAAAGAGATAAAGAGGTATAGTATGAGTATTTGCGGTATGAAGACAGCCACGCTGCCGACTCCGCTTATTATGCCGTTGACGACAAGGTCCTGCAGTGCCCCCTCGGGAATTATTCCCGTTGCAACTTCGCCCATCCATCCGAAAAGGCTTTCTATCCACTCTTGAGGGTAGGCTCCGAGCACGAATACCGAGCTGAACATCACCCACATGACAAGCAGAAAGAAGGGGAAACCGAACCATCTGTTCGCAACAAGGCGGTCTATGCGGCGGGTCTTCTTCTGTGTGTCTTTGTTACCAGGTTTAAATGTCTCCTGCAGTGCTCCATTGATAAAACCGTACTTCGCACCGCTGATGGCAGTCTCTGCATCTACGCCCATCTGTGCTTGTACTCTCTTTGTGGCATCCTTTGCCATTCTTTCCCAACGCTTCACCTCCATGCAGTAGCCGAGTTGGCTGGCAACCTCCTTGTCCCCTTCGAGCAGTTTGAGTGCCCAATAGCGTACAGGGAACTGCGGCGGCAGGTCTTCGGCTTTGTGGAGCTGTTCCGACAATGGGGCAAGCTGTCCCTCGATGATGCTGCCGTAGTTGATGTGGATGTGGCGTATGGTGCTGTTCTTGCCCTCGAAGAGCTCGATGACGGTGTCGAGGAGCTTGTCGAGCCCCTTGCCGTTCTTGGCAATGGTGGGTATCATGGGTATTCCCATCATGGCCCCCAGGTGCTCGTAGTCAATCTCGGCTCCGCTTGCGAGGAGCTCGTCGTACATGTTGAGCGCAACCACGGTACGCAGGTTCATATCAATAAGTTCCGTTGTGAGGTAGAGGTTGCGCTCGAGGTTCGATGCCACGACTGAATTGATGATGATGTCGGGCATCTGTTCGAACAGGTGGCGTCTTACATACAACTCCTCGGGAGTGTATGCGGCAATGGAGTAGGTGCCGGGGAGGTCGGTGATGTTGATGCGGTAGCCTTTGTAGTTGAAGCTGCCGGTCTTTGCGCCTACCGTGACACCGCTGTAGTTGCCCACGTGCTCGCTTTCGTTGGCGAGTGTGTTGAAAATGGATGTCTTGCCGCTGTTGGGGTTACCCACAAGGGCAACGTTTATCACATTGTTCCTCTTGGTCTTTATCTTCTTGAGCATGCAGCTGCTGCAACTCTCTCCACTGCAGCTGTCGCATATGGAACGGCTTGTAAAGGTTGTTGCCGGTGGAAGTTCCTTTCTTGCTTCCTCTTCGGGCAGAACCTCTATCATGGCGGCTTCGTTGCGGCGCAGGAGTACGTCGTATCCCATGACATTGTACTTCACGGGGTCGTGCATGGGCGAATCGAGTACCGAAGTAACCTTCTCACCTCGTATGAAGCCCATCTCCATTATGCGTTTGCGGAACCCACCGTGGCCCGACAGGCGTACGATGACCGCTGTTTCTCCGTTCTTTAACTCCGACAGTTTCATTCTATTCCATTCCTTGGGTGCGCTTTTGGCACCTCATATTTTTGCTTGCAAAAATAACTTTCTTTTGCCTATCAGGCAATAGTTGTTTTTCTTAAAATGTCGCTTTTTTTAATTATTTATGACTATTTTCCCGGAGCCTTCAGACTTCCCTGTGATGACCGGGCGTTGCACCTGTGGAGATATGTTGCTATGCCGCACCGTGATATTCATGATATTTTGCCATTGTGTGCCTTGTTCCGCTGCCATATCTTTGCATCGTGAGATTTTGATACTCATCTCTATAACCACAAATGAATTATTGTATTGTCCTTTATGCTATTCAATAGCATGAAAAGAGGAGAGCGTTTAGCCGTCGCTCTCCTCTACAGTTTTTAATCAGTTGTCAGCAGAATGTCTTAATTACTTTATTTTATTAACTTGAATGCTTTTCATTGTCAGTCGGCGATGAGTGATATCAGTGCCGCTATTCCCAAGAATGCCGTTGTAGCTTCAACTACCGGGTTGTCATAATCATAATAATAACGGGGTGCCGGTGGTGGAGGGGGAGGGCAGGGACGCGGTGCTGGAGGGTTCACTACTATTACCGGGGCCGGTCTGCCCGGACGGTAATCGGGCTTCATTGGTTTGCCAGGCTTTCCCGGGCGATAGTCAGCCCTGTCGTTCCTGTAGCCGCCCTTATTGCCGCCTTTCTTCTCTCTTGATACTCTTATCTCTTTTCTACCTCTGTTCTCAAATCTTGGCTTACGGTCGATTTCATTGTTGGCCATCATCTCTGCAGGCATAAGCATTCCGCCTATCAACGCTGCAATCATAATCATCTTTTTCATAGTCGTAATGTTTTAAAAGTTAAACCTGTTTATTCTCTTTTATATCTCTAACAACCGGAATCCTTATATGTTCCTCAATTGTTACACCGCAAAGATATGGGCATAAAAATCCCCCTGCAATTGATTATTCCTAATCGTTGCAGGGGGATGTCCTATTCATGGTAGGAAAAATCCTCATTGCTTCTCTAAAAAGGCATCTACTGCGTTACGCTTGTTGTTTTGTAACAGTCATTTACGTCAAAGTAAACTCCTGTTCCAAAAAAACAACCAAGCCTTGTATCTGCACTTTTTATAGAAGCAATTTTTTTATGGTTCCCACTTTTTAATGGATTAATAGTTTTATTATGGCATTTGCTGTGTTACGCTTGTTTTTGTAAAAGGTCATTTAGGCTTGCTAAACTCCCATTTCCAAAAACTTCGCAAGCCTTGCATCTGCACTTTTTATAGAATAAATATTATACTGTGATATCTGCTGTGTTATACGCCAAAGTGCAAATCCTCATTTACGCTTTGTAAACTCCGGTGTTGCACTTTGCCGCAAGCCTTACTCTCCCACTTTTTAATGCATTAATAGTTTTATTATGGCATTTGCAGCGTTATGCTTGTTTTTGTAAAGGCAATAATATAGCAGTTGACCCAAATATTGTTTGTCATACTGAGCAAAGCGAAGTATCTATTTTAAACGCAGTTTTTAGATCCAATGCCTTTGGCGATGTTGCTAATGCTCGTTGTGAAATTAAACAAGTTTTATTT
>JAZRLO010000048.1:0-25160 GCA_045646845.1 Bacteroidaceae bacterium
CGGTGATGAACTGATGCGTGTGACGGTCGATGGAGCAACTGAGCCGCTTATCGTCAAAGCAAAAGAAGATTTCACCCTTGGCGAAGGTGAGCATCGTGCATTTACGCTTTCGGTTGGAAAGGAGTATATCGAAGCCGATGAGAATACAACAGCTGAAACCTTGCAAAACGCTATCGCTGCGAAGTTGGCAGCAGGCGAAACCGACATCCGAATTAAACTTGCCGAAGATGCTGATGCTACGATGTTCTCTGCCATTACCGCAGCCCTTGCTACCACTGTAGACCCGTCCCTTGATCAGTATGAATTGGTAATGAATTATTCAGGAACCATCGACTTGACTATCAGCGGAGCAAAGACGGTTCCGGAATGTACATTCTATGTTGATGAGTATGTAAACGAAAACTGGCGAGCCGGTGCGGCATTGCGGTCTGTCACCTTGACCGATGCCACAACGATTGGTGAATCCGCATTTTTTAGTAGTGCAATGACCAGCTTTTCTGCACCGAATGTGATTGAAATTGAAGGCTTTGCACTTGAAGGTTGCATGAAGCTTACCGACGTCTATCTCCCTTCTGTTCAAACCCTTGGTGATGCTGTATTTAGTGACTGCTACGCATTGAAAACCATTTCTTTACCGGAATGTATCGATATGGGAAATGGTGTTTTCAACTCCTGCGAGGCTTTGGAGACTGTCTATGCACCCAAAGCAACAAATCTTGGAGCAATTGAATTCATGCTGTGTACATCTTTGACAAAGGTGACATTAGGCTCTGTTCAATCCGTAAATCAGATATATGAATCAATTGACGACGGCTTGTTCTGTCTGGCTAATGATACGAAGAATATCGAACTCGTATTGTCATCGGATCAGAAAGTGATGACCTTTGACAACGGTACGAAGTATTGGACTGCTACCGAAACGGATTATAACTGCAGTGATGACCATAATAACAAATCATTTATCGGATATACTTTCAAGTCGGTGACTTTGCAGTAATAATTATAAGGTCAGTGAGCTTGACCGCTCACTAACTCACCAAAACAATTAAACCAATGGAAACAGAAGTTTGCGATTAAGGCGAGAGCAGAGGGAGCTTGCTCACTATGCCGAGCCACAGCAAACTCGCTGAAAGTCAAGTTTATGATTAAGCGAGAGCAATACCAAGTTTACTTGAGTATTGCCGAGCGATAGTAAACTCGCTGAAAGTCAAGTTTGCGTTTAAGCCAAATAAGCAGAGCAAAGTTTACTTTAGCTATGCTATGGCGCAGAAAACTCGCTGAAGGCAAATCATAGAACAGTACATAGGCAGAGGAGAAAACACCATCACGGCGCCGCCGTGATAGAGTATAGGGATTTGACTCGGTCTTTCTCCCTCCTGTGGTGAAGGTGCAAAGCGTTCTCCAACATTTTAAAGACAAGACGAAAGAAGAAAAGAAAATGGATGTTGGCAGCCATCGCATACCCAAATGCTCGACCTTATGCTGTACGGTGAAAAGGTGTTGGAGTGGCATCCCAAAGACACTATTATCTATCGTGGCAAACGCTTGGCGATGGGCAGTATCCTTTGCGGGTTAAAGCAATACTACCCACCTCACAGGCTCGATAGTCTTTGTGGACTGCTATAAAAAGTGATGACACTGCCTTTTATGGCAATGTCGTCACTTTTATTAGTAATATTCCCGCAAAAAGCATTATCTTCGTGCAATTATTGGAATAAACGAAACTGCTATGATAAAGAAATTCTTTCTTTGCGCGCTTGCGTGCATTACATTCACCACTGCTACAGCCGACGAGGGCATGTGGTTGCCGAGTCTTATAAAGGAGCGTATCAAGGAGATGCGCAAGATTGGTTTCAAGCTGAAGGCAAGCGACATCTACTCCGATGAGAAGCCTTCGCTGAAGGATGCGGTGATGCAGTTCGGCGGCGGTTGCACGGGCGAGTTCGTGTCGCCAGACGGCCTGTTACTCACGAACCACCACTGCGGTTATGCGTCCATTCAGAAGCTCTCCTCGGTTGAGCATGACTACCTGACCGACGGTTACTGGGCTAAGTCGCGTGCCGAGGAGCTGCCGGTGCCGGGGCTTACCATCACCCTGCTGGTGAAGATGGAGGATGTTACCGCGCGCATTGCCGCGGGCGAGAGCAGGCAGGCCATCATTGACGCAGCGAAGAAGGAACACAACACAGACAAGGCGAGCGTTGAGTCAATGTACTATGGCAACCAACACTATCTGTTTGTCTATCGCACTTTCCGCGACGTGCGCCTTGTGGGTGCACCGCCTTCGTCGATAGGCAAGTTCGGCGGTGACACCGACAACTGGATATGGCCGCGTCACACAGGCGATTTCTCAATGTTCCGCGTATATGCCAACGCCAACAACGAGCCTGCCGAGTACAGCGAGGAGAACGTACCCTACCGCCCCAAGCGTTACCTGCCCATCTCTACCAAGGGCGTTGAGGAGGGTGACTTCACAATGACATACGGTTTCCCGGGCAACACACAGGAGTATGTGACATCCGATGCTGTCGATTATGTTGTGAACATTTCAAACCCCATGAAGATTGCGCTGCGCACCATACGCCTCGACATCATAAGCGAGGCGCAAAGCAAGGATGTGGCAACACGCATTGCCTACGCTGCAAAGCACGCCAACATTGCCAATGCTTGGAAGAAGTGGCAGGGCGAGAGCCTGGGCATTGAGCGTCTGGGCACCGTGGAGAAGAAAAAGGCATACGAGAAAAGCTTTGCGGCATGGGCTACCGACAAACCGCAGTATGCACACCTGCTCGATTCAATGCACGCAGCATACTGCGAGGTTATCCCCAACTACTTTGCGCGTGAGCTATTTAACGAGACAATTGCCGGCATCGAGGCATTCAATTTCGCTTTCTGGCTCTACTCGCAGCAGATGCAGGGCGTGAAGCTCACTGCCGACGTGCAGGCCAAGGGACGCAAATATTACCTCAACGACTACAGGGTGGAGATTGACAAGGCGATTGCCAAGCGCATGATTGCCGAGTATATCGCCCGCATTCCGCAGGGGGGTGTTCCACAGCAGCTCACCGATGCCATTGCAAAGAGTGGCAGCGTGGAGCAGTTCGTTGAGGAGCTCTTCGCCGGCAGTAAGTTGCTTGGCAACCACCCGTTGTCAGGCGATGAGGTTGCAGCCGACCCCATGGTACAGTTTGCCGGATGGTTCGGCCAGCATGTGGCGGCCAACCGCAACTACGCCTACCGCAACCTGAGCAACGTACCGGCCATTGAAAAATGGTACCGCACATATATGCAGGCTCTGCGCGAGTGGGACAAGGAGCGTGCCTTCTACCCCGATGCGAACTTCACTCTGCGCGTGTCATACGGCACAGTAACGGGCTATGAGAATGCCGACGGCGAGTACCACACGCACCTCACCACGCTCGACGGCATAATAGCGAAGGACAACCCCGAGATTTATGACTATGATATTCCGCAGGCACTTCGCGATGTCTATAAGAACCAAGATTACGGCCGTTGGGCAATCAAGAGGAACGGCAAAACTACTGTTCCTGTATGCTTCCTTGCATCTAACCACACCTCGGGCGGAAATTCGGGTTCACCCGTCATCAACGGCAAGGGAGAACTCATCGGCATCAATTTTGACCGCACATGGCGCTCTACGATGAGCGACATTGAGTTCGACCCAACCATCTGCCGCAACATATCGGTTGACATACGCTACGTACTGTTCGTCATCGACCGCATCGGCGGCGCAGACTACCTGTTTGAAGAGATGGATTTGAGATAAGATTGAAAGGAACCGGCACCGATGGATTACTTTAACAGCCTGTTAATAGAGCACTCGGCACTGCAAGCAATTGTGGTGCTGTCGCTCATTTCCGCCCTTGGTATAATGTTGGGCAAAATACGTGTTTTCGGTATTTCGTTGGGTATAACTTTCGTCTTTTTCATCGGTATCTTTGCCGGACACTTCGGGCTTACCATCGACAGCCAGATGCTCTTTTATGCCGAGACATTCGGCCTTGTGCTGTTCGTCTATGCGCTGGGTCTGCAGGTAGGTCCCGGTTTCTTCAGTTCGATGCGTACAGAGGGAGTAAGACTCATTACTCCGTCGCTTGTACTGTTGGCATCGGGTACTCTGCTGGCGGTTGCGTTGGGATACTTTTTCAATATCACGACATCGGACATGTCGGGTATCCTGTGCGGTGCGACAACCAACACCCCTGCACTTGCTGCCGCCCAACAGACACTTGAGCAGATGGACATTGACGGAAGCGGTGCGGCACTGGGATGCGCTTTGACCTATCCGCTGGGCGTTGTGGGCGTCATTCTTGCCATCATATTCCTCAGAAAATTCGTTGTCCGGCCAAAAGACATGCCACAGCCCGACAGCAAGCACAAGAAGAGCGTATTCATAGCAAGTTACCGCGTCACCAACCCCGATGTATTCGGGAAAACGATTGAGGAAATAGCACACGGCAGCCACAACCATTTCGTAATATCCAGAATGTGGCACAACGGCCATGTTACAATCCCGATGTCGGACAGGCGGTTGCTCGAGAACGACATTGTACTTGTAATAACAAAGCCCGAAGAGACCGGTGACCTTGCACACATATTCGGTGAACAGGAACAGAAAGACTGGAACAGCGGCAACATTGACTGGAACAAGATTGACAGCGAACTCACCTCGCAGCGTATTCTGGTCACACGCCCCGAAATCAACGGAAAGAGACTCTCATCATTGCGGTTGAGGAACAACTACGGCATAAACATAAGCCGTGTATATCGCTCCGGCGTGCAGTTGCTTGCAACCCCGGACCTCGTACTGCAGCTTGGCGACAGGCTTACAGTAGTAGGAGAGGCAGCAGACATAAAGCGCGTGGAAAAAATCCTCGGCAATGCGGTCAAGAGCCTCAACGAACCGAATCTTGTATCGGTATTCATCGGAATGATACTGGGACTTATGCTTGGAAGCATACCACTCTCGATACCGGGAATATCACTCCCCGTGAAGCTCGGCCTTGCCGGCGGACCTATAATCGTAGGTATCCTCATCGGCACATTCGGCCCCCGACTGCATATGGTCACATATACTACCATGAGTGCGAACATGATGCTCAGAGCACTTGGCCTGAACCTTTACCTTGCCTGTTTGGGACTCGATGCCGGAGCGCATTTCTTCGAAACGGTTTTCCGCCCCGAAGGAGTTTTGTGGTTACTTGTGGGACTTGCCATAACATTTGTCCCTGTTGTTCTTACAGGAATATTCGCAATGCGAAGCATGAAACTCGACTTCGGCTCTACGGCCGGCCTCTTGTGCGGCTCCATGGCAAATCCTATGGCATTGAGCTATGCCAACGACACGGTCGAAGGCGACAACCCCTCTGTGGCCTATGCTACGGTATATCCGGTATGCATGTTCCTTAGAGTGGTTATAATACAGATACTGATAATGCTCCTGATATAACTATGGCAACAACAAAAAGGACAGCCACCGCAGGTGGTTATTTCATTGAACTGGGGGCAAAAGATATTGAAATATACAGAATAGCCACCGACGGAAGCGGACATCTGAAACGCATCGATGACGCAAGGGAGGCAATACGGGCAATAGCAGAAGAGTACGGGTTCGAACGCGACTACGACCTGAGCTATCGCCAATATGTATCTAAACTGATACTGCACATAAATGGATTGGATAATACAAAAAAAGATATTTGACATGAAAAAAACGGCAACATTCATCCTTATGCTTGCCCTGGCAATGACGGCAAAGGCGCAAAGTGACTACACAAAGGGGCTTTCGGTATGGTTCGACCAACCGACCACACTCAAAGGACGCAGTATCTGGTACGGCGGACGCCCCGACCTATGGGTAGGCCGCGACAAGCCTGAATGGGCCGGAGACGCGGCATACAACAACGACCAGGAGTGGGAATCGCAGTCGCTGCCCATCGGCAACGGCAGCATAGGTGCAAACATCATGGGTTCACTCGAAGCCGAGCGCATAACCTTGAACGAGAAGACCCTGTGGCGCGGCGGCCCCAACACTGCCGGCGGTGCAGAGTACTATTGGAATGTAAACAAGCAGTCGGCACACCTGCTCGACGATATACGTCAGGCATTCATTGACGGCAATGACGAACTTGCCGCCAAACTCACAAGGGAAAACTTCAACAGTACCGCTTCATATGAATATTATGGCGAGAAGCCATTCCGTTTCGGCAACTTCACCACAATGGGGGAGATATACATTGAGACCGGGCACAGTATGGTTGGCCTCGGAGATTACAAGCGCATTCTCTCGCTTGACTCGGCACTTGCCGTGGTACAATATACAAAGGACGGTGTACAGTATGAACGCAAGTCTTTTGTTTCATACCCCGCCAACGTGCTTGTAATGAAGTTCAGTGCAAACAAGCCCGGAATGCAGAACCTGACATTAAGCTATGCACCCAACCCAGTATCTGAAGGTACATTGCATCACGACAGTTATGACGGGTTCATTTGGAAAGCAAAGCTCGACAACAACGGCATGCAACACACTGTACACATCAAGGCTGTTGCGAAAGGCGACCAGAACAAGTGTACATATTCATTGAGCGACGGCAAGATTCATATCAGCGGTGCCGACGAGGTCTGTTTCTACGTTACGGCAGATACCGACTACAAGATAAACTTTGACCCCGATTTCAACGACCCGAAAGCGTATGTCGGCGTTAACCCCGACGAGACGACCAAGGCATGGATGAAAAATGCCGTCAAAAAAGGATATGACGAGCTTTTCAAAGAGCATTATGCCGACTACTCGGCACTCTTCAACCGCGTCAATCTCGACTTGAACCCCAATGCCCCCACCACCCTTGAGTACCCCGGCGTCGCGAACCTTCCGACACCGCAGCGCCTCAAGAGCTACCGTACGGGCAAACCCGACTTCGGGCTCGAGGAGCTCTATTTCCAGTTCGGCCGCTACCTGCTCATCTCAAGTTCACGCCCCGGCAACCTCCCGGCGAACCTGCAGGGCATCTGGCACAACAACGTTGACGGCCCCTGGCGTGTCGATTACCACAATAACATAAACCTGCAGATGAACTACTGGCCGGCATGTGCCACCAACCTCGACGAATGTGTGCTGCCGCTCATCGACTTCATTCGCACGCTCATAAAGCCGGGCGAAGTGACTGCAAAATCATACTTCGGTGCAAGAGGCTGGACCGCAAGCATTTCGGGCAACATATTCGGCTTCACAGCTCCGCTTGCAAGCCAGGATATGTCGTGGAACTTCAACCCCATGGCCGGTCCATGGCTCGCGACACATGTTTGGGACTACTACGACTACACGCGCGACAAGAAGTTCCTTAAGGAGACTGGATACGATATTATAAAGAGCAGCGCTATTTTTGCAGTTGACTACCTGTGGAAAAAGCCCGACGGTACATACACCGCCGCACCTTCAACCTCGCCCGAACACGGCCCCATTGACCAGGGTGCCACATTCGTTCACGGCGTGGTGCGCGAGATTCTGCTCGATGCCATTGCCGCAAGCGAGGAGCTCGGCGTTGACAGCAAACTGCGTAAGGAGTGGAAGAACGTGCTTGCAAAACTCGCTCCCTACGAAATAGGCCGCTACGGACAGCTCATGGAGTGGAGCAAGGATATTGATGACCCCAAAGACCAGCACCGCCACGTGAACCACCTCTTCGGCCTGCACCCGGGACACACCATCTCACCTGTAACAACCCCGAAACTTGCCGAAGCATCAAAAGTAGTGCTTGTTCACCGCGGTGACGGTGCTACAGGCTGGTCAATGGGCTGGAAACTCAACCAGTGGGCACGCCTGCACGACGGCAACCATGCATACACGCTCTTCGGCAACCTGCTGAAGAACGGCACGCTTGACAACCTTTGGGACACGCACGCACCGTTCCAGATTGACGGCAACTTCGGTGGCACAGCAGGTATTACAGAGATGCTGATGCAGAGCCACATGGGATTCATTCACCTGTTACCTGCCCTGCCCGACGCATGGGAAGAGGGAAGCATGAAGGGCATATGCGCAAAGGGCGGCTTCGATGTTGACATCAAATGGAAAGAGGGCAAACTCATTGAGGCTGTCATTACATCAAATGCCGGCGAAAAGTGCAACTTGCGCTACGGCGACAACACACTCTCGTTCGGCACCAAGAAGGGCAAGAGTTACAAAGTCGTGTTCAATAACGGCAAACTGAAGAGAGTATAAAGCGTAAACATACAATAGATAATGGCAAGAAGAAAAAGGAAACAAGACAACCAGAAGGGGAACAAGTTCATTGGAATAATTTCTCTTATCATACTTGTACTTGTATTAGCTGTTTTTGTTCTGTTGCCAGGCAGCAAGGAACAGAGCGGCAGGAACATCGAGGGCATCTCCCTTGAACTTGCCATTCCCCAGTTCACCAAATCGACAAAAAGCCAGATTATCGAGCATGTCGGCTATACCGTTTCGTACAACGAACAGCGCAGAAACCCCAACTGGGTGGCATATGAACTGACGGCACAGGAGGTTGCCGGCACAGAACCGAGAGGAGATGACTTTGTGCCAGACCCTATGGTGGTTGGCCGACAGGCAACAACCGACGACTACAAGCGAAGCGGATGGGACCGCGGACACCTTGCACCGGCAGCCGACATGAAATGGAGCGATGATGCCATGGCAGAGAGTTTCTACATGTCGAACATATCTCCACAGAACCAGAACCTCAACCGCGGTGTATGGAAATCGATTGAGGAACTTGTACGCGAAAACGCATCAAGACACGGAAAGCTGCTTGTTGTGACAGGCCCTGTATTCACGAACAAGAAAGGCCTTGGTTACATTGGCGACAACCGGGTACTCATTCCCAACGGATTCTACAAAGTGTTGCTTGCCTACGATGGAGAATATACAGGCATCGGATTCTATTGCGAGAACGTGGCAGGAAAGAAGAAACTGACAAAATATGCCCGTACCATAGATGAAATAGAGGAGCTTGCAGGCATAGACTTCTTTCACATGCTGCCCGATGAAATTGAAACGGCTGTAGAGAGCTGCTATCAAGAATACGAGTGGGGATTATGACACGGATTACCGTCCTTATTGACAACACTCCATCGAGAGAGGAGACATCGCTAAGGGCAGAGCACGGACTCTCGTTCTACATAGAAAAGGAGGGTAAAAAAATCCTGTGCGACACGGGGTTGACAGGAGCATTCATGGACAATGCCGCAAGAATGGGCATTGACCTTTCCGCATGTGACTTCACGTTCATATCACATGGGCACAACGACCACACAGGAGGCCTTGACAAGCTTCTGAAAAGCACGGAGAAAGTACCGGTATTCATGCACGGCAATATCGCCGGGGAGCGTTATTATTCGTCAAGAAGAGAGGAAAAACGGGATATAAGCTGTACATGCCCTTTCATTGGGGATTACATGGAAAGAATAACGTTCCTGCGGGAGAGCAAAGAGATTGCCGAAGGCATCTACGCGATAGGCAATATCGGTGGGATTCACCCCCGACCTGCCGGAAACAGGTTCCTTACTGCAATGAGTGATGGAAAGGAATATCCCGACAATTTCGCACACGAAATGTCACTTGCATTAACGACAAAAAAAGGAGTGGTAGTGATTTCCCCCTGTTCACACTGCGGTGCACTGAACATTATGGAAGAGGCGATGCGCATAACCGGATGCCACAAGATTGCTGCATTTGTAGGCGGACTGCACTTTGTCGAAGGTGAGGGATGCAGAGAAGAGGCTCTGGAATTTACAGGGCATGTCACGCTGCACTACCCGGAAACGGTGATATGTACAGGACACTGCACATGCGACACCGCAAAGGAGGTGCTTGCAGCAAACATGAAAAAGATAGAGTTCTTCTCGACAGGAACTGTTCTGGAAATATGAGATTACCATGACGGAGCCAACCAGGCAATGAAAACCCAGGCCGACATTGACAAGAACACGTAGCAGGCTTGACACCCGACAAAACGCGCCCACATGCAATTCATCACCTGTTGCGCAGGAGATTCATGAACTCCTCGCGGGTCTTTGCCTGATTGAATGCACCGCAGAAATCAGACGTTGTAGTAACTGAATTCTGCTTCTTCACACCACGCATCTGCATACAGAGGTGCTGCGCCTCCACAACAACCATTACACCAAGAGGGTTGAGAGTATTCTGGATACACTCCTTTATCTGCAGTGTCAACCTCTCCTGCACTTGCAAGCGACGCGAGAAGACCTCGACAACACGTGCAATCTTGCTCAGACCGGTTATATAGCCGTTAGGGATATATGCAACATGCACCTTGCCGAAGAACGGAAGGATATGATGCTCGCAGAGTGAATAGAAATCTATGTCTTTCACAATCACCATCTGACTGTAATCCTCTTTGAACATCGCGCCGCGCAATATTGCTTCGGGGTCCTCATTATAGCCAGCAGTGGTATCAAGAATAGCGCGCGCCACACGCTCGGGGGTCTTCAAAAGCCCCTCGCGCTCCTTATCCTCGCCAATGAGTTCAAGCATTCTTGCACAGCACTCCTTCAATCCCTCTATCTGCTCGCTATTCGTCATCTTCATCGTTCTTTTTTGCTTTACGTACGTTTACAAGTCCTCTTCTGATGGAAATATCCTTGAACCTTCTGGTAGCCTTCATGCGTTTCACCACCTTCTCGGCATCTTCACGCTTGAGGTAATCGCCATAAAGACAAACGCGGAACGGAGACTGGAAAAGAACATACACCTCGCCGCCCGGGAAATTCTGACGCAAATAGGCCGCTACCCTATTGGCCTCTTCGCGCGCCTGACGGGAGTTGTTTCCTGAATAGACCTGTATTCGGTAACCCATGACCTCCTTCTTGCCGTTGTCGGAAGTGACCATCTGCTCAAGTTTCTTGGGCTGGTTTATACGTACCACACCGACTGATTCGGAATCCGTCACGAGTTCCTGAACAATGTTATTGCTCTGTGCTCTTGAAGAAAGAGCACAGAACAATATTGTAATCAGTATCAGATACCTTCTCATTATTACTTGAATGCATCGATGATACCCTTGAAATCAGCAACCTTCAATGCTGCGCCGCCGATAAGACCGCCGTCAACGTTGGGGTTCGCGAAGAGTTCCTTTGCGTTGCTGGGCTTGCAGCTGCCGCCATAGAGGATTGATGTATTCTCAGCAACCTCGTTGCCATACTTCTCGGCAATTGTAGAACGGATGTAAGCGTGAATCTCCTCGGCCTGCTCAGGAGTAGCTGTCAAACCTGTACCGATAGCCCATACCGGCTCATAAGCAAGGATAATCTTTGAGAAATCCTCAGCAGAAAGGTCATAGAGCGAACCTGCAAGCTGGTCATAAACAACCTTGTTCTGGATACCCTCGTTACGCTCCTCAAGAACCTCACCGATACAGAAGATAGGTGTCAGGCCGTTGGCAAGCGCAAGCTGAACCTTTTCCTTGAGAATCTCTGGAGTCTCACCGTAGTATGCACGGCGCTCTGAGTGACCGAGGATAACATACTTTGCACCAGTTGAAGCTACCATTTCAGCAGAAACCTCACCTGTATATGCACCTGATACCTTGTCAGCACAGTTCTCGGCACCTACACCGATGATAGCCTCGTCAACAACGGGAGTTACTGACGCAAGGTGAATGAATGGAGTGCAGATTACTACATCACAGTTGGGCTTGTCAGCAGTCAAAGCCTCGTTGAGCTCCTTTGCAAGAGCGATACCTTCCTGAAGATTCTTGTTCATCTTCCAGTTGCCGGCAACAATGTTCTTTCTCATTTCATTTTGTGTTTAAATGGTTTATATATCAAAATCAATCACTGTTCTTTTTTGTCATCCGCATTATCGGCAGGCACATTCTGCCGCTTTTCAGGAGTACTCTTCCGCTTGATACGGGCCAATAGCAGGTCGATGAGCGCAATCAGAATCATAGGCCCGAAGAACCAGCTCACCCAGAAACGCCACCCTCTCATTACATGTATGAACGAGTCATCCCTGCCTGGCACACCTGCCCGTGAATTCTCGAAATTCTCGATGTCGGGAACGTCGGTCAAATTCCATTTACCGACTATCACACCGTCCTTGAGCAGAACCAGAGCAGGATTGGCGCGTACCATATTCCTGAGGATTGACGCATCGGCCCAATACATCGGATATTCTGCGCCCGTACGTTTGTTCCACAGTTCAATATCCTCGGTATCCGATGAACTTACCGCGTAGAAAGGAATATCCCTCCCGACACAATGGTCGTACAGGTCGTTGATTATATCGACACGGCTTACAGATGCCTTTTCCGTAGCCTCAATCACAAGAAGGCATACATGACCGGTATCGGATAGAATTTCATCAGTAACGTCAACATCCTCATCCCAATCGACAATGGAAAAATCCCCTATCAGGGCAGACTTTCCCTCCTTGACAAGCACGGAGCGGCTACTCACCTCGGTCCAGGTAGAATCGGGAAGGTTCTCTGCCGGGAACTCACGTGTTTCTCCGTTCTTCTCGAAAGTCACCATCACCTCGTACTCATCCGGCTCGCCCTGCACCATCCTGCGCAGGTCGTTGCCGACAGCATAGGGACGGAAATCTATAACAGGGAGAGTCGATAGGCTCAACACCTGAAGAACCGATATATAGAGCAACGAAAAGAGCACAACCACCCATCTTGTCCGCGAAGTGATGCACCACACGAAACGTCTCCTGCCAAGGAATACTATGACAGAGAGCAGAAGAAGGAACAGGTTCTTGTAGAACGTCATTTCGTTTGTAAGAACAACCGCATCGCCGAAGCAACCGCAGTCATCGACTCCGCCACTGAGCATTATGTATAATGTAAGGGGCGTGAAGAGTGACATCATCAGGAGCGTCAGAAGAGGCACAGCCTTGCGGTATATTCCCACAAGCAGATATACACCAAGCAGAAACTCCACTACGGCCTGCAGTATGGCCAACAGTTGAAGCCAATCGTCCGAGAATGAAGTAAAGGAGAAAAGGTCGGCATACTCCTTGAGTTTGTACATGGAGCCAACAGGATCGACGGCCTTAATGAAGCCCGATGCCATCAGTACCAGCGACAACGCGAACCTGCATATGTTCACGGCCGGAACTGCCAACCTTCCGTATTTTTCAATCCGCAACGCCATTCTTTATCAAACCGAATACCGCATAATTTATCATATCCATGTAATTGGCATCAACGCCTTCCGAAACCTTTGTGGCACCTCCAAGTTCTTCAATCTGCTTTGTGCGCCATATCTTCGTGAGGATAAGGTCGGTATATGAGGTGGTGCGCATACCCCTCCACGCCTCGTTGTAGTCGTGGTTCTTCTTTTTCATTAGTTCAAGGGTCGTCTTTGCCTTACGGTCATACAGTTCAAGAGCCTTGTCGGCCGTAATGTCACAGTTGTCGGCATAGCCAAGATCAAGCTGCACAAGAGATATGAGACCGTAGTTCACAATTCCTATGAGCTCTGAGTTGATATCCTCGCCCACGAGATTCTCGGCACCTGTTTCAAGGGTGCGGATGCGCTTCGCCTTTATGAATATCTGATCCGTGAGGGACTCGGGACGCATTATACGCCACGAAGCACCGTAGTCGTACAGTTTCTTGCTGAACAGTTCACGGCACACAGCAAGCACCTTTTCGAATTGTCTGTTAGTATCGTTTGTCATCATTTGTCTGTTGTCTTTTGTTTGCGTTCAGGATATTTGCGGAACCAGCTGGAAACCTTCAGCTTGATTACACCGAACAGGGCCTCGCTGAATATTCCTCCGCTCATCTTTGAGGTACCCAGCACCCTGTTTACGAAAATCACAGGCACCTCCTTTATCTTGAAACCGCACTTGTGGGTCGTGAATTTCATCTCTATCTGGAAAGCATACCCTTTGAAGCGAATCTTGTCGAGCTCAATTGTCTCGAGTACCTCGCGGCGGTAACAGTTGAAGCCGGCCGTGGTATCCCTTACCGGCAAGCCGGTCACCATGCGGACATACTTGGAGGCATAATATGACATGAGGACACGTCCCATGGGCCAATTGACCACATTCACTCCCGAAATGTACCTGCTTCCGATGGAGAGATCATACCCCTCCTCGGCGCACGCCTTGTAGAGCAGGGGGACATCATCGGGGTTGTGCGAGAAATCGGCATCCATCTCGAAGATGTATTCATAACCCTGTTCAAGAGACCATTTGAAACCTGTGATGTACGCTGTTCCCAGACCGAGTTTCCCTGAACGTTCGATTATATGCACACGCCCCTTGAACTCCTCCATGAGGCACTTGACGATAGCCGCCGTGCCGTCAGGGGAACCGTCATCGACAACAAGCACGTCGAACCCGTGCTCAAGAGCCATCAGGGTGCGTATCATCCGCTCGATGTTCTCCTTCTCGTTGTACGTGGGAATTATAATAACGCTGTCACTCATCATATTTGCCTAAAAATGTGATTAACCACATTCACTACAAGCTACAAAGGTAAACCAAAAAAGAAAAAAATTCAAGTTTATGTTCTTTAAATATCAACTAATTATTCTATAAAAAGCATAAAGCGGAGAGAAATTCATTTTTTATCACTATCTTCGTGACGTTTTTGAAAACCTGAATATTGTGGAAAACAAAAAATTATTCATCGAGACATACGGCTGCCAGATGAACGTGGCCGACAGCGAGGTAATAGGTTCCATCCTGAAGGTTGCAGGCTACGATGTCTGCGAGGAGATAAAGGAGGCCGACCTCATACTGCTCAACACCTGTTCCATCCGCGACAACGCAGAACAGAAAATTTACGGAAGGCTGGACCAGCTGAATGCGATGCGCCGCGGCAAAGGGACGCTCGTGGGTGTTGTGGGATGTATGGCCGAACGCGTAAAGGAAGAACTGATAGAGAAATACAGAGTAAACATAGTGGCAGGCCCCGACACATACCTGTCGTTGCCCGAACTGATAGCACAGGCCGAGCAGGGACACCCTGCCATGAACATAGAACTGTCAACCACGGAAACATACCGCGAAGTGATACCCATGCGCATCTGTAGCGGCAAGGTATCAGGCTACATCTCGATAATGCGCGGATGCAACAACTTCTGCCACTACTGCGTAGTCCCCTACACCAGAGGACGTGAAAGGAGCCGCGACATACAGAGCATACTCAACGAGGCCAGCGACCTTGTGGCAAAAGGCTTCAAGGAGATAATCCTGCTTGGACAGAATGTGAACTCATACTGTTTCGAAAGCGAGGATGGAGAGAGAGTGACATTCCCGCAGCTTCTGCGCCGCGTTGCACGTCACGCACCGCAGGCACGCATCAGGTTCACGACATCGCACCCTAAGGACATGAGCGACGAAACACTGCACGTGATAGCCGAAGAGCCAAACGTATGCAAGAGCATACACCTGCCGGTACAGAGCGGAAGCAACGTCATGCTAAAGTCCATGAATCGCAAATACACCCGTGAATGGTATCTCGACCGCATTGAAGCGATAAGACGCATAGTCCCCGACTGCGGACTTTCGACCGATATAATCGCCGGATTCTGCGGAGAGACCGAAGAGGACCACCAGGAAACCCTCTCGCTGATGAGATACTGTTCATACGATGCAGCGTTCATGTTCAAATATTCGGAACGTCCCGGAACATTCGCCAGCAAGCATTTCAAGGACGACATTGAAGACTGCGAGAAGGTGCGCCGCCTGAACGAGATAATAGCCCTTCAGCAGGAGTGTTCGGCCGCGAACAACAAAGGCTGCATAGGGAAGACCTACGAAGTGCTCATCGAAGGCATCTCAAAACGTTCCAAAGAGCAGTTCTACGGCAGAACCGAGCAGAACCGCACTGCGGTATTTGACAGGAAAGGATACAGAATAGGCGACTTCGTAAAGGTAAGGATAAATGATGCCACCGCAGCCACGCTGCTGGGAGAAATTGTCGATTAAAACAACAAAAAATGGTGACCTCGGTCACCATTTTTTGTTGTTTTTACCGTATTGTTTCACCTCTTGCGCACGTTCCTTGCAAAGCGTTCGTTCATGCGTTCTTCGTAGCTCATCTTTCTTCTTGAACCGGACGGAGCAACAATCCACAGCACAAGATAAAAAAGCACCGGAGCACCGAGCCCCACTATAGACAACAACACCCAAAACAGACGGACATTGCGTGCCTTCCACTTGAACCTCTCCGCAACCGCCGCACATATTCCGGCCACCCTCTTCTCTTCTGAACGTACGAATATTCCCATAATAAAAGTTTTGAGCGGCCGCCACGGCCACTGAATTCATCTACAAAAATAGCAAATCACGCCGGATAAAAGTGTTAAAAAATGCAATATTCGGCAAGTTGAGGCAGAAAACTTGCTTTTCCGAGAACAGAATCGTACAAAATGGTATATTTTTGTAGCAAATTTTGGTGAGTTATACCCTGAAAGGAACAAAAGCAGTAAATAAGGTCATGAATATCATAAACCACGACAGCTGTCCGCTATGCAAAAGCGCATCGATAAGAAAGCGTTTTGCCTGCAAGGACCATTTTGCGACAGGAGAGGCGTTCGAGATTATGGAATGCCCCGAATGCGGCTTTGTGTTCACACAGGGCGTGCCCGACGAGAAGGAGATAGGCAGATACTACGATTCTCCCACATATATCTCCCACAGCGACACAAGGAAAGGGCTTGTCAACAAGATATACCACTGCGTGCGTTCATACATGTTACGCAAGAAGGTAAAGCTCGTCGAAAGGCTTACGGTACTGAAGAACGGCAAACTGCTCGACTACGGTGCAGGAACCGGACATTTTGCCCGGGCTATGAGCGATGCAGGATGGGACGTTACAGCCATAGAAAAGAGCGGCAAGGCAAGGGAACTGGCGCAGAAGGAATACGGTTCCGTGATGTACCCCGAAGAGAAACTTGCCGGGATTGAGGAGAAGAGCCTCGATGTGGTTACCATGTGGCATGTAATGGAACACATACAGGACCTTGACCGCATTTGGGAGGAGTTGTACCGCATAATCGACGACACTGGCATTGCCATAATAGCCGTGCCGAACTGCAATTCATACGATGCGAAGCTATACAGGGAGAACTGGGCTGCTTATGACGTGCCGCGCCATCTATGGCACTTCACAGCTGGAACAATCATGCGTTGGGCCGAAAAGCACGGTTTCATTCTTGAGAGAGAGTTCACAATGCCGTTCGACGGTTTTTACATATCAATGATGAGCGAAGGCTACAAAGGTTCACGCCTGCACTCGGTAAAGGGATTCTGGAACGGATTCAAGGGCTGGTGCGCACAGAGCAAGAGAAGGGATGCCAGCAGTTCAATAATTTACGTATTCAGGAAAAGAAGATGAAAAAGCCACTATTCAAGGTACAGGCCATAAGCGTATATATCAGCACGACGCTCGTTCTGCTTCTTTTGGGGGCAATGGGCATCATGTTCGTGTTCGGGCAGAGCCTTTCAAAAGACCTGCAGGAGAACATCCGTGTATCGGTAATAATAGACAACAGTGCCGATGAAGAGGAGATACAGGCCCTGCAGAAGAAGATAGGGGAGGAGAGATATGTCCGCGCCATGGAATACATTTCAAGAGAACAGGCTCTTGCCGAGGAGACCGAGGCCCTGAAGATAAACCCTGTAGAGCAATTGGGATACAATCCTTATGAGCCGTCGATAGAGATAGGGCTGAAGAGGGGATACTCCAATTCCGACTCGCTGACCGTAATAGAAAAGGAACTGACCGGCAACGGAATAGTCTCGGAAGTGCTCTACCAGAAAGGCCTTGTCGATTCGGTGAACAACAACATGAAAAAAGCGGGAGCGGTTCTTCTTGCACTGCTCGTTATGCTGTCGCTCATCTCGTGGTCATTGATAAGCAACCTGGTCAGGCTGTCGATATACTCCAAACGTTTCCTGCTCCACACGATGAAACTCGTCGGTGCGAAATGGTGCTTCATACGCAAACCGTTCATCACCAGCAATATGACCATAGGATTCCTGTCGGGAATCTTGGCAAATGCCATTCTGGCGGCAGCGATATACACCATATTGCAGGAAGAGCCCTCCCTGGCAGCATACCTGCCGGTAAACGGGCTGTTGGCCGTGGCCGCAGTCGTCCTCATATTCGGAATAACAATATGTTCGCTTTGCGCATTCCTCTCCGTGAACCGGTTCCTGCGCATGCGCAACAACGACCTGTATTTTGTATAAAAGATTAAGATTATGGATAAATCAAGATTCGCATTCGAAAAAACAAACTACACACTGCTCATCATCGGAGCCGTAGCCATCATTCTGGGCTTCCTGCTCATGGCGGGCCCAAGTTCCACCGAGACACATTTCGAGCCGGACATTTTCAGTTTCCGCAGAATAAAACTGGCACCGGCAATCTGCTTCTTCGGTTTCGTATTCGTCATATGCGCAATAATGTACAAGAAGAAAGAGAACAGCACCGGGAAAGATAACGATATAGAAAAACAGTAATACCTGAGAAATGGATACATTAGAGACCATCATCATCGCAATCGTGGAAGGACTCACGGAGTTCCTCCCCGTGTCGTCAACCGGACACATGATAATCACGCAGAATCTGCTGGGTGTGGAGAGTACCGAATTCGTAAAGGCATTCACGTTCATCATACAGTTCGGTGCCATACTTTCAGTCGTTGTACTCTACTGGAAGCGGTTCTTCAGACTTAACGACACACCGGCTCCGGAAGGTGCAGGCGCATTCAGGAGATTCCTGCACAAATACGATTTCTACTGGAAACTGTTCGTTGCGTTCATCCCGGCGGCAGTATTCGGCCTGCTTTTCAACGACATGATAGACGCCATGCTCGAAAGCGTGACAGTAGTAGCCGTAACGCTAATCCTCGGCGGCATATTCATGCTTTACTGCGACAAGATATTCAACAAAGGTGACGAAAAGACCGAACTTACAGAAAAGAGAGCGTTCCGCATAGGTCTGTTCCAGTGCATCTCCATGATACCGGGAGTATCACGCTCAATGGCAACGATAGTAGGAGGTATGGCACAGAAACTGACACGCAAGAAAGCTGCGGAATTCTCGTTCTTTCTTGCCGTACCCACCATGTTTGCCGCCACCCTGTTCAAGATGCTGAAGATTTTCACCGAACCGGGCGGAATGGAGATAATAAAGGAGAACGCAGGCACGCTCATCATCGGTAACGTAGTGGCATTCATTGTAGCGATGCTTGCCATAAAGTTCTTCATCAACTTTGTTACCAAGTACGGATTCAAGGCCTTCGGCTGGTACAGAATAATCGTCGGTGGAATCATACTTATAATGATGCTTGCCGGACATAACCTGACTATTGCATGATGGACTTTCAGGCAGGAGAGATAATACCCATAAGCAAGCCCTACACATGGACCTCGTTCCAGATTGTGAGCAAGGTGCGCTACCACCTCAGCCGCAAGTACGGAATAAAGAGGTTCAAAGTCGGACATGCAGGAACACTTGACCCGCTGGCAACAGGCGTGCTGTTGCTGTGTACAGGCAAGGCAACCAAGAGAATAGAAGAGCTGCAGAGCCACACGAAAGAGTATGTAGCCGAAATAACGCTCGGCGCGACAACCCCCTCTTTCGACATGGAGCACCCTGTTGACGCAACATACCCCTACGAGCACATCACAAAAGAGATGGTAGAAGAGGTTCTGCAACAGTTTACTGGCGATATAGAACAGAGACCGCCACTCTTTTCGGCCTGCAAAGTCGAGGGCAAGCGCGCATATGACCTCGCGCGCAAAGGAAGCGACATGCAGCTCGAACCCAAAAAGATACGCATAGATTCCATTGAACTTCTCGAATATGATTTGCCGAGGATAAAGATTAGGGTCACATGCGGCAAAGGAACGTATATACGCTCGCTTGCACGGGATATTGGCCAGGCTCTGCAGAGCGGAGGCTACCTTAGCGACCTTATACGTACCAGAATAGGAGAATATAAATTAGAAGATTGTATAACCCCAGACGCCTTTCAGGAATGGCTTGAAAACCAATGAACACCATGACAGAAGAAACTTTTAGCATAAGCGGACAGCACATGAAATTGTCGCAGTTCAAGTACAAATTACCCGATGAGCGCATTGCACTTTACCCCGCAGAATACCGCGATGAGTCGCGTCTGCTCGTCCTCCACAAGAAGACCGGTGAGATAGAACACCGAATATTCAAGGAGATTATAGAATATTTTGACGAGAAGGACCTTTTTGTAATGAATGACAGCAAGGTGTTCCCGGCACGCCTCTATGGAAACAAGGAGAAGACCAATGCTCAGATTGAGGTATTCCTGCTCCGCGAGCTCAACGAAGAGTTCCGCCTGTGGGATGTACTTGTTGACCCTGCACGCAAGATACGTATAGGAAACAAGCTCTATTTCGGCGAGGACAACTCTATGGTAGCCGAGGTCATTGACAACACCACTTCACGCGGCCGCACCCTGCGTTTCCTCTACGACGGACCGCACGACGAGTTCAAAAAGGCACTGTATGCCCTTGGCGTAGCTCCACTGCCCGATGACTTCAAACGTCTCCGCAAGGAAGAGCCCGAAGATCTTGAAAACTTCCAGACATACTTCGCGAAGAAAGAGGGCTCAGTGACAGCATCGTTCGCCGGCCTGCACTTCACGCGCGAACTGATGAAGCGCATGGAGATAAGAGGCATTGACACGGCATTCGTAACAATGCACACTGGTCTTGGATGCTTCCGCGAAATTGACGTTGAAGACCTTACGAAGCACAAGATGGACAGCGACCTTATAAGCGTGGATACCGAAGCCGTACAGCTGGTGAACAAAGCAAAGGCCGAAGGACGCAGAATCTGCGCAGTCGGCACATCGGTACAGCGCGTACTGGAGACAGCCACACTTACCGGCGGAATGCTCAAGGAGTATGACGGCTGGACAAGCAAGTTCATCTTCCCCGAACACGAGTTCCAGGTTGCGAACTGCATGATAGCCAATTTCTATGCACCATACTCTACTATGCTTATGCTAACCACCGCATTCGGCGGATACGACAATGTGATGAACGCATACAAGGTCGCGCTTGACGAGGGCTACCGTTTCGGACTCTACGGCGATGCCATGCTCATCATTGACTGATAAGAGATGACAATATACCTCGGTTTAGGAACAAACATAGGTAACAAAGAAGAAAACCTTGCGCGGGCGATAGAGATACTGTCGCTCGCGCTGGGTACATGTACGGCACATTCACCGTTCATTGAGACTGAGCCATGGGGATTCGAAAGCGACAACAGCTTTCTCAACTGCTGCGCCGCATTCGATACGGAACTCTCCCCGATGGAGGTACTTGACACCACAGAACGGATTGAACGCGAACTTGGACGCAGCACAAAATCATCGGGCGGCATATACCACGACCGCATCATAGACATAGACCTGCTGCTTTACGGAGAGAGAGTCATCAACAGCGACAGGCTTACCATCCCCCACCCCCTCATGCACAGGCGCGACTTCGTGCTGCAGCCGCTGGCGGAGATTGCTCCCAATGCCATACACCCCTCTACCGGCAAGAGCATAAAGACTCTTCTCGAGGAGTTCAAAACGCGCTGAGTAGTTAAAAAATATTGCCGGACACAAAAAAACAGGCAACATATGCAAAAAATGAGAGGGAAAGTGCGTACCTTTGCAACATATAAACAGAACAGACAGAAGCCCCAAAGGCTGTGTGGAGAGATTTGACTGCTTGCAACCACGGTAAAAAATGCTAAAAACCCCGTCAGAGGGCATTGGTAAAGGCACATCGCCGGCATTCAGTTATCCCACACATAGTTTTTGACGGCTTGTACAATGGACAAGCAAATTATTAACCACGCCCGTAGAAGACACAAGATTATTGGTACCTTCGGGCATAACACTATAAATAAAATGGGATACTTATTCACATCTGAATCAGTTTCGGAGGGACACCCCGATAAAGTTGCGGACCAGATTTCGGACGCAGTACTCGACCAGCTCATCGCATTCGACCCGCAGTCGAAAGTGGCATGCGAAACACTCGTCACAACAGGACAGGTGGTAATCGCCGGCGAAGTGAAATCATCGGCATACGTTGACCTGCAGGACATCGCACGCCGCGTAATCAACAAGATAGGCTATACCAAGAGCGAATACATGTTTGACGGAGACTCATGCGGTATCTTCTCGGCTATCCACGAGCAGAGCGCCGACATCAACCGCGGTGTAGAGCGCGAGGACCCGATGAACCAAGGTGCCGGAGACCAGGGTATGATGTTCGGCTACGCTACAAACGAGACCGAAAACTACATGCCGGTTTCGCTTGACCTGTCGCACCTCATCCTTACAGAGCTTGCAGAGATACGCCGCGAAGGCAAAGAGATGACCTACCTGCGCCCCGACTCAAAGAGCCAGGTGACAATTGAATACAACGATGCCGGCAAGCCCGTGCGCATTGACACCATCGTGGTCTCTACACAGCACGACGACTTCATACAGCCCACAGAAGAGGGCACCGAGGCACAGCTTGCCGCCGACGCTGCACAGGTTGCCAAGATAAAGGAAGATGTCATCAACATCCTCATGCCGCGCGTAAAGGCAAAGATTGCATCGCAGAGCGTTCTTGCGCTCTTCGGCGATGACATAAAGTACCACGTGAACCCCACCGGCAAGTTCGTTATCGGCGGCCCTCACGGAGATACAGGACTCACAGGCCGCAAGATTATCGTTGACACATACGGCGGCAAGGGCGCACACGGCGGCGGCGCATTCAGCGGAAAGGACCCCAGCAAGGTCGATCGCAGTGCGGCATACGCGGCACGCCACATCGCCAAGAACCTCGTTGCTGCCGGAGTGGCAGAAGAGGCACTCATACAGCTCTCATATGCTATCGGTGTAGCAGAGCCTGTGAGCGTATTCGTGAACACATACGGCACAGCAAAGGTATCGCTCACCGACGGTGAAATCGCAGACAAGGTAAAGAACCTGTTCGACCTTCGTCCGAAGGCCATTGAAGAGCGTCTGAAGCTCCGCAACCCGATATACAGCGAAACAGCATCGTACGGACACATGGGCCGCAAGCCACAGGTCGTTACAAAACGTTTCGAGTCACGCTATCTCGACACAAAGGAGGTAGAGGTAGAGCTCTTCACCTGGGAGAAGCTCGACTACGTCGATAAGGTAAAGGAGGCATTCATGCTCTAATATTACAGAATGGGATTCGGCGACTGGATAAACCGCAAAAGGCACAACAGGGGGTTTGGAATACAATCCCCCTCTGCCTTTTTCTTCATCACCCAAGTGCTGAGAGAGCGGTTGCCATACTACGCCTACGAAGAACTGGACCGCAGCATTGACCAGTGTGGAGGCATGAGCAGAAGAGGGGCAAAAGAGCTGTTCAGGATAACAAACAGCCTGCACCCTGCGAACTGCATTGCAATGGCATCGGAAGCCGCGGCAACCGCCATGAAGGCCGCACGTCCCGGTGCGCACCTCTACAGACCAGAGAACAAAGAGGCTTTTGAAGGCACTCTGGAGAAATGCGGCAAAATAGGCCTGCTATACATCGGCAAGTGCCATGACAGGCAGGAGATAATGAATTCGGCACTGCAGTACACCGACAACGACAGTGCCATCATCATCGAAGGGATAGGCAAGGACAATGTAGCGCGCGCATTATGGCAAAGCGCGATAGACGACCCGAGAACCGTAGTCACTTACGACATGTACAGCTACGGACTCATACTATTTGACAGTGAAAAGAAAAAGCAGAACTACAAGCTGAAAAGATAGACTGCATGAAAAAGGCAAGGATATATACCGGCACGGGAGACAACGGAACCACATCGCTTGTCGGCGGAACACGCGTTTCAAAGGATAACATCAGGGTCGAGACCTACGGGACACTTGACGAACTCAACGCACACATAGGATTACTGGCAATAGCACTGGAAAACGAAGAACAGCTTGCCATGCTTGAAAGAATTGAGAACAACCTGTTTGCGATAGGAAGCTCACTGGCCACAGAAGGCAAGCCGGAGTGCATGATTCCGGCAGAGGAGATTACCTCCCTGGAGAAAGCGATGGACCGCATAGAGGCGGAGCTGCCACCCATGAAGAGTTTCATACTACCAGGAGGAAACGAAGCCGCAGCGCGTGCCAACCTCTGCCGTACCGTATGCAGACGAGCCGAAAGGAACATCACGGCCCTTTCCAGAGAAACATGGATAGACCCGGCAATACCAGTGTATGTCAACCGTCTGTCGGACTATCTGTTCCTGCTGCAGAGGCAACTGCTTGACGGTGAGGAAAAAATATGGGAAAAACATTGCAAATAAGCAAAATTAAACTATTTTTGCACGCGTTTAGGAGTTTTTACCTATGCCATTGAATCATACAGCCCACTGTTGGGCGCGATTCAGACAGCTTATTGAGAAATAACAATTTATAAAACTATTCATAATATGTATTGGACACTGGAATTGGCATCGAGATTGGAAGACGCACCATGGCCTGCAACTAAGGACGAACTCATTGACTACGCAGTGCGTTCGGGTGCGCCGCTTGAAGTAATAGAAAACCTGCAGGAGATTGAGGACGAAGGCGATGTTTACGAAAGCATCGAGGACATCTGGCCCGACTACCCCAGCAGCAACGAAGATTTCTTTTTTGATGAGGAGGAGTATTAAGGTTTAATACTCAAATATCAACGATTTACAATGACCGATTGGCCAGTCCAGTCGGTCATTTTTATGTCAAAAACTACCCGAAAACAGCCCAAAAATGAGGCGAGACTACCCGAATACCACCCTGAAACTATTATCAAATCCTCCTGAAAATAAGAATAGTAAGTGAGAAGCGGAGACTACCCGAAGACTACCCTGACGCTCTGTAAGGCACTTTTTGCCCAAATTGAGCGAACTGCCCAAACCGCTCATTGAAGTCCAAATATTACCCATAATTTTCTGCCTTCACTACCCTGAAACTCCGTGAAGACTACATCCACAGTTTCATTGACGAACACGAACGAGGAGTTGAACCCGATGAAGAAGAATGACCACCTTCAATACATAAAACATAAGTCGGAGGCCAAGCGGTCTTAGGAAGACAAACTGGTAAGACAACTCCTT
>JAZRLO010000049.1:0-20921 GCA_045646845.1 Bacteroidaceae bacterium
AAAGTAGCGCGTCTACCAATTCCGCCACTCCTCCATAATTATGCAAAACAATCTAGTTGTGCCCAGAACAGGACTCGAACCTGCACGTCTCTCAACACTCGCACCTGAAACGAGCGCGTCTACCATTCCGCCACCTGGGCAATTTACCTTAGAGCGGAAAACGAGGCTCGAACTCGCGACCCCAACCTTGGCAAGGTTGTGCTCTACCAACTGAGCTATTTCCGCATTTTGCGAAATACTCTCGCATTATGCTTCGTTTTGCTAACTAAAATTCAAAATTTCAAAGAGAGCGGAAAACGAGGCTCGAACTCGCGACCCCAACCTTGGCAAGGTTGTGCTCTACCAACTGAGCTATTTCCGCATTTGCTTCGCAATTTCGGCATTTTCAGCTGCGCTATTGTGTGAAAGTAAACTTTCCCATTCGCTGGCGCGAAAATTCCGCTTGCATTTCACAACTGTTTTCGTTGTGTGTTTCGCTTAACGGGTGCAAAGGTATGACAAAAATTTAAATCTGCAAAGTTTTTCAATCTTTTTTTTGCAACCAAAAATAGGTGCTATGCCTAACAAGCTAATTATCAATACTGTTCCCTAAAAAATAAATATTGAATAATTCATCCCGGCTACCACCGGGATGAATTATTCAATATTTTACCTTGTCACCTTTGCTCCGCCAGAGATTGAATGGAGCAAGAGCCTCGTCGTGCAGAATATTCTCTACAGGTTTATGGCGCTTCCCAGGTTCAAGTTCCAGTTCACGATAGATGAACGAATCGTCAAAGTCGGCCTCGGCTGCGTCGTGTTGGTTCGCCCCATAGTAAATCTTGTCGATATGAGCCCAATAGATGGCTCCAAGACACATGGGACAAGGTTCGCATGAGGTATAAAGCACGCATCCGCTCAGGTCGAATGTGCCGAGTTTCGTACAAGCTGCACGTATGGCCATAACCTCGGCATGAGCGGTAGGGTCGTTATTGGGCGTAACCCTGTTGGCTCCGGTAGCAACAACTTGACCATCCTTCACCACGACAGCTCCGAACGGGCCGCCGCCATTCTTTACATTCTCGACTGCCAGCTCTATTGCCTGGCGCATAAAGATCTCATTCTTCATAACACACGATTTTCTGTCATTCATTCAACAAGCACGATGCCATATTGTTCCAAAGCAAATATAACCATAAAATACAAAAATGCAAAAAGTGACTCGCTATTGCTTTTATTCTCCGTCCAGCTTCAGTTTGTTTATGCGCGAATTAATGGCTCCAGGCTTGCGGCCGAAGAGTGCAGACAGTTCGTTAAGGTTCTTTCCTTCGTTCCATAGCCGTTCCAGTTCTTTGTCCTCCTCCGCGCTCCACGTATTGTAAGCGTTGGGGTATTCCTGCCGGCAGGCATATACCGAGTATGTGGGCTCGTCCGACAATTGCTTGTATGCCTTCAGGTATTTTTTCAGCCTTTTCACATCCTTGTCCGACAGATAGGGCAGACGCCTTATATCCATGTTGTCGGTAAGGTCGTTCAGCTTCACGGCCACTGCAAGTTGGTTCTTCTTTATACGTGTGATGAACTTGTCATACGGTTCACTTTCACTCAGTTTCGTCACGCAACGCAGCGCATCGACAATCTCTTTCGAGAATCCTTCTGCCTCCAGCATTGCGAATGTCCAGTCGCTGTCCTCCACAACATCGTGCAACACCCCTGTGATTTTCTCTTCCATGGTGCGCCCGGCTTCCATCACCCTCAGCGGGTGTTCTATGTAGTCGTTTCCAGCCTTGTCCTTTTGCCCTCTGTGTGCTTCTGTAGCTATCTCTATTGCTCGTCTAAGTGTGCTCATGATTTCTGTCCTGCCTGTTGTTCTATAATGCTTCTACCAAAGGTAAATGATTTTTTCCGATATCGCTAAAGACTTGAAACTTTAACTTGTAATTTGCGATATAAATTCAAACGGCTTTTGAATTTTTGGACATAATAAAACCCCGAAAGTTATCAAAGACTTTCGGGGTTAATTTAATTTGGGCTATCCTATTTATATCAATTCAAAAATGATTACTTTACTGGTGATATTCTCAGTTTGTAACTCATCTTCTTATTAGGAACGCAGTATTCCGGCATTGTGCCTACATCGTGTCCGCAAGATGCGTTTCCTATACCGCGCATCCATGCGTCGAAGTGAACGACGGTGTAAGGACGCTTTGTCATCTCCCAATAGTGTCCGGCTCTCATAAGGTCTTCGTCGGTGTAGGGGAGTGCAGAGAAGCTTACGTTACCCTCTGTCTCAATCTTCACACCCTTGCCGTTGTCATCGGTAAATGTAACCTCACGCAAGCCCTCGCGGCTACCGCTGCTCTGTGGCTTCACGTATGGGTCTGCCATCTGGTCAACAGTTGTCTTGTAGCGGCCTACAACAACACCGTCCTTGCGGTCAACCGTGTTCTCCCATGGGCCGAGTGCGTAGTAGTTTACATTGGTTAATGTCGAGTCGATTCCGCATACAAGTCCTGCACGGCGAAGGTCTCCGCTCTTTGGTACGAATATCGCTTCAACATCAACGATACCCTGCGGATAGATTGTGTAGTTGATTTCCGTATTACAAAATGAACCCTTGCGCACTGTCTTTACAACAGTGTTGCCGCTTTCCTCAACAACCTTTATTTCACCTTTTGCCTCAAGTCCGTCATTTGTCTGTGCATGTACCTTGCCTGCATCAGGTCCGTAATAGTCGTAACCCTGGCGGTCGTTCTCAATCCAGCGGTGGTTGCTGTATTTGAATCCCTCTCCATCAGTGATTACGTTCTTGCCGTTGAATGCGAGGGCTGTCAACTGCGCAGTCTCTGCATCGAACTTCAACTGTACCTTGTCATTGCCGATAATGGTCTCGTGCAACGAAGATGTAGCTGCAAGTGCCGAGCCCTTGGATTTGACTGTTGCAAGAGGTGCGCGCTCAACCAATGTGAACTGCTGCATTGCAACCTCATGTCCTGCAGGATAATATACCTGAGCCTCGCGATGTTTCATGCGTATTGTGACAAGGAGTTCGTCGCCGTTCTTCCTGCACTTCTCAATGTCGGCTTTCTTTATTGTCAGCCAGTCCTTGACGCACTCTCCGCTATTTGCCGAAGGTGCATTCTTGCGGCCTGTATATACTATCTTACCGTTTTTTACGATATCGAACTCAACATCAAACTCATTCAGGTTCGTGAAGTTGTACTTGTTCTTGTACTCTACCTTCAGGATGCCGTATTCTGTATCCATCTCGAGCAGGTTGAATTCGATGAACTGGTGTGCAGCCTTCACCTCCTTGAGCTTGCCGCCTTCTTGACGCAACGGAGAAACAATACCGTTTGAGCAGAAGTTGCCCTGGTGTGGGCCGGGATAATCATATCCTGTATGTATGCGGTACATGCCCTGTTTCATTTCCTGCGGGTCATAAATAGCCTGGTCAACCCAGTCCCAAATACAGCCGCCGATACAAGAGTTGGATGCCTCTATCTTCTGCCAGTACTCCTTGAGGTTACCGATGGCATTACCCATGGCATGCGCATACTCGCAGATGAACATGGGCTTGTCGAGATTGTTGGTGTTTCTGTTCATCCATGCCTGTCCGGGGTACATCTTCGAGTAGAAGTCGCTGAAGCGTCCACCGCCATAGTCACCGTTTGAACGTGTGCCTTCGTAGTGTACTGGGCGGCTGTCGAGGCGTTTGGCCTCATCGTAGCATGGGCCGAAGTTGTTTCCGTTGCCGGCCTCGTTACCGAGACTCCACATTACTACAGACGCGTGGTTGCGGTCGCGAAGCACCATGCGGTTGATGCGGTCAACGAATGAAGGAATCCACGACTCTCGGTCTGAAATTGACTGGTTTGCGTGGTCTTCAAGGTCGGCCTCGTCACAGCAGTAGAGTCCGTAGTGGTCGAACATCGCATACATCTTCGCCGCGTTGGGGTAGTGGCTTGTACGTATGGTGTTAATGTTGTTCTCCTTCATGAGCAGCACATCCTGCAGCATGCTCTCGGTTGTTACGGCACGGCCATAGACTGGGTGTGTGTCGTGGCGGTTCACGCCCTTGAAGAATACTCTTTTACCGTTTATATATACGATTGAGTTCTTTATCTCAATGTCGCGGAAACCGTATTTTGTCGAGAATGCCATCTCCTGGTTTCCGTTGGCGTCGAACTGTGTTATGCGTACAGTATAAAGGTTGGGCTTTTCTGCGCTCCAGAGCTTGATGTTGTCAACCTTCAGTTTTATGTTGCCGCTGAGTGTGGCAATCTTGGCAGCTGTGTTCAGTGAATCGGAAGCCTCTGCAACAAGCTTGCCATTAGTGTCGTAAATTGCAGCCTTTATAATCTTTCTGCCGGGGATGAAGTCTCTGTTGTCAACCTCATAGTTCACATTTACGTCTGCGCTCCAGCGGTTGTCGGTCAGCGTGCTTGTGATGTAGTGGTCACGTACAGCTACCTTGGGGACATTGTAGAGATATACATCGCGGAATATGCCGCTCATTCGGAACATATCCTGGCACTCAAGGTATGAACCGTCGCACCAGCGGAATACCTGTACGGCAAGTTTGTTCTCACCCTTTTTCAGGTAGTTGGTGATGTCGAATTCCGCCACGTTGTTTGAACCCTGTGTGTAGCCGACATACTCGCCGTTGAGCCATACGAAGGCTGCGGAATAGATTCCGCCGAAATGTATGAACGTGCGTCTGCCGTCCCAGTTCTCAGGAACCTCGAAAGTGCGTACGTATGAACCTACAGGGTTGATGCCGTAGTTCTTTCCGCCATCGTTGAATCCGGGGCGCGCATTGATGAACGGAGGAGTGTTGGAGTGGGGGTACTCAACGTTGTTGTAGATGGGTTTGTCATATCCGTGCATTTCCCAGTTTGAGGGGACTGGAATCTCGTCCCACGCGCTTACGTCGAAACCGTTCTCGAAGAATGTCAACGGACGCTGTGAGGGCTCGCTTACAAGGTTGAATTTCCATGTGCCGTTCAGTGTCATGTAACGGCTGTTTACTGGCTCAGTCCAGGGGGTCGCATAGTATGCGGCGTCCGCGAGCATCTCAGCCTCGTTGTTGTAAGGCATATATGTAGCTACTCCGCGCTCCTTGTTCTCGGCGAAGACGGTCTCGTCCTCCCACTTGGGAGAAGCAATCTTGGGCTTCTCTACCTGTCTGAATGTGAACCATGCATCGCTGTCTTCGGGGTTCTTGCTCACGAGCATCATACGTCCGTTCTTCAACGTGTACATGGTGCCCTCCTTGCTTGCCGATGTGATGAGGAATGTTCCGGGCATGCCTGCAACCGGTTCGAAACGGAACTTTGCATTGTTCCAAACACCTGTCACTGCAGGCCACTGCAAGAGGTAGTCGATACTTGCGTTGTTGCCGCCGTCATCGAAGTTCTGTCCATAGAACGCGTTCTCCACTGCAAACGTGTAGAGGTCAATGGTCTTTATGCTCCAGTATTGTCCGCGGTTGGCAGCATCGGCCTTCTCCGCTACAATGCGTGAGTTGTTCTCGCCGCTGTCGCCGTTGCCGATAACCATTCCCGGGAATCCTACCGGACAAATGAGGTATGTGAGATCGTCATCGAAACCTGCATATGCCGATTCAACGAAACGGAACTGTGCAGCCTTGTGGTTCATGGCTTTCTCCTTTGATATGAGTGCCAGACCATCCTTATACTTTACGACAGCTGCTTGAGGGCTGTTGGCCGGAATGAGAAGACCGTTCTCGAATCTCCACAACTGTGCCTCGTCGGAACCGTTGTTTTCGCCTACCTCAACTTTGTTGCCGTTCACACGCAGTGCATGGTTGGTTACAGGGTTGATGATGCGCCAGCTGCCGGAAAGTTCCGATACCTTCCAATATTGTGCAGCGTTTTTCTCCTCCAAGTCGGTAAGCCATACCGCATTGTCCTTCTTCTCTGTAAGGACATTCTCCTTGTTGCCGTTGGCATAGATGTGGTAGAGCTTGCCTTTTTCGAATGCCGCCTGCGCGGAGCCGTCAATTACGCCCAGAAGCGATACGGCGAGGAGCAACAGGCATCCTTTCAAGTTTTTGATTGACATAGTGTTTTGTTTTTATAGTTATTATATTTTCTGCAATAGTTTGCAATGACAAAAATAGTGAAAGAAGAGTGAAGAAAAAACTTAATGCCCACTTTTTATTTTTAGATATTCTTAAATATATTTAATATTGTCGGGTTCGTTTTTCAATTGTTTGAAAATTGTGTGCAAAAGGCCAGAAACATTCAGAGGGTGACCCTATATGATTTTGGGTCACCCTCGCTCGTGGTTGAGGTTGAATAAGAAGAACTTTTTTTAGGCAGAAGTGCTTTTATGAACCGTCGGTTATGCGTACCGTGTGCTGAACCGCAACTTTGAGCCAACAGCCTCTGCTACCTTGTTCAGTCGGTTCATCCATCCTTTGAAGTTGTTTATTTGGTCTCTTCTTTTCTTTACTATTCCTGTGAAGTTTCTGTGTCTGTCAGTCAGAATCTCATCTATAAGCCATTCAGTATCAGAATCGTTTATCGCAGCTATGGTTTTTGCACCGAATATACCGTCTGTAGCCAGCATTGCATTCCTTTTGTTGAGAATCTTCTGGGTTCTCTTGGCCACACCGCTGGAATAGGAGTTTATCATGTAGTCGTTGAGTACATAAGCAACTCTCCAGTCGTTTATCTCTCCCAACCGATATCTGTCCCACATGGCTTTGTAGAGCAATAGCGCATCGCTTACGGTGAGTTCTTTTATGGGCTTTGTCTTTCCGCCGGGCAGTGCATGTCTGTACTCCTTCATGAACGGTCCTGTTATGCCGTAGTTCGTTTCGCCGCCCATGTCGAACCTGCTGTTGGCATATCCTCCTTCAAATCCGAGACTTTCGCCTATTACGGCATTGAACTTCTCCCGGTTCTTCTTCTCCCGCTCCTGTGGGGTAGTGCATGCCTGTTCTTCGGAATAGCCAGCTTTTCTGTTCTCTTCCATTTTTTTGCACCGAAGATAGTATGTCCCGGAGAATCAAGGTTGCGCGTTTGCCATTTACACTTTTACGACAAGAATGTCGTCCCATTTGGTGGTGTATTGCGGCGAAAGGTGTTCTCGGTTGGTATGGTCCGTTACAGTTCCCTGCGATACGAGCCTTACGCTCTCGTTGCCCATACCTGCATTTATGCGGTCTATCGCTTCCATCAGTTTCTTGTGCTTGGGGCGGTCTAACGTGTCGAACAGTCCGCCTTGTACTGCGCTGGCCGGCGTTATGCGGCTCAATCTTACTCCGCTTTTCTTGTATCCGTATCCTTTACGGAATATCCTGCGCAGTTCTGCGGTGGCCGCCTTTACAATCTCGAGTGTACTGTCCGTAGCTATCGGGAACTGTACTTGTCCGCATTCGAAATATTGTGGTCTGTCTTCGCGGTGTCTGTTGGTGAATACGAATACCTGCAACTCTTGTGCCACACAGTGCTGTTTGCGCAGTTTCTCTGTTGCAATGCCGGCAAAAGTTGTTATGGTTTCGTGCAGTTCTTCAATACTGTACAGTTCTTTTGCGAAGGAGCGTGAGAAGGTGATGGACTGCTTGTCGGCCTGCTCATGACTGAATTCTATACATGATATGCCGTGAAGTTCCTGCCATGTGCGTACCCCTGTTATTCCCATCCTGTTGCTTACCCACTCCTTTCCCAGTCCTCTGAACTGCAATGCGGTTTCAATGCCGCACTCCCTCAGCATCCTGCCGTGCCTGCGTCCTATGCCCCAAACATCGCCAATCTCGAATTTCCCAAGAACCTTTGCTATGTCTTCGTCGCGTTGCATAAGGCACGCGCTGTTCAGTTTTGGGTACTTTTTACATAGCTTGCTTGCAATTTTGGCAAGTGTCTTGCTGTGTGAAATGCCAATGCTGACGGGTATCCCTGTGTTACGTTTTACGGTGCGTGCAAGCTCTTCGCCGAACTGTTTCAGCTTTTCGGTTGCCATTCCGTCGAGAAGCAGGAACGCTTCGTCGATGGAGTATATCTCAATTGCCGGAACATGCTGCTTGAGTGTTGCCATTACGCGCCGGGACATGTCACCGTATAGGTGATAGTTGCTGGAGCGTACGGCAACGTCGTATCTCTTCACGTAGTCGCGTATCTGGTAGAGTGGCTGGCCCATCTTTATGCCTATTGCCTTGGCTTCGTTGCTGCGTGACACGACGCAACCGTCGTTGTTGCTCAAGACAACCACCGGACGTCCGTTCAGTGAAGGGTCAAAGACCCTTTCGCACGAAACGAAGAAATTGTTGCAGTCGCACAGGCCAAACATGGGAGGTGAAAGGTGAAAACTGAAAGGTGAAAACTGAAAACTGAAAACGGAAAGTCTTAGGCTTCGATAACATGAGCAGCAGAAGGTCGCAAGTAGCATCGCTGAAAGTGATGCCTTGCGGGTCGCGATAAGCGAGTGTTGTCAAAGGAGAAAGGTGAAAACTGCTTCTATATTTTCTTTATAAGGTACGTTACTACTCCCCAGATGCAGAAGTCATTGTCTGCTGTCACTCTTATGGGCTTGAATTCCCTGTTGGCCGGTATCAGCAGTCCATATTCCTTGTGTTTCTCGAATCTTTTGAGAGTGAACTCGCCGTCAATGAAGCAGACGGCAAGACAACCGTCATACGGCTCTATGCTTTTGTCTATCACAAGCAGGTCACCGTCGTTTATACCCTCATCGACCATGGAGAGGCCGCTTACCCTTGCATAAAATGTCGATGCCGGGTTCTTTATCAGTTCGCGGTTGAGGTCGAGCCCCGAAGATGCATAGTCCTCGGCAGGGGAGGGGAAACCGGCTGCTACGCGTTCTCCCGACAGGGGTAGCTCCATGCAGCTGTCGTCGTTTGGCGAAAATATGTCCAGGCCTTTGTTCATATGTTGTTCATTTATGCTTCTGAGCCAGAATAAAACGCGCCATACACTCTATCAGTTCACTCTTGACGGGTATTGTCGGGTCCTGATAACTCTGTACCTGTACCAGTGGCTCAATGCTTTCGCAATGTTTAAGTACGTGGTTCATGTTCTCTATAATGCGATACGATGAGAGCAGGCGTGCCATACGTAGCTTTTCGGCATCCTTTACGCTCACCTGTATGTCCTTGTCACCCTGAAGGATGAATACAGGAATCTTCAGCTTCGCGATTTCTGCGGCAGGGTCGTATTGGAACCATGATATGAGATAGGGCTGTACACTCTTGCGGTACAGGGCTGCAAGGTAATTGGGGATATCCTCGACCATGTGTCCGTCGCGCAGTTTGCTGTTTATGGCCGCAGCTTCGCGCTGTACCTGTTCGGGCTGGCTCTTTAGCTGTTCTTCAATGACTTCATATGCAGGTCTGCCGCATCCTGCAATAGAGATGTATGCCTTCACGGTCTCGCTTTTCTGCGCTGCCACCATGCCTATGAGCGAACCTTCGCTATGCCCGGCAATCGTAACACTGGTAAAACGCTCATCACGGCCTAACATTGTGGCCCAGGCCGCGGCATCGTCGATATAATGATCGAAACGCAACTCCTCCTCGCTTGTCGCAGCACTTGCGCTTTCTCCGATACCGCGTTTGTCATAGCGTACCGTAGCAATGCCGTTGGCTGCAAGTCCTTCGGCCAACATCTTCAGCGAGTTGTTCTCGAAAGGGGTTCCAATGGAATTGCCGTCCATATTCGTAGGTCCGCTGCCGGCTATTATCAGAACGACAGGACATGGTGTCCCACTGTCGGGGAGCATAAGCCTCCCGTGGATGTTGCCGGTAGGTGTTGCCAATACAATCTGCTCTTCTCCGGCATAAATGGTTGACGCGAATAGCAACGCTGCGATAATTGATAAAAGGCGTTTCATGTATTCTTTTTATAAAACCCGAAAGGGATTAAAAAAGGGCAGGTACATCGGCCTGCCCTCAAGTTGCATGTTCTGTTACATTTTGCTGCCGAACTTTCCGCCGCCGAATTTACCTCCGGTCTTGGCACCGCCGGTGCTCTTTGCGGCGAAGATATTTTCACCGTAGTTCACAGCCTTGAAGCCTGCATCCTGTTTGCGGCGCAGTGCAATGTCAATGAGCTTGTCAACAAGTGCTGTGAAGTTTATTCCGCTGTACTCCCAAAGATAGAACGATAGCGAACCGGGAATTGTGTTTATCTCGTTCACGAAAATCTCGTCGGTAGCCTCGTCTATGATGAAGTCGATACGTGCAACACCATCGCATGAGAGGGCGCGGAATGTGTCGCACGCCGCCTTCTGTATAAATTCGGTACTTGCTGCTGGCAGGTTCGCCGGAATCTCGCGTACTGTCGATTGCATGCCCTGCGACTGCTTGCCACCACCGTTCATGTACTTGTCCTGATATGAGAGGATTTCGCCACTGCGTACGGGAACCTCGCATACCGAAGGTTGGCACTCATAGTAGTTGCCAAGCACGGCGCAGTTCACTTCTTTGAGCTTCTGTACGTATTTCTCAATGATTACGCGGCTTGTGAAAGATATTGCATAGTCAACTGCATCGAGGAACTCTTCGCGGTTGTGTGCTGCACGTATGCCTACGCTTGAGCCGCTGTTTGCCGGCTTTACGATAACCGGGTAACCGAGCTTCTCTTCAACACGTGTGACGGTCTCTTCCTGTTTGTCGGCCCACTCCTTGTCGCTGAACCAGCAGTAGTCGATTACGGGAATGCCGCACTCTTTGAGAATCATCTTCATTGTAATCTTGTCCATTCCGTTGGCCGACGCGAGTGTGTTACAGCCTGTATATGGTATTCCGGAGAACTCCATGACTCCCTGGAATGTTCCGTCCTCGCAGTTCGTTCCGTGAAGGGCCGGGAGCATAACGTCAAGTTTGGTTACAACATCCTTTTGGAACATGCCCTTCTTGGTGCGGTAGAGGTTCGTGTCACCATAGATTGGCTTCATATATACCTCTTCACACATTGAAAGCAGTTTCTTCGGGTCGCGGTAATTGGCAACATTCAGCAAAGCTTCGCCGGTGTACCATTTACCCTCCTTGGTGATGTATATCGGTGTAATCTCATATTTCTCCTTGTCCATTGCTGCCATAGCCTGGTTGGCTGTGATGACTGAAATCTCATTTTCGACGGAGCGTCCGCCGAACACTACTCCTACGTTTGTCTTCATTGTTATATGTTGTTTTTGTTAATTCTAATTTTAAAGGCACTAAAGGTTGTAAAGGGCTAAAAGGAATCAAGTTCCTTCATTCTGCTCAAGATGACATTTGAAGTAAACTGTTTACTTGAAATTGTCGGGCAGGTCGTTCTCGTACAGCACTACGTCACCGGCGCGCAGAATCTGCGCAAGGTGCGCGTGTGCGTGCGTCAGGGAGTCGGCAAGGAAATAACTTCCCTGTGGCATTCCTCCTTCGTCAATGCCTCCCTTTATTGCTTCGCGGTTCGTGGCATTCACCACAATCGCATAGTCGCAGCTCACGGCAATAGTGCGGCCCAGTTCCTTGTTGGCTTCGGCCTGACGTGTTCCCATTTCCACGAATCCTGGGGTGATGACAATACGTTTGTTACCATTCCCTACCTTGAAGTTCTTCAGTACCTCAAGAGCCATTTTTGCACCCTGTGGGTTAGAGTTATATGCATCGTCGAGCACTGTGATACCATTCGCTACCTTCATAGAAAGTCGGTGCTCGACAGGTTGCAGGCGTGCTATGGCATTTCGCTGTTTGTTCGCAGGCACGCCAAGGTGGTCGGCAACAGCAATTGATGCCAGAATGTTCAGCAGGTTTCCTGCGCCAAGCAGTCGTGTGGCATATTGTTCATTGCCGTTGAGGTTGAACGATACTCCGTTGGCTCCGTACTCAATATCTGTAGCCTTATACTCACCGCTGTTTTTTACCGCATACTTTATAAGTCGACATTTGCTTGTAATACCTTTGTAGTCCTTTATGTACTCCGAGTCGTAGTTTATCACTCCAAGACCATTCTCCGGCAGTGAGTTGATGAGTTCGAACTTGGTGTCTTGGATGTTCTCTACACTCTTGAATGTTTCCAGATGCATCTCGCCCACAGCAGTGACAATACCAATGGTGGGGTGTACAAGGTCACATATCTCTTTTATATCATTCTTCTGTTTTGCGCCCATTTCTACAATGAATACCTGATGGTATGGTCGCAGATGTTCACGTATGGTGCGTATAACTCCCAGCAGAGTGTTGAAGTTTCCCGGTGTTACCAGGACGTTGTATTTCTCGGCAAGCACGCTGGCAAGGTAATTCTTTGTACTGGTTTTGCCGAAACTTCCGGTTACACCGATTATAGTCAGTCCTTTGTTGCTTTCTATGATACGCTTGGCATCATTGTAGTAGTGGCGGTTTATCGCCTTCTCTATCGGTGTGTTCACAAGGTTGGCAAGCAGCATAATGAAGTTGGAGAGCACCAATGCAATACCGATAATTGCCATTGCCCATTTGCCGGCAAACAGCAGTGCAACTGTTGCAATGATGGCAAACAGTATGATGTCTGTTGCAAACAGACGTTTGACGCGCATTGTATATACTAACGGTGTCTTGAACTTTTCGCTGAAACAATAGAACCATGCTGCGGCTGTTACGCCTGTTGCAACACCGCTCCCGAAATAGCCGGGGATGAATGCGCCGGCAAGCATGGCCACGGCAAAGAAACGCTTTATGGAAATGATGTTACCCGGCACAAGCCAACGGAAATAGCGGCTATAGCGGTACGAACTCAGCTGGAACATGTGGATGTCGTACTTTGCTATTACCAGAAAGAACAGTAGTGCAACTATGGTATATATGATAGTGTAGCCTTCCATCTTATTTTATTTTGAAAAAGTTCTTTATTACAGCTGTGAAGAGTCCGGGGTTCTCAAGGAACGAAAAGTGTCCGGTACCATGAGCTACAACAAGACCTGCATCCGGGATTAGCTTTTCCATTATCTTTGCATCGCTTAGAGGTGTTGCTGTGTCCATGTTGCCCCAGAACAGAAGGGTGGGGGCTTTGATGGTCGGCATAAGGTGCTTGAGATCTTCGTTTACAACCTTTGAGAGGATGGCACGCATCATTGGCGATGCGTTGTTGTAGTCGCTTGAGCCTGCACCCTTGCGGCGCTTGTCAATGATGGCCTGCGCCTTTGCCTTTGGCAGGAATGTGTTGCACAGCCATTTCATTGTCTTGAAGGTATAGACTTTCCAGTAGTATTTGAATGGCCGTTTGGGCTTTACTCCGGCAGCATCGACAAGTACCACGCGGCTCACTTCGTTGCGCGAAGCATATACAATGCTTACCCTGCCGCCGAAGGAGTGTCCCATGAGCGCAGGACGCTCAATGCCGTTCTCCTTGGCGAACTGCTCTACCATGCGTGTATATTCTTCGACTCCCCATACTGTTGTCGGTTCGTCCGAAGCTCCAAAGCCCGGGAAGTCGAAACTGTATGTGGTGTATGCTGTTGAAAGCACTTGGGCGATGTTCTTGAAAATCTCGCCAGTGCATCCCCAACCATGCAACAGGAAGATTGGTTCCCCACTGCCTTGTTTGGTTATGTTTACGTTTATGCCGTTGTAGTTGTAAACCATCTTATTACATTACTTTACAGAAACCTTCTTGCCATCAACAATGTAGATGCCGGGTTTTGTAATCTCATTGATGCGGCGTCCGGTGAGGTCATATATTACTTTCGCCTTTCCGCTTTCCCCTTTCACCTCGTTTATGCCTGTTGTGTTTGTGATTGACAACGATGTGAGGTATATTGTGCGGCCTACCTCGCCATAGAGGTAGAATGCGTTCTCGCCCTCTACGAACTGGATTGTCTTCTCGGCTGTGGTGTTGTGCAATGAGATGCTTCCCCAATTGTAGTCAATGTGTGCATTGTGGCTCTTGGTAGAGTTCTTCACCTTCATCTCGACAAGGCTGTAGCCCTCGGGTACTGTGATTGTGTACTTGATAGGGGTTGCAACACCCTCGTTTACATACAAAGTGAACTTGTTGTTGTAGTATTTCATTGTACCAACTTCGTTGCCATCGGCATCGGTTGAAACAATTTGCAACCCATTGGCACTTGTCCACATGGAACGTGTCTCTTTGTCGCCCCATTGGCCGTCAAATGTACCGTTAGAAAAATCGATGCTCTCCTGTGCTATGGCAGCAGTGAACATAGTCATCAAAAGTGAAAAAACAAGAGTAAATCTTTTCATAAGCTTATTTTTATTGTGTTTTTTGTATATTCAATTGTCAGCAGTGCTAAAACAATTTACAAATATAATGAAAATATCGGCTTCTTATTATGGTATAGGCCGAAAAGTTCAGCAAAACTTTCTTTGTGGTCATATTTTTGATGTGTGGTTGCTCTTGTGCGCGTTTTTTGATGTATCTTCGCGGCTTGAAACAGTGAAAACGGAACGCTGAACCTTCGGCTAAATGAAATATAATGACGATGATATATTCGCAGAATTTTGAAACGAGGATTGAGTTCGATGCGGTGAGGCGCATGCTCAAGGAGGCATGTCTTTGCCAACTTGGTAGGGAACGTGTCGATGATATGCAGTTCCTTACTACGCATGCTGCTGTAGATACAAGGCTCAACGAAGTAGTTGAGTTTGTGCGCATAATGCAGGTGGAGGATGGCTTTCCCAGTGATTTTTATTTCGATGTGCGCGAGCCGTTGCAGCGCATACGCATCGAAGGCATGTATATGGGTGCCGAAGAACTTTTCTCCCTGCGCCGTTCGCTCGAAACAATTGGCCGCATACTCTCGTTGCTGCGCAAACAGGGCGGCGAAGGTGCCGATGTAGAGGATAACCCCCTTTATCCTTCGTTGCGTGCGATAGCCGGTGATGTTGAGGCTTTTCCTCGTATCATTCGCGACATTGATTCCATTATAGACAAGTTCGGTGCTGTCAAGGACAGTGCCTCACCGGCACTTTCACGAATACGCAGTGAACTTTCGCGCACTTCGGGCAGTATTTCGCGTACTCTCAACAGCATATTGCGCCGTGCGCAGGCCGAAGGTCTGGTCGAGAAGGATGCTTCGCCCACTATGCGTGACGGTCGCCTGGTGATTCCTGTTGCTCCGGCACTGAAGCGTAGGATGGGAGGTATCGTACACGATGAGTCGGCAAGCGGAAAAACGGTCTTCATTGAACCGGCCGAGGTGGTGGAGGCGAACAACCGTATCCGTGAACTCGAATCCGAGGAAAAACGTGAGATAATAGCGATTCTTTCGGCTTTTTCAGCCGAACTGCGTCCGCTGGTTCCTCAGCTCCTGCAAGCATATGAATTCTTGGGTGAGATGGATTTCATACGTGCGAAAGCAGAACTTGCTGTGCATATGAATGCCATTAAGCCTGCGCTCGTTGACCGTCCTATGATGGATTGGGGCGCAGCTTACCATCCGTTGCTCGAACAGTCATTACGCAAACACGGCCGTAAGATGTCTCCGCTTGATATAGAACTGGATGGCGAAAGGAGAATACTGCTTATTTCAGGACCGAATGCCGGCGGAAAATCGGTCTGCTTGAAAACAGCAGGCCTGTTGCAGTATATGCTCCAATGCGGAATGCTCATTCCTGTGCACGAGCGCAGTCGCGCAGGCCTTTTCAAGAGCCTTTTCATAGATATTGGAGACCAGCAGAGTATCGAAGATGACTTGAGTACCTATTCGAGCCACCTGCTCAACATGAAGCACACATTGCGCAACTGCGACAGAGAATCGCTGATTCTTATCGACGAGTTCGGCGGCGGAACCGAACCGCTTATCGGTGCTGCGATAGCCGAAGCCCTTCTTAAACGTTTCAATGAACGTGGGGCATTCGGTATAATCACTACCCACTACCAGAACCTCAAGCATTTTGCCGATGCCACCCCCGGCATTGTCAACGGAGCGATGCTTTATGACCGTGGCGAGATGCGCCCCTTGTTTCAGTTGCAGATAGGCAACCCCGGCAGTTCGTTCGCTGTGGAAATTGCACGCAAGATAGGCTTGCCCGAGGAGGTTATTGCCGATGCTTCGCAGATAGTGGGCAGCGACTATATACAGAGCGACAAGTACCTGCAGGATATCGTGCGCGACAAACGTTATTGGGAAAGCAAACGCAAGAACGTTCACCAGAAGGAGAAAGAACTTGACGAGATGCTCGGCAAGGTACAGGAATCTACCGATGAAATCAAGAAAAGCCGCAAACAGATATTGAAGGATGCCCGCGATGAGGCTGAACGTCTGTTGCGTGATGCCAATGCAAAGATAGAGAATACGATACGTACAATTGTGGAGGCAAAGGCCGAGAAGGAACGCACGCGTCAGGCACGTCAGGAACTGACAGATTTCAGCAGACAGCTCGAAGAACTTGCCAAGCAGAAACAGCAGATGCAGACCGACCGTGAAATGGCGAAGATTCTTGCGCGTCAGGAACGTAAAAAGAACGGTAAAAAGGAAAAAAACGGTAATCGGCAGGGTGGTGCGAGCGAAACGGTACCCAAAGAGAACGTTCGTCCTGTTATAGAGCCGGGCATGCATGTGCGCCTTGACGGACAGCAAGCTATAGGCGAGGTTATGGAAGTGAAGAAGAACAATGCCATAGTGCGTTTCGGAGCTATAAAGTCAACCGTTTCCATCGACAGGCTGCAACCGTGCGAGGCTCCGAAAGAGGAGGTGCGGAAGGTCTCTTTCCTTACCAGCGAGACACAGGAACAGCTTCATCGCAAACGCCTTGAGTTTAAATCCGATATCGACATACGCGGTATGCGTGGCGAGGAGGCAGTGCAGGCCGTGAGCTATTTTATTGACGATGCTGTGGTTTGCAACGTGCATAACCTGCGCATTCTGCACGGTACCGGAAATGGTATTCTCCGCACCCTCGTGCGCCAATACCTTAGCACCCTGCCATTCGTCAAGCACTTTCACGATGAACATGTGCAGTTCGGTGGTGCCGGAATAACTGTAGTGCAGTTGGACTAATGCTAAAGGTGATAACGGAACGCCGGGTCAACATCTATATTATTGCTTAAAAAAAGGGTGACATAAGAACAAAAGCACAAAAGAGATATCACCGTTGTTGATTTGCTTTCATTTTAGTATCTTTGACATATCAAATACACCTGCACTTGAGCCGTGTCAAGTACACATATAGTTGTGATTTGCTTTTGAATTTGTATCTTTGAAATATTAAATACACCGAAAACTCGAGGGTGTCAAATACACATACTGTTGTGATTTGCTTTTGAATTTGTAACTTTGAAATATTAAATACACCATAGCCTTGGTGATTATGTGCCTGCCCCTGTTGTGATTTGCTTTTGAATTTGTAACTTTGAAATATTAAATACACCCATCTTCACCAGGTTAATAGCCGTTGTACGTTGTGATTTGCTTTTGAATTTGTAAGTTTGAAATATTAAATACACCTCCGCCATCTTACGGGCAACCTTCTGTTTGTTGTGATTTGCTTTTGAATTTGTAACTTTGAAATATTAAATACACCTTACTGCATCATCTGGGATATCCGTGAAGCGTTGTGATTTGCTTTTGAATTTGTAACTTTGAAATATTAAATACACCCGCTACCTTCTTGCGCATAAGGAGGAAGTGTTGTGATTTGCTTTTGAATTTGTAACTTTGAAATATTAAATACACCATAACCGTATATTTAACTACATGTCAGATGTTGTGATTTGCTTTTGAATTTGTAACTTTGAAATATTAAATACACCACAATGTTTGCAAGTTGTTGTGTAATAAGTATTTATAAAGATTTTTAGAAAAGAAAAAATAAGGTGTATTTAAAAAGGATTTGCATTGTTTTGTGCAAATCCTTTTTTCTGTTTTTCAGAACAGTTCTAATTGTTGAGGCTCTAACTCTTTTTTAATATGTTGGCATCCACGGAACAGTTCCATTTGGCTGAACTGTTTATCTGTTACTGTCAATATGCCGACATACCCCTCTTTGGGTAACCATTTCTTTACTCGTTTTATGTGGACATCGGCATTTTCTCTGCTTGGGCAATGACGCAAGTAGATAGAGAATTGGAACATCGTGAATCCGTCACGCAAAAGCTGCTTTCTGAAATCGGCATATATTTTGCGTTCACGTTTTGTCTCGGTGGGCAAATCGAAAAAAACGAAAATCCACATTATCTGATATTCGCTAAACCGTTCAATCATTCCATTGTAGGGTATGCTATTTTGCGTATCTCTCCACTGTAACATTTGTAGAGTGAGGCAGTGGTTGTTGCAACTGCTATCATCAATGGGCTGCGTCGTCCGTTTATTACAACATCCAAAACCGGAATTGACAGCAATTTGCTTTTTATTTCAGTTGTCAGTTTGGAGATATCAATGCCGCTATCTACAATTTCTGCAACCAATTTGTCTACAAATGGGCGGTATGGTTCCATTATGTCATCGGCAAGGCAATAGGCATTGTAGCGGTTATGGTGGTGAATACCTAATGTTGGCAACATACCACTTCCTACTAATGAACGTGCTACCACTGCACGCAGAATGGCATATCCATAGTTAAGCAAGTTGTTTGGTGCAATCCCTTCCCTGTCCCGGTGAAAACCCTCGATGTCTCCAAAAAGATTCTGCCAATAGAATGCAGCAGCACGTCCTTCAAGGTTGTCACTATCACCACTCTTTACCTGTTTGGCCCATGCTTCCATATTTCCACACTCAAGGCCGCGTTGTTGTCGCAGTACAGCCGATTGGTTTGTAATCTTTGCCTGTATGGTCTGTTGCCACAGTTGCTTTTTTAACGGCAGTGATGCCTCTATTTGATGACGAAAGCGTTCGCTTTGCGTTGTGTTGCCGGCAAGTGGCAACATCAGTCCTATGGGCATGCGGTGTTCGTCGCAGGAAATGAGAGCTACATTATTATCCAACAATTCGCTTAATGCTCCTTGAGTTATGGTTATCTGTTTGTTGTCAAGAACCACAACACCGATGTCTTCAATTGGAATTTGCTTTAATGCTGAGGCTTTGAAACTCTCGGGAAGAGTGCTGTTCTTTTCCACCTCGGGCAAACGGATTTCCAATTGTGCATACTTTGTGCTCAAGTAAGCGGGATTGCCGAAATATAATGTGCGCTTTATCATATCTCCGTTATTTTGCCTGTTATACTAATATGGACTTTGTGAGGATTGTTCTCAATTAGTAATTTTGGACTCAAGCGTTTCATTTTGCCCATCTCTTTGGCAACGCTAGACTTATCATTTGTTGTTTCTAAATGGTGTCTGAAAAAATAATCTCCTTCTGAAATACTTTGAACTCTATACAGATATTTACTCAATGTTGCATAATCCTCCTTTTGTGTTGCATCGTTGTAGAGTTCTTCTTCCATCCCAAGAATGAACATCTCGTTCTGCTGCATTGAGAACTTGAACTCCCAGTTTGCCGATGGTGGTAATTGATTCAGGAATGATTCTGGCATATTGTCTGTTACTTTATCCCAAGCATCTGCTGGGGCGGTAATGATGGTTGGAATGCCGTATTTCTTGCGTTCTACTGCATGCCAGAATGTGACTATGTGCTCCTGTAATTTGCCTTTTTCATCTACATATATTGCAACGTGGTGGTTGTTGCCGGGTTTTACAAATGCAATGGGCTCGCCTTGTTCGTTATATCGCACCGGTACGGTTGCATTCAAACCGGTTCGGCATCTCACGCTACGTATTGCGTGACGCTGGTGGTCGAGTACGGGTTCTGCAAATGCCTTCTCGGGCTTGCCACCGAACTGTTCCAACCTTGTGCGTAATATCTCTCGGATGCGCTTGTCAATTACATCTTCAATATTTTTTAAGGTAATGGTACCGATGTCATATTTCTTTACATACTCTTGTTTGCCGGTCTTGAAGTCCTGTATGCGGCCATATACGCTCTCCTCGCTCAAGGCGCCTCGTGGAATGATGATTCCTTGCTGAACGCAAATACGTTTGCCACCTTTGTGTATGTATCGCTTTCCCATGCTTGCGGCACGTTTTCCGCTTTTGAACGATACGGCAATACCTTCAACAGCCTGTTGCACTTCGGCTGTTGTAAAGTGTGGTTGCATCTTTATGTAGCGTTCAAGGCGTGTCAGGCGTTGGCGAGTCTCTGAGTGTTGTTTTTCGTCGTAGAAAGAACTGAATGAAACATCTTTCAAAGAACTCAAATTATTGATACGTTGTATGTATCCTTGTTTTGTGCAGGCGATTGTTAACGCATCAATTGCGTGGTGGCGGTGGTCCATACGTTTGGACCATCCGGCAATTCTCTCAACTTCAACCTTCTTGCCGTCTATTTCACGTTCAACCATTTCGGTAAGTCCTGCGGCCTGGTATCGGCTGAAATTGAGTGTGTGCAAGACTTCATCCCATCCCCATAGGTGTCGCAGGAAATCGGTTATACTGCCACTTGTTGAATACACATTGGGGCAGATAGTTTGCAGAATTTCTTTTGCTTTCTTGGCAATATATTGGCTTTCGCGCAATTGGCGCTCGATGAAGTCGGTAGGTAGTTCACTTGCCGGCATAAGCAGCTTTTTGCGCTTGGTGTTTGATATCTTTCCGCGTTCGGTCAAATCATTTATGCGCTCAATATATGCAGTGAAGTCACCCTCGCTCTTAGTCTTCATATAATCAAACGCAGTACGGTTGTTTTTTTCCTTGTTGCATTCGCTGCAAGAGCAAACCTTGTTGGCAAAACTGTCGTCAAAGATAACTGAACGTGGAATAATGTGTTCAACTTCCACACCGAATCCCAGTAGAAATTCTTTTGCACTTACTGTTTTTCCACAATATATACAGATGTGCTCACTCTCCTCCCACATCTTGTATTTTTGTATGCGTGAGCGAGTGGGTGTCAATCCATATTCTTTTTGTATGCGTTCAGCAATCTCTTCATTCTGCTTTTGATTTCTTGCCATTGCTTTGGTGGCCGATTCACGTTCTTCCCTGTTCTGC
>JAZRLO010000050.1:0-10854 GCA_045646845.1 Bacteroidaceae bacterium
TTTTTAGATCCAATGCCTTTGGCGATGTTGCTAATGCTCGTTGTGAAATTAAACAAGTTTTATTTCACTCGCACAATCGCAACATTCACATTCGTTAGTTCGCTACGCTCATCGAGAACCTCTTTTTAATGTTTTCATTAAAGTATGATCAGGATGACAAGTTCGCGAAGAAAAAAGTCGCGGGTCAACTGCTATATTATTACTTTAAAAAGAGGGAGAACTAGGCTTTCGGTTTAGGCAGAAATCGGAGTTTACTGAACGTAAATGAAGATTTACGGCACACAGCTTAACACTGTTATAAAACAAACAAGGATGAATTTCACATTCATCCTTGTTGTATTATCAATTTGTTATATAAAAAGTGCAGATGCAAGGCTCGCGATAATTTGGAAAACAGGAGTTTAGTTACCTAAATGACTGTTTACAAAATTGAGCGTAACGAAGCAGATGCCTTTTTAGAGACAAATTAATTAAGCGAGCTTGTTATCAGAACCAAGAACATTCACAATCTTGTGGATGTACTGCTTCTTCATGTTGTCGCGTGCAGGACCGAGGTACTTACGTGGGTCGAACTCTGCTGGATTTGTAGCGAACACCTCGCGAATAGCAGCTGTCATGGCAAGACGGCTGTCGCTGTCGATGTTGATCTTGCAAACTGCAAGCTTTGCTGCCTTGCGGAGCTCCTCTTCGGGGATACCGATAGCATCCTTCAATGCACCACCGTACTTGTTGATTGTCTCAACCTCCTCCTGGGGAACTGATGAAGAACCGTGGAGAACGATGGGGAAACCGGGGAGCTGCTCCATGCAACCCTCGAGAACGTCGAATGCCAATGGGGGAGGAACAAGGATACCCTTCTCGTTGCGTGTGCACTGCTCGGGCTTAAACTTGTTTGCACCGTGTGATGTACCGATAGAGATAGCCAAGCTGTCGCAACCAGTCTTTGTAACGAAGTCAACAACCTCCTCGGGGCGTGTGTATGTGTGGTGCTCAGCAACCACGTCATCCTCAACACCTGCAAGGATACCGAGCTCACCCTCAACAGTAACACCGTACTGATGAGCATACTCAACAACCTGCTTTGTGAGAGCCACGTTCTCCTCGTAGGGGAGGTGTGAACCGTCGATCATAACTGAAGAGAAGCCCATGTCGATGCAAGACTTGCAGAGCTCGAATGAGTTACCGTGGTCGAGGTGAAGAACGATTTCGGGGTTTGTGCAACCGAGTTCCTTAGCATACTCAACAGCACCCTCAGCCATGTAACGGAGAAGTGTCTGGTTAGCATACTTGCGGGCACCGCTTGAAACCTGAAGGATAACAGGTGACTTTGTCTCAACTGCTGCGCTGATGATAGCCTGCAGCTGCTCCATGTTGTTGAAGTTGAATGCGGGAATAGCATAGCCACCCTTCATAGCCTTTGCAAACATCTCCTTGGTGTTTACAAGACCGAGTTCTTTGTAGTTTACCATAATAATAATTTATACTTTAAAGTAGTTAAATGAATATCCCAACTTTTACCTTGCGGTAATTCTTTGCAAATTTAATAAATTCTTTGATTTCCCACGATTATATCAGCAAAAAAATATGCAAAACTGAAAGGAAAGAAACTTAAGCAGACAGAATAATAGCGCATTAAGGCAAGAACTGACAAGATTATGTAAAAAAAATGCCAATCGCGTTGTTCCGATGCGATTGGCATTTTTTCAATTAAGACGGACATCAATTCATTTCAAGAATCTTGACAATATCATCTATTTCCTGTTTCTTGACACTCTTATTGATTGTTTTAATATCCTCCTTCTCTACGAACACAAGATATCTCTCCTGAATATCAATCAAAGTTCTAATCTGAGTAAAATCAACTTCCGGAGTCCAAGTCAAATCACGTTCCTTCACATAGTTCTTATATGCCTTATATATATTCGATGCAGCTGATTTCAACTCTTTAATCTGCGCATCGTTTTCCTGTACTTGATGACGAAGTTCTACAAACTCCAGACATTTCTCATTTATCTCAATATATTTGTCAATTCTTTCAAACTCCGTAGCCGGGCTCCAAGACAAATCCCTTGTCTTCAAATAAGCATTGTATGCTTTTGAAACATCTTTTATATCTGCACATTTCGTAGAGACCTCATTATCACCACTATAAACAGCCGTCAGTTTTTCTACAAAAACAGCAACATGTTCCTGAATGGCCAACACCTCTTTTCTCTTATCAATCGAAGCCTTCAAATCATTATGGTCGATGGAGAAATCCAGGCTTTCTCTGTACGACTGGTACAATGAATAGTCTTTTTGGAATGCATCCTTGGCAAGGTCGCCGATTTTTTTATCGTTTTCATCAATTTTAAAATCAAGTTCACTTATCACATCATAATCGTTCTTGACATTAATGAAGTTCGATGCCTTGAATGTTTTTCTCACATTCATATTCACAGAGCCTTCATTTATATAACCATAAAGAACCAAACGGTAAGTCTTGTACCCAAGTTCTCCTGCACTTACATTCACCAAAGAATGCACCTCCAACTCTTTTCCATTAACAAGTTCAATACTATCTACACTATAAGAAATGATCGGGAAGAAATTCATGTCAACATTATTTCTTATCTCATAATAGATATTGTTGTAAGAAGTGTTCAAGACGTTGTCCTCAAACCATTTTTTTATTGTCTCGCCACAAGACTCCTTATATTTGTCAATTTTAACTTTAACAACGTCTTTTCTTGTTTCCGGAACAAAATTCATCAGTTCCTCTATTTTACCTTCTTTTATAAAGTACTCCGCAAATGTATCCCAGCTATAATATACCAAACCGGAAAAATGGCTATGTTCTTTGTTATAAACAACCACACTCTCATCATAGGAACATTGCTCAAAATCGGAAATTTGTGGATTATACAGACTATAGATGTCCTGCTTGTCAATATTTGCCTTTCTGGCTTCGTGCAAGGAAATGCACAGTTCCGTAAATTGTTCATTTGTCAAGTAAACATCTACAAAGTAGTTACTCCAATCGGGATATCCCGTACAATAATCGGCCAACACACTACTCTTATGTATTCTGCAACGATACATATTGCGTACCTTGTCAAAATAAATATCTCCTTCATAAGCATAACGATCATTATCCAGCACACATTTTTTCAGCACCTCAAGACCCTTTTCGTTAAAAAACGGCAACCTCATAAGATAAGAAAATCTAACATATTCAGAACTGCTGAATGCATAATAGCCCAATTTATCCCATGCTATACCGTCGTGCAAAATCTGATTCCAGGCGTCACTCCCAAGGGACATACTGTCCGGAATCACAAAAATATTCTCCTTTTCGAGATCCTCTTTTGATATGGTTCCCGAAGCATAGGATTTCGCTTTAGCACTCAACCCAGCATCATAACTTGATTTATTTATCACAACGCCGTTCAGAAAAGTCAACTCTTCAACGCCGCTTGCATAATCATATTTCCAGACACCTGTTGGTTTACCATCGGCAGTCAATGTACCGGTTCTATTGAAAGGCAATCCACGATCAATTCCTTTTACTTGATACTGCCCGACAAGGATGCCGTTCTTATAGTTGACATTTACTTTTATACCATAACTTGGATAATCGACTTTGAAGTTTCCTTCAGGAACACCTTCTTTGAAACTACCCCGGAACGAATATTTTTTATACTCTTTCTCTCCATTGGTTGCACTGAAATTTATATTTGCATCAAGCGTCAATGGACCGTGAATTGCCCCGTCGGAGTGGGAGCCTTTAAGGAGATATTTGCCGGTTATTGAACTTCTATAGAAAGTCTTATAACCGCTATAGCTCTCTTTGATAGTCGCACTCATCTGGAAAGGTCCATCTTTCAGTTCCTGTCCATTTTCCTGCATAACGAACGAATAGGTATAATCCCCCCTGAAGTTCCAATCAAATTCACCAAGGAAGTTGATCGTCGTTTTTTGACGTTGTGCCAAGACACTCAAAACAACAAGCATCGACAAAACGCCTGTCAACAAAAGTTTTCTTTTCATAATCTAAAGTTTATATCTAAAATTTTGCAAACCATACAATAAAGCCATTTACACTGCATAATAATAGTAAAGGCCTATATTTTACCTTTTTCAAAGGTACGAAATAAAACACAAACGCCTAATGTCTTTTTTTGTCTATTTTAACAAAATGTAGAAAAGCTGCAACACATGCCCACAAACAAGAAAAATCCGCGCCAGATTGCCGGAGCCATTCGATACAATTCAAAAACAAGACCCTGCCTACAGTAATTTTTACCGATAAAAGGCTGTTTTTTAAATGAAAATTACTACTTTTGTTTTAGAAGCTGTATAAATTTATGTCCTTGAAATTTTTATAGAACTTTTTTAGAGTGTTTTTTCGTTTTTCAAAGGCGCATAACTGGCTATGTAACTGCGAAAAGGGGAATACAGACAAAAAGGGCATAAAAAGACAAGCACTTCTTGCGGATAATGTAAGTAATATTTTTGAAAGAAATTCAAACAACTTCCTAATATAAAGACAAAACAGTATGTATATCATCGGCATAGCAGGAGGAACGGCATCGGGCAAGACCACCGTTGTAAAGGAAATCGTAAACTCGCTGCCCGAAGGTTCGGTAGCAGTAATCCCGCAGGACTCTTATTACAAGGACAGCAGCCACGTCCCCGTAGAGGAGCGGCAGTTCATAAACTTCGACCACCCCGACGCATTCGACTGGAACCTGCTCGTGGAGCAGATAACAATGCTCAGAGAGGGAAAGGCCATTGAACAGCCCACATACTCATACATCACCTGCACTCGCCAGCCCGAGGTAGTTCACGTGGAACCGAAAGAGGTTATCATAATAGAAGGCATTATGGCACTGGTCAACCCCGAGCTTAGAGAACTCATGGACCTGAAGATATTCGTGGATGCCGATGCCGACGACAGACTCATAAGACTCATACGCCGCGACATCATAGAGCGCGGGCGCACTCCCGAAACAGTAATATCGCGTTACGAGCGTATAGTAAAGGAGATGCATTGGGAATTCATTGAGCCCACAAAGAAATTCGCCGACATAATAATACCGCAAGGCGGAAACAACGAAAAAGCGATACGGGCATTACAGATGTCAATCAGATATTTCCTAAAGTAACACTATGAAAAACCGTTATTACATCTACCTTTCCCTGCTGATAGCCGTTGTCGTTCTTATAATAGCCAAAGACGCCATTTTCGGTGGGCAGAAACCAAAAGCAAAAGCAACAACAGAAGAGATTGGGGAACAGAACGAGATTGTGGCCGAGGAGGTACTGCCGATAGAGGAATACACCTACCTCTCGCCCTACGCAAGACTGTCCGACTACGATGAGCTGTTCAGGGAAGCCGCAGACAGCATCGGATACGACTGGACACTGATAGCAGCCATAGCATTCACGGAGTCGCGCTTCGACAGTACGGTAGTGTCGGAAGCCGGTGCATGCGGAGTGATGCAGATGATGCCATCGACACTGCGCGGCATGAAGATTCCTGAAGAATTGTACAGCGACAACCGCACTAACGTGATGGCCGCAGCCAGACTGCTCGATTCACACGAGAAATTCTTCGGCAAGATAACCGACAGGGAAGAACGCAGGAAGTTTGTCCTTGCATCGTACAATGCCGGCTACGGACACATCGTTGACGCGATGAACCTTGCCGAGAAGTACGGTTGCAACAAATACGTATGGAACGGATGCGTCGATTCGTTCCTTGTAAGAAAGAGCCAACCGGAATACTACAACGACCCTGTATGCCGCAACGGCGAGTTCAAGAACTGGAAACAGACCTTCGCATTCATAAGACAGGTACAGAAGCACTGGGCCAGATTCAGCGACATACAACAAGCTTACAGCGACTCAATAAACATTGTTATAATGAACGACAAGAGCAAGAAGATTGCCAAAGAATAAACACAAGAATTTTATAAACAAATAATAAACGGCTCCTGCGTACGCGAGAGCCGTTTATTATTTGTTTATCTTTGGGGGAATCACTTGCTCAACTGCTCATGCATTGCAGCCGCCGCACGGCGTCCGTCACCCATGGCAAGGATAACCGTTGCACCGCCACGGACAATGTCGCCGCCTGCATAGATGAACGGAATAGAAGACTGCATATTGTCGTTCACGGCAATAGTATTCTTGCGTCCGAGTTCAAGACCCTCTACCGAGGTGGGAACAAGCGGATTGGGAGAAACACCCACAGACACCACAGCCATGTCAATATCGATAGTCTCTATCGCACCCTCTACAGGCACCGGAGAACGTCGGCCCGAAGCATCAGGCTCGCCGAGTTCCATTTTTTGCAGCACAATCTGCTTTACGCAGCCCTTTTCGTCCGCTATATACTCTATAGGATTATGGAGAGTAAGGAATTCAACACCCTCCTCCTTGGCATGCTTCACCTCTTCAAGACGCGCAGGCATTTCAGCTTCGCTACGGCGATATATAATCATCGCACGCTCAGCACCGAGACGCATTGCGGTACGTACAGAGTCCATGGCCGTATTACCGCCACCGATAACAGCCACGCGTTTGCCTATGTGCATCGGCGTATCAGTTTCGGGATTCGACGCGTCCATAAGATTGACGCGTGTAAGATACTCGTTTGAAGAGAGGATATTTATAGAGTTCTCGCCGGGTATGTTCATGAAGTTAGGCAGGCCGGCACCCGATGCCACGAAGACACCCTGGAAGCCCTCATCCTGCAACTGTGCTATAGAAATAGTCTTGCCCACAACACAGTCTTTAACGAACTCAACACCCATCGCGCGCAGATTCTCGATTTCGTGCTCGACGATAGAGTTCGGCAGACGGAACTCAGGAATACCATACTTGAGCACACCGCCAATCTCATGCAATGCCTCATAAACGGTAACGGCATAGCCGAGTTTTGCCATATCACCGGCAAACGAGAGACCGGCAGGGCCTGAGCCTACAACAGCAACCTTCTTGCCGTTCGCAGCCGCCACCTGCGGAGCAGGCATTTCACCACTCTCGCGTGCGTAATCGGCAGCAAAACGCTCCAGCGCACCGATAGCAACAGCCTTGTGACCCATCTTAAGGTGGATACACTGGCTCTCGCACTGCTTCTCCTGCGGACATACACGACCACAGACAGCTGGCAATGAACTTGTCATCTTAAGCACCTGCGCAGCCTTCACAAACTCACCGCGTTCAATATTCTTTATGAACGAAGGAATCTTTATGTTCACGGGACAGCCCTCCATACAGGCAGGTTTGGGACAATCGAGACAACGCTGTGCCTCAACCATAGCCATTTCTTTGGTGAAACCCGTATTAACCTCTTCGCGCAGTTTTGTCGCACGGTAGGCCTGTTCCAGTTCAGGCATCGGACAACGTTCTATTGCCGTACGCTCCTTCGGCTTCATCTTTGCACGGAGTTCCGCACGCCATGGAGCGTCACGGTTGATAAGTTCATCGCACTCACTTGCACACTCCACAGCCTTGCCGAGTTTCTCGAGTTCATGAGCCTCCTCGGACTTGAACGAACCGAGACGCTGCATCATACCGTCGAAATCAACCTGATGACCATCGAATTCAGGACCATCAACACACACAAACTTGGTCTTTCCGCCGACCGTCACACGACAGGCACCGCACATACCGGTACCATCGACCATGATGGTGTTGAGCGAAACGACCGTAGGTATATCATACTGCTTTGTAAGCTTGCAGACGAATTTCATCATTATTGCAGGACCTATAGCCACGCAATGGTCAACCTTTTCGCGTTTGATTACGCGCTCTATACCTTCTGTAACAAGACCTTTGTCTCCATAAGAACCGTCATCGGTCATAATGATAACTTCATCCGAAACCTCGCGGACCTCCTTTTCAAGGATAATGAGGTCTTTTGAACGCCCTGCAAGCACAGAAATCACACGGTTGCCGGCCTTCTTCAACGCAGCGGCAATGGGCAACATAGGCGCAACACCCACACCACCGCCGGCACACACGACTGTACCGAAGTTCTCGATATGAGTGGCCTGACCAAGAGGACCAACAACATCGGTAATACAATCGCCCTCGTTAAGGTCACACACACGACTGGAACTGAGACCTACCTTCTGGATAACCAGAGTTATAAGCCCCTTTTCTGGGTCGGCATGTGCAATGGTCAAAGGAATACGCTCACCCTTCTCCCCTACTCTTAGAATAACGAAGTTACCAGCCCTGTATGCCTTTGCAATAAGCGGAGCCTCAACACGCAGACGGAAAACTTTTTCCGAGAACTGCTCTTTCGATACTATCCTGTACATAATGTCTATTATTATATTCTTTTATATCAAAGGCAGACAATCCCTGCCCTTGTATTCAACCGATATAACGCAGTTATCAGTGATTACCAAGCTCATGTCATATCGACCGAATGCGAGATATCTCATACGCGATTTAAAGTTCCCTCGTCGCTACGCTCTGTCGGGATGACACGGTACTCGTAACGCAACAGATGCCTTTTTACCTTATTTTTATATAAAGTTCAATAAAAAGTGCAGATGCAAGGCTTGCAAAAATTTTGAAAACAGGAGTTTAGTAAGCCTAAATGACTGTTTACAAAATTGAGCATAACGCAGCAGATGCCTTTTTAGTGGACTTTATTAATCTATTATCTCAAACCCACAATACGGAACCAACGCCTTAGGAATACGTATTCCCTCGGGAGTCTGGTTGTTCTCAAGTAGCGCAGCAACTATACGCGGAAGAGCGAGTGCAGAGCCGTTGAGAGTGTGGCAGAGTTCAGTTTTCTTGTCAGCATTGCGGTAACGGCATTTCAAGCGATTAGCCTGGTAGCTGTCGAAGTTGGAAACTGAAGAAACCTCGAGCCAACGCTGCTGAGCCTCGGAATAAACTTCGAAGTCGAAACAAAGAGCTGCAGTAAAACTCATATCACCGCCACAAAGACGGAGGATACGGTATGGGAGTTCAAGTTTCTTGAGCAATCCCTCTACATGCTCGAGCATCTCCTTGTGCGACTCCTTGCTGTGCTCGGGAGTATCGATACGGACGATTTCAACCTTTGAGAACTCATGCAGACGGTTGAGTCCGCGTACATCCTTGCCGTATGAACCGGCCTCGCGGCGGAAACACTGTGTATATGCACAGTTCTTGATAGGAAGCTGTTTCTCATCGAGAATTACGTCGCGGTAGATATTTGTAACAGGGACCTCGGCTGTAGGAATGAGGTAAAGATCGTCGAGACCGCAGTGGTACATCTGCCCCTCCTTGTCGGGGAGCTGTCCTGTACCGTAGCCAGATGCCGCATTCACGACTGTAGGAGGCATAATCTCTACATAGCCAGCTGCACGCGCCTCGTCGAGGAAGAAATTGATGAGCGCGCGCTGGAGCTGCGCACCCTTGCCCTTATATACAGGGAAACCTGCACCAGTAATCTTCACGCCCAAATCAAAATCAATGAGGTCATATTTCTTTGCAAGTTCCCAGTGAGGGAGAGCATTCTCGGGAAGCTGAGTCTCCATTCCACCGGTCTTCTCAACAACGTTGTCCTCGGCAGCAACACCGTCGGGTACCTCATCATAAGGAATGTTCGGTATTGTATAGAGAACCTGCTGCAACTCATCGGCAGCTGTGTCCATCTTTGCCTGAAGCTCTGTAGCTCTTGTCTTGAGAGTTGCGACATCGTTCTTCACTATTTCAGCCTCGGCAGCCTGACCGGCCTTCATAAGCTGACCGATTTTTGCAGCAAGCTGCTTGTTCTGTGCAAGGACATTATCGAGTTCCTGCTGCGCCGCACGGCGTGCCTTGTCGAGTTCAAGAACTTTCTCTATGGTTTCCTTAGCATTCTTGAAATGCTTCTTCTCAAGACCTTTGAGTACCTTCTCGGTCTCCTGTGAAATTTGTTTTAATGTTAGCATAGTGTATCTGTTTTTTATAATTTCATCAATCGAAAGGCACTGTAACGTTACGAGCACCTACTATTTTACGAAAGTACAACATTTTTCAATCATTTAACAACAAATTGACAAAAAGTTACGCTAAAGGGCAACTTTTTTCAATCTGCAAATGGAGATAAAACAATAGAGCTGATACTTTCACCCATTACAACACACATACACAAAAAGAGGCAACCCTGTAAGGATTGCCTCAAACTTGCTTCGACAAGAAATATCAGTTCTTCTCAGCGATAGGAGTAACTGAAACGTAGCTCTTGTCGTTCTTGCCACGCTTGAATGTTACAACACCGTCAACCAAAGCGTAGAGAGTGTGGTCACTACCCATACCGATGTTTGCACCGGGGTTGTGAACTGTACCACGCTGACGTACGATGATATTACCGGCTTTACATACCTGGCCACCCCAGATCTTAACACCAAGTCTCTGACTTGCTGACTCACGGCCGTTCTTTGAACTACCAACACCTTTCTTATGTGCCATAATACTTAAACTTTAAATTAACCGATAACTTCCTTAACAACTAACTCTGTGAACTGCTGACGGTGACCGTTCAACTTGCGGTAGCCTTTACGACGACGCTTGTGGAACACCAACACCTTGTCACCCTTAACCAATGTAGGGTCAATTGTACGTGTTGTAACGATGTTCTGACCGTCCTTAGACTTGCGAACAATCTTCTGCTCACGAACATTGCCGATATAGCAAACTACCTTTGCGCCTTCTACAGTAGGAGCACCTACAGTAACAGCACCATCCTTATCCAACAACAACACGCGGTCAAACTCTACGGTTGTGTCATTCTGAGCACCCTTGATGTGGTGCACGAACAGCTTCTTACCAGCCTCAGCCTTGAACTGCTGTCCATTAATCTCAACAATTGCGTAC